>JBBQNJ010000005.1:0-86616 GCA_038329845.1 Tepidisphaerales bacterium | reverse complement strand
AAAAGTTGGTTCATGCGAGAATGGACCCTAGTACGATGGCCTGGGTTGATGTGCCGCGGGTGTCCACACCGGCGGTGACGTGTAAATCACCGCCGGTTCGCACACCGGCGGCACAAAGGCGATCGAATCGCCAAGGTATTGAGTTAGACCCCTCGCCCCAACCCGCAGATCCACCCGCTCTGCGCGACTCGACCGGCGAAGGGGGATATTCAGCTTGGGCCTGTGGACTTACCCAAACTTCCGAACTCCGAGCGGCGTTGTCGCCTCAAGAACCGGATTTAAAATCTGAAATTTGAGATCCATCGGCAACCCGTTTCTCGCCGGGGCCGCGGCGAACGAACATCGCGTCAGATATTCACGATCTGGTCGCGGAAGCTCAGCTCGGCGTCGAGGCCGAATCGGTCGCGGATCAATCGGGCCAGAGGTTTTCGACCGCGATCTTCGCCGTGAGTCAAAATTACCCGAGGTCGAACGGGCACCAGCGATTTCAGCCACGCCAGCAGATCGGTCTGCCCGGCATGGGCGCTGAATCCCCCCAGCGTGTGGATGCTCGCCTCGACGGCGATTTTCTCGCCGTAAATGCTCACCTGCTTGCGCCCTTCGATCAGCAGCCGCCCCAGGGATCCCGGGGCCTGATACCCCACGATCAATACGGCCGTCTGCGGCTTCCAGAGATTCTGCTTGAGATGGTGCAGGATTCTCCCGGCGTTGCACATCCCGGCACCGGCGAGGATCAGGCACGGTCCGGAGAGATAGTTCAGCGCCTTGGAATCATCGGCCGTCTGCGACAGATGCAGGCTCGCCAGATCGCGCAGCAGGTCGCCGCTGCGCAACATCGCCAGCGCTTCTTCGTCGAGCAGTTCCTCGTGCCGCAGGTAGATCGAGTTGGCCTCGATGGCCATCGGGCTGTCGAGATAGATCGGGAACGGCGGCGCCAGCTTCTGGTGGAACATTTGCGCCAGGTGATACTGCATCTGCTGGGCCCGCCCGATGGCGAAGGTGGGGACGAGGATTTTCCCCTTGTGGGCGACGGCCTGGAGGATGATGCGATGGAACTCCTCGAGCGTCTGGTCCAGCGGCTTGTGATCGCGGTCACCGTAGGTCGATTCCATGATGACCAAGTCGGCCCGGGTGAAGACCGATGGATCGCGGAGGATCGGCGCGGCCCGCGGGCCGATATCCCCGGAAAACACCACCGTCCGCGACCGATCGGCATCTTGCGCGGTCAGTTCGATGCTCGCCGACCCGAGCATGTGCCCCGCCTCGATCCAGCGGGCGGTGATCCCCGCCGCGATCGCCACCGGCTGCTCGTACGGCACGGGCTTGAACAGCTTGAGAAGCCGCTCGACATCCTCGATCCGAAACAGCGGCTCGATCGGCTGCTGACCGGCCCGCTCGCGCTTGCGGTTGATCCGCTCGGCGTCATTGGCCTGGATTTTCGCCGCATCGCGCAGGATCAGCTCGGCTAAGTCAATCGTCGCGGGCGTGGCATAAATAGGAGCCCCAAACCCCTGCTTGATCAACAGCGGCAGCCGCCCGACATGATCGAGATGAGCGTGAGTCAGCAGCACCGCGTCGAGCTTTCCCGGCTTGAGCGCGCGGGGAACCTTGTTGCGGTTCTCGGTGAATTGCCGCCCCTGGAACAATCCAAAATCGACCAGCACCCGGGCACGGGGAGCCTCGAGAAGATATGCCGATCCGGTGACGTCGCCGCCGGCGGCGCCGAGTAGGGTCATTTGCATCACGTTCGATTCTCTCCACATGAAAACCGCAGTAGGGGCGGCTTCAGCCGCCCGAACACGCCGTCAGTCACGGGCGGCTAAACCCGCCCCTACGAAGCTCGCACAGTCACGGGGGTGTCCGCGCCCGCGCCGGCGATTTCGCCGTCCAGGCCATGCCCGGTGACTTGGATGAACACGTCCTCAAGCGTCGGTTTGCCCACCGAGACCGAGTCGATCAGCCCGGGGAACGCTTCGATCAGTTGCGGAATAAACTCGTGCCCACGAGGGCGCTCGAATCGCAATCCGCGCTGATGCTCGATCGGCTCGGCCTCGATGCTGAACCGCGCCCGCAACTGCTCGCGCAGTTCGTCCGGCCGCGCGGTCGTCAAGGCGATCACATCCCCGCCGATGCGATCCTTCAATGCCGCCGGCGTGTCGTTGGCCAGCAATTTGCCGCGATCGAGGATCGCCAGTCGCGAGCAATGCTCGGCCTCGTCCATCAGGTGGGTGGTGACCAGGATCGTCACCCCGTCGTGGTCACGGATGTCGCGCAGGTATCGCCACAAGTCGATCCGCGCTGTCGGGTCCAGGCCGGTGCTAGGCTCATCGAGCAGCAACACGCGCGGACGATTCAGCAGCCCTTTGGCCAGTTCGACTCGGCGGCGCATCCCGCCGGAAAATGCCCCGACGTACTCGCGCTGACGATCGCGCAGACCCACCCGCTCGAGCAACAGATCGATCCGCGATTCCAGGTCGGCGCCGCCCAGGCCATAGAGATGCCCCTGTTGGCGAAGGTTCTCCCGGGCCGTGAGCTGGCGGTCGAGACTGGGCGATTGAAACACAACGCCCAGCGACAGGCGGACGCGCCGTTGCTCGGTGCCCAGATCCATCTCGAGAATCTTCACCTCGCCCGGCGGCTGCGGCGAAATCAGCGTCGAGAGGATTCGGAACAACGTGGTCTTGCCGCTTCCGTTGGGACCAAGAAACCCCTGGACGGCTCCCGGCTCGACCGACAGCGACACATCATCCAGCGCCCGCTGGCGATCGTACACGTGAGACAGGTGAGAAATCTCGACTATTGCCATGAAACTCGCAGAAAGTGACCGGCGACACGCCGCGGGACTACATTCGATCGGCCATCATCATCCCCAGCAGGATCGGCAGGTAGAGGATCGACGCGAAAAAGAGCTTTCGGGCGTCGGACCGGGTTCGAGTCGTGGCGCACGCCACGCCAAAGCTTAAAAACGCGATCCCCAGCACGACGGCGGCGGCGAAGTACGCAGCGCCGGTCATCCGCAGTGCCGTCGGCAGCAACGAAACGGTCAGCAAGGCCAGCGAATAGACGATGATCTGGCGGCTGGTCATTTGCAGTCCTTCCTCGACGCACGGCAACATCTGGAATCCCCCCGCCCGGTAGTCGTCGCGGTAGAGGATGGCGATGGCGAGAAAATGCGGCATCTGCCAGAAAAACAGGATGGCGAAGACCACCATCGCCTCGAGGCTCACCTGGTTGCTCGCGGCGGCGAACCCCATCACCGGCGGCAACGCCCCGGGAATCGCGCCCACGACCGTGCAGAGCGTACTCCATCGCTTCATCGGGGTGTAGACCAGGATGTACGTCATATAGGTGATCGCTCCGAGCAGCGCGGTCAGCGGATTTACCCACCAATAGAGCCAGGCGATCCCCGCCACGCCCAGCACACCGCCGAAGACCGCCGCCTCGAGCAGCGAAAGCCGTCCGGCGGCGAGCGGACGATTGGCCGTCCGCGGCATCAAGGCATCGTAACCGCGCTCGATGAACTGATTGATCACCCCGCTGCTGCCGGCGGTGAGGGCCGTCCCGATCAGCGCGTGAAGGAGCAACACCCAATCAAGCCCGCCGCCGGGGACCAGCCCCGGACGCGACGCCATGTAAAATCCGACCATGGCCGTGACCAACACCAGGAAATTCATCCGCGGCTTGGTCAGTTCATAGTAATCCTGCCAGCGCGATGGGTGGCGTCGATCCAGCTCCGCGCTGCGCGACGCGGCAGGGTCCAATGCGATCGCCACGGCGGAACACTCGATTTCGGCAACGGGTCGCACAGACATATTGCTTTCCTACAGGCAATCTTCACCGGCCAGCGACGATCACGCCGTCGCCGCCCGGGGCATCGAATAACCGGCTCGCGCCGACGGCTGCGGCGCCGCGGCGCTGGATCGCTGGCGACACCCCAGTCGCGCCGCCCGCATCGCCAAGACGAAGGTGATCAGCAGGATTAGCGCCCCCACCGCCACATGGCCGCTGGTGACATCGGCCGGCTTCTGCTTCAACACGACGAACACGCCGAGAGTCAATTGCATCACAAGCATCACGCCCAGCAGCCATGCCAGCGTCGCCAGACCGCGCAGTTGCGAGCGTCGAAGCACCGAAACGATCAGCGTCAGCAACGCCACGCTCACCACGATCGCGCCCAGCCGATGCCCAAAGTGAAGCCAAATCTGTCCCAACGTCACCGGGCCGCGTCCGAGGGTCTGGGCTCGATAGTCATTGATCGCGGACAATCCCGACGCATCGGTCGGCGGCAACACCCGACCATAGGCCAGCGGCAGATCGGGAATCGCCAGCCCCGCCTGGTAATGTCGCATCAGCGCGCCGACGATCAGTTGCGCAAATAACAGCCCCAGGCTCACCGCGGCGACCGTCGCGATTCTTCGCGCGCCCGGGTCGGCGGGCAAGACGGACGCGGCGAGCCAGTGCCGCGACGTGACCACCGCCACGCTGGCGGTGAGACATAAAAAAGCCTGGGCGAAAATCCCGTGAATGATCGCCAGTTCGGTATTGGTCTCGGTGACGCGCAGCCCGCCCAGCACGCCTTGGATGATCACACCGACCAGCACCCCCACCGTCAGCCAGCGCACCCATCGGCGCGCCTGGCGATCGCGGCAGTAATACGCCCCGGCGAGAATCAGCGCCAGCGATCCGACCCCGACGGTGGCATGAGACAGTTCGGCGATTACCCGCGCCTGGATGCCGCTCACCTGCTCGCGCGACGGCAGCGCCAGCAGCATCGCGCTCATGGCGATGGTCCCGAAGATCGACGCGACCGCGCCCACGCCGATCCACCGCCGCGTCCCCGGATTCCGGGCCGGCGCAAACGCGGCAAGCGTCATCAGCACCGCCAGAAATCCCACCAGCATCCCGAGCAAGCGATGCACATGCTCGTAAAAGACCCCGCCTACCCATTTGCTGGGCGGAAACAGGAACATGTTGTAGCCATAAGTATTGGGCCAATCCGGCACGGCCAGCCCGGCACCCTTGGTGGTGACCAGCCCGCCCATGAAGATCAGCGGGAACGCCGCCGCCACGGTGGCGATGGCCAGATGATGCAACTGTCGAGGAACACGGGTATCGGACATGGTTTTCCCATTGGCTTACAGACCCGCCGGTTCGCAAAGATGGCCGCCCATCTCCCGCCAAACCAGCCTCGTCCACAAGCCGCCAACTGTATTCCCAAAATCCCCGCGCGGCCACTGGCATTTTGAATTCGTGTCGCCGCTGCCAGGGCGGACATCTCTGGGGAGCTCGAATGAGGGGGGACAACGGGGACAGCCAGAATATTCCCGCGCGGGCCATACACCCCATCCGCACTGCGCTCTGACCGATTCTCCTCCGGCGGCAAAGCCACCGGAATGTTCTGGATGTCCGCTTTCTCCAGTCCGCTTATGGAAACGAGCATCCTCATTCTTGACCGCCGATGCCGGGACGATACCTTAGTGAATCCACAAAAGGATTTTTTCTATGTCGCATCAAGATATTCGGATCGGGACGATCGCCCAAATGAGCAAGGGTGCCGATTACATCAAGCAGATTCTTCCCCATGGCTTCGAGTCGTTTCAGTTGATGATCTGGCAGAAGATCGGGGACCTGGACCTCGAGAAGTCGGCCAACCAGATCAACGAAGCGGTGGCGGGCAAAGCCACCATCAGCTCGATCGGGATGTTCGGCAACCCGCTCCAGGACGAGCAGTGCGCCAAGGACTTCGCCCGCTGCATCGACTCGGCGAAGTTATTCAACTGCAACATGGTCTGCGGATTCGCCGGGGCGATCGAGGGCCAGCCGCTTCCGCAGTCGATGCCGAAATACAAGGAGGTCTGGGGCGAACTGGCCAAGCGGGCCGAGGGCTCCGGGGTGCGGATCGCCTGGGAAAACTGCGACATGGGGGGGCGATGGGATGCACCCAAGTGGAACATCGCCCACTCACCGCAGGCCTGGGAGATGATGTTCAATGAGGTGCCCAGCGAGGCCCTGGGCCTGGAGTGGGAGCCGTGCCACCAGCTTGTGTCGCTGGTCGATCCGCTGCCCCAGCTTCGCAAGTGGATCGGGAAAATCTTCCACGTCCACGGCAAAGACGCCACCGTCGCCTGGGACGTGATCAGCGAACACGGGATTCGCGGCGGAAAGCCCTACGTCTGGCATCGCCATCCCGGCTTCGGCGACACCAACTGGACCGATGTGATCTCGATCCTGCGCATGGCCAAGTGGACCGGCGCTATCGACATCGAGGGCTGGCACGATCCGGTCTACCGCGAAAACCTGGAGATGACCGGCCAGGTTTACGCACTGAATTACCTCAAACACTGCCGCGGCGGGCCGTTCATCGCCAACCCGGTGTAAAGCGCATGCGAAGTATCGCCCGCGAGTCGATCCCGGCAATCCCGATCGATCGCCGCGCTCGTTCATGTCCAAGCGATGAAAGGAATCGCATTCTCCATGTCTTCGCTCCCGACCGGCGTCATCATCGTGGATCATGGTTCCCGGCGCGACCAGAGCAACCAATTGCTCGAGGAACTGGTGCGCTGTTTTGCCGACCGGTTCTCCCGTGAACACCAGATCGTCGAGCCGGCCCACATGGAACTCGCCGAACCGTCGATCGGATCGGCGTTTGATCGCTGCGTCCAGCGCGGTGCCCGCCGGGTGATCGTCTGCCCGTTTTTCCTCGGCCCCGGAAAACATTGGACCCAGGACATTCCCCGCCTCACCGCCGATGCCGCGGCCCGTCATCCCGGCACGCGATATCACGTGACCCCCACCCTTGGGATCGACGAACTGATCCTCGAACTGCTGCAAAAACGAATTTCCACATGCCAGGCGAATGACTATCGCTGCGATATCTGCAAGGAAAGTCTGCGAAATGACGACCCCGCGCCGGCGAGCTGAGCAATAGAGCCGATCCCGCCCGTCGCCGCGCCTGATCCCGCTTCGACCGGCGGGCAAGGCCCTGTCCGCGCTTGGCGAGGGCGCGATCGGCGCGTAGGCTTGTCGGCGTCGTTATGTACCGTCCCAGCAAAGTCAAAAGGTTCGACTTCCCTCCCGGCCGCAGCGTCGCCGGGAAATACGAGATTGAACGCCTGCTCGGCAGTGGCTGGGAAGGCGAAGTCTACGTCATTCGCGAGCGATCCACCGGGATCCGCCGCGCCGCCAAGTTTTATTATCCCCACCGTGATCCGCTGGGACGGGCCGCGATCGCCTATGCCCGCAAGCTCGACGCATTGCGCCATTGCCCGATCCTGATGCAGTATCACCACCAGGAGATCGCCTACGTCAAACGGCGAAAGGTGACGGTGGTGATCAGCGAATTGGTCGAGGGACGAAAGCTGTCGGAGTTTTTGCGGGCTCAGCCCGGCGAGCGGCTGAGCGCCTTCGAGGCCCTGCATGTGCTGCACGCGCTGACCAAGGGGATCGCCCCCATTCACGCCCGCGGCGAATACCACGGCGACATCCACGATGACAACATCATGATCCGACGCCAGGGCATCGGCTTCGAAGTCAAACTGCTCGACTTTTTCGACCTTGGCCGCCCCACCCGGGGCAAAATCCGCAAGGACGTGCTGAACCTGATCCAGGTGTTCCACGCCATCGTCGGCGGGCGGCAGCACTACGCGGCCCAGCCTAAAGTGGTCAAGGACATCATCCGCGGACTGCGCGATACCCTGATCCTCGAACGCTTCAGCAGCGCCGGCGACATCGCCCGCCACCTCGAAACGGTCGAGTGGTAGGAGGGGAGTTCATAAAGAATTTGAACCGCGAAGCGGCGAAGGGGCGAAGAAGAGAGGGGTGCCCCGATCGTTTCGGCATGATGAGTTGTGAATTCGTGGCGGGGGTTATTCGGGGTTTTCGGGGGATTTTTCACCACGAAGTCGCGAATGACACGAAGGAGTTTTTTTGCTTGGCCTGCAACGAGGGGGGGGATTGTGCCGTGTCGCGAAGAAATTCCTGGGATGCGAACGGAGGCATCAGCGGGGAGAAGTCGGTAAGTCTGGGGGGGTGGGGGGGGTGGTTGGGTCGTTCGCGGTTGAAAAGGGGAGATTTCTGATTTCGACGGCGCCCCGCGCTCATGAGGGAAGGGGGATGTCAGGAACGTCGACGTCCTCGTCGGCATTCATTGCCGCTCCGGGATTCGCAATCCGTTGGGGACCGATTCGGTCCGGTGGTGATCTTAAGAAGGCGGAGCGCAGGGTCGATACAAGGCTGAGGGAAGCCTTATCTGGAGTCGGCCATGGCGGTGCAGATGATTTGTCCAAATCTTCGTTGTCGGAAAATGTTGACGGTCCCGGAGGATGTGCGGGGCAAGCTGGTCAAGTGCCAGCATTGCCAGACGATGTTCCGGGTTCCCGAAGCCCGCGCGGCCAAGACGGCGATGGCGGGGGCGATGGCGGGTGCGGGAGATCGCAAGTAACGCCGAGAGATCGGCCCCGGCCCGCGAGGGCGATTGTCGTGGCGGGTTGAGAGGATCCACAGCCAAGGCACCCCCCGGGCCGCCAAAGCCGGTCCGTGGGGTATTTGTCGTGGCGGGTCGAGAGGATCCACAGCCAAGGCACCCGCGGGGCCGCCAAAGCCGGCCTGTGGCGGCGATTGTCGTGGCGGGTTGAGAGGGCGCGGCAGTCGAGTATAGTGCCCGGCTTGAGCAAGCGCGTGGCCATCCTGGGATCGACCGGCTCGATCGGGTGCAATGCCCTGGAGGTCGTCGAGCGCCTCGGTGAGCCTTTCCGCGCTGTTGCCTTGAGCGGGCATCGCCAAATCGAAAAATTGTTCGAGCAGGCGCGGCGATTCGGCCCGTCGGCCGTCGCCATCACCGCCGATTCCCACGACATCGACGCGGCGACGATCCACCGGATCGAGCAGTTGGGTTGCCGTCTTTATTACGGCGAGGCGGGCCTGGTCGAGATGGTTCGGCGCGACGATGTGGACATCGTTCTGGCCGCGATCGTGGGGGCGGCGGGGCTGGGGGCGGCACTGGCGGCGGTGGAATCGGGCAAGACGTTGGCGCTGGCGAATAAAGAGGCGTTGGTGGTCGCCGGGTCGATCTTGATCCCCGAGTCGCGGCGTCGGAATGTCAAGTTGTTGCCGGTGGATTCGGAGCATTCGGCGATTTACCAGGCGATGCTCGCCGGGCGGCGCGACGAGGTTCGCCGGGTGATTCTCACGGCCAGCGGCGGACCGTTCCGCAGCGCCACCCGCGAGCAGATCGATCGCGCCACCGTGGCCGAGGCGCTGAATCATCCCACCTGGTCGATGGGCAGCAAAATCACGATCGATTCGGCGACGATGTTCAACAAGGCGTTGGAGCTGATCGAGGCCTGCTGGCTGTTCGACCTGGCGCCCGAGCAGGTGCGGATCGTGATCCACCCCGAGTCGATCGTGCACTCGATGGTCGAGTTCGTGGATGGGTCGGTCATCGCCCAGCTTTCGCCGCCGGACATGAAAACGCCGATCCAATACGCCTTGACGCATCCCGATCGGCTGGACGGGCCGTCGCGCCGGATGAACTGGGAAGACTCATGGAGTCTGCGGTTCGAGCCGCCGGATTTCCAGCGGTTCCCGGCGCTTCGGCTGGCGTATGAGGTTGCGGCGGCGGGCGGGACGAGCGGGGCGGTGCTCAACGCGGCCAATGAGGTAGCGGTGGCGGGGTTCTTGGCCGGGAAAATCGCGTTCGGGGGAATTTCGCGGGTGGTCGAGCTTACAATTGACGAGCATCGTGTCGAGCAGGCGCCCTCGTTGGCGGCGTTGCTATCGGCCGACCGCTGGGGGCGGAAGCGCGCTGGCGAGTGGATTGCGTCGTTAGAAAGCGGCGTGTCGTCGGCGTCGAATCTTCATTCGCCGGCATCGGCGCCGATGTCGGCTTCATGAGTTGTTCACGGGAATCTTCATGCTTGAATCGGTGTTGAATATTGCCTTGCTGGTTTTAGGTTTCGGATTCGTGATTTTCTGGCACGAGCTGGGCCATTTTCTTGCCGCCAAATGGGCCGACGTGCGGGTCGAGCAGTTCGCGGTGGGATTCGGGCACGCGCTGCTGTCGTGGCGCAAGGGGTTGGGGTTCACCCCCGGTTCCAGCGCGGCGCGGCTCGAACGGCTGGCGGCCGAGGGGGTGGACATCAGCCGGTACGGCGAGACCGAATATCGGTTGAACTGGATCCCTCTGGGCGGGTACGTGAAGATGCTGGGGCAGGATGATCTCAAGCCCAACGCGGTGGCCGAGGATCCGCGGGCATACAACAAAAAGAGCATCGGCAAGCGGATGGTGATCGTCTCGGCCGGGGTGGTGATGAACGTGCTGCTGGCGGGGATCGGGTTCATGGTGCTGTTTCTGATCGGGTTCAACGCCCCGCCGACGGTGGTGGGCGGGATCGCCGCCGGGTCGCCGGCCCAGGCCGCGGGGCTGGAAGTGGGTGATCGGATTCTCAGCTTCGACGGGCGTCCGCAATTGGATTTCACGAAAATCACGCTTTATCCAGCGCTGGTTTCCGAGGGGCAGACGGTTCCGATCACGGTTCGGCGCGCCGATGGGCAGGAGCAGACGCTGCAGATCACGCCGCGTCGTCCGGGGCGCGACAGCAATGAGTTTTTGCGGATCGGGATCGAGCCGCCGCGGGCACTGAAGGGGCTGAAGGTCCGCGATTTTCAGGCGATCAAGGGAGACTGGAACACCGAGTTGCTGACGGCGGGCGCGCTGGCGGTGGCGCCGGGCGACACGATCGTGGCGGTGGACGGCGAGGGGGTGGGCGAGGATGACTACTACAAGCTGGACCACGCCGTGCAGGCATCGGGCGGGCAGCCGGTGAAGATCACGATCCGCGACGCCAAGGGCGATCAGCGGATCGCGCAAGTCGAGCCGCACTTCGCCCGCTCGTTCGACGGCGACGACCTTGCGATCGCCGGATTGATCCCGCGCGTGCGCGTCGAGACGGTGCTGCCGAACAGCCCGGCGCGCGGGAAGATTCTACCCGGGGATGTGGTCGAGTCGGCGAAAATGGGGACCGATTTGCTGATCGCGCCGACGACATCGGAATTGATGCAGGCGCTGAACAAGGCGGGTGAGGCAGGGCAGGCGGTCGAGCTGACGGTGCTGCGCCAGGGTGAGTCGGTCACGGTCGAGCCGATCATTCCGTCGCTGTCGGTAGGCAAGGGCCGGCGGGGAATGGGAATCGGGCTGGGATACGATGAGCGTCACGCGGTGGTCGCGGGCGTGCAACCCGCCAGCGCCGCGGCGTCGCTGCAAATCCCGAAGAACTCTCGGCTGGTGTCGATCAACGGCCAAGATGTATCCACCTGGTTCGACGTGCGCGAGGCGATGGCGAAGATCGATTTCGGGCAGTCGATGAAAATCGTGGCGCAGACGCCGCGCGGTAGCGATGAGCAGTTCACTCTGACCTTGCCCGCCGAATCGCTGGCGGCGATTCGGGACATGCGCTACACCACTCATCTGATGCTTGGCGAGCGGATCGAGGTGCGAAAGACGTCCAATCCGCTCACCGCCGCGGCGTGGGGCGCGATCGAGACGCGCGACTTCATTCTCCAGTTTTATCTGACGCTTCAGCGAATGTTCACCGGGGACATCAGCCATAAGAACCTGATGGGCCCGCTGGGGATTTTCGACGCCGGGACCAAGTTTGCGTACAAGGGGACCGACTGGCTGATCTGGTTTCTGGCGATGATCAGCGCGAACCTGGCGGTGGTGAACTTTTTGCCGATCCCGATCGTGGACGGCGGGCTGTTCACTTTTTTGCTGATCGAAAAGATCAAAGGCAAGCCGCTGAGCCCGCGGGCGCAGTCGATCGCGCAGGTGATCGGGATGGCGCTGATCCTGGGCGTTTTTCTGCTCGTGACGTATCAGGATATCGCGAGAATGATGGGGAGATCGTAAGGCGAAGGCGCGGAGGCATAAAGGCGCGGAGGCACAAAGAGGAATGAATATGGCGCCGCCGCCCTAGGCGGTGTGAAAGCCCGGAAGGCAAGAGCAGGCCTTGTGTACCGGATGCTCGCTCTGTTCTTCGTGCCCTTCGCGTCTTCGCGGTGAAAAAGGGTCGGCGAGGTGGCGGATTATCGCGGATTATCCTGGAGGACGACCGAGCCGAGAAACGAGGTCTTCCCTTCGCCACTTCGCGTCTTCGCGTTTAAACCTCCGCAACGGGAAAGGTGTTTGAGATGTCATGGATCGAGAATCGGTTTGAAGAAGGGTTGATCGTCACCAGCCTGGATTTCGGGATCAACTGGGCCCGGAAGAACTCGCTTTGGCCGATGACGTTCGGGTTGGCATGCTGCGCCATCGAGATGATGGCGGTGGGGGCATCGCGCTATGACCTGGACCGCTTCGGGGCCGGGGCGTTCCGCGCCAGCCCGCGGCAAAGCGATCTGATGATCGTCGCCGGGACCGTCAACTACAAAATGGCCTCGCGGGTCAAGCGGCTGTATCACCAGATGCCCGATCCCAAGTATGTCATCGCCATGGGCGCCTGCACCGTTGGGGGCGGGCCGTATTTCAAATACGGCTACAACGTCGTCAAGGGGGTGGACCTGATCGTGCCGGTGGATGTGTATGTCCCCGGCTGCCCGCCGCGGCCGGAGGCGCTGATCGAGGGGATCATGCGGTTGCAGGACAAGATCAGCGCCAAAACGATCGGGCTGCCGCGCGGGGCCCGGGCCGCGGCCAACGACCGCCCGCTGGTCGCGACGCATCCGGCGACGCTTTAGACCGCGGGAACGGGGACATCAAGAATATTCTTGGGGTGCAGGCCTCCCGCCTGCGGGCAAAAGGGCAGGCTGGAAGCCCGCACCACAATTGCTGACTTTGGTCCTGCGGGCTCATGGGCAGGCTGGAAGCCTGCACCACAATTGCAGGCGTTGGGCCTGCGGGTCCACGGGCGAGCTCGAAGCTTGCGCCACAATCCCTTCTTGCCGGGTTGAGGGAAGTTGGCGCTCTGCTAAGATGCCGCACTCCCATGCCAGTCAAGTTCGAGATATATCGCGATGGAGTGCGGTTGACGACGTTCGCCCCGACGGCGGCGATCGCGGTTGGTCCGGAGAGCATCCCGATCACCGGGGAGGTCGTTTTCCGCGATGGGCTGCTGTGCGTAAACCGCTCGGATGATCATGCCGTGGGGGTAAGCCTGCTGTGGGATCTAGGTCCGCTGGGGATGTATCAGATCGAGACGACGCGGCTTCAGCATTCGGCCAAGGCGTATAACTTGAATGTCGAGCTGGCGCGGTTCCGGTTGATGAAAATCGTGCAGAAGCAGGAAGACTGGAACCTGTTCGACTTTCCGAAGGTCGAGAAATATCAGGCGCAGTTCCGCGAGGCGCAGTCGCTGCTGGCCGATGCCCTGGGGGCGCTGGATCGTCCGGAAGAGGCGGCGAAGCTGGCCGATCAATCGTTGATGCTCTCGGTGGATCTATCCGAGCAGTTGGCGCTGTTTCATGCCGAACTGCTGTTAAATCGGCGGCGGGCGTCGGGGCAGTTCGTCCGCCACATCTTCGGCTGCCAGGTCGATCCCACGATCCCCAACCAGCGTTACAAGGACGCGATGGCGTCGAGCTTCGACTACGTCGTGCTGCCGCTGACGTGGAAGCAGTTTCAGCCGCGTGAGCAGGTGTTCGAATCCGAGGCGGTGGACGAATGGGTCGAGCTGCTGGCCCGCAAGAAGATGCCGATCATCGGCGGGCCGATCATCCATCTGTGCGAGGAGGCGGTGCCGGACTGGATGTTCATCTGGGAACATGATTTCGACACGCTGCGCGAGCTGGCGTACGAATACGTGCAAAAGGTGGTGCAGCGGTATCGCAAGGCGGTGGCGGTGTGGGACGTGGTGGCGGGGCTGCCGGTCAATTCGCTGTTTCCGTTGAGTTTCGAGCAGATCATCGAGCTGACGCGACTGCTGATTTCGCAGGTGAAGAACATGCTTCCCAACGCCCGGACGCTGGTGTCGATCACCCAGCCGTTCGGGGAATATCACGCGCGAAAATCGAGCGTGGCGCCGATGATGTATGCCGAGATGGTGGCGCAGGCGGGGATCAACTTCGAGGGCTTCGGACTTCGCCTGGAGCTGGGAGTTCCGCGGCCGGGCAGCTTTATGCGCGACTTGTTTCAATTGAGCGTGATGCTCGACAAGTTCGCCACGCTGGGCCGGCCGGTGTTTCTCACCGCCGTGGCCGCCCCGGGACGGGCCAATGCCGATCCGGGCGATCAATCGGAAGGCAAGCTCGATCCATCGGCGGCGGGGCGATGGCATCGGCCATGGGATCCGCAATTGCAGGCCGAGTGGATGGAGGCGGTGTATCGACTGGCGTTGAGCAAGCCGTACGTGGAAAGCGTGGCGTGGGCGAACTTGGCGGATTTGAATCCGACGGTGCCGGGGGGCGGATTGCTCGATGATCGGTTTCAGCCGAAGCCGGCGTTTACGAAGTTGCAGGAATTGCGGGAACAATATCACCGCTGGGCGGGGAGGAAGAGTTAGGAATTGGGGATTAAGAATTAGGAGTTTGGGGGTTGAGATTTCAGATTTCAGATTTGGGATTTGAGATTTTGGGATTTGGGTTTCGGATTTCAAATTGAGATTGGAAATCGCGGGGCGCGGGTTGGAAATCCAAGGTGGAAGTTGGGCGGTTAGGAGCTGGATCGACAATGTTGGGCATTGGATATCGGCGGCGCGGGGCAGTGGGATTGATCGTGGCGGGGGCGATTGCCTGCGGGGGGACGGGGTGCGCGCGGGGGGGGCGGGAAGAACTTCCCGGTGCAAAGCCGGCGGCGGCGGCGCGGGGGACGATGGATGAGCGGGGAGCCGTCGCCCGCGTCGGTGGGGCCGATATCAGCCAGGCCGAATATTACAAGGCCCTGGTCGATACCCATGGGCTGAATGTGCTGTTGATGCTTGTGCAATTGCAGCTGATCGAGCAGGAAGCGGCGATAAAGAACATCCAGGTCACGCCGCAGGACATTCTCGCCGAACGGGAGATCAATTTGGAAAAACTGGGGGTGCCCGCCAATCAGCGCACCGAGGCGCTGGATCAATACCTGGCCAAGACTAACACGCCGCCGGGCGTGTTCGATCTGGCGATGAAGACCAACGCCTATTTTCGCAAAGTGGCCGAGCGGGCCATCGCCGGACAGATCACCGAGGACAATCTTCGCACCGCGTTCGGGGTGATGTATGGCGAGAACATCAAGGTCCGCCATATCCAGTTGAAGCGTCTGGAGGATGTGGCCGAGGCGCAGCGGCTGCTGGCATCGGGCACGCCGTTCGAGCAGGTGGCGATGAAGATGAGCATCAACCCCCGCACCGCGCCGCTGGGGGGCGAGCTTCCGGCGTTCGCCCGCAACACCCCGGGATATCCGCAGGTCTTCAAGGACGTGGCGTTCGCGCTGAAGGAAGCAGAGGTTTCCGAACCGGTCGGGGCGCAGGATTCGTATCACCTGATCAAGCTCGAGCAGCGGATCGCGCCCAAGGCGGTGAAGTTCGAGGATGTCCGCGAGGCGGTGGCCAAGGAAGTCGAGCAGCGCCTGGTGGAGCAGAAGATCAATGAGCTGCGGGTGGAACTGGGCCGGGCGGCGCTGAACTCGCTGGAGGTGTTCGATCCGACGCTGCGGGCGCAGTACGAGAAGCGCCGCGATGCGGCCCGGGGCGAGATCAAGGAGCGTCAGGCGATCGAAAAGCGCATGGAAGAGGACCGCGCCCGGGCCGCGACGACGAGCGGGCCGTCCACCCGGCGGCTGTTGCCGCCGGTGCCGTCCACCTTGCCCGATCCGCACATTCCGGGAATGCCCTCGACGCAAGACGCTGCGCCGGCACCCGCCGGCGATCCCGCGCCCGCCGGCGATCCCGCGCCCGCCGGCAATCCCGCGCCGGTGCCCGCCGGCGAACGTCCTGCGGCTGCCGGGCCCGGTGCGACGCCGAACTCCCCCGCCGGTCATTGACCGCGACAATTCGCGGTTGCGCGATACACTGTTTGTATCCAGGCCATCCGGTCCGCGGCGATTGTAGCGCCGGCACACGAGAAGGGCGCGGCAGCGCCGAAAGATCACTATGAGCCAGCCACCGTTCAAAATTGAAGTCTCTTCACGAATCAATCGTCTTCCGCCGTATTTGTTCGGGCGCATCAACAAGATGAAGCACGACATGCGGGTGGCGGGCGTGGACATCATCGACCTGGGGATGGGCAATCCGACCGATCCGACGCCCGAGCCGGTAGTGCAGAAGCTGATGGAGGCGGCCCGTGATCCGCGGAACCATCGCTACAGCGTTTCGACGGGGATCGCCGGTCTGCGCCGGGAAGTGGCGCGCAAATACAAGCATAAATACGGCGTCGAGCTGGACAGCGAGACGGAGGTGATCGCCACGATTGGCTCGAAGGAAGGCTTCAGCCACCTGTGCCTTGCGATGCTTGGCCCGGGCGACACCGCGATCGTCGGCGACCCGGCGTTTCCGATCCATATTTATGCCGTCGCCATGGCCGGGGCGAATGTGATCCGCGTGCCGCTGGGCAACGACCAGGCGTTCCTCGACCGCATCGAGCGGACGATCGAGGGGTTGTATCCCACGCCCAAGCTGCTGATCTTGAACTACCCGCACAATCCGACGGCGATGACCATCGATCCCGGCTTCTGGGAGCGTGCGATCACCATGTGCCGGCGGCGCGGGATCATGATCATCTCGGATTTCGCCTATGGCGAGGTGTGTTACGATGGATACAAGGCCCCCAGTTTTCTTGCCACTCCGGGGGCCAAGGAGGTGGGCGTCGAGTTCACGACGATGTCCAAGAGCTACAACATGGCCGGTTGGCGGGTTGGGTTCTGCGCCGGCAACGCCGAGATGGTCAAGGCGCTGGCGACGATCAAGGGGTATTACGACTACGGGATTTTCCAGCCGATCCAGATCGCCAGCGTGATCGCCTTACGCGAATGCGGCGCGGGCATCAGCGAGCAATCCAAGGTGTATCAGCATCGCCGCGACGTGGTTTGCCAGGGTCTGGACAAGCTGGGATGGACCTACGAGCGCCCGCGGGCGAGCATGTTCGTCTGGGCTAGGATCAAGTCCGAGCATTTCAAATCCGGCGAGGGGTCGATCGAGTTCTGCCTGCGCATGATGGATGAGGCCGAGGTGGCGCTCTCGCCGGGCCGGGCCTTCGGCGAACATGGTGAATCGTACGTGCGCATCGCGCTGGTGGAGAACGAGCATCGGCTGAAACAGGCGATGCGAAACCTCGACCGTTGCCTGAATCCGCGAGAGCCGAAGAAGAAACGCCAACCGGCGAAGGCGTAGAGCCGCGGGAGGCAAAGGGGTCAGCCGCGGGAGGCAAAGGCGCAAGCTGTGGGAGGCCGCGGCGAAAGCCAGGGGATGCCGCGGCGTAAGCCGCGGGAGGCAAGATGGCCGAACGATCCTTCGATGATGTGATTGTGGCCGAGGCGTACGAGGCGATGATCGACTGGCCGCGACGGCTGGCGAACGAGACACCGTTTTACCGGTGGATCTTTGATCGAATCGGCGCCAAGCGGGTTTTGGACGCCGCCTGCGGCGCCGGCCATCACGCGGCGATGTTTCATCAATGGGGCTTGGAGGTCGAGGCGGCGGATGTGTCGGCGGCGATGATCGCCCGGGCCAGGTCGGCGCACGGAGAGCCGGCGAATCTGCGCTGGGTGGTTCGCGGGTTCGATCAACCTGCCGCAGCGCCCGAAGCGTTCGACGTGGCCGTGTGCGTGGGCAATTCCCTGGCCCTGGCGGCGGATGAATCGGTCGCCGGGCCCGCCGTCGAGGCGATGCTGGGGGCGGTCCGCTCCGGCGGGGCGGTGGTGATCCAACTGCTGAACCTCTGGCGCTTGTGCGATGGGCCGGTGACGTGGCAGAAGTGCCTTCGTCGGCGGCTGGGCGATCAAGAGATGATGATCATCAAGGGCGTGCATCGCGCGGGACGACTGGGGTTCGTGGACATGATTCTCGTTTCGCTCGACTCGGATGTGCCCCGGTTACATGCCCCCACGAGTCGGCTGCTGGGGTTGGATATCGAACAATTGCGGCAATGGGTTGGGAATGGCGGCGCCGGTGATTGCCAGGCGTTCGGCGGATACGATCGCGCTGCATACGACCCGGCCTCGAGCGCCGATCTGATCCTGGTGGCGCAAAAGCGGTGATGGCGCGGTAGCATCGCCGCCGGCCATGATCCTCGATGTCCATGTGCATATCGCCGCTTGTTCCCCGGGACATGGGCTGATGTCGGCGCGGCTGGATCGGTCGCTGCCGTTCCGGTTCATGCGGTGGAAGTTCGGGCTCGAGGGGTTGGACGCCGACACCGAGTCGGTGCTGCGCGATCGGCTGCTCACCACGCTGGATCAAACTCCCGAACTGGATGCGGCGGTGGTGCTGGCGTTCGATGCCGTTCACGCGCCCGATGGCCAGGCGGATTGGGCCAATACTCACCTGTATGTCACCAACGATTACGTGATCAACCTGGCCGCGGGGCATCGGAAGGTGTTGTTCGGGGCGTCGGTCCATCCCTATCGGGAAGATGCCGTCGCCGAACTCGAACGCTGCATCGCGGCGGGGGCGGTGCTCGTCAAGTGGCTGCCGATCACGCAGAACTTCAATCCCGGCGATGAGCGATGCTTCGGTTTTTACGAGGCGATGGCCCATCACGGGATCACGCTGCTTTGCCATACCGGCGGGGAGACCTCGCTGCCGCAGCTTGACCGCGCAACCGCCGATCCGATGTTGCTGGTCCCGGCGCTTCAGCGCGGCGTGAAGGTGATCATGGCCCACTGCGGCACGCGCTCGCGCCCGGACGATGTGGATTATCTCGATTCGTTCGTGCGGCTTTGCCATGAATACGAACATGCCTATGGCGACACATCGGCGCTGAATCTACCGATGCGATGGTGCGCTTATGACGCGATTTTCGCCGATGAGGTCGTGCGCTCGAAGCTGGTTCACGGCAGCGACTGGCCGATCCTGCCGATCCCGCCCGTGCGGCGGCTGGGCCTGGGCGAATCTCTCGAGCTGATGGCCGAGGAAAACTGGCTCCGCCGCGACATCCTGATCAAGCATCGGCTCGGGTTCGATCACGCCTATTGGCATCGAGCAGGGGAGGTGTTGGGGGTGAGGGAGTGAGCGGGCGATGTCCGCATCGCGTTAGCCCGAAGCGCCAGCGAGGGACCGCGGGGTGGCGGGGCGCGGTGCCCACACTCGCCCCCACGGCGCGTGAATGAGCCGCGCACGAAGTAAGCGGGGTTTTTAATATGTGTTCGCTTACTTCGTGCGCGGCTCACCCCCGATCTCCTGATCTCCTCGCTGGCGCTTCGGGCTAACGATCTCCTCGCTGGCGCTTCGGGCTAACGATCTCCTGGCTGGCGCTTGGGGCTAACGAACTCGCGGGCGCATCGGGGGAACGAGATCGCGCCCTCGCCCCCCTGCTGATTTGCACGGGGGAATCGCCATCTTTACAGTCGCCATTGTTGATGAGCGAGGGCGCGGCCATTTCGATGCGGCGGACGATGAGCGGGCGACTGCATGGGGCGGCCGGGTACGAGGCGGCGCTGGCGGCGTGCGGGTGGCTCGATCATCCCCAACGGGTATTCGACGATCCGAGAATTCGCGTCTGGCGAACCCTTGCCGACCGGGAAAACTGCGCATTCGAGATGGACTTTTCGCCGCCGGCAGGCGAGTCGCGGCGAATCCGCTGGCATCTGAAGCGATATGCCGCCGTGAGATGCGGCCGAAGCGGTCCGGCGGCGGCCGAGGCGGCCGGGTGGCAGCTCATGGTGCATGCGAAGCTTCCCACCGCGGCGATGGTCGCCTGGGGCGAGCAGTCCGACGGTCGCTCGTTCGTGATCTTCGACGATCTGAGCGGCTACGTGCCGTGCGATAAACTGATCGAGGGCGGGCAGATCGACTTCGAAGCGCTGCTCGGCCCGACCGCCGACATGGTGAGGCGACTGCACGACGCGGGGCTGCATCACCGTGATCTGTATCTGTGCCATTTTCTTGCCCATATCGATGACCATCGTGTTGTGGATTTGCGGTTGATCGACTTAGCCCGCGTCCGCCGGTTGCCGTGCCTGACCCACCGTCGATGGATCATCAAGGATTTGGCGCAGTTCTGCTTCAGCATTCAGCGGCTGGGGATTTCCGATGAGCAGCGCGGGCGCTGGCTTGCGCGATATGCCGGGGGGCAATGTTCCGCGGCCGGTCGTCTGGAACGGGCGATCGCGCGGAAAATCCGTCGAATGGCCCGCCATGACGTGCATCTGCGAGCGGAACAGCCCCATCGCAATGTCTCGATTCCACCGATGATCTGGACCTGGGCACCCGGTGATTCACCCAGCGCTGATGCCGGGGATCGGGACCGAACGACATGAACATCGCCTTGGTGATTTATCACGCCGATCCCTCCCGCGGCGGGGCCGAGGGGTACACCTCGGGCGTGGCTCGGTCGTTGGTCGCCGCCGGGCATTCGGTGTCGTTGCTGGCGCGGGATTTCGGCCCCGGGGCGGAAGGTCTGCCGCAGGTCCAACGCGTGGAAGTGGCGGCGTCGGGGCTGACTCGCCGCGCTGAGTATCTGCGGTTCCTCGAATCCCTGGACGATGCCTTGAATCACCGGAACTACGACATCGTTCACGCGATGCTGCCGGTGCGGCGGTGCGACTTCTATCACCCGCACGCCGGTCTGGCGGTCGAGAGCATCGACCATGGGCATGAGCGTTACCGCGGCGGGATGGCACGCGCCCTGGCACGGCTGGGGACGCAATTGAATCGCAAACGTCTTCTGTTCGCGCGGATCGAGCGCGGGATGATGACCGGCGATTCGCCGCCGACGATCCTTTGCCTCACCGAGCGGATGCGGCGATCAGCGCTGGCGTATTTCCCCGCGCGCCCGGAGAAGATCGTAAAACTGTTCAATGGGATCGACATTTTACGGTTCGATCCGCAGCGCGATCCGCATGCCGGAAAGGAAATCCGTCGTCGATTCAACCTGGGCGACGATCGCGTTGTCGCGCTGATTGTGGGACAGGATTTTGCCCGCAAGGGCGTGGCCGAGGCGATCGAGGCGGTGGCGCGGGTGAATGATCCGCGGCTGGCGCTGCTGGTGGTGGGTCGCGATGATCCGGCGCGATATCTCCGGCTGGCGCGGTCGCGCGGGATCGCCGATCGCGTGATCTTCACCGGTGCCGCGGCGGACATCTATCCGTTCTATCGCGCCGCCGATTTTCTGCTTTTTCCCGCGAGGGTCGATCCCTGCCCGCTGGTGGTCCTCGAGTCGCTGGCCATGGGCGTGCCGGTGATCGTCTCGCGCCACGCTGGCTCGCATGAGGCGATCAGTGATGGGCGGGAAGGGTTCATCATCGACACCTGGCGCGATCTACCGGCGTTCGCCGAGGCGGCGCGGGCGATGCTCGATCCAGCCCGCCGCGCCGCCATGGCCGATGCCGCGCTTCAACTGCGACCGGTGATTTCCCATCAGCGCCACCTGGCGGAACTGATTACGCTCTACGAAGGGCATACGCATGAAGGGGTCAGGGCCTGAATGGGGTTCGCGGCCTGCCGCGAAGATGGGGACTCGGTGACAGCCGTTCGCCGGCGGGATGAAAGGATCGTGGATCGTGTTTGGATCTCATCTGTCGATCGCCGGCGGCATGCATCATGCGGTTCTCGAGGCCGAGCGTCTGATGTTCGACACGGTGCAGGTGTTCACCAAGAACCAGCAGCAGTGGCGTTGCCCGCCGTTGCTGGACGAGGCTGTCGCACTTTGGAAGACGCACTGCCGGCGGATGAAGTTCCGGCACACGGTCAGCCATGCCAGCTACCTGATCAACCTGGCGTCGCCGGATCGGCAGATGTGGCGAAAAAGTATTGCGCTGTTTATCGAGGAGGTGCGGCGCTGTGCGATTCTGGGGATCCCGTACTTGGTGATGCATCCCGGGGCGCACATGGGGCAGGGGGAATCGGCCGGTCTGGTGCGGGTTGCGCGGGCGCTGGACGAGGTTCATGCCGCCGTTCCCGAGGCGAAAGGGACGGTGCTGACATGTCTGGAATCCACCGCCGGGCAGGGGACATGCCTGGGGCACCGGCTGGAACATCTGGCCGAAATTCTGTCGCGTTGCGGCGATCCCGGGCGTCTTGGGGTCTGTCTGGACACCGCGCACCTGTTCGCCGCCGGATACGATTTCCGGGGTCGGCGATACGCGAAGTTTCGGCGTGAGCTGGGCGCGACGATCGGGCTTTCGCAGGTCCGGGTGCTGCATCTGAACGATTCGAAAAGGCCGTTGGGCAGCCGGGTGGATCGTCACGAACATATCGGGCTGGGCACCATCGGACCCGAGGGCTTTCGCCCATTTTTGCGGGACCGGTACTTCAAAACAATTCCGAAAATCCTGGAAACGCCCAAGGAGAAACACCCGGATGGGCGAGACTGGGACGCAGTGAACCTCGAGGCGCTGCGGGCGCTGTCGCTCGGGGGGTCAGGAAAGATTAAACGCGAGGCGAGAAGGCGCGAAGATGAAGGAAAGAGAGGGTGTGGCTTGTCTACGAATGGGGGTCGCGCCCGCCGAGCCGTCGGAGCGAGAAAGACGTGCGATCAGGAAATCGCTTGATTGCCCCCAAGAAAACCACCCCAAACCCTCATCGGCGCTCCCACCCGGCCACCTCACTCGATCTTTCTTCGCGCCTTCGCCGCTTCGCGTTCAACTCTCTTCATCCCTCTCACTTCAGCATTCCCGATTCGCGCGCATAAGTGAAGACCCCGCCGGCTTCGACGATCGGCAGCACATCGCCCAGCGGGCGAAGCAAATGACGGCGGCCGCTGGTCTTGTTCAAGACGAACTGCTCGTCCAGATGCACTTCCAGCTCATCGCCCGTCTTGATCTGCTCGACCAGCCGTTCGACCGACTCCAGCGGAACCAGGTATCCGCCATTGACGCTATTGCGAAAGAAAATCCGTGCGTAGAACTCGGCGATGACGCATTGCACGCCCGCCTCGGCCAACGCCAGCGGGGCGTGTTCACGGCTCGAGCCGCAGCCGAAGTTCTTCCCGCCGATGACAATCGAGAAGTCGCTCTTGAACTCATGCTCGCGCACGAACCGCACCTCCCCGCCGGGCAGCCCGCGCTGGCCTTCGGGCACGCTGCTCATGGCGTACATCCCGAAGAATTTGCGCTCCTCGGGGATGCTGGGGTTGAACGACAAATACTGGGCCGGAATGATCTGGTCGGTGTCAATGTTGTCGCCCAGAACATACGCCTTGCCGGTGATGATCGATTGCATGGAAGCCGCCTTGAAAAAAACCCAACGAGCGAGAAAATGATAGGGAATGAGGTCGCAATGTACAGATGGCCCAAACCCCCGGTCCGAGAATTCCGGACCCGGCAGATGGGGTTCGCACATTTTATCGGAATTTATCTTGCCGACTGGCAATTGGCGGGGTAGAATATTGAATGGAAGTCGCCGCTGGCGATGACCTCCGACCGGCCGAGAGTAAGTTCGGTTGTGCCGGTTGGATGTGGGTGACGCGATCGGGTCGCGATGAAAGCGGCAGGCGCGTCAGATCAATCGGCCGCGAATGGCCGTGAAAGGAGGATGGGAAGTTTTTCGGCCTGAGCCTTGGGTAAGGCTCGGCCTGCATTTCGCGTGTTGTTTTGGTTTTTTGGTTTTTTTACACGGATCGTGGGTAGTGCGCCCTCGTTGGGTGATTACGCGCCTCGATCCCAGAGGTATTCGGTATGAGAAACAAGCTTTTGGCCTTTTGCGCCGCCGCCACCCTGGCCGGTGCCCCGGCGTTCGCCGATGTGTTCGGCAACGGCGACTTCGAAACGGGAAACTTCAACGGTTGGACCGAAAAAGGCGGTCTGTGGTATGGGTATCAAAAGCCCGATCCCAGTGGGCCGAATTATCCGGCGGATTACACGTTTGGCAACGCACCTTACCAGTCCGCCATCGTAACGCCGGGTAATATTGCAGTCCTTGGCGCGGCGAACATTCCGCAGGTCTACAGCGGCAACTATGCCGCCCGGATCAACAGCAATGACGGTGGAAGCTTCCACTTCTCGCAGATCGAGCAGACGGCCAAGAACTGGTCGGCTTCGTATCTGTATTTCGCGTGGAACGCGGTGCTGCAGGAACCGGGTCACCCTCATAAGGAAGAGCCCCACTTCATCATTCGGTTGGACGACCTGACCACCGGGCAGAATCTGCTGAACACCTTCTATGCGTCGGATAATCTTCCGCCGGCGTTGCTGAAAACTCAGGGCCAGTATAAGTACACCGACTGGCAGCAGGCCCAGCTTGATACATCGAAGGTGACGGGTCACGACCTGAAACTGACCATCCTGGCCGCGGACTGCGGCCAAGGTGCTCACAATGGCGCTCTGTTTGTGGATGAGATCAGTTCGCAGGCCCTGGGCATCAATGCTCTGCCCGTGGCGGTTCCGCAAGCGAATCCCACCACGATTAACCCCGGCGACCTGGTCAAGTTGGACGGGACGGCTTCCTACGATGCCGAGAACGATCCGCTGGACATGTACGAATGGGACGCCAACAACGACGGCACTGCCGAGCTGACCGGTGCCCTCGTTGACTTTACCGTCCCGCTGGGCTGGGGCCCGGGCGACCACAACGTGCGCCTGCGGGTGCATGAGACCCCCACCGATGCCTTGCCGCAGTGGTCCAACTGGGCCAGCGTCAAGCTGACCATCCCCGGCGGCGGCGGCGGCGACCCCAATCCCACCATCCCGCTGCCCGCGGGCGTGTGGGGCGGCCTGGGCCTGCTGAGCCTCGTGGCCGGCAAGCTCCGTCGTCGTCATGCCTGATCGACAGGCAATGGGTCCGCTCTGAAAACCCGACCCCGGCGAGACAACTCGCCGGGGTCTTTTGTTGCCACAATCCCCCCCGACCAGGCATTTGCGCCCTTCCCGTTCTTCACTCCCAACGCGACTGGAAGCTTGCCTGCCTCTGGAGGCCCGCGCGCTGGAAGCCTGCACCATAATCTGGTGCGTTCCGTGCGCCCGCTAAAGTCCCATTGTGGTGCAGGCATCTCACCTGCCTCTTGATCCCAGCAGGCTGGAAGCCTGCACCACAAGACACGCAACGGCACCAAGGGATATTCTGGATGTCCCCGTCGCACCGAGGCGGATTTCCCACATCCCCGCTGCCCATCACAGCGTTTCCCCGACGCGATTGACCTGGATCGCCTCCCCCGACTCGGCGCAGCAGGCGGTGAGCCGGCCCATGCTGGACAGGGCGCAGGCCGTGTCCACTAGCACGATCGCCGGGCCGCGAAGCGGGCACCATTCGGCCGAACCGGTGCGGCGACGAACTGTCGAGTAGGTGTCCACCGGCGTATGCCCGAAATAGCCGGTCCGGCGCCATGATTTTTCGGCGAGAATTTCCTCGTCGCTGAACCGCTCCCACAACGCCCGGTGGCGAACCGCCGCCGAACGCGGCAGCGACGGTGCCAGCAGATGATCTGGATCGCCCCCGAGCCAGCGCCCATGACAGACAAACAGATCAGGCTCTTCCAGCACCGGTGCCAGCGAGTGGACGAACTGGCGATGGCTCAGCGGGACGTACATCGCCAGCGCCGCGATCCCCGACCCCGACGGCTCGCGGCACAGTCGCTCCAGCTCCTCGCCGTCCACCCCGTAGCTCAGGAACGTCTCCTCGAGGCCGTGTTGCATGAACCAGAGAAATGCCGCGACCGGATCGGCCCGGGCGGCGGCTTCGGCGAAGCATCCGCCGCTGAGCACCAGGTCAAAAATATCATCGTGGTTCCCCCGGCAGAACCGCGCCGACCCGCCAGGTAGCGACAGTAACAACTCGATCACCCCGGCCGAATCCGGCCCGCGATTGACATAATCCCCGACGAACAGGTACTGCGCCGCCGAATCGCGCCGCCGCACCGCCTCGAGCAGCCCGCGAAGCGCCTCGCACATCCCATGCACATCCCCGATGATCCATCGCACGCATCGAGGATACCCGAGCGACCCACGAATGGGGACATCCTGAACTTCGTCCAGCACAGTTCCATGGGTCTAGCTCAATCCCTTGGCGGTTCAATCGCCATTGTGCCGCCGGTGTCCTCGCCGGCGGTATACCGCTCGCGGGCTCTAGTGACACAATCCGCTTGTGGAAAACCGGGATATTCCGCAGGTTCCGAGCCGTTGCGGATGTCTCACTGAAGGCCGCGAGCGGTATAATTCCCACCTCCCCGCCGGTGAGGACACCGGCGGCACTTTATCCGTGGCATTCGTACTCTGGTTCTTTCTTGAATGAACCAAGCTTGCCAAGAACAGGCACTACACCCGTTCCCATTGGGGGTGCAGGCATCTCACCTGCCTCTGCGTGCCAGCAGTTGGCTCATCCCCACCCATTGCGCGACAGGTTCGATCGAAAACCACCGATTTACCCAGGCACCGGCAACGCAGGTGGCTGTCCAACCGAAGCCCGTGCGGCGGTGAGTTGCTGCGCCAGCGACGACACGGAATAGGCTCGGGCGGTCTTGGCGTGCAGGATCGGCACCCCTGCGTGGCGATAGGCTTGATCGACGAATTGATCGCGTGCCTGGCGGTCCGGCCGATCGTGCGTGGGGTCGTCCAGTTCGATGATTATCAGCGGTCGAGTCGTGACTAGATCGCACAGAACGAAATCCGCGTGCTTTTGCGCGATCCGCGAATGCCAGCTCAGCCACTTGGGCGTTCCCCGCGGGACCATCAACACATCGGCGATCCGCACCTTGGCGAAAATCAGCCACCGCCCATTGACGGCCTTGACCAGCGCCCGAAAAAACTCGCGCTCCGAGGCGCTGAGCAGCGCCGATCGCCCCTGGTACGGCAGCTTTTCCGCCCCGCCCAGCCAGCGCGCCAGCAGCACCAGGATTACCAGCCCCACGGCGGCGATCAGGGCGTATACCACGAGTCGATCCATGACCATTCCAACAAGCATCCCCAACGATGTCATCGGCTCAAGTTTTCATCCGCTCCAGCAGCACCACCGCCACCGGGCCGAACAGGATCACCGGCGCCCAGGCCATCAGCGCCGGCCAGCTCTCGCCCAGCGCCCCTTGCGGCGGATGCCCGGCGAGTTGCTGGCAGACGAACACCGACGCCATCACGCCCCCCACCAGCGCCGCGCAGACCAGCAGCGTCGTCTTCAATCGGGTTGGATCGCGCGTCAGCACGAACGGGATCGCCAGCAGCAGCATGGTGATGTTGATCAGCGGCTGGGTGAACCGGAAATGCTTCACCCGAAGCAGGTCCAGCGCGCCGTAGCTCTTGGGACGACTGAGCAACTGGTTGATCTGCTCGGTCGATAGCAACTCGACAAAATCGCCCCGCTTGTACAGCGCCACTTCGGTGGGCGTGATGTTGCTCTGGTAAACCGGGTACGGTTTGGGCGGTGTCGGCGGGCTGTCGGGGCTTAACCCCGTCTCCAGCAACCCTCCTTCCATGCGCCAACCGCGCAGCCGCGCATCCCACACCGCCGAATCGGCGTACGCCTGCGCCACCGCGTCGTAATTGTCATCGCGGAAGATCACACTGATGTATTCCATCCGCGCCGGGGTCAGGCTCGTGGGCACCGTGTAGCGGGCCGCCACCAGCAGGTTCCCATCCCCGTCTTGAAGTCCGAGGATCGGAAAGTTCACCGCCTGACTGATATGCATCTGGTCGCGCCTGCGGATCAGGTGGTCGCTGATTTGCGGGATCACCACCTCCTGGTCCACCAGCAGCAGACCGTTGAGGATCACCGCCGCCACGATCACCGGCAGCGCGATCCGCAGCAGCGGCACCCCCGCGGCGAGGAACGCGGTCAGCTCATTGAAGCGACTGAGGCGGATGAAGGTGAACGCCGCGGCGACGATCGGGATCACGCCGGAAAGATGCACGAAGAAAAAGAACGTCTGGTAAAAGTAATAGTCGCCGATGCCCCGAAGCATCCGCAGCACATCCAGCACCGCCGGGCCCGAGGCCGTTCCCTTCACATCGACCAGCTCGTCGAAGTTGAACAGCATGTCCAGCACGACGTACATCCCGACCAGCACCATGAAGCTGATCAGGTAGTTCTTGACGAAGGTCCAGATCACGTATCGGTCGAGAATCCGCATGGTCCGATCATCACTTCCGCTGCAATCGCCCCAGCATCACCGCCGCCAGCAAACCGTTTATTACGTTGGCCGACCACATGACCGCCAGCCCCAGGTCCAGCTTGCTCTGGCTTGAATCGGTAATGTTCCACGGCACGTTTTCCGCCGTGTGCTGGCCGGAAACGATCAACGTAATGCTCAGCAGCGCCGGCACGAAACTGATGGCGAAGGCGGTGAGGAAATTGCCGCTGCGAAACATCATCCCCAGGGCGCAACCGACCAGCACCAGTAGAAAGCAACTGACCGAAAAGCTCGCCCGGGCGTTCATCTCGGCGATCAGGCCGTTCTCCAAGCCGATCATCTCCTTCACCAACCGCTGGCGATTGGCACCGGAGAGATCAGCGCTTTGCAGAGCCTGCTCGGCGCTGGTGAACTCGACGGCCCGCAGCGAATCGGGCATCGGCACGACGAAGCTGCGCAGATAGCTGGCCCGCGGCGTCGGCAGGTCGTCGGTTCTTAGCACCGCATCGCGCAGCTCGACCGACACCACCACCACGCCCGCCTCGGCGTCGGGAACCGCCTTCACCTTCGCCTCGGCCGACTCGGCATCCAGGATCATCGACCCCGCCCGACTCACGCGAAATCCCACCCCCTTCACCGCGTCCACATCCCCCGACCGACCGCCCGCCGCCCCCACGATCAACGCCCCGGGAACCCGTTGAACGCTTCCCGCGGCCGCGCTGATCATGTAATCGGTCCCGTCTTCCGACCGCGCGACGAATCGCCCCCCCGGCGTCGCCAGCGCCTCGGCGATCTGCTGAAGATAAAGCTGCTCCTGCTCCTTCTGGCTGAACTCATCCAGGGCATTACGAATCCGTCGGCTCTTGTCGCGGTCGCGGTACAGCTCCTTAAGTCGCCGGATGTCCATGAACTTGGTGTTCTCCTTGATCGGCGAAGGAAGCACGATCGGCCCGAACTGCGTCGTCTGGATCCCGCCGCGAATCTGACCTTCGGGCTTGCGTGCGAATTGCAGCCCCCCTTCCAGCCGCACCATCAGCTCGAAGCGGTCGCCACCCTCCAACTCGCGGAAATACGCCGTGGCGCTGCGGGCCATGTAAAACGACTTGGGAATCCGCAGCCCTGGCTGCACCTTCCCCTTGTCGTCCATCACGATCATCGGTCCGATCAACTCCACGATCTGGGCGCCGGACCCTTCCGGCGATGAAAGCACATGCGCTTCCTGGGCGTAGATCGTGAACGAGCTACCGGGCATTCCGATCTGGTGCGTCCGCTGAATCTGGTTGGCCACGAGCTGGGCGATATTCGCGTAAATCACCCGCTCGACCTTGAGCGTAAAAGTGGGCACCACGAAACACAGAAAGATCAAGCTCACCAGCGCCACCAGCAGCCCCAGCACGAACGCCGGCAGCGCGATCGCCAGGTGGCTGATCCCCGCGGCCCGGCAGGCGGTCATCTCGTTGTCGGCCGAGAGCCGTCCATAGACCACCGTGGTGGCGAACAAGGCCGCGACGGGATAGGAATACGCCGTCATCGCCGGCGTGAGATAGCTGAGCATGGCCCCGACCTGCGCCGCATCCAGCCCATGCTTGGTCAGCGGGCGCAGCAACCCACCAAAGCTCATAATCCCGGCCAGCGCCCCCGACGTGACCAGAAATATTCGCAGCAGATCGCGGAAGATGTATTTGAACAGCGTCCAGCTCATCGCGCCCCGATCGGTACGACAGTATGGGCCGCTGGCAGGCGCGTGACAAGCGTCGCCGCGGATGACCGCACGGGCGATTCACCGTACAATCGCCGTCATGCCGCCCGTTGCTTCCGTCCGCCAGTTGAGCAAGATTTACCGCAAGCCGGGAACCAACATCGAGGTCGCGGCCCTTCGCGCCGTGGACATCGACTTCCAGCAAGGCGAATACACCGCAATCATGGGCGCCAGCGGATCGGGCAAGAGCACGCTGATGAACGTGCTGGGGCTGCTGGACAATCCCACCGGCGGCCAATACATCCTCGGCGACGTGGACATCGGCTCGCTCGACGATGACGCCATGAGCGAGATCCGCAGCCGGAGCATCGGCTTCATCTTCCAGAACTTCAACCTGATCCAGCAGCTCACCGTGCTGGAAAATCTGGAAGTCCCCATGTTCTACCTGGGGATCGCCCCGGCCCAGCGGCGTAAACGCGCCATGGAATTGGCCGAGCGCGTGGGACTGGCCGACCGGGCCGACCACCGCCCGACGCAATTGTCCGGCGGGCAGCAGCAGCGCGTCTGCATCGCCCGGGCCATGGTCAACGATCCGCTGATCATCCTGGCCGACGAGCCGACCGGGGCACTGGATTCCAAGACCGGCCAGGCGATCCTCGAACTGTTCGACCAACTCGTGGCCCAGGGCAGGACGATCCTGCTGGTCACCCACGATCCGAGCGTGGCCCACCGCTGCCATCGCGTGATTCATCTGCACGATGGCCGGGTCTTCCGCGATGAGCGCAATGCCCGACACGCCGTCAACGTCGAAGGCGGACAGCTCTCAGACCCCGCCGCCGCGCCGGCCATCGAGTGATCAGCGCGGTCAACCACCGGGTCGGCACCGACCCTTGCGCAGTCGGCACCGCGGAATCATGGATTCGCGCGGTCAACCACCGGGTCGGCAAAGACCCTTGCGCAGTCGGCACTGCGGAATCAAGGATTCGCGCGGTCAACCACCGGGTCGGCAAAGACCCTTGCGCAGTCGGCACCGTGGAATTAAGGATTCGCGCGGTCAACCACCGGGTCGGCACCGACCCTTGCGCGATCGACACCGGCGATCAACGCCTACTCCTCTTTGACCGGCTTTTGCAGCCCGTACACCCCGCGCTCCACCGACTCGAACTTGCCCCGAGCCTTGATCAACGCCTGGTTGACGATGCTGCGAAATTGCGGGCTGCTGCTCTGGTAACCGGCGTCGAGAGCGCCTTCCACCAGAGCGCCCACCGGGAGCGGCTTGCCGGCGCGGCGAAGAACCTCCTCGAGGGTCGCGACCAGGCTCTTACCACGGCTGACCCGACCGGCGGTCTCACCGTCCACGCTCCCGCCCATCGCCGTAATCCGCGAATCGATCTTGTCCATGCGGCTCTTGAGCTTCGCGCGCTCGCGGCTGAGCTTTTGAATCTCACCCCGCCGCCGGGCAATATGCTTTTCCAGATCCGCGATGCTCATGCCCTGAAGGCTGTTCGTCTTGGCCATGCCTGTTGTCCTAAGGTGAATGAATAAGTAACCGGTATGAATGCGTCACCCTGCGCTTCAACCTGACTGTGCAATACCATAGCGATCGCACCGCCATCCGCAAGAGCGCGCCCGCCCACTTGCAATGACTCCCGAACCGTTCAAAATGGTGCGCAGGTGATTTTCGATGGAGATGCCATGATGCAAAGTTACAAGAAGCTCTTTCTTGCCGCGGCGATCGGGTTGATCGGATGCGACCAATCCCCCCCGGCCACACCCCCCGCCACCGCGCCGGCGATGCCCGCGACAACACCCTCCGATCCGGCGGCGCGCCATACCCTTCGCCTCGCCCATCTGCCCCTGTGCGTCCGCGTCCCCGACGGCTGGCGAATCGACATCCTCGGCGAAAGCGGCCTCTCGAGCCTGCGCGGAATCGCCGGCAGCGACGAATTCCAAATTCTCCTCGCCGGTCGCGGCAAGACCCGCCCCGAACAACTCGAACTGCGCCTCGAAGACATGCGCCGCGAGCAGAAAGCGAACCCTGAAAAAGTGAAGATCGCCCGGCTCGTCGAGCGCCCTCCGCTGAAAATCCTCGAGCGTCAGGCCATCGGCATCGCCCCAACCAGCCAGATGATCGCCGACGCCGGCGTCGGCGACACCAGCCCGATCTATAACTGGACGCTCAGCGTCTACGTTCCATCCGGCCCGACCCTCCAGAGCTACGAGCTGAACTTCATCGGCATGACCCGCGCGCAGTTCCAGCGCCACCAACAACTGCTCGAGTCCATCATCGCCCGCATTGATTATGACGCCCCCAGCGCCCCGGCGGGAGAGAATCCCTGATCACCGCCACCTCGCCCCCCTCCCCACCGATGCGAACCACTCGCCTGGCCCCCTCCCCCACCGGCGCGTTGCATCTCGGCAACGCCCGCACCTTCTTGATCACCTGGCTGATCGCCCGACAAGCCGGATGGAGAGTAGTCCTGCGCGTTGAGGACCTCGACGGCCCGAGGATCAAGCGCGGTGCCGCCGAGCAGGCCCTCGCCGACCTCCACTGGCTCGGCCTGGACTTCGACGGCCCCCCGCTCATCCAGTCATCGCGACGCCCCGAACATCGCGCCGCCATCGATCGGCTTCTGTCCGACGGCGCCGCCTATCCGTGCATCTGCACCCGCTCGGAAATCGACCTCGCCGCCAGCGCGCCCCACGCCGACGACGGCGCGACGGTTTATCCCGGCACCTGTCGCGGGCGATTCACCACCCTCGCCCAGGCCGCTCGAGCCGCCGGCCGACCGCCCGCCATCCGCTTCGCCATGCCGAAATGCCGTGTCACGTTCAACGACTCTTTTGCCGGATGCGTGAAGATCGACGGGCAGCGCCTCGGCGATTTCATCATCGCCAAGGCCGACTCCACCCCCGCCTACCAGTTGGCCGTCGTCGTCGATGATGCAGCGCAGCACATCACCGACGTCATTCGCGGCGACGACCTGCTCGATTCCACGCCGCGACAGATCGCGCTCTATGAAGCCCTGGGAATGCCCGACCGCCTGCCAGCCTATTGCCATCTCCCCCTGGTCGTGGGAACCGATGGCCGCCGCCTGGCCAAGCGCCACGGCGACACCCGCCTGAGCAGCTTCCGCGACGCCGGCGTGACCGCGTCCCGCATCCTCCAGTTGCTCGCCCGCTGGTGCGGTATCAACCCCCACCGACCCATCCACACCGCGGCCGATCTGCTGCCATCGTTCGACCTTGCCGCGATTCCCCGCCACCCAATCATCTTCGACACCCACGACGATGAATGGCTGCGAGCCAGGGAGGAAGCATGAACCCCTCCCGCGAAGATCGCGCAAAACGACTGCTCAGCGGCCAGGCCCGCGGGATCGGCGCCGCCCTGGCGCGGGGGGGATTGGCGTGCGCTGAGCCGCTCTATTCTGCGGCCGTCCGGATGCGTAACCGGATGTTCGACGCGAACCTTCGCACCGCCCATCCCCTGCACCGGCCAACCCTCAGCGTCGGCAATCTCACCACCGGCGGGGTCGGCAAGACGCCGATGGTGCGATGGCTGGCCGGTAAACTGCTCGATCGCGGCATCCGTCCGGCGATTCTTCTGCGCGGATACCGCTCGACCGGAGGAATCAGCGACGAGGCGACGATGCTCGCCGCCGCGCTGCCCGGCGCCGTCGTTCACGCCGATCCCGACCGCGTCGCCGCGGCCCGCTTAGTGTTGCAAGAAACCCCCGATGTCGGCTGCTTCATCCTCGATGATGGATTTCAACATCGCCGGGCCGCCCGCGATCTGGATATCGTGCTGGTACACGCCACCGAGCCATTCGGATACGGCCACGTCCTGCCGCGCGGATTGCTCCGCGAACCGATCGACGGCCTGCGCCGCGCCGATGTGATCGTGATCACGCACGCCGATGAGATTCCCTCGGCGGCGAGAATCAGTCTGGTAGCCGAACTGTCGCGCCGATCGCCGGTGCCGATTCTCGCGTGCGAGCATCGCATCGTCGATCTGGTGGATGATCGAGCAATCGCCCATCCCCCGGCAATACTCGCCGGCACCGCGGTTTTCGCGTTCTGCGGCATCGGCTCACCCGGCAGTTTCTTCGCCGCGATCGAGCGCCTCGCGGGCCGGCCCCTGGCCGGGTCGATAGCGCTGCCCGATCACCATCGTTACAGCGTCGCCGACCTGGCGCAGATCCGATCCCAAAGCGCCGCCCGCATGATCGTGACCACCGAAAAAGACGCCGTAAAAATCCCCCCGCACGCCGCCGAGGGCATCCATGTCGCACGCATCGCGATCAGCTTCCACGCCGATGGCGCTGCCCAATTGGAACACCGCCTCCTCGCCGCGATTCGCTAGGCTTCTTCCCGTTACCAGTGGATCGTCGGGTGGGATTCGTCCCCACCATCTTTCCGATCGGCGCCGCCGCCCAGAGTATTCCGGGCATCCCTCCCCCCCAACCGGCATCCTTCAGATCGTCGGGTTTTCATCCCCACCACAGATCATCACCCCGCGCCGGGGCGGAACTTGGTGAAAAATGAACCCTCACCCTACATGACTTACCCCACCGGCATCCTTCACGGATTCAAATTCGGATACCCATATACCACATGTCCGATCCGCCACTCCCCGGGGCTTATTTCGGCCCCCTTGACCAGGACAAACGTCATCTCCCCGGCGCTCACCGTCGGCAACGCGCTCGTCCAGATCACGATCACCCCCACCTTCTCCCCGTTGGACGCCTTGAGTACATCCGTAAGCCACTGCACCGCCGTGGCGTTCGCCCGCTTCATCTCCGACTCATCCGCCGGCACCATCCGACGCCGGGTGTCATCCGGAACCGCCTCGGCATTCTTGAAATCCGCCGCCAGGTCCGCGGCCATCACCATCGGCGGATGCGAATAGGCGTGGGCGCCGATCAGCATCCCCCTCACCCCCACCATCATCCGGGGTAAATCGCCCGCCTCCCGCGATCGCAACGGCCGAAGCACCGCGCTGTCCGACAGCCTTTTCTGGATCTCCGCCCGATCTCCCGACGCCAGCGCTGCGGCGAACGACTGCACCGTCGCCTGCCAGCGAGCCGCCGAAGCGATCGCCGGATCCTCCGTAGCCGCCGGCGAAGCCGCTGCCGGCGAGGCCGCCGGCTGAGTCGCCTGGGCCCCCGCCCACGCGCCCCCCCAGATCACCCATCCTACCGCCAGGACCATTCGGAGTCGTTTAGTCTTCAAACCCGTCTTCATACGAAGATTATCGGCAGCCCAGGCAACCGCCGTTGGATACTCACCCTCGCGACGCCGAATAACCGCTCGGATATCCAACCTCAATCTCCAGGGATGGCCTCGGCGCAGCGATGAGCGATCCATTGCGTTCATGTCATGGGGCGGCTTTGCAGCAGAGCCAACGTTCGGCACTTTAGCTCGCTCAATCGTCCGATAAAGCGCCGTCCCCGGCGATGAACCGCTCCGGCAACCCAAATGGAAGCCCATTCGGATTGAAAAATACGATTTGTAAATTAATGTTTTTAATGAGGTTATATCAAATACGAGGCGTTACCCGACGAAGAGTCAAAAATCCCCTCTTCCTTTGGGTCAACCCTTCCCCTACATTCGTGTCAGACATCTTAAATAGACTGGCCGGATTCGACCGGATCAGCCGATGATAGATGGATGTTCACCGATGCCGGACGTTCCGGTGCGGTGAGGCGATGCTTGACGGGGTTCAACCGTTAATGTGTCGCACGGGCCCAATCGCGCGGCCCGAGTGGACCTGATGACTTGGACATTGCCCGCTAAACGGATCCGGCGAGCGACGCCCAGGGGGTTTGGTTCATGGGGCATTGGTGCCCCGCCTCCAATTGACTCTCCGAGCCTTTGCGCTCGGAACAATCCCCTTGAGGGGACGGGCCGGTTGGAGATGAGGTTCCTCTAGGAGGTTTCACCTATGTTGCAGAAGCTCTTCGCCGTCGTGGCTTGCGCGACCCTTTTCGCGCTGCCGTCTCTGTCCTTTGCCGAGTTTGAAGCCGGCAACATCGAACTGACCCTCGCGGGCAACGCCGCCAACGGGCCGGATTTCGATGGCTTTTCCGCCGGTGCCAGCGCCAGCATTGGTTACTTTGTGACCAAAGAACTCGAGCTGGGCCTGCGTCAAAGCATCAACTACACCGACGTGGGCGTCGGTAGCGCCCTCAACGGCTCGACTCGCGTCGCCGCGGATTACAACTTCGACCTCGGTCAAGTCGTTCCGTTCGTCGGCGTGAACATCGGGTTCGTCTATGGCGATGCCGTCAACGACACGTGGGAAGCGGCCCCCGAAGGGGGCGTCAAGATCTTCCTGAACAAGACCACGTTCATCATGATCATGGCCGAATACCAGTTCTTCTTTGATCAAGGCAGCAATGCCAGCCAGGCCTTCTCCGATGGCCAGTTCATCTACACCGTGGGCCTGGGCGTGAAGTTCTAACTTCAGTCCCCTGCTCACAATCTGATGGGATCCGTCAGGACTGCCGGTTCAACCGGCAGTCCTTTCTTTTTTCATCGAACGCGAGGACGCGAAGAGGCGAAGAGGTGTTGCCCGAAACCAGGGCGTACCACTGTGCCGTAGCATCGTTGCCAGAGATTCGCTCGTCCCCATAAAAAAAGCCGGGCAATCTGCCCGGCGGGTGCGAAACCAAAACGTCCAAAGGTTCAGTCCGAACCCATCACCTTGACGATCTTGTTGTAAAGCCCCAGCAGCAGGAAAGTCGGGGCCCATTGTCCGACGAACAGCGACGTCTTGTCCTGTCCCAACACCTTAAACGTCAAGCTGGCCGCGATCGACGCACCGGCCAACCACAAAAACGTATCGCTGGGCAGCTTGGCCGTCTGCTGCTCAATCGTCCGGGCCACGGCCCCTTCACGATGTTCCGGGGGGGTCATCATTCGCATAAAAATCTCCTTCGAGAATAAATTAACCTTCTCTCTCGAACCGCCGTCCACGGCGATCCGCTGACAAAAGAGATTCCTTGCAAACCCAGTGCCGTGATCGCGGGATCGCCGCCACCGCTTGGGGTGCCGCAGTAGAGCGGCCAAGGGCGTTCACGTCTCCCAACGCAACCTCATTCACATCAACGCCCGCCGCGAGGATGAAGTCGCCATGTATGTCGGACTTGATTGCCAGCATGTCCTGACACAACATAAGCCGTCCGAACCCGGAGGTGATGCGATGGGCAATCAATGGACAACGACGGGCGCGCTGATGATGGTCCTGGGACTCGCCACCACGGCTGCGGCGGCGGCGAATCCGGCGGCCTCCGCGCTGATCAACGAGGCGCTGGACCGCCAGGTCCAGTTGGACCTCAACGGCGTGCTGCCGGAAATCCTCAAGCAGATCGCCCGCGAGACCGGCGTCGCCATCGAGGCCGAGCCAGCGGTGTGGGACCTGCTGCCCTGGGGCGAACAGACCAGCGTCACGGCCAAGGCCCAGAACCAGACCCTTCGCCAGGCCCTCACCGCCATCAGCCGCAAGCTCGGACTGACCTTCATATTGCGCGAGCAGGCGGTCGAGCTTCAGCCGTGCCCGGCCCTGCGACGACTCGGACGCCGGGCGACCGTCGAGGAACTGGCGATCCTCGATCTGCTCGCCGCCACGCCCCTCGACCTGGACACCAACCCCATCCCCGGCATCACCCTGCGAAAGCTCCTCGAGGCCGTCGATCAACGCCTGGTCGACCTGAAAACCCCCTACGCCCTGGAGTATCGCGCCGGTGAAGGAATGCTGCGCGACGCGGTGTTCGTCACCCGATCGGCCAACCTGATGGATGCCCTGGATTCGCTGGCCGGGGGAACCAAGGCGACCTGGTATCCCGAGGGACGCAACGTGCTGGTGGTCCGAAAAGAAGACCAGGTGCGAGCGGCGCTGGATCGGCGAATAACGATGCGCTTTAACGGCGTGGCGGTCGGCCAGGTGCTGGTCGAACTGGCCCAGAAGGCCGGGGTCAATCTCACCATCGAACCGGGCGCACTTCAGAAGGTCCCGGCGCCGTTTCGCACGATCCAGTTGGCCCTGGACAACGCTTCCTTCGCCATGGCCCTGGAGAACATCGCCGGCTTCACCGGCCTGGGATATGTGCCCAACGCCGAAGGCGTCTACATCTGGAACCAGTCGGCCTACGGCCCGGGGGCCGAATCCGGCGGCGAGCCGATCCTGGGAATGGTTCCGATCCCCGACCTCGGCATCCAAGTCCCGCTGACCGCCTCGCAGGTCCCGCCGGACGTGCGCGATTATCTGCGATTCAAGGCCCAGAAGGAGACCGAAAAACTGCGCCAGCAGATGCGCGAGGAAGGCTTCGTTCCCGCGACGCAGGCGACAACGACCGTGGGACCCGCGACGAGGCCGGACAAGCCATCAGCCAACCTTCCACCCGCCGCTGTTTCACCGTGCAGGCCCTGAGGCCCGCGACGAGGCCGGACAAGCCATGAGCCAACCCCAGCGCTGCGCCATCGCCATCGAAACCTCCAGCCGGATCGGCTCGGTCGCGCTGGTGCATGGCGATTCGGTGATCGCCGAGCAGACGTTTGCGCACGGACTGCAACACGCCGCGGAAATGCTCCCGCAACTCGACCGACTGTGCCGAGCGCAAGGCTGGTCGCCGCGGGATCTAACCGAGTTATTCCTGTCGATCGGCCCGGGATCGTTCACCGGCCTGCGGATCGCCGTGGCGATGGCCAAGAGCCTGGCGCTGGCCACGGGTGTGAAGCTCGTCGCCGTGCCGAGCCTTCGGGTCCTGGTGGAAAACGCGCCGCCCTCGGCGACCCATGCCGTCGCGGCCCTGGACGCCAAGCGCGGCCAGGTCTACGCCGCCACATTCCACCGCGCCGCCCCACCCCCGCGCGCGAACGCCACCGCGAACGCAGCCCCAGGCCCGGTTCCGGCCACGAGCGAAGGCCCAGGCGACGGCAGAAAAGGTGACAACGGCGGAAAAGGTGACATCCACCGTTTTTTCGATAACGAAAAGATGGATGTCACCTTTTCTGTTGCAGGCGCGAGCGCAGGTCCAGGCGTAAGCGCAGCGACAGGCCCGAGCGCGAGCGTGGACCCGGGTGCCTGCGATTGGATCGAAACCGAGCCGCCCCGCCTCGATACGCTCGAGGCCATCCTTTCCCGATCCCCCCGGCCGGTCCACCTGATCGGCGACGCGATCGCCTATCACCGCGATGCCTTGGATAAGCATGACCCCGGCGTGATCCTCGCCCCCGAAGAAACCTGGCGGCCCCAAGCCCGCACCGTCGCCCGCCTCGGCATCGCCATGGCCGCCGCCGGCCTTTTCACCGACCCCATGACCCTCCGCCCCCTCTACATCCGCCGCCCCGAAGCCGAAGAAAAGTGGGAAGCCCGATAGACTTGATGCCGGGAGAACGCCGACATTCAGCGCGCGAAACCCGCCACGCATCGGCGCGGCCGGCACGACGCGGCGGGGACTCGTCGCGTAAAGCCCACGGCGCTACGATGCGGGTATGACCGTTCTAACATTTCGAGAAATGCTCGCTCGTCGCCCCTTTCAGCCTGTGAAGCTGACTTTGTCGAGTGGCCAGGTTTTCGAGATTCGCCACCCGGAGATGACGCTCCTGACACGGACCAGCATCTTGATAGGCATCGATATATCCGACGATGGTGTCCCCGCGGAGTTCAAGATCGTCTCACTGTTGCATGTGGCATCGATGGAACCGCTGACGGGTCGGGCCGCATAAGGAACGACTCCACTTTTTACGCGCCTTCACTTTTATCCACATTGAAGAAGACCGGGGACTGCGCGCGTATTGCTGGCGTCACTCATCAGCCGCGGGGGGCGCGGCGCCGTCGAAAGAATCGGGCGGGGATGCAGGTTCGGTGGAAGGCGGCGGCGCGGCGGGGGCGGCGGGGGCGTCAGGGCGCATCAGGCGCATCAGGCGCATCAGGCGCATCAGGCGCATCAGGCGCCTCAGGGTGCGTCAGGGTGCGTCAGGGTGCGTCAGGGTGCGTCAGGGTGCGTCAGGCGCGTCAGGGGCTTCAGGGGCGGCAGGTGCGTCGCGCGCGTCAGGGACATCAGGCGAAGCAGGGGCGTTGTCGGCGTCGACGGCACCCGCATCGGACGTTCGTTCATCTGAGGCAGGTGAATCGGCGGCTTCTCCGGCTTCTTCCTCCTCGGCTTCGACCTTAGCCATCGCAACCAGTTTGTCACCTTCATCCAGCTTGATCAGTCGCACGCCTTGGGCATTACGGCCTGTTTCGCGGATTTCCGATGTGCGCGTGCGCATCAGGATTCCCTTCTCGGTGATGAAGATCATCTCGTCGGCATCGTCCACGATCGCCATGCCCACCACGTCGCCGTTGCGATCGGTGGTCTCGATGTCGATCACCCCGCGCGTCCCACGGCCCTTGACCGGATAGTCATCCAGAGCAGTGCGCTTGCCGTACCCTTTTTCGCACGCCGTCAGCACCTTCATCCCGGCATTGTCGCCGTTGGGCACCACCAGCATGGTTACCACTTCATCGCCTTCGCGCTTGAAGCGCGCGCCGGTGACGCCCCCGGCCGGGCGGCCCATCGCCCGCACATCGGTCTCGGCGAAGCGGATCGCCAGCCCGCTGCGGGTGCCGAGCAGCACATGGTCGCCGCCGCCGGTCACCGCCACGCCGATCAGTTCATCGCCGTCTTCCAGGCCGATGGCGATGATCCCGTTGGAGCGGATGTTGCCGTAGGCGCTCAGGGCCGTCTTTTTCACCACGCCCTTGCGGGTGGCGAACATGAGGAATTGCTCCGCGATGGAAAAATCCTTGATCGCCAGCACATTGGCGATCTTTTCGCCCGGCTGGCACTCGAGCAGATTGGCGATCGCCCGCCCGGCGCTGGTGCGGCTGAGTTCGGGAATGTGATACACCCGACGCACGTAGGCGCGCCCCTGGTTGGTGAAAAACAACAGGTGGTCGTGAGTATTGGCCACGAACAGGTGTTCGACGAAATCCCCCTCGCGGGCCTCGGTTCCCTTGATCCCGCGCCCGCCGCGACCCTGGGCCCGGTAGGTGTCCACCGGCAGGCGCTTGATGTAGCCGGCATGGCTGAAGGTCACCACCACGTCCTCGGGCGTGATCAGATCCTCCATGTTCAGATCGGTCACCGCGCCGGTGATCTCGGTGCGGCGGTCGTCGCCGTACTTTTCCTTCATCTCGAACACGTCCTCGCGGACGATGTCCATCAGGTATGCGGGATCTCCGAGAATTCGCTCGAATTCCTCGATCTCCACCAGCACGTCGGTGTATTCCTTCACCAGGCGCTCGATCTCCAGCCCGACGAGCTGGATCAACTGCAATCGCCCGATGGCCTCGGCCTGGGCCTGGCTGAGCAGGATTCCGCGGTTCTCAGCGCCGGTGAGCGGAGAATGTTCGCCGGCGCGGTCCAGCAGCCTTTGCGGGATGATCTCGCGGCTGGGATGGGCGTCGGCGATGCGGAACGCCTTTTCCCGCAGCTTGGCGATCGCCTCCTCGCGGGTCTTGCTCGAGCGGATCAGCCGAACCACCTCATCGATGTCGCAGACCGCGAAAATTAACCCCTCGAGGATGTGGGCCCGTTGCTGCGCTTTGCGAAGCAGGAACCGCGTGCGCCGGGTGATCACCTCACGGCGATGCTCGATGAAATGCTCGATCAGTTCCTTCAGCCCCATCGTCCGTGGCTGGCGGTTGACCAGCGCGATATTGATCATCGAAACGGTGATCTGGCAGGGCGTGTACTGATAAAGCTGGTTGATCACGACGTTGGGATCGGCGTCGCGCTTCAGATCGACGACGATTCGCACCTTGTGCTGGCGCCCGGAGTGGTCGTTCACATCGGAGATGTCGTTGATCAGGTCGCGTTTGACGCAGTCGGCGATCGACTCGACGATCGACTTGCGAATCACCCCGTAGGGGATTTCGTCGATGATGATCATCACCCGCGCCCCCTTGGGCTCCTCGACGTGCATCTTGGCCCGCAACGTCAGGCGCCCCCGGCCCGATTTGTATCCCTCGACAATCCCGTCGCGGCCGCAGATCGTGCCCCCGGTGGGGAAATCCGGACCCGGGACGATCTCCAGCAGTTCCGGCAGGGTCACCTCGGGCTGGTCGATCACCTTGACGATCGCATTGCAGATTTCCCGAAGATTGTGCGGCAGCAGATTGCACGCCATCCCCACGGCGATCCCGGTCGAGCCGTTGACCAGCAAGTTGGGGAACTTGCTCGGCAGCACCGTCGGCTCGCTGAGCCGCTCATCGTAGTTGGGTTGAAAATCAACGGTGTCCAGCTCGAGATCGGCCAGCATCTCGACGCTGATCGCCGTCATCCGCGCCTCGGTGTACCGCATCGCCGCCGGTGGATCGCCGTCGGTGGACCCGAAGTTTCCCTGGGGATCGATCAGGGTGTAGCGCATGTTCCAGTCCTGCCCCAGCCGGACCAGGGTGGGATAGATCACCTGGTCGCCGTGCGGGTGGTAGTTGCCGCTGGTGTCGCCGACGACCTTGGCGCACTTGATGTGTTTGCGCCCCGGGGTGAGGTTCAGGTCGTTCATCGCCACCAGGATGCGGCGCTGTGACGGCTTTAGCCCATCGCGCACATCGGGCAGGGCCCGGTCCATGATGGTGCTCATGGCATAGGTGAGATAGCTGTCTTGCAGCTCGCGCTCGATCTGCAGGTCCTCGATGCGATCGATCGGAGCGGGCGGGGGCGGCGGCGGCGGCGGCGTGGATTCGGCCATGTTTTTCAAGTCCCAAATAGCCTCGATTCGCATGGAAATCGCCCATGCGATCCCCCGATCGGACCGGGGGGCCAGAGGGGTTTATGATAACGGAAAATCGCTGAAAAATCGAAAGCGATGGCAATCAAAAGAGCGACGGTTGCGCCCATTCTTCCGGCGTCGCTTTTTAATGAACCTTTCCGGAGATTTGCGGCGTCCGTAGGGCGATTTTCCACTCCAGCGGTACGCCGGTCGTCCGCGATCAGCATGTCGTACAACGCCACAGCCACGTGAGATTCAGGTGACGCAGACAATCTCGCGCGTACCAAGAATTTCGCGGCGCCGGAATGGATTCTTCAGCAATCGTTTTTGAATCAGGTCGATTCGCCGTCCCCCAAATAACTCTGACAGTTCCTCGCACATCAGCATGAATAGTTCCAGCGTCATTTCTCGCGACGGTTGCAGCGCGATGATTACATCTACATCGCTTTGCGGACCGAAGTCCTCGCGCAAGATCGACCCGAACAGGGAGAGTTCCTCGATCCCGTGCTTGGGACAGAAGGATTCCAGCTCCAGCGCGGCACGTCAATTTTCAACGCGGCTGCCATCTCCGAACCTCCGCCGCCAGCGTCCTGCGCCACACCGGAAAAACTCGCCGCCGCGCGAAGCGGCCGGGGAAACGACGGCACAAGACCGGTACTGCTTATGGCTGCTTCCTTTCGGACCTGACCCGGTTCACAGCCGACCCTTGCATCGCACCCGGCCGCCTCTCACGGCGGCGAAGAATCGTCCAAATTGTCCTGACGGGAATCATTTTACCCGATCCCTCCCCGCCTGGGAAGCCAACTCAATTCCCGGCGCACGGCGGGGCCGTAACGAAACGCAGCTTCGACCTCGACAAGGTGCGGGATATGTGTTTTGGCCGCTTTTCCGAACAACTTTACACGCTCCGCTTCTCCGATCCCTCCGGGCAGGAGTATCGGAGTATCGATCACGCGCTATTTCAGAGCCGTCAATACATTGATCCGCTGGCTGAACGACTCGAGGAAATCCGAGACGATGCCAAGGTAACGATTGAGTCCTTCGACTCGGACATTGATGTGCCTGCAAGAGAACTGGCCAAACCGATCAAGGTGCGGTTTTTCCTTCGTGGCCTCAGTGGATCGCTACGACTGCGATTCCCGAATATCCGCTACAAGAAGGAAGTGGGGACCGTGGAGGAGCAATTGCGGCTGTTTTACCGCGTGGTGGACATCGCGGAAAATTTGATCCTCGACGCCGATTATTACGCGCGCATGCCGAGGTCGCTGGATGAACTTGATGCCGAGTGCGGCCTGTTCCCCGACAACGTGGACCTCGCCAAGTTCCGTGAGGTATTGCTGAGTGCCCCGCTGCGGCAACAGTTTTTTGAGCAGCTTGACCTTAATGAGCCCTGGCACAAGTGGCAGCCACATCTTCGAGCCATCGACGAACTCCTGCCCACGGCCAATGTCGCCGAACACGTCACGACGTTAGGCCAGGCCATGATCGGGCGAGCGCCGCGCCAAGCATCCGACTTGCTGACCGCCTGCCTGGCGGATGCGAAGATGCATCGCGTCGGTCACATTGTGGCGAAAGTGCTCGTGGATCAGATCTACGCGATTCCTGCTGATAGTCGTGCGTATGCCGAGGCGTCGCTCCTTTCGTGGGCGATGTCGATGGAAAAGGACACATGGGGCGTTGACCCGGACTCGAACGAGATTGTTGTATTCAACCTGCGATGGAAGAACACCGACCTGTCTCTTGACGCTCTGCCTGCCGTGCTGGGGAAACTGATGGGTTTGATTCATGACCGCCTCACCGCCGCGAATGGCGACACGGGCGAATTGCTGCGCTGCATCAATTGGTGCGTAACCGCCGCGCGGGCGATCCCCCAAAACCTCCCCCAGCTGCCGCCTGCCCTTCGCCTGATTGCAGAGGACAAGGTGCCCACCTCTGTTGCCGAAGGTGCCAAGGTACTCAAAACTCCCGTTGCCAACCTGGAGGCGCTTGACGATGCGGTTCTGGCTCAGTTCGCACTACCGTTGTGGCCGTACCTGACCGCTTCGCGTGAGAATGGAAAGATCACACTGCGGAACTCGGGTATTGGGGTGGCGCGGGCGGTGCGCGCCATGCCATCAGGCACCCAGTTCAGTAGCACCGAGTCCTCGCCCCAGTCGGACCTGGTTCCTGACAACACCATCGACCTGGCGGTGACCGGTAATCCAGCAACCTTGGACGTTCATTTCTTTAAGTACGGAGTAGCTCGCTGCATTAAGGTGCCGATCAAGGACATGCCGCAAGCCGCATCCAAGCCTCCGGGCACGCCACAGCGGACGGATGGTGTCTACCCGCCCAGCACGGTCGTGTGGCGCGGAGGGGAACATCAATGCGATCTCACCAGGCGCGAGATGGCGTTTCTCCAACTCGGCATCGTGGCCCAGGAAGTCGATGTTTACAGGTTGATGCACCCGAAGAACGGGCTTCTCTGGAAGGAGCGTTACCTCAACGCCAAGTCCGCTCGGGACAAGATCAGTCAGTTCATCTCCCGCCTCAACACCAAGCTGCTCGACGCCAAGCCTCCGCTGGGCATTTCCTTTTCCCTCCGGCGCGACGCGGACTCCATCTCCCGCACCGATCCCGCCAATGCGCCCGCTGACAGTTCGCTGACATAAGACTGTCAAAATCAGCCAATTCCGCAAGGCCAGAATCCCTTTGTCGTGACCGCCATTTCGGTGGTCCACAAGTACAAAGGAATTCGGTATGGCGCACTCATCATTTCCTCCCACCTGCGGCAGTGACCCGACCCTCCGGAGGCAATCGCCTGCCCGCCAGCGTCTCATCGTGCTGATGCAGAAACTGTGCTTCGGCACGATCCACAATCTGCACGTTCGCGCCGGCGAGCCTGTCCTCGATCCCCCGCCCCGAGTACGCGTCCGCCGGAAGAACGGCTCGGTCAGCCCGTCGCGTCCTTCTGCTATGACGGCCGACTTCGCGCTGAAGCGCGAGTGGGTTGATTTCTTCCACGATCTGGACGGCATCGGCAACGGCGTCGTGCAACTCATCGAGGTTGCGCACGGCCTGCCAATCATCCACGAGTTCGACACGGTGTTCTCCGTGTAACGGTCTGCCCGAACGAGCAGACCACTTTCAATTCTCCAGACAGTTGACCGGCCGCGAAGCGGAGTCCGCTGTGGGCGAAAGCCGAACAAGGCTTCCTCACAGCGGCGCGCCCTCCAGGTTGGCACTGTCTGACGACCGCTCGCTCTCGGCTCTCGCCCACGCGTGCTCCTCCCCCACGGCCGGGGGAGCCGAGCCATGCGACCTCTATGGGATGAACGGTATCAACCAGCGGACGCAGAAATCGTGAAGAAGAAGGCCCGGCAAATATCGGGGCCACGCGGTTACCGGGACTGCGAACTCGCCGACATCGAGCAGGAGTTGGCCATGCAGGTGTTTCAGCAGAACCACCGCCAGCGCCCGGAGCGCGGATCGCGTGCGGGCTTCGTCGGCAAGGTTGCCAAGAACGCACTCCTGAATCTGATCGAGAAGCGGTCTGCGAAGAAGCGCGACGACCGCCGGAACATTGAGTACGACGACGGCCCCGAGGGAACGCTCCTCGACGGAGAGATGACGCGGGAACAGATCGATCTGGAACTCGACCTCGAGGATGTGAAGAACCGGATGCCGCCCGACCTGCGGCAGGTGTTGGAGTTGCGCATGGCCGGTCACAGCGATAGGGAATTGGAGGACCTGCTCAGTCTGACGCGCGGCGAGGTTCGGACCTTGAGTCAGCATTTGGAGCAGTTTGGGAAAGAAGAAGGGTTCGACAGGCTGGATGAAAATTAATCAACCATTTTGCGCGCCGTTCCGGTCAATAAGTAGTGAGACCCCAATGTGCCCCAGGAGGCAGCCGATGAACCGCTCGACCGTGAAGTTCGTGTTCAAGGATTCAGTACCCATGCTCGAAGTGGAGGCGACCCTGCGGCTTGCCCTTCTGGCCGTGGAAAGCCTGCATGGGGAGGACCGCCTTTGCTTGGAGACTCCCGCCAAGGTCGATCGCGCCCGACGCATATGCCTCGTCGATATGACCACGGACATTGGGCGCACCTTGGCCACGATTTTCGGCGGCTACATCCGACGTGAGTTCGGTGCGGATGCCGTCAAGGTCGAGCAATCGCCGCAGGCGGTGGAGGCCACATGATAACGCCCCTTGCGCCTACGTCTGACCTAAAAACCACCGCTTTGGCCGTCTTGGCCGGCGGCGTCAGCATCCTGCCGATCGACCATCGCACAAAAAGGCCGCTGACTCGGTTTCTTCCCCGCGACGCCGAGGGCAAACCCACCTGGAGCCCGTTCCAGACCAAGGCCGCCGAGGTCGCCGAGGTGCATGGGTGGTTTGAGGGGGGCGCGAAAAGTTACGCGGTCATCGGCGGGGCGATTTCCGGCGGGCTGCTCATCCTCGACTTCGATGTGGAGCGGTTTTACGACGCCTGGAAAGCTGCGGTTGGCGAGTTGGCCGACGGCCTTCCGGTGCAGCGCACCGGCGGCGGTGGGTATCAGGTATTTTGCCGCTGCTCCACGCCGGGTGAGAACGCGAAGCTCGCCTGGGTGCCCTGCGAATCGGAGGAATCCGGCCGGGAAATTGCCATCGAGACCCGCGCCGAGGGGGGATACGCGGTGGTCCCGCCCAGCTTGCATCCCAGCGGCAAGGTCTACCAGATGCTCTCCGGGGGCTTGGCCGCGATCCCCACGATCCCCCAGGCGCGGGCCGACGCGCTCCTGGCCGCGGCGCGGAAGCTCGATGAATGTCCCTACACCCGCCAGGAAAAGGAACGTATCGAACGCCAGGCGGCTCAGTCGCACGAACGCCGTGTGGCCGCGAGCCGCAATGGCAGCACCGGCGTCATCCAGCAGTTCAATTCTGCGCACGCGATAGATGCCATCCTCGAGGCCCACGGTTACACGCGCATCGGCGACCGCTTCGTGCGCCCGGGGGGCAAGAGCGCGTCGGTCACCGTGAAAGACGGCCGCAGTTGCCACTTCTCCAGCAACGATCCGCTCAACGATGGAGTGGTCAAGAGCGGCGTGGGCATCCACGATGCCTTCGACGTGTTCACCCATTTTGATCATGGCGGCGATGTGAAAACCGCCGTCAAAGCCGCCGCGCAGTTGCTGGGCATCGAACGCGCACCGCCAAGCGGAGGCACCACCGACGGTGAACAATGGACGCCGCGTCCAGAAGCCATCGTGGAGTTCCCCGAGCCCATGCGGCTCGCCGAGCATTACCTCGCGCGCCGGCGGACGCGGGACAAGCAACTGACGCTGCGGCGCTACCGCGAGGAATGGTGGGTGTTCGACCACAGCGGTTATCGTTCAACTCCGGACGAAGTGGCGCTGGTGGACATCTACCAGCACGTCGATCATCTCTGGACGCCGGTGCGCGACCCGGAAACGGGCTGAAGGGTCGTGTCCCCTTCACTTACTCTACTGTGTGTGCTCAATTCTGTCCGTTACGCTCCGGCCTGCCGTTCCGTACAATTCAGTTCCGTTCCGTCGTTGCTTCCAATGGGAAACAGGATGTTCATCGTACACAAAGCGAACGCATTTCCTGGGTCAGCGAGCAAAGTGGCATTTGCAGTTGCTGTCCAGACTGTGACATCAATGGATGCACTCCAGGATGAACTTTGATCAGATCAAGCCCATGATCCTGCTGGACAGCGCGCCCGCGGTCGCGCCCGGCAAAAATCCAGACGAGAATCTCGCCTTGGGAAAATAGTCCGGCGGAAGCCTCCAAGTGTGCAGAAAGGCCGCAATGACACGAGGACCATTAGTTGAGGATATTCAGGACTATGCCTTGAACATCGTGGACACGGTGCGCGAGCCGCTGTTGATCCTCGATACCACTCTGCGCGTCCGGTCCGCCAACCGCGCCTTCTATCAGACTTTTCAGGTCTCGCCCGAAGAGACCGTGGACCAACTGATCTATGAGCTTGGGAACGGCCAGTGGGATATCCCCGACCTGCGTACTCTGCTGGAAGATATTGTGCCCAAGAGTTCGGTCTTCAACGACTTTGAGCTTGAACACACCTTCCCGGTGATCGGGCGGAGGGTGATGCTGCTCAATGCGCGCAAGCTTCAGGCGGGCCAGCACGGGGAGCTGCTGGTGCTGGCGATGGAAGATGTGACGGCGCGCAAGCGCGCGGAAGAAGAACTGCTCAAAGCGGGAGCGTTGCAAAACGCCATTTTCAACAGCGCCAACTTCTCAAGCATCGCCACCGACGAAAAGGGCGTCATTCAGATCTTCAACGTCGGCGCCGAGCGGATGCTCGGCTACACCGGCGCCGAAGTGATGAACAAGATCACCCCGGCAGATATTTCCGATCCGCAGGAGGTGGTCGCGCGCGCTAAAGCCTTGAGCGTGGAGATCGGAACAACCATTACGCCAGGGTTTGAGGCGCTGGTTTTCAAGGCCTCTCGCGGCATCGAAGACATTTATGAACTGACCTACATCCGCAAGGATGGCAGCCGCTTTCCGGCCATCGTGTCAGTCACCGCGCTCCGCGACGCCCAGGGCGGAATCATCGGTTATCTGCTGATCGGCACGGACAACACCGCGCGGAAACAGGTCGAAGCCGAACGAATGCTGCTCGATCAGCGCGTGCGCGATCAGCAATTCTATACGCGCTCGCTGATCGAATCGAACATCGACGCATTGATCACCACCGACCCCCGCGGCATCATCACCGACGTCAACAAGCAGATGGAGGCTTTAACCGGATGTACGCGCGACGAGCTGATCGGCGCGCCCTTCAAGGATTACTTTACCGACCCGGAAAGAGCGGAGGCGGGCATCAAGCTGGTCCTCGGCGAAGGCAAAGTCACCGACTATGAGCTGACCGCGCGCGCCAGGGACGGGAAGGAAACAGTGGTGTCCTACAACGCATCCACCTTTCACGACCGAGACCGGAAACTGCGGGGCGTATTCGCGGCCGCTCGCGATGTCACCGAACGAAAACGTTATGAGCAGTCGTTGCAGCAAGCCAACCGCGCCAAGAGCGTCTTCCTGGCCAACATGTCCCACGAAATCCGCACCCCGATGAACGCCATCCTCGGGTTCTCCCAGCTCATGCTTCGCGACAAGGATCTCACCCCGCAACAATGCCAGTACCTCGGCACCATCAATCGCAGCGGCGAACATCTCCTTGCCCTGATCAACGACATTCTGGAAATGTCCAAGATCGAGGCCGGCCGCACGACTCTCAATGCCTCCACGTTTGACCTGCCGGCGCTTCTCGACGACTTGGAGATGATGTTCCGCGTACGTACCAATGAGAAGGAGTTGTCCTTTTCCGTGGAGCTGATCGGTGACGACGTTCCGCAATACATCGTGGCCGACATTAACAAGATGCGTCAGGTCCTCATTAACGTGCTGGGCAACGCCGTGAAATTCACCGAACAGGGTGGCGTCGGTGTGCGCGTGCTCGCGGACCGCAAGGGCGGCGGGGGGGCTAAGGGACCTTCTCTGCGGGTTGAGATCGAGGACACCGGCCCGGGGATTCCGCAAGAAGAGCAGGACCGGTTGTTCCGGCATTTCGAGCAGACCAAGAGCGGGCAACAAACCGGAACCGGGACGGGGCTGGGACTGGCGATCAGCCGGGAGTTTGTTCGACTGATGGGAGGTGACATCACGCTCCGCAGCCAGGTCGGCAAAGGCAGCATCTTCATCATCGACCTGCCATTGAAAGAAGGCGAGGCCCAGGCGGTTCAAGCGAAAGAAAAGCCACGGCATGTTTTGAGGCTCCAACCTGGGCAGCCTGCGTGCCGCGTGCTCATTGCCGACGACATCGAGGACAACCGCCAACTGCTCGCCAAACTTCTGGCACCCGTCGGCTTTGAGGTGCAACTCGCGATCAACGGATTGGAAGCCGTGAAGCAGTTTGAGGAATGGCACCCGCGCCTGATCCTGATGGATTTCCGCATGCCGGTGATGGATGGCCACGAGGCAATCAAGCGCATCCGCGCGATGCCCGGCGGCAACGAACCCAAGATTATCGCCGTAACTGCCAGCGCGATGGACGACAATCGCCAGGAGTTAATGGAAATCGGCGCCGACGATTTCATCGGCAAGCCATTCCGGGAGGCCGAACTGTTCCACAAAATTCATACCCACGTGGGTGTGGAATACGAATACGCCGACGACTCAGTAGCCGCGCCTCCGGAGGAAGCCGCCGAGCTCACTCCCGAGTCGCTCGCGGGGCTGCCACCGCAGCTTATCGACCTGATGCGTGAAGCCGTCGTCACGGCGGATCTTGACCAGTTGCTCGCAACGATCCAGGAGGTCGAGTCCCGCGACCCGCGCGTCGCCCAAGCGCTTCGCCGCCTGGCCGAGGGCTTCCAGTACCAGAAACTGCTCGACCTTTTTTGCACAGGAGCCCCGATTGAAACCGGCAAGGCCTGACAACAGAACTGGTGCCGCTCAACCCGCGAGCATCCTGATCGTCGATGACACGTCGGCAAATCTTCAGGTGCTGGCGGGGATGCTCAAAGACCGCGGGTACAAGGTGCGCCCCGTTCCCAGCGGCAAGTTGGCGCTGGCGGCGGCGCAGCGTGATCCCCCCGACTTGATCCTGCTGGACATCAACATGCCGGATATGAACGGCTACCAGGTGTGCGAGCACCTCAAGGCCGATGGCATGCTCGAGGGCATCCCCATCATCTTCATCAGCGCGCTCACCGAGCAATTGGACAAGGTGAAGGCATTTGCCACCGGCGGGGTGGATTACATCACCAAGCCGTTTCAGATGGAGGAATTGCACGCGCGCGTCGAGACGCATCTGAAACTACGCCGCTTGCAAATCGAGTTGGAGGAAACCAACTTGCGACTGGAGAGGGCCAACGAGCGGATGTCTCACGACCTCAAGGCGGCGGCAACGATACAGAGGACATTTCTTCCCAGCGCGGCAATCAAGGTTCCCGGCGCCCAGTTCGCCTGGGGCTACCAGCCCTGTGATGAACTGGCCGGTGATGGCCTGAACATCATCCCCCTTGGCGGTGGCAGGGTCGGCTTATACATCCTGGATGTCACTGGACACGGCGTCTCGGCGGCTTTGCTGTCGGTGACGCTCAGCCGACTTCTCTCGCCGCCGGCAGATCCCTCTTCAATCCTGGTCCGGGACCGAGACGCTGTTGATCAGCTCGGCATCACGCCGCCCGCGAAAGTCGCCGACCACCTCAACCGGCTCTTCCCCTTTGACCTGGCGACGCGGCAATTCGCGACCCTCATTTACGGCGTGCTGGATGTATCGACAAGGGATTTTCGGCACGTATGTGCGGGTCACGCCGGGCCATTGCATCTCCCCGTAGGCGGACCTCCAGTGATCCTTGAAAGTCCGGGGTTTCCGATCGGCGTGGCGGACGAGGCCTATGAAGACCGAAATTTCCATCTGGCGCCGGGGGATCGGTTATATCTCTACTCCGACGGCCTGCCGGAGGCGATGAACTCCAGCGGCGAACATTTCGGAGATGATCGGCTCCTGGAGGCGATCGGTCGAGGAAGGACCAAATCCCTTAAGGAGGGGATCGCCACGCTGCTGGAGGAGATCGTTCGGTGGCATGGACGCGAAAGCCCCAAAGATGACATCTCCATCCTGGCGGTGGAGATATCGGGTTAGATCGGGCCATTGATCGACGCCGATGAGGCCGGGCCGCCGACCACGAGGCCCTGTCGATCGGGGAGGCAACAGATTGCTTCTGCGTTTGGGTTGACCTTCATGTTTCCTCCATCTGGAAAGCCGGCCAGCGTGCCGGCCAAGCGCCGGCGTGATGTGCGCGTGGACCGGATCGGCTTCGTGCAGGAGCTGGTGAAGCAATGGATCGAGCCCAAGCCCGGCGGCGTGAAGGCCAGGGTGAAGGCCGACATGGAGGTGGGCGAGGCCGTGGAGGGCGACTTCTTTTTCGCTCGCCTGGATGCGTCCAGCGAGACCGAGATCAGCGTGTCAGCCGTGCTGAAACTCTACGAGCAGCAGGCGATCAGCCGATCCGAGCTGGTGGAAATCCTCACCGTGCGCAACGAGCCGGCCAGGAAGATCCTGCCGCCCAAGACGATCCAGCGCATCAGCCGGACCTTCGTGGGCACGGCGAGGCTGGTGGTAGGCCGCAAGGAAGGCGTGGAGCTGAAGCTGGCCGATGCTGTGGCGAAGATTGATCTTCCCCACGAAAAACGTACACGGTTCGGTTCGGATATTTTCAATTCAGCTTCGCCTCAAACGCCTCAGGGCTGAGGTATCCCAGTGAGCTGTGTCTTCGCTTGCGATTGTACCATATCACGATCCACTCGAAGATCGCATCTTTGGCCTCCTGTCTGGTCTTGAAATGTATTTGAAACACCAGTTCATTTTTCAGGCTGGCCCATACACTCTCGACCACGGCGTTGTCCCAGCAGTCGCCCACGCGGCTCATGCTGCAATCCATGTTGAACCAGATCAGCTTGTCCTGGTACTGTCTACCGGCGTACTGGCAGCCGCGATCCGAATGATGCAAGAGCGGCAGCGTGGGCCTGCGGCTGGCCAGGGCCATCTCCAGGGCCTCGACACAGAGGTCCGAATGCAGGGTGTCCTTCATGCTCCAGCCGACGATCTTGCGGCTGAATAAATCCACGATGCCGGCCAGATAAACAAAGCCTTCATCGGTATGGATATAGGTGATGTCGGCGGCCCATTTCTGATTGGGGGCCGTGGCGGCAAAGTCGCGGTCGAGCCGATTGGCAAAGACCGGATGTTCATGATTGGAATCGGTGGTGGTCACACGGAACTTTCGATTGACACTGCTGCGAATGCCATGCTCCTTCATCCGCCGGGCAACGGTATTGACGCAGCAGGCAATGCCCTTTTCCAGCAGATCCCGATTTACGTCGGGATTGGGGAGGATCACCTTCAAATCCGCTCGGTTCCGCAACTCGAACTCCCGCTGCGCGAAGCCGCCCGCCTCGACTTCGGCCACGCCATCACCCCCACACCCCCGTATCGGCCCGAGCATCCCCAAGCTCGGCGGCATGTCGATCCACGAGGTCAGAAGGCTTTCGCAGGCGATGGCGAATATGTGAGTGCTGAGTGCCCGCGGCCAAGTCGCGCATCACCGCGCTGGAGACCGAGTGGGACAACGCCGTCGGATCGCCCCAGTGCGACAACGCCATCGGCAGCGTCGCCCCCGACAACGACAACAACCCCGTCGCCTCCGGCCAGTGACGCCCCAGCAACGCCTCGAGCCTGCCGCTGTGCATCTGTTTGACCCGCTGGGCCGCGTCCAGGGTGCGAACCCAGTACCGCAACGCCTGATCGAACTCGCTCCGCTGCTGCCACGGCCAGGCCGTCGACTTGCCGCGATGAGCCAGCGACGCGATCACCGCCGCGTCCTTGCCGTCATGCTGGCTGGGAACTCCGTCGAAGGTCTCCGCTTCATCCTTCACCGCCTTGGCCGACACCCGCACCACCGCCAACCCCGCATCGGTGCAGGCCTGGCGAAGGGCATCGCCGTAGGTGCCCGACGATTCCAGTGCGATCGTGACCGCGAACCGTTCGCTCAATCGCGCGGCGATCTCCACCAGCAGCAACGTCTGATCCGGCGACTTCACCCGCCACGGCCGCTCGAAACGACCGTCGGCCCACGTCAAACACACCGCCAGCTCATACTTGCCCACGTCCACCCCCAGCCACAACGGCCGACGCGGTGAAGGCGAGCCATTGCGCGGCGACGGCGGATCATGGCGCGGTGGAGGCGAGTCGTTGCGCGGTGGAGACGAATCGTTGCATGCCTGACCGCCTTCCGCCGCTGGCGGGAAAAGTTGTTCAGGGACAATCTTGTTGACATCGACCAGGGAATACGGTGATCTCTTACGCACGGGGATGACCTCCTGCACGTGAACCGCCCAGCCTTCGGGCCAGGCATCGGATTCACTATTGTTGAGGCATTCCCGCTTTGTTTGCCAGCGACAAGCATCAAAGGCTTATAGCCGACTTCTGTTACTCAAACAATCGGTATCGTCTGCACCACGATGCAGCGTGTGTCGCTCATTTTTCCGATCATGCCGCACTCGAAGAGGCACAGCACCGTGCCATCGGGCATGAGCATCAGGTCGCTGTACCCGCTGGGTCCGGGCTCGGCAACTTGGTGAATCGACCAGGTCTTGCCACCATCACGGCTGATGCGGGCGGTGAGATTCTGGCGGTCGTAGGTGTTGCCCCAGTTGCCCGGTAGGTCGCGGCTTTTCGCGGCGGGGTTGGTGAAGATCAACGCCGTCCCGCTCTCAGCCTGCTCGTCCGGGACCGCGAGGATGGCTCCATGGCATTGCGGATCGAACAGGGCATCATCAAACCGCGGCTGCGACCAGTTCGCCACGCCATCATCGCTGCTGGCGATCAAACGCCGAGGCGGCTTGGATTCGTTGCGGATGTTAAACGTCACGGAACCATCGGCTAACTCGACGGGGGTGGATTCATTAGGCGTGCCCACGGGCGTGCCATTGCTGGCGAGTTGTCCGTGCTTCACAATCGTTGGCCCGGCGTGCCAGGTCTGGGCGTGGTCGTCGCTGTAGATCAGGGTCAGGTCCGAAGGCCGATGCGGGTCGCCGCTGCCCATCGGCCTGGCACACATCCACGCGGGGACGACAAGCCGCCCCTTCGCGGGTTCACGATGTTTGCATATTGCGTGACCCGGCCCGACCGCGAAAGCCGTCCACGCATAGGGATTCACTTCACGATCCCGGATCGGTTCTGCCACTTCGGTGATATCGCGTGGCTGGCTCCACGTCGCTCCGTCGTCATCGCTGCGGATGTAGAACAGGCGGGCGTAGTCGTGGCCATACAACGCATGAACACAACCGCGGTCGCCATTGCTCCGGGGGGCGAAGGGATCGGAGATCGGAACGAAGTTATGGATCGGCCCGTCGCCGTGGTCCGCGTGGTCCACGATCAGTTGGCGATCCTCCCAAGTCTCGCCGCCGTCCACGCTCCGCCGTAGGAGGATATCGATATCCCGGTAATCGTTGTGGACGATCTTCTCGCCGGCGCGTGAGTTCTTGCGGGCCTCGGTGAAAGCGAGCGCCACCCCGCCGGGGCTAACGGTACAGGACGGCACGCGGTAGTGGTGATACCCGCCTTCGCGGGCGATGAACAGCTCGGTGTGCGGCGTGTGGATGCTCGTACTCATCAATGGTCGCCGTGAACGCCCGCGGCGTCGTAGCCGTCGCTCTTGGTGTGGCACGCGGCCAGTTCCATCTCGGCGCGGCGGGGGTCGGTTCGCAACGTCGTATGCTGATTGAAGAACGCGATCGACGCCCCGGCGTCGAGCAGGTTGCGTTGCAGGGTGCTCACGCTCAGGGCGGCGGGGGTGGTGTGTTGGTGGACGGCGAGGGCCGCGGCGGTGCCTGCGACTTCGCCCAGGTGAATCCAGCACGGCTCCAGCCGCACCGCACCCCATGCGATGTGCGTCGCGGCGATGCAGACCGGAACCAGCAGGTTCTCGAGTCTTTGTGGGATCAGGCAGCGGTAGGGGATCATGCCGGGGCGCATCTGCTCTGTGAGGATGAGTTTGCCGTCGAAGGGGTACTCGGCGTTGCCGGTGAGAGCGTTATCGGGATGTGATCTGCTGCTTCCGGGGGCGGTCCAAGTGCCGACGTCGCGGGTACATGAATGGCTGTCCATATACCAGTCGGTGAAGGCGATGCTGTCGTCGAAGCAGCGCGGGCGGATGTGCCCCGCCGGGGCGGTCAGATCATTCTCGGTCAGCATCCCCCCCGGCAGCCGTCCGAGGATCCGGCGGGTTTCGCGGACGTACATCTCGTAGGGCAAATGGTTGTTGTCGGCGAACTCGTCCATGGGCAGCCCGAACTGCCGATTGGCTTGGCGCTCGCCGGCCTCAATGCTCCGGTCGTTTTGGAGGAAGTAGATCAGGCCCAGGGCGAAATCCTGGTGGTGTCGGCTGATGCGGTCACGAGTCGTCCAGTCGCCATCCGGGTAGCCGTGGTTTTCGCCGGGGAGAATGGGGGCGTTATAGGTGCCCTTGCCGTTGATAAGCGAGCGGTCGCCGTGGGAGAGGTAACGACGTTGGTAGCCGAGGTATCGTGCGGGGTCGTAGTCAATTGGGGGCGTTTCCACCATCACGCGGTTGGCAGGATCGTTCACGATGCACGGCCGGGTGTTATACGCTTGGATCGCGCCGTCACCGGTGCGTGGACTGGCGGGGTCGACCCCACCGAGCTTCGACGCATAGGGGTGCATGGCGAACACGCCGTCGACCGCCGCCTGTGGCCAGCGACCACCGGCATCAAGTCGCGTGAAAATCTGCCCCGCATGGGCCTCGTCGTGCTGTTCGCGCGACTCCCGGCCAACGCGGTATTCGGCACCCGCCGCCGCCGCGAGATCGGCCTCGTACGTCGCATCCACAAACACCGTGGCAATCACCGTCCGCGTCGCCGCGCCGCGCGTCTTCCGCAGTGTCACCCCCGTGATTCGCCCACGTTCGACTTCCGCCGCCACCGGCGTCCAGCCGCGCCACACCGTGATGTTTCGCTCGGCCGCGACCATCTCATCGAAAATCCACTCCGCAGCGCCCGGCTCGACCAACCCGTTCGGATGCTTGTCCACCCGGTACTGCGACGCCAGGTGCTGTGGCGAACCCTCGCCGTACACCTCGCGGTAGTGCGTCTCGATGGCAGTGAGGACTTCATCAAAGATCGGGCACCGCCGATGCTCGCTCAGCCCGTCCCACTGAATGATCCCGTTGGCCAACAACCCGCCCAAGTGCTGGGAGTGTTGCGTGAGCAGGACGGTCAGACCCTCGCGTGCGGCGCGCACGGCAGCGGCAATGCCCGAGGGCGTCCCGCCAGTGACGAGCAGATCAAAATGGGTGTCGCGATGCGGGTTTGTCATATGCAACAGCCTGCGGCTTATCCGCGTATAACCACGGCCTCCACCCGGCCGAGATGCCGAACGCGACCCAGCCGTCGGGCACACTTGACCAGTTGGCGAATCCTAAGGGATCGGCGAATCCTAAGGGATCGGAAGTTGGGTCGGAAGTCTTTGGGCAAAACCGCACGGCACACGATCGGTTAAGCGTGTTTTCATGCGTCCTTGCTCTGCCTTTCGACTTGCGCCAGCCGCAGGATATCTCGCGCACGGATGCAGGGCAATGCGAGGGAGCGGCCTGCAACAACGGCCTTCCGCGGCACGATCAATACTTTCGTCGCGCGCTTTCCCTGAACGCGAGCGGCTCCTTCGGCTAGAATACAACGCATGATCAAAGCATCGAATCAGCCGAACGCGGTGCGGGCGGCGTTATGGCGGGGAGGCTATGATCTGGTATGGGGCGGGAAAAGGAGAATAGGATGAAGTCACGAATGCCATTCACTTAACGTGAAAGCGGCTGGGAAAAGTCGCCTTATTGGTCCAAGACTGCTGTTGAGTTCGCCGACTTTAGCCCTTAAGTGAATGGCATTCATGAAGTCACCGTTATTGCGATCCCGATCGTGCAAGCCATTGGCCGAGGATGCCAAGGCGATCTCCGCCGAGCAGGCCGCGGAACTGCTGGGGCAGTTGCCCGGCTGGGCGGCCGATGGCAAGGCCATCGAGAAGCATTTCAAGTTCGAGGATTACCACCACACCATGACGTTCGTGAATGCCGTGGCGTGGATCGCCCATTCACAGAACCATCACCCGGACCTGCGGGTGGGATTCGACCATTGCGACGTGCGGTTCTCGACGCACTCGGTGGGCGGGCTGAGCGAAAACGACTTCATCTGCGCCGACAAAGTCGAGGCGTTGCTCAAGCGCTGAGCGGGATGAATTGGGAGGATTCGCCCGGAGGCCGAGGCGGGGATTACCGCATCACCCAGCGCTCGCGGTCGCCGGGGGCGTTGTCCACGAAGTCTTCACCGGGATAGACCTCGTCGCCGCGGATGTAGTAGTTCAATTGCAGCGCCTTGCGCAGCACGATCAGTTCTTTTCGCTGATCGGGATTTAGTGCCCCCACTTCCTTCACGGGCACCAGATCGTTGCCCTGCTTGATCAGCACGGCAGATTCCCCGCTCAATCCGCCGATGAAGATCGAGAATTTGCCCATTTCCGGGGTGGGTTCCGGCCAGATCGCCACGCCGTCGCGGGCCTGGTCGGGGCCGAGCAGCAGGCGACCGGTGATGGCGGCCTGGGGTTCGAGAAACTTCAATCCGGTGCGGCGCTGGATCGCTTGGAAGACCGATGGATGCAATCCCGCGTTGGAACGAATCAACCGGCCATCCTCGGCCAGAAGGTCGAAAGCGGGCAGGAACGGCCGCTCCTGCGAGGTGTTGTTGGTGACCGTGTAGGCCATGTACCAGAACGCCCGCGGCACCGGCTCGCCGGGAACTTCAACGACCAGACGCTCCGGCTTGGAATGGGTGAAATCGAACTGCCACGACACCGGATAGGGGCTGGGCGTGGGAAACGCCGGCTTCGATTCGGGCTTCGCCTGGGCAAGGACCGAAGTCGCGGCCAGCAGCATCCCGCCGAGGCACGGCACCAGCAATCGTTGAATCATCATCGGGTAAATCTCCAGTGTCTGCCCCCTCCCCGCCAGGCCCCGGCGAAAACACGGCCTGATCGTCAACCCAAGCATTGTCGGCATTCGGCGAGAATGAGTCAAATCCGCGGCGAGATGGGAACATGAAGAATATTCCCGGCGGGGCCAGCGGGCTTGACTGCCCGGCGAAGCGAGGCGCTCGGCGGAGCGGACCGGTGGGAGGGAATATTCGGATGTCTCGACTGCCATTCACGTAAGGCCTGAAGTCGGCGACCCCAACCGCATGGGTGGTCAGAGGGTGGCAGTTTTTCAGACCTGTTTCTCCTTATGTGAATGGCCTTGCGGATATCTCCGTTTTCCCCCTGGCCGGCGTTGCGGCTTTCGGCTTCCGATTCGGCGCGCTCGCGGGTAGGATCGGGCACAGGGTTGATTTCACGCCGTAATTTTTCTTGGGAAAGGACATAACATCATGAGTTCCGCCGCGATGAACTTCGGGGTGCAAAGCTACTGTTTTCGCAGTTTCAAGGACAACAAGACGGTCGCCGAACTGGTGCGAAAGATCGGGGTCAAGTCGATCGAACTGTGCGGCGTGCATGCCGACTTCAATCAACCCGAGGCGTTCAAGGACGTGGTGAAAATCTACGCCGACGCCGGAGTCTCGATCGTGTCGCTGGGGGTGCAGACGTTCATCGGCAAGACCGATGTCGAGCGCAAATGGTTCGAGTGCGCCAAGATCGCAGGGTGCAAGCATATTTCGGCGCATTTCAAGGTGGATAGCTTCCAAGACGCGGTGCTTAAGACCGCGGCGCTGGGCAAGGAGTTCGGGATCCGCATCGGCATCCACTGCCACGGCGGCTACATGTTCGGCGGCTCGCCGGATGTCATCGAACACCTGCTGAAACTGGGCGGCGATTCGATCGGGGTGAATATCGACACGGCCTGGTGCATGCAGATCGGCCCGCAGGGCGATCCGATCAAGTGGGTGACCGACCGGTTTAAGGGCCGGATTTACGGCGTACATTACAAGGATTTCACCTTCGACCGCCGCGCGCAGTGGAGCGATGTCGTCGTGGGGACGGGCAATCTCGATCTTCCGGCCTTCGTCAAATCGCTGGATGACACCGGTTTCAGCGGGATGGCGGTGATCGAATACGAGGCGAATCCGGAGAACCCGGTGCCGGCGCTGACTGAATGCGTGAACCAGATGCGTCAGGCGGCGAGTTGAGCGAATGCTGCGGGCGTGACTTTGCGGTGCAAAGCCCTCGGCGGGGAGGATTCTCCAATTGATCCGCTTATTGAAGCCAGGGGTTCGGTCTGACCTCACATTCCAATCCTGAAATTCGAGACCCGAAGTTTGAGATCGATAGGCGTCGGCGGATCGAAGGTATCAGGCGGCGGGCTGGGCGGTGCCGAACAGGGCGTCGGCGAACCGCTCGGGATCGAACGTTTCGATGTCCTGGGGGGTTTCGCCCAGGCCGATGAACTTCACAGGGATATTCAACTCATCCTTGATGGCGACGACGACGCCGCCCTTGGCGGTGCCGTCGAGCTTGGCGAGGATCAGCCCGGTGATCCCGATCGCCTGACCGAAATTGCGGGCCTGCTGGATGGCGTTTTGTCCACTGGTGGCATCGAGAACCAGCAACACTTCGTGCGGGGCGCCGTCGATCCGCTTGGCCACCACGTCGCGGATTTTCGTCAGTTCGCGCATGAGATGATCCTGAGTGTGAAGCCGACCGGCGGTGTCCACGATCAGCACCTCGATGCCGCGGCGCTTGGCGGCTTCACATGCGTCATACGCGACGGCGGCCGGATCGGCGCCCATCTTGTGCTTGACGATGTCAACGCCGACGCGATCGGCCCAGATGGTCAATTGATCCACCGCCGCAGCGCGGAACGTGTCGCTGGCGCAGACCATCACCTTCTTGCCGAGCTGCGTTTTCAACAGCCACGCCAGCTTGGCGATCGAGGTGGTTTTTCCGGCGCCGTTGATCCCGGCCACGAGGATCACGGTCGGCCCGGACGCCGCCAGGAGCAGTTCACGCGTCGCAGGATCGCCCCACCCCTGCACGATTTGCTCGCGGACGATGGCCTGGGCTTCGGCGCCGTTGCGAATTTTTCCCAGCCGCCAACGATCGCGCACGGCATCGACCATCCGCGTGACGTTGCGCACCCCCATGTCCGAGCGGATCAGCCGCTGCTCCATTTCCAGCAGAAACTCATCGTTGATCTGACGCCCGGGTACGAACAGCGTCCGCACGTCGGTCGTCATGATCGCGGCGGTTTTGCGCAGTGCCCCCTTGAGCTTGTCGATCGTCTTGGAGAAAAATCCCATAGCGGGCGATTCTACGGGGTGATGGAGCGGTTTTCGATGATCCGCCCTGCGCCCAAGCCAGGGAGCCGACATTCAGCTTCGTGCCTGCCTGAATGCATGCAGGCTGGAAGCCCGCACCACAATAGGAAGGGGGCATCGACAATGTTCCCGGCAGATGCCGGCAGGCTGGAAGCCTGTACCCCAACGAAGGGGCGAACGGAACATCCAGAATGTTCCCGGCAAATGCCCGCGGGCTGGAAGCCTGCACCCCAGGAGAAAGCTCAGCGCGGGGCGGCTTGGGGCGGGGAAACGATCAGTTCCTCGAGCGTTCGCTCGATGTGTCGGTCGTTGGGGACTCCGGCGGCGTCGCGCTTTTTTAGCAGGTAGGCTCGGGGGTAATACGGGGGGCGATCGTAGCGCCACCGGAACTGCATGTCGGGCTGCAGGTCGATGTCGCCGCGAGGCTCGATGTCCCAGTAATCGCGCAGGCCGCGAACGGCGTACAACACCGTCGCGGGGTCGGCCACGTGGCGGTTCTTGGGCACCCCGCCGAAATAGTGGGCGTAGGCGGCGCGGACGGGGTGATGTTCGGGCAAGGCGGTGAAGCCGGCACCGATCGCCACGCCGCTGGGAACGCTAGCCACCTCGCGCCCCACGAACACGATCGGGCCCGGCCAGCGATCAATCGCCCGCAAGGTCGACTTCGCATCGCGCGTGAAGTTGACGTTGTCGAGCTTTCCCTTGGCATCGAAACGGTCGCGGGCGGGCGAGCCGATGAAGTTGCCCCCCATGCAGATCCAGCGCGACACCTTCCGGCGAGCGAGGTCCATGCCAGATAGCGAGCCGTCGCGGGCCGCCGAATCAAGCAGACCGGCGACGTTTGTCAAGTATCCCACCGTCACGAGGGTGACGCTCGAATCCGGCTGCGATTCAAGCACCCGGCGCATCACCTCGACCGCATCGGGCGCATCGGCGTCGCTCTTAATCGCGCCGCCAAATGCCTCGGCTACGGCGCGGGCGTATTTCGAGTGGATATCCACTCCCGGCCCCTTGGGCACGCCGATCGGCAAATTGCCCCGGCCATAGAAGGCGTTGATGGCGCTGACCGCGGGCGCCGAGAACGGGTGCTTGGAACTGACCAGAGTGGCGAGGATTTCACACTCGCCGCGATCGGCCAGGACGTGCAGCAGGCCCAGGGCCGCGGCGTCATCGCAGTCGCTGGCCATGTCGGTATCGAAGAGGATGTGGGGGGTCGCTTCAGCGGCCATGGGGGTCTTCGTCGCCAGCAGGATGATCGCCAAAAACGCCAGCCGGGCGGGGGAATTACTCACCGGCGTAAGGCTCATCGTGGCGCGTCCATTCCTTGTCGATCGCGGGCAGTTTGAAATCGTCATCGCTCATCGACGGATTCAGTCGCACATTCGTCAGGTCGGTGGTCCGGATGGTGCCGCTTTTCTCGACCACTTCGATCCGGCGCGGCATGTGCCCCGGGCGATCAACCCATACATCAATCACCGCGAACTTCTTGGCGAACGGCGTACCGGGCCGGGGCGCCAGGGCGATATGCACCGTGTCGGACGGCGGCGTTTCGCCGTCGATGGGCTTGCCGGACGCGACCTCGAACAGCTTTTTCACCTCGTCGCGCGGCTGGCCGATCGGCAGGGGAAATGGCCCTTCGCCGAGTTTGAGAAGATTGATCTTTTCGCCCGGCCGAAGCACTTGGCGATTCACCTCGAGTTTACGACGATAGTCGCGGTCGATCAGCCAGCCGTTCTCGAGCTTGTATTCGATCTTCTGCGGCAGGATTTTCCCGCCCTGCTCTTTTTGATCGAAGACCACGCGCATGCGCGAGGCACCTTCGCCCAGGCTCTGATACCAGACGCGGCCGGGGCGGGAAAACTCATCCCCGCTGAGCGGATCGACTTCGCTCAGGCGCACCTCGGCGGTGAACCCCTTGAGATTCACTCCCACCTCATGCAAAGCGTCGAGGGCCTGATCGACCGAGGCATTCTCCGGCAGCGCCGCGGCCCGCCCCGCCGCCGGGAGAGTCAAACTGAACATCACGATTGCGATTCGCGCGATCCAATAGGTCATGGTTTTTGAGTCCTCATCGAGTCCGTACGCCCCCTCCCCCCGATCATACGCAGGCCATCGCCCGGGCCTGCAATCGCCTGCCGCGATCATTGCGGCGTGACGACGATCTCTTCCACGACGGCCCGCGGGGGAAGGTGGATGGCCAACAGCACACATTCGGCCACATCTTCTGCTTGCAACATGCATCGGCGTTTGTCCTCGGCGGGCGGCGAGGGACGCTTTTCCAGCAGCGGGGTGTTGATGTCGCCGGGGAAGACCGAGCAGGCGCGGATGCCGTTGACTCGTTCTTCGGCGTTGATCGACTGCGTCAAACCGGCCTGGCCAAACTTCGACACGACGTATGCGACGCCGGACAGGCTGCTGGCCTGACGACCGGCGATCGACACCACGTTGACGATCGTTCCGCGGCGATGCTGGCGCATATGCGGCAGCAGCGCCTGGACGCAGTGAAAGCTCCCATGCAGATTGGCCGCGACGATTTCGTAATAGCTATCGAGGCTGACCTGCGACAGGCTCCGGCGCGGAGCATTGGTTCCGGCGGCATTGACCAGCGCCTGCACCTCGCCAAAGGTCTCCAGGACATGCGCCATCATGCGGGCGGCGGCTTCGGCATCGGACACATCGCACGGCGCGACCAGGACGCGGGTGGCGTCCGGACACAGAGCCGCCGTCTGGCGCAGGGCCGACTCGGTACGCGACACCAGCGCCACGTTCCAACCCTCGCGGGCCAACGCGACCGCCACCGCCCGGCCCACGCCGCTGCCCGCGCCCGTCACCACCGCAGTACTCATGTTCGCTCCTCATCGTCGATCGAGGGGACATCGACCCATGCCCCACGCTCGGCCGATCGCAACGCCGATTGCATCACCGCCTGGACCCGCACCCCCTCGAGCAATGAGGGAACGCAGGGCCGTTGTTCCAGAACGGCGTTGATGAATTCCGCCGCCTGATCATACCGGAAAGCGATGCGGGGATCGCCGTCGGCGGGATCGCGGTGAGATCCCGGCCAGACCAACATCTCGCGCGGAACCTGCACGGCGCGCAGTTCGCTCGCGCCGGTGCGGCCCTCGAAAATCTCATTGGGATTCTGCATCCGGTAGACCAGGGTTCCCGATTCGCCGTTGACTTCGCAGTGATCGTGACTGCGCCAGCTTTCGCCGCATCCGGTGGCCGTCTTGGCGCTCTCGAACACGCCCGTAGCGCCCGATTCAAAGCGGGCGAGCATCGCCACCCAGTCCTCGAGATCCGACGGGGCCCCGCCGCGCTGATCGAAGATACGCTGGGTGTCGGCGACGAGGCGGCGGATCGGTCCGATGAGCAGATGTCCGAAGTCGATGCGATGCGAGAGCATGTCGCCCAGTTCGCCCGAGCCGGCCAGGTCGCGCCGCTGTCGCCAGCCGAGCGGTCGATCGGCCCAGTCCTGGAACCGCTGGGCGCGGAAATGCCATGGCCGGCCGATGTCGCCATTGCTGATCCGCCGAGCCATCCAGCGCATCGCCGGGACGAAGCGATAGGTGAAGGCCGTCATGTGTCGCACGGTGGCGCCCCGGCAGGCGTTCCACATGGCGACGGCCTCGTCCAGCGACAGCGCCAGGGGTTTTTCGCACAGGACATGCTTGCCGCGGGCGGCGGCGTCCATGACGATGCGGGCGTGGGTGTGATTGGGCGTGGCGACGATCACGGCATGGATGTCATCGCGCTCGAGCATCTGGCGGTAGTCGAGGAAAACGGCCGACACCCCAGTCGCCCGCGAAGCACTTTGCAGAACAGAGGGATTTGCATCGCAAAGCCCGGCGAGGCGGGCCTGGGCGCATAGGCGCAGCCCCGGCACGTGGTTCTGCAAGGCGATCTGCCCGGTCCCGATGAGTCCCACGCCGATCATGGCCGAAGGATACCGCGCCGCCCGCCCGTCGGCGCGGGCGGCTCATCCGGCCTCTTCGTCCGGGTCGGTGGCCAAACGCCACACATCGGGTGCCGCACCGGACAGGCTCGTTGGACGCGGGGAAATCGTGATCGGGGCGGCGTGGAGTCCGGCGTTCATCCTCAGCCATCGCCCGATGACGGGAGTGTCGCTGGGCAGTCCGAAATCGAAGCCGATGTCGTCGCCCGGGTCGGTCGGCGTCCCCCCGGCGTCCAAGGACCAATGCCCCCGGCGGAACACGCCGCTTTCGGTGCGCCCATCGCCGTTGAAATCCCCGACCACGCCGCGGTCCTGGGCCAAGCCGTAAACCCAGCCAATGTCGCCGACGGGGTTGAAGGATAACGAATCATTGCTGTCGGTGGCGAAGATCGCCTGACGGAAGATGCCCACCGAGTCGATGCCGTCGTTGAGCCAATCCCCGGCGATGGGTTCGTCGCCGGGGAATCCGAAGGTGAACCCGCGGTCAGGGTTGGTCGAGCCCGGGGGATCGAATCGCATGTTGCCGTTGGTGTCCAGGCAGAACTGGGCCCCGCGGACGATGCCCAGGTCGTCCACGCCGTCCCCGTTCCAGTCGCCGACGACCGGTCGGTCGCCGGGGAGTCCGAACGGAAAGAGTTGGTTCCACGCCACGTCCAGGGACGGGGTGTTGAGCAGGATGAAGTTTCCGTCGCGGTAGACGCCTTGGTCGGTGTAGCCGTCGCCGTTGAAATCGCCGGTGACGGGAATGTCCCCGGCGCGTCCGAGGAGCAGGCTGAAATCCCCGCCGGCGGGATCCCAAACGCGGTCGTTGTTGACGTCCATATACCACGTCCCATCGCGCCAGACGCCGACCGACGCGGCCCCGGCCGGACCACCGACGGTCACCAAGTAATCCTCGACCTCGCCGGACATCGACAGTCCCCAAGGCGACTCGATGGGTTGGTCGGCGACCCGCAGGCGCAATCCGGTGGAGCCGGAGACGGCGTCGGCGGGGGTCTGGACCTGGACGAAGGCGATCACATCCTGCCCCGCGGGGCCCGGGTTGGCGATCGTCCAGTCCAGAGCCGCCTCATTCGCGTCGAGACGGTCGTTGCCGTCGAAGTCGATCCACCCCTTGCCGTGCAACGTCCGCCCGGCACCGACGTGGCAGGGAATCGACAAGGTGATCGTCCGGCCCGGAACCAGGATCGGCGCCACCAAGGCGTCCTCGTCATCGACGTTGTGGTGATCGTCGCCGCTCATCAGGATCACCGCGCGACCGTTGTCCTCGGCGTCGGGGGCGATCGTGCCCAGCCACGATCCCGACGGATCGATCAGCGCCCGCGCCCCGACCGAGGCGCGAGTGGTGAGGTAGGTGTCCGGCCACAGGTCACCCCAGTCGTATCCGTGCGCCGGTTGCACCGGGAAATCGACGATCGCCGACCCTTGTAGCGACGGTACGTCCGCGACCAACCTCGTTTCATTCCACAGGGCCAGGTCGGAGATGCGCACGCGATAGTCGCCCGGCGCCAGGCCGGTGAACCGATAGGCACCGCGTTCGTGGTCGTCGATGGTCCCGTTCCCGTCGGCGTCGAACCCGCTGGTTTTGAACGCCAGCAGGCGATCCTGGGCGTCCAACAGTTCGACGGTGAACCCGGGAATGCCCGCCTCCTCGGCGTCGAACGCCAGGGGGTTGTAGACATCCTCGAACACGGTTCCCTGGATGCCGGCGAGCAACCTGCGGGACTCGAGCGATTCGATCTGCCTGGACATTGGTTGGCGCTCCTCGGGGTGGATGCGGGGCATTGTCGCCCCCGTCCCCTAGCGCACGCAAGAACCCGCCCGTGCGTCACATCCATGCGGTGCGGTATTCCACGCGCGACCGACGCGCCGTGGCGGATCGCACTATTGAATAACGACCTTGGTTCCCTCGAAGTCGAAGCGGAAGCGGACTTCGCGCAAGGGGGTGTCGGCCATGGCGTGGCGCAGGCGCGTCTTGTCCTGGGCGTAGAACATCAGAAAGCCCCCGCCGCCAGCCCCGATCAGCTTGCCGCCGAGTGCGCCGCTGTTCATCGCGTGGGCGTACCACTCATCGATCGTGGGGTTGCTCATGGCGCCGCTGCGCTGCTTTTTGTATTCCCAGTGGACCTTCATCAACTCGGCGAATCGGGGCAAATCGCCGCTCTCCAGTGCCTCTTTGGACTGATACCCCAGGTCCTTCACAAAATGCAGGTTGTCCACCATCTGCTTATCCGAACCGCGGCTCTTGTCGTCCTGCTCCTTGAGGATGCTGCCAGCACTTCGGCTGTAACCGGTGAAAAACAGCAGCAGGTTGTCCTCCAGGTCGTAGAGGGTCTCGGTGCTGATCTTCAGCGGCGCCGCCTCGACCGTACCGTTGGGCAGGAACTGGAAGCAGGTCAGGCCGCCGTAGGCCGCGATATACTGGTCCTGCTTGCCGATCGGCTCGCCCAGCAGGTCAATCTCGACGTGACAGGCCTGCTCGGCCAGCTCGCGCGGGTGGATCAGGTTCTTCTGATGCGCGTGCAACGCTTTGAGCAGTGCCGTGGTGAACGATCCGCTGGATCCCAGGCCGGTTCCGGCGGGAATGTCGGCCATGCTCGTCATCTCGAGGTATTCCCCGCCGACCCCGACGAGTTTCATCGCCTCGCGGATGATCGGATGCTGCAATTCATCGGATGAGGACACGCGCTCGAGCCGCGAATACTTGACGATCAGTTCTTTCACGAACGTCTGGTGCAGCGTGATGTAGACGTACTTGTCGATCGCGGCGGCGATCAGAAATCCGCTGTGCTTGCGATAATAGCTGGGCAGGTCGGTTCCCCCGCCCCCCAAACTGATCCGCAGCGGACTGCGTGTGATGATCATGCAATCGGTCCTCTTCCCGGAATCCTTCGCTCGCGACAAAAGATCGGAGTTATTCTCTCGCAACGACGCAATGAAAGAAAAAGAGGCTCTGACGAGAGAAAAACGCATGTTCTGGCGTCGTGGCGTCGTGGCGAGAGAATTCTTTCTTGCATCCCTCCACCGGCTATCCCTCAAGGCCCCGGCGGCGGGTTGAGGAAGGGCAGATCGTCGATCCGCCATTGTCCGGTCCCGCCCTCATCCACTAATTGCATCGTCTGCGCCGAGTCGGTCGAGACACTGTTGAAATGGACTTGCATCATCGTGATTGCACGCCGGACCCGCCCGGTGTCGTCCGTCATTACCTCCAGCAGGCGGTTCCACGTCAACTGCTTGATTCCGCCGTAATTCGGTAGGCTTTCGATGAATTTCCAGCGCTCGACGAAATCCTTCGGCAAAGTCCGCTCGCGAAACCCCTTGCTGAACAGCGCGTATGCCGCGTCGTAATTGTGCGATTGAATCGCCGCGTTCAACTTGCCCATCAGATCGTCGATCTGCTGTTTGTCGCGGGTCAGCCGCTGCGCGGCCATCACCTGGCGCGTGCCGACCGTCCCGGCCAGCAGCAGGCACAGGAACATCCCTCCCCAAGCCAGGCCGCGACCGGTCTGCGTTCCGTTGCTGCCGGCGATCTGGCGAAGCGCCGCGATCCCGACAATGACGCCGGCGACGGTGAGAATAAGGAAAATCTCGCTCAAAAGGGACAAGGCGCTACCCAATCCCAGCAGCACTGACGCCACGGCCAGAGGATTGACCGCGACGTAGTCGTTGCCCGTGAGCCCGGCGGTGGTGGACATGTGATGCAGCCGCGAGAGATCGCCGCGCGACGGTTCGGGCGAGCCGGTTGCCAGGCTCGTCTCCGCCGAGGGATTGGATTGGGTTTCGGACATGGCCAGCATCGGTTCAAGCCGGGAGCGGCGCTTGTCCGATCCCTAGGTAGTCGTGCGGTCCGCGCCGGATTTTGCGGGGGCCATCCATCGGCGCGAACCAACGTAGCTTTGAAAGTAAGGCTGACATGAGCAAACGTCAACTGATCGACGAGATCCGCAACTTCAACTTTACGGCCCAACCCGATTTTCTGGCCCAGTTCGATGAACCGGCCCTTGCCGAGTACCTCGATCATCTGCGCGATGCCCGGGATAAGCACCTGCGTATCCACGGCTGGGCTCGCCGGCCTAAGCCGGAATTCCGGCTCGTCTCCTGAAGAGAAGGGGTGAGGGGAATGTTTGCGGACCCGCCGACCGGGGACACCCCGCGCGCAGACGGGGACAGCTAGAATATTCTCTCTCCGTTTACACACTTCGCGTTACACTCCCTCCTTACACGCACTTCGCGGTACACTCTCTTACACTTCGCATTACACTCCGAACGTCCCCCGCCGCCTGAATATTCTGGATATCCGCTCCGTGCCTGCGTGCCTACAAGCCCTCGCTCCAGCTTCGTCACTCCGACCCTTCGACGCTCAGTGCCTTGTCACCCTGTCGCCCTGTCGCTTTCTCGCCTCGTCCCCCCTCACCCCCTCACCCCCTCATCCCCGCCATGCCTGCCTGCCCTTCCGCTCCCTCTCCCGCTTTCATTGCCCGCGCCGGTTCGTATCATCATCACCGATGGCCATGGACTTAATGGTGCGGGTGGGCAAGGACGTCAGCGATTCGCTGGCGGGCTTCGGGGATTTCTGGCGATTCGTCGGACGCACGTTCCTCTGGCTTTTCGCCAGCGCCCTGCGCTGGAAGACGGTCCGGCTGATTTTCCCCCAGATGTACGAAGTCGGCGTGCGCTCGGTGCCGGTGGTCGCCATCACCGGAGCGTTTATCGGCATGGTCATGGCGATCGAGACCTACACCCAGCTCAAGAGTCTGGGCCAGGAATATCGCCAGGGGGCGCTGATCACCCTGAGCGTCGTCAAGCAGATCGGCCCGGTGCTCGCGGCAGTGATGCTCGCCGGGCGAGTGGGCGGGGCGCTGACGGCCGAGCTGGGGACCATGAACGTCACCGAACAGCTCGACGCCATGCGGGTCATGGGCGCCGACCCGGTGCGATACCTGGTCGTCCCGCGATTTCTGGCCTGCGTGATGCTCACCCCCGTCCTGACCATCTACAGCGACCTGCTGGGCGTGCTGGGCGGGTGGCTGATCTCGGTCAAGACCCTGGGCGTTCCCAACGAGCCGTATTGGCAATACACCGCCGCCGGCGTGGACACTTGGCAGGTACTCGAGGGAGTTTTCAAAAGCATCTTTTTCGGCGGCTCCATCGGGCTGATCTCCTGCTACAAGGGCTTCACCTGCGGCGCCGGCGCCAGCGGCGTGGGCCGAGCCTGCACCGAAAGCTTCGTCACCAGCTTCATCGCCATCATCGTGCTGAACTTCTTCTTCGCCCAACTGCTCAAGGACTGGTACCAGGCGATCTACGGCATCCGAGGGATGTTTTAGGACGCGCTATAGAGAGGCTAGACTTTGGAAGCGGCACTTCCACGTTACAGTTTATCCGATCTGAACGTTTCGAACCCGGCCCCGATCGATGGCCTCTACGTTCATGTGCCGTTTTGTTTCCATAAATGCCATTATTGCGACTTCTACAGCATCACCCGCCAGACGCCGGGGCGGATGCGGGAGTATGTCGATCGGGTATTGGCCGAGGCGGATCAATGGGTGCGAGCGGCGCCGGGAGACCCGGCGCGGCCGCGGACGGTGTTTTTCGGCGGGGGGACGCCGACGCTGCTGCCGATCGAGATGATGCGGCGGCTGATCGAGGGGCTGCGGGCGCGATTCGACTGCGCCGATGTGGATGAGTGGACGATCGAGGCCAATCCGGCCACGGTCACGCCGGAATATTGCGAAATGCTCGCCCAATCGGGGGTCAATCGCCTGAGCTTCGGGGCGCAGAGCTTCAGCCGAGCGGAGCTCAAGATGCTCGAGCGGCATCACGATCCGGAGGATGTGCCCCGAAGCCTGGCGATCGTCCGCGCCGCGGGGTTTTCGCGGCTCAATCTCGATCTGATCTACGCCATCCCCGGCCAGAAACTCGAAGACTATGCCGAGTCTCTGGAGTCCGCCGTGGCGATGGGAACAGAACATCTCTCGTGCTATGGCTTGACTTATGAGCCGAATACGCCCATCACCGTAAAGAAGCAACTGGGGCAACTGCTGGCGGTTGGGGATGAGCAGGAGCTTGAAATGCTATGGCATTCGCGGCGGCGGCTTGCGGATGCGGGGCTGCCGCCCTATGAGATCAGCAACTATGCCATTCCGGGAGCCGAGTGCCGACACAATCTGATGTATTGGAACGGGGGAAACTATGTCGGCCTGGGTCCATCGGCGGCGAGCCACCTTAGCGGAGTGCGCTGGAAGAACGCCGGGAACCTGGACCGATGGGAATCGGCGATCGACCGCGGGGAACTCCCGGCGGTCGATGTCGAGCGTCTAACCGGCCGCCAGCGGGCGGGGGAACTGGCGATGCTGCGCCTGCGGCTAAGCGATGGGATCGACTTCGAACAGTTCCAGCGCATCTGCGGACTGGATGCCCGTGTTATTTTCGCCGATCCGCTCGATCGCCTCGGCGGCGCCGGCTTGATCGAACGCGATGATCGCGGCGTGCGCGTGACGGACAAGGGCCTCAACGTCGCCGACGCGATCGCCGGTGAGTTCCTCGGGTAGCGCCTGTTGCCCAGCCACGCCAACGAACACGCCAACGCTTTGCCGAACGAAGACGGCTTCGTCGGCACTTCGTTCGCAAACGATGGCGGAAATCCGGGGATGACTCAGTTCGCCGCCAGATCGGTCTATACGCTTCGAAAAAGCGGTGTTGAAATCTGAGATTTGAAATCGACCGGGAAACCGCCGTGCCGCCGGACATCTACTGCACGATCCCCTTGGTCAGGCGCAAAAACACATCTTCGAGTTTGAGCTGGTGCGGGGCGATGGCGTGAATTTGCAGACCCGCGGCGCACAGTAGATCGATCAAAAAATGGTGATGGACGCGCGGGTCGCACAGCGTCACCATCAACGCCCCGTCAACGCCGGTCTTTTCGGCGCGATCGACGCGACCATCGGCGTTCAGCACCGCCGCGGCGCGGTCGGCATCGCCGACCACCCGGATCGAGATCACCGGATGCGCTCTCGCCCGTGCCATCAGGTCGGCGACGGTTCCCGCCACCAACAGCTTGCCCCGTTCGATGATCCCCAGCTTGTTGCAGAACTCGCCCAGCTCGGAAAGGATGTGGCTCGACACCAGGATCGTCTTGCCCAGCCGCTGCAATTCCTTAAGCAATTCGCGGATTTCGATCCGCGCCCGCGGGTCCAGCCCCGACGCCGGCTCATCCAGCAGCAGGATCGGCGGATCGTGGACCAGCACCCGCGCCAGGCTCAGCCGCTGGGTCATCCCACGCGACAGCGAATCGACCAGCGCATCCCGCTTCGTCTTCAGATCGGTCAGTTCCAGCACGTCCTCCACGATCTTGCGGCGCTGCTTGCGCGGAATCTTGTAGGCGCTTGCGAAAAACTCGAGATACTCCCCCACCGTCAGGTCCTCATAGACGCCGAGGAAATCGGGCATATACCCGACATTGCGGCGGACGAAATCGCCGTTGCTCGACACATCGCGGCCCAGGATTTTCGCCGTCCCCCGCGTGGGGGCGAGCAGGCCGGCGAGGATTTTCATGGTTGTGCTCTTGCCAGCGCCGTTGGGGCCGATGAACCCGAACACGTCGCCCGCGTCGAGTTCCAGGCTCAGCGAGTCCAGCGCCGTCAACGATCCATATCGCTTGACGAGGTTGTCGGTCGAGATCGCCGGCGGTGCCAGCGGCGCGACGATCGGCAGCGTGGACGGCGCGGAGATCGGTAGCGCCGCAGGGGCCAGCGGGCCGACAATCGGCAGCGCGGACAGCGCGGGGATCGGCGGGGCCGGCAGCGCCGGAGGAGCCTGCGGGCCGACAATCGGCAGCGCGGACGGCGCGGAGATCGGCACCGCCGGAGGCGCCGGAGGAGCCGATGCCGCCTCCGACGCGACATCGGCGATTTCAGCGCTCGTCGCCTGCGGCTCGGGCAGGATCGTACTCATCAGGGTTTGACCTCCAACGGCGAAACAGCGCGGATCACGCGCCAATGCTTACCGATCGCATCCGGAGCAGGCAGCGATGCCGGCCCCGCGGGCGGCTGGCTCATCGCGTAAACGCACGCGACCTGCGGCGTGGATTTGAGCAGCCTGTCAATCGCCGCCGAGCGCCGCTGCGACATCTCGGCGATCCGCATCGCGCGCGTCGGCGCGATCACCGATTTCGATTCAGCTACTCGCCTCCATCGATCATTCTCGATCCAAGCCTGCGAATCGGTGATCGGATCGCCCGGTTGGATCTTCGCGTCCACGGCATAGGTTTCTCCCGGGGCAATCGTCCCGGGCAGCTCGACCCAGCCAGCGCCCGCGCGAATGGCCAGGTCCGTCAGCGGCTCGGGACCGAGGTTCTTGAGTGTACCGCCAAGCCCCTTGGCGGTTCTGGACAGCTTGATCTCGATCAACCGCGGCGCCGGCTCGAAAGATTCGCCACGTAAAAACCGCAAATTCCACACATTCATGAACATCCCCGGCGACGACGGCGGCCGGTTGCCGCGCTGGTCCTGAACCATCTCCAGCGGCGACTTCATCCCGCTGTCTCCCATCCACAACAGCGGCGGAGACCACCACTCCTTCGTCGCTACCTCCAGCGGGTAATACCCCGTGCGCGGCGCGTAGATGCACGCAACATCCATCGCTCCGATCAACTGCTCATCCACCTGGTCGATGACGCTCAGCGTCCTAATATGGAGGTCGCCGCTGCGGAAGATATAACCGATAAAGACCGCCCCCGCCGTCACCAGCACGATCCAGCCGCTAGTCGTGATCCACGTCCATGGCTGGCGATGCAGCAGCTTGAGCACCAGCCAGTCCACCGGGCCGACCACCAGCGCCATTCCGATCATCACAATGGCGATGTAGCTGAACCCGAAGGTTCCGACGCCGGGAATTTCACCCAGCAGGTCCATCGCGAAGTTCGTCGCCTCCTGGCTGCGGGGATTGGCGTTCCAAGCATAATAAGGCGTGCCCGCGGGACGCTGCACGACCATCTCGACCAGCAGCGGGCGCCAGAAGTCCATGGCGGCCGGGCCGCTCATCCGCAACTGCGAGACGTCCGGCCCGATCACCAGCACCTGTCCCAGGCCCAACCGCCGCTGCGCCGTCAGCGCGCCGGTCAGGTCGAACAGCGAGCCGGTCTGGGCGCCAGGCACCGGCGTCAATTCACGGCCGCCGAGGCGGTCGAATCGCTCCGGCAGCTTCAACCGCGACCGCGTGGCCCGGTCTAATCCATAGCTGGTCACCGCGCCGATCCTCGCCGGCAGCGCATCGACAATCGGACCAGACGGAGGGATCGGATCGGCCCCGGGAATCACGATCAGGTTCCCCCCATTTCGCACCCAGTCCAGGATCGCCCGCTGCTGCTCGACATCGATCGCGTCGAAGTCCGGAGCGGTGAGGATCAGCGCATCGAGGCTGTCATACCCGACCGGCACCGATGGCAGCCGGGCCGGTTCCAGCACCCCCGCGCCCCACTCCGGCCGCGAAAACTGCCCGGCGAGCAGTCGCTGATACGGCGAATGCCCGCTGATCCCCACGTACACCTCGCGGTCGAAAAATCTTCCGTAAATCGAGCCGAACCGGCTGTTGATATCCTCGCGGGCAAGATAATCGGCGAGCTTGCGATCGCTGGCCGCGTCGCGCAAAACGGCGGTAAGGTCCTGGGCGGTGCCCTGGCTCACCGGGGCGTACAGCACGAACGTGCGCGGGGTCGGGCCGATGGTGAACCCTTGGCGAATGATCGGCGCCTCGATGCCATTCAGCGGCACCGACAGCTCGAGAATCACATTCCGCGCGGTGGCCAGTGCCGGGTCGTAGGCGGTGACAAAAACCGGCGTCCAGCGCGCATTGCGGATCGATTCCCCGAAACCGATCTCCACGTCCATCGTCGTGCGGCCCGATGCCACCCCCGCCAGCGAGGCCATCCAAACCACCGCCAGCGCCAGCTTCCACCGCAGGATGAGCCACTGCATAGACGTCAATTCTACCGGCGCTTCTCCCATGGACCAAACGCAACGAGAAGCTGCGGAATGCCTTTCACTTAATGCAGAATGGTATTCCCGCCGACGCCGTTTCTCGTCGCCGTGGTTCCCTCTTGTGGTGCGGGCCTCTGACGTGCGCACTCCTTCGCGGAATGCTGGCTGGAAGCCCGCACCACAAGCGCCCTCTTCAGGCGCTTGCAACTGCGGCGGAGTTCATAGGGCTTGGTCGGGACCTCAACTTCATTTTGAATCTTTCTTTCCCCCGCGCCGGTTCATCGCTTGCCGTGGACGTGTTGCCAAGCCGACAGGGCCGCGCCCAGGCTGCCGGCCTGATCGCCCGCCGCCGCACGCTCAATGCGAACTTCCTCGGCGTGCTTCTTGAACGCCAACTCCTTGAACGTCTCCCGGATATTCGTGAGGATTCGCGCGGTGAGTTCCTCACCGCCCTCGATGAATCCGCCGCCGATGACGATCCGATCGGGGTCGATGGTATCGGCGATCTGGCGGCACAGCTTGCCGATCGCGGTACTTTGCCAGTCGAAGATCGCCAGGCACAGCTCATCGCCCCCCGCCGCCAGACCTCGCACCTTGTAGGCCCGGGTTCGCCACACGTCCGGGCCATCGGGGATCTGGTTCAGCGGATGCAACTTGTATTTTGGCTGAGCCAGCACCACCGGGAGAATCCGCGTCAACGCCGCCATCGAGGCATAGGCCTCGGCGCAATGCTTCTGCCCGCAGCCGCATTGCGGCGTCCACCCCTCGACAAACGCCGGGTGGACGATCTCGACGTGGCCCAGTTCCGCCCCCATCCCGCGGGCCCCGCGCAGCAGTTGTCCGTGAATGGCGATCCCCCCGCCCAGCCCCGTCCCCGGTGCCAGCAGCGCCATGACTTCGGTCCCGTGCGGATCACCGACAAAGCTCTCCCACAGCGCCGCGGCGTTGCAGTCGTTCTCGTACATCACGGGGATCTGCCGCCCCATGGTCTCGAGGATCGCCCGCTGTGCCGTGGCCCGAAGCTCGAATCCATCCCACGCCGGATGCATGTTCGCCGAGCGTTGAATTCGTCCCTCGAGTCCTGCCGGGCCGGGGCTGTCCAGCCCCACCGCCGAGACCCGCTTCAGATCGATCTTCTCTCGCTGCAAATACCCCTTGATCCCCACAACGAGCTGCTTGATCGTCGCTTCCGGACCCAAATGACTATCGGCCGGAACCTCCAGCCAGTCTTTACTCAGCGGCGACCGCTCATCGTCAATCCCAAGCACCGCCGCCTTGGTTCCGCCAATATCCACGCCGATAAACACGTTTTCGTTCGCCATCGATTCGTCCTTAAGCCCGTGCCCGTGATCCACGATTCCTCCGCGCGACGCTTGTATCGCCAACCCGCTTTCCCATCAAGCCCGCTTCGAGGAGTCATCGCCGCCTGGTCAGAGGTGTTGACACGCGAAGGGGCGAAAGGGCGAAGAATGTTACCACGAAGAACACGAATGACGCGAAGTTTCTTATTGCGCTACGGTCCCGCATGGTGAGGATCGAACGCAATGGGAATGGAGGTACACGACATAAAGGGTGACATCCAGAATGCCATTCACTTAAGCCTCCCCACTCGTCACCGGTTTGTCGTAAGCGACTGCTGCAACTTTCTTTGTGTGAGACCGTCGCCGGGCGCGGCGGGGGAGCACTATGGTGGGGGTTGACCCCCCAGTCCTCTCGTGCCTTCCTTAACCGACGTTCGCGTCGGCGATCAGCACCGGCGGGGGGACATAGCCGCTGCGGGTGCGGCCGCTGGGGTCGGTGCTGCTTTTCAGATCACAGGGGTGGGCTTCATCGCCGAATCCCCAGTCAACGGCGTATTGCTCGGCGATCCAGCGCATTTCATCGGCGGTGAGGGCCGGCTTTTGCACTGCTTCGGCGGCATCCTTGATCTCGGCTTCGTTCAGCAGCGTCGCGGTGATGCTGGTGATCGCCGGGTCCATCAGAATCCACTTGCACGCCAGTTGATGCATCGTCATCCCGTGTGCGGCGGCGATCGGGCGAACCCGTTCCAGCTTTTTCAGACCATAAGTTTTCCAGGATGGGTCCCGGAATTTACGGTGGTCGTTGTCGCTGATGGCCGTATCCGGACGGATATTGTCTTTGAGAATTCCGCTGTGATCCTGCACCCGCGCCAGCACGCCTGCCCTGGTCGCGCGGGCGACTTGGCAGAACTCGCGGCCAGGGTCCTGCTCGAAGATGTTGTAGACAGTCTGGATCGCCTTGGCGTTGTGGTCGAGCATCGCCTTGATCCCTTCTTCGCGGAACCCGATCGCCGGACCCAGCGACACGCCCCAAGTGCGGATCTTCCCCTCCTCGCGGACGCGCTCGAGTTCGGCGAAAATCTCGTCGTTGAACTGGCCCAGTTTGAGATTGTGGGCCATGTATAGATCGAGGCGGTCGATCCCCAGCCGCTGGAGAGACTTCTCCAGGGCCTGGCGCATGAAGCGCGGGGAAAAGTCCTGCCGGCGCTCGCGATGAGAGCCGGCCTCGCCTGGATCGGTGTAGAAGTCGTAGCCGAACTTGCCGCCGATCTCGACCGAATCGCGGGGGACATCGCGTAGGAAGCGTCCGACGACGGTTTCGGCCCGTCCGTTGCCGTAGGCATCGCCGTTGTCGAAAAAAGTGATCCCCTGGTCGCGGGCGTAGCGCAACAGGCGTACGGCGTCGTCGTCGCTGTAGTGACCCCACCAGTCGACGCCGAAAATCCAGCAGCCAAGGCTGATCGCCGAAACCTTGACCGACGTATTGCCAAATGTTCGTCGTTCCATGCCGGCGATGATATTGGCATCGGCGAGGGATGAAAATGCGCGAACAGGAATTTCCCGCGCGGCGAGGCCGAGGGCTAAGACTCAGACCGCAGCGCCAAGCTCAAAGCTCAGATTTCATATCCCGCAATCCCGACCGCCGATAACCACCGAGGCGGGTTTGCGGGCCTTCAGTTTCAGATTCAATGCCCGGCGCGAGTGAGGGTCGGCTGGGCACCGTTATGGATCAATGGGCGCGGAGCAGATCGAGCATCTTGCGATCGAGTTGATGGCCCTTGAACGTCTCATATTTCACATCCTTACGCTCACTGTCCAGCACGCCGAACGATCCGCGCAGATTCCATAACGCCCAGCCCCACCCGGCTCGCTGCCACAACGTGAGGAAATCCTTCATCCACGCCAGGGCCACGCCGTGTGGCGTGCGGTTGTAGGCGCCCCACTCCCCGACATGAACCCCCACACCCTGCGATTCGAGCTTCTTCCACGGGTCGATCTGCTCGCGTTGAAGGCGAGCGGCGTCCCACACCTCGTCCGGCTTTCCTTCCCGCTTAATTCGCAGCGGCCAAGTCGGCGGATGTCTGTTGTCAAGCCATTTGGCCCAGTCGGCCTTGTAATGGCTCACCTCCATCGGATCATACCCGCGAGTGCTTTGGGCGATCCCCAGTTCGGCTAGCTCGGGCACCGGGGCACGGCCCCAGCGAAGGCCATCGGCGATGATCAGCCGGTGCGGATCTTCGGCCCGGATCGCCTCCACCATCCGGCGCACCGCGGGAACGTAGCGCACCGCGGGAATGTCCGACGGCTCGTTCAGCAGGTCGAAACTGACGGCGGTGCTCGAGAACTCCTTATACCGGCGCGCGAAAAATCCCCACAGCGCCGCGGCGGCGTCCTGGGCCTTCGGGTCGGCCCACAGGTCCATCGGCTCGGCGGGCGGGTTCACGCAATAACCGGGGGCGCGATGCAGGTTCAGGTTGACATGGATGCCCCGGGCCTTGCCCCAGGCGATCGCCTGATCGATCTCGGCGATCACCTTCTCGTCGATCCGATCCGGCTGGGCCTGCGAAGACCAGCAGAGATACGACATCGGCAGGCGCACGAAGTCCAAGCCCCACTCGGCGATCTGATCGAAGTCGAATTCGAGAAACGGACGGTTGTGCCGGCCATCGAATTTTTCGAGCAGGTTAAACCCTCGCCAGCGCGGCAGTCGCCTCGCCGAGGGCGGCTGAGGCTTGGCCGCGGTCGCGGTCGATGGAGCACCGATCCCCGTCACCATCGCCCCAACCGCCGCCGCCGAAGCGGCGAGAATCTGTCGTCTAGTCATGCCGAAAGCATACCCCGTGGAGAGGGGGAAATCTTCCAGACAAGTTGCGGACGTGAGGCGACAAACTCGTTAGCCCGAAGCGCCAGCGAGGAGATGAGGCGACAAACCCGTTAGCCCGAAGCGCCAGCGAGGAGATGAGGCGACAAGGCGAGCCTCAAACAATCTCGTCGGCTTGCCCACCCTTCGTGGGCAAGCCCAGTCGCCACCGCGTGCCCGGCACCCCCCCCGTCCCACCATCAGCTCACGATCACGCTTCCGAATCAGTGATTGAGGATCCGTTCGGCCTTGACGGCCTTGCGGAAAAGGATGTTGTTTTCCTTATGAACATGCTGATGCATGTCGCGCTCGAGCTGATGCAGGCTGTCGAACATGGCGCGATAGGTGTTGCAGGCATCGGCCGGCGGGGTGTAGTCATCGGACAACCGACGCAGCCGCGACAAGGCGCCGCCGGCGTCCTCGTGTTCGGCGACCATGGCCTCGATCGGGTTGTTGACGCTGCCGCAATGGAACGACGGGGCCTTCTCGGCGGTGTCGAGGGTACGGCACATCGGGAATAAAATCCGCTCTTCCTTGGCCATGTGCGATTCCAGTTCGGCCTTCAGGCCGAGCAATACATCCCGGATCTCGATGAGTTCGGCGCGGCGCGAACCGTGCCGGTCGGCCACCTTGGTGGTCAGGAACTCAAGCCGGGGCAGTTCCTGCTTCAAGTAGGCGTGGTGGGTCGATTCGATGTGGTTACACAGATCGGTCATCGACGCCGTGCCCCAATCGCGTTCGCCATCGGCCGCCGGACGCTGCTTTTCCTGTTCCAGCGCTTCGGCCACCTCGTTGAGGTTCAGCCCCTGTTCCTGCACCGCCTGCGCCAACGGCTTTTTCCCGCCGCAGCAGTAGTCGATCCCCAGTTTTTCGAAAACCCGCGCCCGCGACGGACGCTGTACGACCAATTCTCCGACGCTCGCTTCAAGCAATGCCTGACTCATTTGCCAATGCTCCTGTTGTCCTTAAGGCCTCCCCGACACGGGGGGCCAGTGGATAGGCAAGCATAGCGTCCTCAAATCTGGATATCAAGGTCCAGATGCAAAGTTTTGTGGGATACCCCGAGAAGCGTCAGGGGAACCTCCAGAATATTCCCATCGAGACGGTCAGCCCATCAAGCCGTTCGCCCAATGCGAACGGCCCCCTCTACCGCGCCGCGGAAGCGACTATTCTGAATGTCCCTCTTGCCGCTCTGGACGGCCATCCCCCAGCGGTGCCATGAAAGGGAAGATGCTAAATGTCCCCTTTGCCGCCCTCTTGCCGCCGAAGCCCATCCTGCTCACTCGCCGAGCGCTCGTCCCACCAACGCCCGCGCTTCGTCGAGGATCGTGGCCAGGTGCCCGGGATCGCGCAGGCTTTCGGCGTAGATCTTATAGATGTCTTCGGTCCCCGACGGGCGGGCCGCGAACCAGCCGTTTTCAGTCGCCACTTTCAAACCGCCGATCGGGGCATCATTGCCGGGTGCCCGGGTCAGCTTGGCGACGATCGGCTCACCCGCCAAGGTGGTATCGGTCACGTCCGCCGGCGACAATTGGCCAAGGCGCGCCTTCTGTTGTGCGGTCGCGGGTTGATCGACGCGCTGGTAGCAGCTCGTGCCGAACTGGCGCTCGATCTGGCGGTAATGTTCGCCGGGATCGACGCCGGTGCGGGCAGTGATCTCGGCGGCAAGCAGGCAAAGGATCAGGCCGTCCTTGTCGGTCGTCCAGACGGCACCGTCGCGCCGAAGGAAGCTGGCCCCGGCGCTCTCTTCTCCGCCGAAGCCGAGCGATCCATCGAGCAGACCGGGGGAGAACCACTTGAACCCTACCGGGGTCTCGAACAGCCGGCGATCCAGCGATCGCGCCACGCGGTCGATCACAGCGCTGCTGACCAGGGTCTTGCCGACCGCCGCCGAGGCGGGCCAGTCGTTGCGATTCTGGAACAGATAACGGATCGCCACCGCGAGATAATGGTTGGGGTTCAACAGCCCGGCCGACGGGGCGACGATCCCGTGCCGGTCGGCGTCCGTATCGTTGCCGAACGCGAGGTCGTAATCGTCCTTCAGCCGGATCAGGCTCGCCATGGCGTACGGGCTTGAGCAGTCCATGCGAATCTTGCCATCGTGATCGACGGTCATGAAGCGAAAGGTGAAATCAACATCCGGGTTGACCACGGTGAGGTTCAGGCGATATCGCTCGGCGATCGGTCGCCAGTAGTGCACCGCCGCCCCGCCCATCGGATCGGCACCGATCCGCAGGCCCGATGAACGGATCACGTCGAAGTCGATGATGTTCTTCAGGTCCTCGACGTAGGGTCCGATCAGATCCTCGGCATGGGTGCTCGCCGCCCGCAACGCCCGCTCATACGGCATACGGCGAACGGCGCTGCTCTGCGACTCGAGCATCGCGTTGGCGCGATCCTGTATCCATCGGGTAACGGCCACATCCGCCGGCCCGCCGTGCGGGGGGTTGTACTTGATCCCCCCGTCGCCGGGAGGGTTATGCGACGGGGTGATGATCAGCCCGTCGGCCAGGCCGGTGCCCGTTTGCCGCCCGCCGTTGCGGGCGAGGATGGCGTGAGAGATCACCGGCGTGGGCGTGTAATCATCATCGCGGGCGATGATCGTTTCGACGCCGTTGCCCGCCAGCACCTCGAGGCAGGTTCTCGCCGCCGGCTGATCGGCGGCGTGGGTGTCCTTGCCGAGAAGCAGCGGCCCGTCGATCCCGTTGGCGGCGCGATAATCGCAAACCGCCTGGGTGATCGCCAGCAGATGGGCTTCGTTGAACGACCCTTCCGAGGGCGAGCCGCGATGCCCGGAAGTGCCGAAACTCACCCGTTGCCGCGGATCCGAGGGATCGGGGGCGCGCTGGGCATAGTCGCGCTCGAGGTCCTGGACATCGATCAACAAAGACGCGGGGGGCAATTTCCCGGCAAGCGGGCTTGTCATTTATCAACTCCCTTTTTTTCAGTACCCGCGCATCCTACCGCCAACCTCGCTGCGCGTCGTGAGTCATTTACGTCTGCCCCGCCCGCCAACACGCCAAATGGCGACCCGATTAGCGGAGCGAATCGCTGCCAGCGTCCAGCGGCCCCCCGGGCGCTGCGCCGATGGCGATCGGCAATGTCGGCGCTGGTCCTAATTTCTCGCCAATGATCGCGCCGAGGTTGCGGGCCATTTCCTCCATGCCGAACGGCGAAGGATGAACCAGGTCGACGGTGAGGCCCTCGAGGCTGGTGAGCATTCGATCGCCATGCACATGCACCAGTTTCGGGCGGTTCAGGCGGGCGAGAATCTCGGCCACGATCCGGCGGTAGTCGGCGAAAACCTTCCCGCCGAGAAGGTCCTCCCGACAGGGGAACACGTCGATACAGAAGATCCATTTCCCCGGATGCTCCGACGAGATCGTGGTCAGCATCCGCTCGACCCGTCGGGCATACTCCTCATTGTCGATGTTGCCGATATTGATCCCCATTTCCACGCTGGCGAAGTCCCAGTCATCGCGGGCGGCGATGTGCTCGGCGATCTCGGCTTCGAGATGTGCCCCGCCGCCGAAGCCCAGGTTGATCAGGTCGGCCCCGAGGCGCTCGGCCGTGCGGTGGGCGTAGCCACCGACAGCGCCGATCGACATGTTGCCGTGCGTGATGCTCGATCCATAGGCGAGATACCGCCGCGCCGGCGTCTGGTCGGGCCGGGGCGGATCGACCTCGCCATCGAGTGAGTGAAGCCGCGCGGCCGATCGCCACGGCAGGCGCAGGCGCGTCAGCCGGGCATCGAAGGGCAGGCGATGCTTTTCACTCAGCTCCGCCAGCAGCTCCAGATGTTCCGGGTGCTTCATCGTGATCGTCGTCGGCTCGCGCCCGATGACGTGCCAGCTCACCGGGAAACATCCCTGCCACAGCTCGACGATGCCGGGAACGTCGATCGAATGCAGAACCGCCGAGGCGCTGTCGCCGCGGAGGTTGAAGCGGATTTCCGACCCACTCGTCTCCATGCTCTTGACCTGGGCCATCGGGTTGAGCTTGCGGCGAAGAACATCAGGAATTCGGCAAAACCACTTGCCCTCGGCCGACTGGCGCCGATGCGCGCCGCCGTCGAGCCGCCCCGAGGCGATGGCGTCGGCGGCGACGCTGCCACCGTCGCCATCGAGCAACTCGGCCACATTGTGTAGTTCGAAGTTATGGTATCGCAATGCAAACTCCTGTTTCAAGATTCTCAATGACCGATTATGCCGAGCGGGGATCGGCGCACCTGCAACGCGACCCCGGGGCGACCGAGGCGTATAATCCCCGCCGTCATGCCCAAAGCCAACTCCGGGAAGTTTACGCTCAATGATCTTCGCGCCGCCCGCGGGTCCGGGGATAAGCTCGCCATGCTTACCTGCTACGACTACACCACCGCGCGCCTGATGGACGAGGCGGGCGTGCCGATGTTGCTGGTGGGCGATTCGGCGGGGAACGTGATCCTCGGGCACGACTCGACGCTGGCGGTTGACCTGGAGTTTCTCATCACGCTCACCGGTGCCGTCCGACGCGGCGCGCCGCGGGCGTTCGTCGTGGCCGACATGCCGTTCGGATCGTATCAATCATCGACCCGGCGTGGCGCTGACAACGTGTTTGCCATGGTCCGGCGAACAGGCGCGGACTGCATAAAACTCGAGGTCAGCCAGACGCACCTGCGGCTGATCGAACGAGTGGCGGGCGCGGGCGTGGCGGTGATGGCGCACCTGGGATTGCGCCCGCAAGCGGTTGGGCTGATGGGGGGATACAAGACCCAGGGTCGAACCGCGTCGCAGGCCGGTGAAATCGTGGACCTGGCACGACAAGTGCAAGACGCCGGCGCCGCGGCGATCCTGCTGGAAGCGGTGCCGCCGCCGGTCGCCAGGGCGGTCATCGACGCGGTGGAATTGCCGGTCATCGGTTGCGGCGCCGGGCCGGATTGTCACGGTCATGTCATCGTGACCCATGACGCCCTGAATCTGACGGATCATGCGCCGAAGTTCGTCCCGAGATTGGCCGACATCGCTTCGCCGCTCAGGGCCGCGTTCGCGCTGTATGTCCAGCAGATCGCCGATGGCCGCTATCCCGGTCCGGAACACGGCTACACGATGGCGCCGCGGGAGCAACAACAATTGAGAACCTCGCCGGTTAGGATCGGAGGGGTCGATTCGTCAGAAGAGATAATCGAATGATCGGCCCGGGCACCGAGGCCGCGGGGAACGACGGACACCGTGGACGTCTGCCGCCGCGTTGTGAACCCCGGGCACCGGGGCCGCGAGAAGCGACGGACAGCGTGGACGTCTGCCACCGCGTTGTAAACCCAGGGCACCGGGGCCGCGGGGAGCGATGGAATCGTTCCTTAGGACGTCCGGGCCAAGAGTCTTAACCGGCGGGATAAATCCCGCCTTTGCATGAGGAGCTTTTCCATGAAACCATTGCGTTCATCGCTGGCGGCGCTGGCGATTTCCGGAGCGGCGATCGCCGCGGGATTTTTCGGCTTTAACGCAGTCCAGAACTCGCAGTTCGCGCTGGCCGAGCAACGCGTCGATGCGACGCGCGAGCAGATTTCCAAGGTCGAGGATCTGGCGACGGTCTTCCGGCAGGTCGGCCGGGTCGTCGAGCCCAGCGTCGTGCATATCCAGGTGAAAAAGACGGTCAACGTCAAAGGGATTCGTCACGGCGGGATGCCGTTCGACTTCGACGAGGACATGCTCAAGCGGATGTTCCCCGACCGCGACGGCGACGGCGAGCCGGACCTGCCCAAGGGATTTCGATTCCAAGCCCCCAAGAACGACGGCGATGAGGACCAGGGTTACACCCAGATGGGCACCGGCTCGGGCGTGATCATGGAAGCCGCCGATGGCAAAGGCTACGTTGTGACCAACAATCATGTGGCGGGCGGGGCCAGCGAGATGGAGATCACCCTGGCCGACGGCCGGCGCATCAAAGAGGCCAAACTGCTCGGGGCCGATCCCAAGAGCGATCTGGCCTTGGTGGAAATCCAGGCCGACCGCCTGATTCCGGCCAAGTGGGGCGATTCGTCCCAGCTCGAGCGCGGCGACTGGATCATGGCCTTCGGCAGCCCCTTCGGCTACATCGGATCGATGACCCACGGGATCGTCTCGGCCATGGACCGCCACGACGTGGGCATCCTCGGCCGCCAGGGATACGAGAACTTCATCCAGGTCGATGCCCCGATCAATCCCGGCAATAGCGGCGGGCCGCTGGTGAATATTCACGGCGACGTGGTGGGAATCAACACCGCCATCGCCTCGCGCAACGGCGGGTTCCAAGGCGTGGGCTTCGCCATTCCTTCTAACCAGGCCAAGATGATCTACCAGCAGCTTAAGACCAGCGGCAAGGTGACCCGCGGCTGGCTGGGCGTGAGCATCTCCGACGTGGCCCGCGATCTGCCCAAGGCCAAGAGCTTCGGGTTCGACGGGACCGAAGGCGTGCTCGTCGAGCAGACGTTCGCCAATACGCCCGCCAACGGCAAGCTCGAGCCCGGCGACATTATCACCAAGGTCAACGGCAAGAAGATCGAGTCGGTGCAGGAGCTGCGCAACCAGGTGGCGTTTACCGCGCCCGGTGAAAAAATGGAGATGACGATCTTCCGCGACGGCAAGCAGACCCAGGTCTCGTTAAAGGTCGGCGAACAGCCCGAGGACATCCTCGCTGCCGCCGGCGGCAAAACCGAACCCGGCGAAGCGAGCCCCGGGGGTAAGGGCGCCGAATCGGTCGGGCTTCGGCTGACGAACGTCACCGATGAACTCGCCGAGCGATTCAGCCTCGAGGCCCGCAGCGGCGCATTGATCACCGGCGTAGCCCCGCGCTCGATCGCGGCCGAAAAGGGCCTGCGCCCCGGCGACGTGATCACCAAGATCGACGGGAAATCGGTCGATTCTGCCCAGCAGGCGAGCAAGGCGCTGAGCAAGGCCGACTTGTCCAAGGGCGTGCGCCTGTACGTCACCAGCCGCGAGGGATCGCGGTTCGTGTTCCTTCAATCCGAGAAATGATCTTCCTGGGGTTTTAACGGCACTCCTGAGCCGGCGCGGGGGGGAGGTGGGAAACAAAAACCCCCCCCCCCACAAAA
>JBBQNJ010000004.1:0-95940 GCA_038329845.1 Tepidisphaerales bacterium | reverse complement strand
GTGAACCCATCACGACCAGGGCGATACTGCCCGCGCGTGAAGAAGAAACGAATGAAGGAGTACGACCTGATGACCAAGCCCCGTGTGGCATATCGACAACCGCAGTATTCGGAAGAGGTTATAGCTTAACCAAATGGCATTAGCACCTGTCCCGTTTTTGGTGTTTTTGGTTCCAAATCATGCGGCGGTCGCGGCGCAGCAGCCGATGCGATTGCGCCCGGCCCGCTTGGCGGCGTAGAGGGACTCATCGGCGTGGCGGAACAACTCAGCGGCGCTGGTCGGGCTGGGACCCGAGATCGCCAGTCCCAGCGAGATCGTGGCGTGAAGCGACTTGGGATCGGCCCCGCCGGGATCGATGAAGCTGTGTTCGACCATAATCCGCATTCGCCCGGCGAGCATTTCCAGGTCGCATTGCGTCACCTGCTCGAGAACCGCCGCCAGCTCATCCCCGCCCCAGCGTCCCACCACGTCGCCGCGCCGGGTCGTCGATCGCATCGACATTGCCACCATGCGGATCACTCGATCGCCCACCTCGTGGCCCAACCGGTCGTTGATCTGCTTGAAGTGGTCGATGTCCACGATGATCAGTCCCACGTGCCCGCCGACCACGGCGCATTCGGCGAGGCGCGAGGCGATGGCGCCCTCCAAGGCCCGGCGATTGGCCATCTTGGTCAGCGGGTCCAGCAGCGACAACTTGCGGGATCGCTCGGCCTGGCGCTCGGCCTCATGCAGGCGGGTGGCATCGGAGAACGATTCGACGGCCCCGACGATTTGCCCCGATGTATCGTGCAGCGGTGCTGCCCGGACCATGACCGGCACACGATGCCCGTCGCGGTGGCGCAGATAGACCAGCGCCTCGCGGGTCGCGCCGTCTTGAATCGTCGCCGCCAGCGGGCAGCCCGCGCGGCAGAGGCATACGCCGTCGCTGGTGCAATGGGTGAGGATGTTGTCATGGCAGGGGCGTCCGATAACCTCCGAGGCGGCATATCCGGTCAGCGCCTCGGCGCCGCGGTTCCAATAACTGATGACTCGCTGGGTGTCCACAAAGTAGACCCCGTCGGCGAGGTGGTCGAGGATGTCGCGGTAGTCGGGTTGGCACTGCATACGGACAGTCCGGGTTGGGCTTCCTCACCACATCGACAAATCTGGACGTGCAATTGACTTCATAAACCTCAATTGGCAGGGGGAGAGTCGCATGACGAAGAAGGCAGTTTGTCCCGCCGTCGCCGCGGCGGGTCGGGGGCACTGGCGATGAAAAGGCGCTTCGTCCGATATGGAGAGTGTTGGACCCCAAGGGTCAGGGAGGCTCCGATGCCCAGATATACGGACGAAGCGACGACGCAATCGATCACACCATATCAAGAGGTCCAAAGGCAATTGTGGCCTGCGGTTCGGGCGTCGGAACTGGCGGCCAACGCCGCCGCGGCCGAACTCGAGGCCGGGATCATCGACGACTTGGATGCCGAAGAGACTCACCCGGACACCGACGAGGATTCGACGCTCTCGCATTTGTGCCTGGTTCTGGCCGAGGCGGCGGCCGAACGGGCCGAACAGGCGGCCAGCGCCTATGAGCGTGCCATGGCCGCCGAGACGCGCAACCTGTCGACCGCCCGCCGCGCGGCGGTGGCGGGCTGGGGGTTGGCGGGCGTGTTGACGCTGGGTGCCGGTGCCGCAGCGCCATGGATCGGCAACGAACTGGGACACGCGAAGGAAGTGGCGGGGAATCTGCAGGTTCGCAACGAAAATATCCAGACCCTGCGGGCCGAGCGGGACGAGCTGCGCGAGCAACTGCACGCCGTCCGGCTCATCGAAGCCCATGCCCGTGTGGAAGCATCGCAAGCGCGGGAAGCGTTGGCCGTGGCGCGCTCCGAGGCGATCGCCCGCCGGCTGGATCAGGCACTGCTGGCGTCACAGCGGATTTCCGCCGTCCCTGCCGCCGCGTTGCCGCTGTCTGATGCCGGGCATCTCATGTCGGACTTCGATGAAATCCTACCGATGGAACAATGGAGCCTGCGAATCGACGGGCATTGAGCGGCGCATCGCCGCGTGCCCTTCGCGAATGCGCGGGCCAGAGGCCCGCATCCCAAGTAGTGTGAAGAAGGCGATTGGGGTGCGGGCTTCCAGCCTGCCATCTGCGAAGGGATGCGCGGGCTCCAGGCCCCCACCAGAAGTGAAGGACGCCTCTCGCCGCGACTTACCGCTTCGCCTTGAGTTTGCCGAAGTCGCCCGGTTTTATGGTTACCCCGTCGATCTTGACTGCCTGATCGGAATGATTCAGCGCCCACGCCCCGTCGCCATCGAGCGCCGGGTAGAGGATCGCGCCGTCGGCGACAGGCTCGTGGATTGGGATTTTCGCCGACTCCGCCGCCCGGCGAATGGCCGCGTCGATGGCTTTGGGGGCCAGCCCGGCAACATATTCAACGCTGCCCTTACCGAACCGGTGTGATAACACCGCCGGTTGTCCGGCCGCCGGACCGTCGAGGAACGTTCCTCGGATCGTCGCCGCGGGCGCGTCTTCGATCCGCTCGAGATGCGCCTCGCACTCGACGATCTGCCCGTCGCTCATCTGGATTTTCATCGGTGAGGAGCTCTGCACTTCACGGCGCATCGCAAATCCCAACGTCTCGGCCAGCGGCGCACCGGGAACCGGATAGCGGGTGGCCCATTTGTCCTGGTGCGCGGTCTTAGCGACTCCCAGCAGCGCCCCGCCGCGCTCGACGAATCGTCGGATATCCGCCGTCGCCGATTCGCTTAGGAACATGGCCCCTGGCATCAGCAGCAGGTCATATCCATCCAGCGGCTGTCCCGGTCGCACCACGTCCAGCGCGATCCCCGCGGCCCGCGCCAGGTGATAGGTTTCCACCAGCACCTTGAGATATCCGATCTTCTTCTCCAGCCCGCGCTGAATGTAGGGATCGGGCGTCAGGCTGGTGCGGACGCAATCCGGACAGAACAGGATCGCCGCCCGCCGTGGCTCGAATCGCTCGGGCAGCGGCACCGCCAGTTCCGGGCGCGAGGCGATGGCCTTGAGCCACTGGATTTTCTCGTCGTAAGGTCGCCCGGCGTGGTCGCAGATGGTGTTGCTGCCGGCTTCGGCGTTGGCGCGGTGGCCACGCCAATGCCAGACGATCACCGCCTCGGCCCCTCGGGCCCGCATTTCGGCCCAATAGGCCGGGGTCGTTCGCGCATCGACGGCGTTGGTCTCGAACGCCCAAAAGGGCAGTTGCTTGGCCGAGCGGAACAGGTCGTGCGCCAGCGCCGCTGACGCCGCCGGACGGTATCCTCCGGCGGCACCGAAGTAGGCGTCCCAGCCGCAAATGTCCAGCGCCTCGGCCCAGTCGGCGTGGTCTAATCCGCGGTCGAACACCGCCGTCGAGTTGTGGCTGATCCATTGCCGCGGCGAGACCACGGCCCGCAGCGCGTCGCGCTGGAGGATGAGGAAACGTTTCTGGCTGTCGGAGAAATACCGGCTGTAATCCAGCACCTGTCCCATGGTGCTGCGGGGATGTCGCGGCGTGGGGACCTCGCCCCAGTCGCTGTAATCCTGGCTCCAGAACCGCGTTCCCCAGCGGGTGTTGAGCGTGGCCACATCGCCGTGAATGGCCTTGAGATGCTGGCGGAACCGGAACGTCGCCGCGGCGCTGTGGCATTCGGGGGCAATGCCTTCGGGCCCGAGCAATTCGTTGTCGATCTGCCAGCCGACCACCGCCGGATGATCGCCGTAGCGCCGGCCCATCGCCTGGGCGATCTGGGCGCTGAAATAGCGATACACCTCGTTCTCGACATCGGCGTCGCGCCGGCCGCCCGGGCCATTGCGCCGTCCATCGCGCATCTCGACCATCATCTCGGGATACTGCGTGGTCATCCACGCCGGCGGGGTGGCGGTGGGGGTGCATAGCACCACTTCAAGCCGGTGTTCATGAGCTAGATTAAGAAAGCGATCCAGCCAGGCGAAGTCATAGACACCCTCGCGCGGCTCCATCGCCGACCATGCGAACTCCGCGATCCGCAGCACCGTCAGACCCGCGTCGCGCATGGCGCGCAGATCCTTGGCCCACTCGTCATCGCCGAGCCCTTCGGGATAGTAACTGGTTCCGATGCGCATCTGTCGATCTCCAATAGGGCGGTTGGGGCCGCATCAATCCGGCCCGGCCCGCTTCAACCCTTCGCCCCGCAGCACTTTTTATATTTCTTGCCGCTGCCGCATGGGCAGGGATCGTTGCGCCCGACTTTCGGGGCTTCGCGGACGATCGGCTTGACCATCGCCGACGTTTCGGTGGATCCGGTCGCGGCTTCCGCGGCGGCGTTCGCCTTGAGATTTTCGCTTACGCCGTAACCGGTTGAGGCGTCATGCACAGCCTCGGTTTCGCGATAGGCGTTGCGTACTTCGGTCTGGCCCATGATCCGAGCGCGGAAGATCAAATCCGTCACCTTGTCGCGCACACCGATCATCATCTCCTGGAAGCAGCGGAACCCTTCCTTCTTGAACGCCACCCGCGGATCGCGCTCGGCGAACGCCTGCAAGCCGATCCCGCTCTTGAGCATGTCCATCGCATAGAGGTGATCTTTCCAGCTCTGATCGAAGATCTGGATCAAGACGAACTGCTCGAGATCACGCAGTTCCCGCCGGAAAAACTGGCGCCCATGTGCGATCAGGCGATCGCGCACGGGCTGCTCGTCATCGGGACGCGCAGTCAGTTCCGCGCCCGTCAGGTTGCTCACGAATCGCCGGTTCACCGCGTCGGTGAGTGCCTGGGAATCCGGATTCGCCGCGATCAGGGCATCGACCTCCTTTTCCAACTCACCATCCTTGAGATAACGCTCCTGGTGGCCGATCAGCTCATCGCGGAGCCGACGAAGATTCATCGACGCCAGCCGCTCGAGCGTCATGTCGATCCCATACTTGGCCCGGGCCCAGTTGCGAATGAAGTCGGCGGCGTAGGGGTTGAACCCGGCGTTCTCATCTCCGCCGAACGCAAAGGTCATCGCATGATCGACCGGATATTCGATCTCCCGCCGCGCGTACATCGCCCGGGCCCGCTCCTCGAGCAGCGCTGTGATCTGCTCCGACGGCTTGCTGCGGTTGGTCCGCGCATCTTCAACCAGCTCTTCCGGCGCCACCTCGAGGAAGAACTTGTCTTTGGCCCAGTTGCACAGTTCTCCCTGGGCGTACAACGGCTCGAGATACTTTTGCACGCCGGCACAGTCGCGCTTTTCGATCATTTCCAGCGCCGCGTGACGCAGATGTTCATCCAGTTCGTCGAAGCTCATTCGCCTCAGCTCGTTCTTCGACAGGTTCACGTGGAACCGGCTCATGGCCCAACTGGTCAGGCCGGCCAAGTCCCATCCGGCGACATCGTCGCGGTCCTCGCCGGTGAACTCGTCCAACGTGGCGGTAATCGTGGTTTCGGCCTCGGCCCGGGCCTTGTCCTTGATGAAAAACTCGAGGTCTTGGAGGTTTCGGCGACCGCGCAGGTCCTCGGCGTCGATGGTCACGTCGAAGTTGACTCGTGCCCATTCGGCGATGGTGGCGGCGACGAAATCCTGGGTGATGTACTTGTCCACCGCGTCGGCGATGGCGTCGCCGATCATCCCCCAGATCACCTGATCCACCTCCAGCCCCTCGAGCACCCGCTGGCGCATCCCGTAGAAGACCGTCCGCTGGTGGTCCATCACCTCGTCGTACTCGAGCAGGTTTTTGCGGGCCAAAAAGTTGCGCTCCTCGACCTTCTTCTGCGCCCGCAAAATCCCCTTGCTGATCCGCTTGTCCTCGATCGCCATCCCCTCTTCCATCCCCAGCCAACCCAGCACCTTGATCGTCCAATCCCCCGCGAACATCTTCATCAAGTCGTCCTCGAGCGACACATAGAACCGCGACGAGCCGGGATCGCCCTGGCGCCCGCCACGCCCGCGAAGCTGGTTGTCGATTCGCCTGGCGGTGTGGCGCTCGGTCCCGATCACATGCAGGCCGCCGGACTTGTGGCAATCGGGCGCCAGCTTGATGTCGGTGCCTCGCCCGGCCATGTTCGTGGCGATCGTCACGTTGCCGACCATTTCCCCGTTGGCATTTTGGTGCTGCTGGCCCGCCAGCAGCACGATCGACGCCTCACGCTCGTGTTGCTTGGCGTTGAGCACCTCATGCTCCACCCCATAGCGCTGCATCAGGCGTTTGGAAAGCATCTCGCTCTTTTCGACGCTGGTGGTCCCGACCAGCACCGGACGGCCGGCGTCGGATGTCTCCTTGATCTCCTCGATCACCGCCTCCCATTTTTCCGGCTCCTTGCGATAGACGCGGTCTTCATTGTCCTGGCGGACCACCAGGCGGTTGGTCGGGATCGTCACCACCTCGAGCCGATAGATCTTGGCGAATTCCTCGGCCTCGGTCTGGGCCGTGCCGGTCATCCCCGCCAACGCCTTATACAGCTTGAAAAAGTTCTGAAGCGTGATCGTCGCCAGCGTCTGCGTCTCCTGCTTGATCGGCACCCGCTCCTTGGCCTCCACCGCCTGGTGAAGCCCGTCCGACCATTGCCGCCCGACCATCTTCCGGCCGGTGTATTCATCGACGATCACCACCTCGAGCTGGCCCGACTGCCCGCGCTCGACCACATAGTCCTTGTCCCGCTCGTACACCACATGCGCCCGCATCGCCTGCTCCATCAGATGCGGCCATTCCATGTTGTTGCCGACGAAAAAGCTCCCCACGCCGGCGTATTCCTGAGCCGCAGCGATCCCCTCATGCGTCAGATGCGCGCTTTTTCGGTCCAGCTCGACCTCGTAATATTGCGTCAGGCCGGCCTTGCGCGATTCTGCCTCGCCCAGTGCCGCCTCGGCCTGTTCCTTGCGCTTCTCCGCCGCCGCGATCGCCTCGCGGTTGCCCTTGTTCTTTTCACTGTCCCCCTCGGCCGCCTTGATCGAGCGCTTGGCCGCATCCACCAGCTTCTCCACCGCATCCCAGGGCTTGTTCCGCTCGATCACCTTGCGAGCCACCTCGTCGGCCCGCTGGTACTTGGGCGCATCGTCATGGGCCGCCCCCGAGATGATCAACGGCGTGCGCGCCTCGTCGATCAGGATCGAATCCACCTCGTCCACGATGGCGAAGTTCAACGGCCCCTGCACCTGCAAATCGACTCGCTCCTTCATGTTGTCGCGCAGGAAGTCGAACCCGAACTCGCTGTTGGTCCCGTAGGTGATGTCCGACTGGTATGCCCGGCGGCGCACTTCCCCGCCCGGCTCCATTTCCGACTGGATGAAGCTGACGCTGATCCCGAGGTTCTCGAACGCCGGCTGCACCCACATCGCGTCACGCCGCACGAGGTAGTCGTTCACCGTCACCACGTGGCAATGCATCCCCTCGAGCACTCGCATGAAGCACGCCAGTGGCGCCACGAACGTCTTGCCTTCGCCGGTGGCCATCTCGGCGATCTTCCCTTCGTACAGCACCAGCCCGCCGATGAGCTGCACGTCGAAGCAGCGGGTTCGAAAGGGGGGACGCGATTCCGGGTACAGCGCCCGCACCGCCTGGTAAATTTTCGGCGGGATCGCCACCCGGCGCCACGATTCGCCCGTGGCGATCATCTGGCGCTGCACCTCGTCGTAGGCCTCGAGCGTCGGATCATCAAACTTGTCCGGATCGAAATGTTCGTCGGGGTTGAAGATCGCCCGGATGCCGATGTGGCGGTCCATCGACTCGCGCATGATGGCGAACGCCTCGTGCAACACCTCCGGCGAGCGCAGCGACCCGCCCCGCAGACCCTCTCGCAATTCCTGCGTGCGGGTACGCAGTTCTTCATCCGACAATGCCTGAATCCGCGGTTCCAGGAGATTGATCTGCGAGACGACTCGACGATACCGCTTGAGCAGCCGCTCATTGCGGCTTCCGAAAATACGAGCGAGAGAGGTGCTGATGGCCATTGGGAAATCCAGGTAATGACAACGGGAACAGGTTCAATCGGGGGAAAAAAGTCGGCGTCGTGCCGACCTTACGCATTGCTACGCAGGAGAATCACGCCAAGGGCGGGGGAAGCCGGAATCGGAAGGGATCGGCGTCAGAGGCATGGCGCTGGCCGTCCGCCGCGGCGAACGCGGCGTGGCGCGCCGGTGCGATCGCAAGGACGGATTCGGCACGGGAATCGGGCGCGATCCGCGCCGACGGCAGCGTCTTGGAGAAACTCGCACTCAGCCGCGACGCCAGTTGACGCGCCAATCGCGACACCGGCGGGCAGGCGCGCGGCACCGCTTCCCGCGCCGCGCTGCAACACAGCGCCGCGGCCAGCAGCGTCACCGCCATCATTCTTCGGCTGTCGCGCATGGGGACCCTCGGCAACCCCAAGTATTCACCACATCCGCACGCGGGTCAAGCGGGGCGACGGGAACCTTTGAGCGCCGGACTCGTCCAAAGGGCATGCGATCGGTATCATCGCATTTTTCCAACAGGAGCTTTCCGATGAAACGACGAACCAAAGTGCTGGGCGTTCTTTTCCTGGTGGTGGCCGCGGGAATCACGACCGCGGCGCTCAGCTTCAATGGCTGCGCCCAGTCGCCGCGTCTTACCGGCAACCTTCGGGCGACCGCGGCCCGCAGTCAGAAGCTGATGGCCTTGGCCGCCGAAGAAGCCACGGCGATCACCGATGTCGATGCGCGATTGACGCGGCAACTGAATCTCGCGGATATGCAGATTCAACGAAACTGGCCGGACGACGCCAAGGTCACGCTCGATGCAGCCCGCAAGACGCTGGGTTCGGAAGATTCCAAAAAGCTCAATGATCACGCCCGAATCAGCGGATGGGTGAGCGTTTCGGAGCTTTCCCGCGCGGTCAAAGACACCGACGGTGCCAACACCGCCTGCGATGGGGCGATCAAGGCCGTGCGCGAGATCGAGGATCCGGCGGTGCGCTGCGAGTACGTCATGGGAATCTGCAACGAGATGCAGTATCTCAAGGGCAAAGCCAAGGCGGCGGATTTACTGGCCGAGGCCGGACCCTGGACCAAGAACATCGACCAGATCGATCATCGGCGGCTGGCGGTGGTGAGTTTCGCCGGGGCGCTGTTCAATCTGGACGACTTCGCCAAGGGCCAGGCGATGTTGAAAAATGAGGACGATGCGGCATGGCGAAGCGATACCCTGACGCAACTGGCGTCGATGCCCGTGGATCGCGGGAGGTCGGGCTACGCCGATTCCGCGAACGAGGTGATCCTGGGCGCCGCCGTCTCAGCTCCCAGCCGGGCGACGACCTCGCCGGGGTCGAGGCAATACTTCGGACAGAAGCTCAATTACCGCGAGGTTTTTCAAGGCCAATTCAATTCCAAGACCTTGGGCCGATAATCTTCACGGCGAGAACCCAATCGCCTGACGGCATCGGTTCTGAAACCGAATTTTGCCATCGGGCGCTGCTTTGCCCTATGCTATAAACCCAGTCGGCAGGCACGCCGTATAATGTGCAAAGGCTGAATTGGGTCATGAAAAAGAAATATCGAGTCGGGGTGATCGGTTTCGGGCGGATGGGGCGAGGGTTTGTCTCGGTGATGCAGCAGAACCCGCGCTATGACATCGCGTGGATCTGCGATGTCAATAAGGACGCCCGCGCGCTGGCGGGCAAAACGGTCCCCACCGCCAAGATCACCGAATCGCCCGATCCGATCTTCGCTGATCGCACCCTGGACCTGGTCGGCCTGTACACCCTGGCCGATGCCCGGCCCGCGATGATCAAGCGGGCGCTGAAGCGCGGGTTGCACATCATCGCCGAAAAGCCGATCGCCGCCGATGTCGAGACCGAGTGGGACTTAGTCCGCGAGATCGAAGCCAGCGGGCGGATGGTCGCGGTGAATCTGTTCAACCGCAACGCCTGGTATCACAAGGAAATTCAGGCCTTCATTGCCGAGGGAGAGATTGGCGACCTGGGGATCATTCGCGTCTGCCACATGACCCCCGGCCACATGCCCGGCGAAGGCCACGAGCCGGAAGGCCCGGCGTTTCACGATTGCGGGATGCACTATGTGGACGTGGCCCGCTGGTATGCCCAGAGCGAATACGAGAACTGGCATGCCCAGGGAATCCGCATGTGGAATCACAAGGATCCGTGGTGGGTTCAGGTGCATGGGCATTTCAAGAACGGGGTGGTGTTCGATATCACCCAGGGGTTCGTCTACGGGCAACTGGCCAAGGATAAAACGCACAACTGCTACGTGGACGTGATCGGCACCAAGGGCATCTGCCGGATGCGCCACGACTTTCAGGACGCGACGATCGAGTGCCACGGCGTGCATCACACGGTCCGCAAGACCGGGTTGTTCAACGACAAGAAGCTGAACGTGATGGTCGAGATGTTCGCCCGGTCGCTGGACGCGGGCAGGAACATCGGGTTTCCCACGCCGCGAGACAGCGTGATTGCGTCGGAGGTGGCCTGGGCGATGCTCGCCGACGCGGTGAAGAACAATCCGCCGTCGATCGGAACGAACAAGGAACTCAAGCAGATTCTCGAACATCGCCGGTCGCTGCGAAGCGGTTACGGCCTGCCCGTGCGGGCGCAGGAATGCCCGAACGAGCCGGCGCCGGTCGGCCAGCCGCCGCTGGCGTGCGGCGAGGACCTTTGTGGCATTCAGGAACAACACCGCCGCGACCAGCGCCCCACCAGCGCGGTAATCGAGTTCGATTCACCGCTGCGCGGCATTTGCTGAAGTTGAAATCTCCCGCGGCTCGGCGACCGGGTCGCTCGACGTGGACAAAAACCAATGACCTTTCGCCCCGACACGCTCTTGACCCCACCTGCGGCGGTTGACGGACCCATGCCCGATCTTCTCGAGCATTTGCGCGACACGTTCGGACTCGAGGAGTTCCGGCCGGCCCAGCGCGAGGTGATCCAGGATGTGCTGGATGGCCGCGACGTGCTGTGCGTGATGCCTACCGGGGCGGGCAAGTCGCTGTGCTATCAGTTTCCCGCGACACTACGCGACGGGCTGACGATCGTGGTCTCGCCGCTGATCTCGCTGATGGCCGACCAGGTTCAGCAGCTCCGCGACGAGGGGCTTTCGGCGATCCTCTGGAACAGCTCGCTCGACGCCGATCAACGCCGCGACGTGGCCCGCCAGCTTCGCGATGGATTTAAGGGCCTGCTCTACGTCGCCCCCGAGCGATTCGCGGCCGTGGGGTTCCAATCGTTGCTCGAGACGCTTCGCCCGGCGCTGTTCGCGGTGGATGAGGCCCATTGCATCAGCCAATGGGGGCATGATTTTCGCCCGGAATACGCCCAGCTCGGAGAAATTCGCCAAAAATTAGGTTCTCCGCCAACTATCGCCCTGACCGCCACGGCGACCGACGACGTCCGCGCCGACATCGTGCGACAATTGGGCCTGCGCGATCCGACCGTGGTCGTCACGGGATTCGACCGGCCCACCCTGATCTACGAGGCCCGCCACGTCTCGACCAACGACGAGAAGCGCCGGGCCATGCTCGAGCTGCTGCGCGGCGAGAGCGGCGGGGCGATCATCTACTGCGCTACCCGCAAGGCGGTCGAAGAGGTCGCGGGCGATCTGCAATCGGCCCTGCCCAAGCGAGTGGTCGTGGGATATCACGCGGGCATGAACCTCCCCGACCGCACCAGCGCTCAGGAGCGGTTCATGCAGACTCCCCAGGCGATCGCCGTGGCGACCAACGCCTTCGGGATGGGGATCAACAAGCCCGACACGCGGCTGGTGATTCATTACAACATTCCCGGCACGCTCGAGGCCTACTACCAGGAGGCCGGCCGCGCCGGCCGCGACGGACAGCCAGCCCGCTGCGTCATGCTCTTCGCCTATCATGATCGCTACACGCAGGAATTCTTCATCGACAAGATCGGCGAAGGTTCGGCGGCCGATCCACGTCAGCTCGAGGCCAGAAAAAGGGACGCCCGCGACAAGCTCGAACTGATCATTCGCTACGCCCGGACCCATCGGTGCCGGCGACAAATGATCCTCGATTATTTCGGCGATGACGGCGCGGTGGCCGACTGCCGATGTGATGTTTGCCGCAAGGGCGGCGGGCTGGACCTGGAAGCCGCCGGTCGGGTGGAGATCTCCCCCGAAGCGACGCTGCTGGTGCGGCAACTGTTGTCGGGGGTGGCGCGGCTCAACGGAAAGTTCGGCGTCGGGACCGTCGCGGAAATGCTCACCGGGGCATCCAACGAGCGGACGATGCGCTGGCAGATGGAGTCGATGCCGACTTACGGGTTGCTCAAGGCCCATACCGGCAAGCGCGTCGTCGCCATGCTCCATCGCCTGATGGAATCCGGGCTGGCCCGACAGCGCGATCCGGATGGGGTGAAGTTTCGCCCGGTGATGGAGCTGACCCCGGCGGGCGTGGCGGTGATGAGGGGCCAGCAGCCTCCTCCGGCAGCGCTGGCGGATCTCGCTGGCCGCAAGGGTGATCGCACCGGCTCCGCGGGCGCGGGCACCGGCCCCGGGCGGCGCATCGAGCCGATCGACGAGGGCGATCTTCAAACGATGGACGAAGCGACCCAGAACCGCTTTGACCGCCTGCGCCGCACCCGCGCCGAACTGGCCCGCGAGAAGCAAATCCCGGCCTATTGCATCTGCCACGACCGAACCCTTCGCCAGATCGCCGTTCAAATGCCCGTTGATCTGGACGCGATGGAGCGGATCAACGGCATGGGACCGATCAAAATCCGCAACTATGGCGATGCCTTGTTGCAAGTCCTGCATACTTCTTAGTCGACGCGACCGTCGCCGGATTGCCCGTAGCGTCGGGAACCTCACCGGCGGTAGCATCCCGCCGATATGAACCCATCGACACCGATGCATCGTGGCGTGATGTTCCAGTGTTTCGAATGGAATTACCCGGCCGACGGCAGCCTCTGGCGGCATCTGGCCTCGAAGGCGACCGAGCTGAAAAACCTCGGGACCACCGCCGTCTGGATGCCCCCGGCATACAAAGGGTCCGGAGGCGCAGTGGATGTGGGCTACGCCCCCTACGATCTTTATGACCTCGGCGAGTTCGATCAGAAGGGAACGGTGCCGACGAAATATGGAACGCGGGACGAGTTTTTCCAGGCCGTGCAGGCGGTGCGCGGCGCGGGGATGAGCATTTACGCCGATGTGGTGTTCAACCATCGCATGGGCGGCGATGAGCCGGAAGAAGTCGAAATCGAGGAAATCAAGCCGGACAACCGCGACGAGGTGATCAGCCAACCTCACAAGATTCGGGCGTGGTCGAGGTACAAGTTCTCGGGGCGCGGCGAGACCTATTCAGATTTCCAATGGCATTGGCAACATTTCAACGCCTTTGGCGTAAACGCCGACACGCCGGACGACCGTGGGAAAATTTACCGCGTCAAGGGAAAGACCTTCAGCGGTGAAGTCGCGCTGGAATACGGAAACTTCGACTACCTGATGGGCGCGGACGTGGACACCTATCACCCGGAGGTGCGCCAGGACCTGTTCCGCTGGGGCGAATGGTTTCTCGAGGCTGTCAACGTCGATGGATTTCGCCTCGACGCCGTCAAGCATATCCCCGCCAGCTTCTACAAAGACTGGTTCGAGCATCTCCGAAAAAAGTTCCCCGACCGCGAGGTTTTCGGCGTCGGTGAATACTGGAGCTCCAATCTCGACGAACTCAAGACGTACATCGAAAAAACCGCCGGCGTCATGCGGCTGTTTGATGTGCCGCTGCATAACAACCTTTACCAGGCTTCCAAGCGGGGCCGAGACTACGATCTGCGGACAATCTTCGACGGCACGCTGGTCAAGGACCACCCGGTGATGGCCGTCACCTTCGTGGACAACCACGACACCCAGCCGGGGCAGTCCTTGGAAGCGTGGGTCGAGGATTGGTTCAAACCCCTGGCTTATGCCCTGATTTTGCTGCGAAAGGACGGCTACCCGTGCGTCTTCCACGGCGACTATTTCGGCAACCCGGGCACTCCCAACGATGGATGCAAGCTGCTTAGCCATCGCAAGCTGATCGACGACATGCTGGTCGCGCGGGCGAAGTACACGCACGGCGATCAACACGACTACTTGGATCATCCCACCTGCGTCGGTTGGGTCTGGAGCGGCGACGCCGAGCATCCCGGGTCTCTGGTGGTGCTGATGAGCAGCGGTGAGGCGGGAGTCAAACGAATGAAGACGTTCCGCGGCAAACAGACCTACCGCGACTTGACGGGCCATTGGGCCGAGCCGGTCACCACCGACGAAAACGGCGAAGCGGATTTCTTCTGTCCGGCGGGCAAGGTGAGCCTGTGGCGCGATGTATGACCTGCAGCAGCGCTGGCGGTACGGGATCGAACCTTATCGACGGCGATATCTGGTGCCGATGGCGGATTGCCGACAGGGCCCGTGCGACGGTGGCTCGGCGTCGCTGGAATCTCCGCGTCGATGGCGCGACGCCTCCAAGGTCTCGCCGTCGACCGCAGCGCGCCGCCGGAGTCTGCGCGTCGATGGCACGACACCGCGGCGTGCGAGCGAAGAATGGGATCACGGCGCTACGCGGCGACCGCGTCCGGCTCGGCGGCCCACAGGGCGATGAACTCGGCGCCGACCGCAAGCAGGTCTTCATTCACCTGCCGGCAATAACGGACCGAACATAGCACTTGAAGTGGCTGAGTGTCCTCGCGCATCGGCAGTTCGACCACCAGGCGGGCACCGCTCTCGAAGCGATCATAATGCAGCAGACACACTCCGCCGGGGGAGATGTCTTTCAACCCCATGTCGATCGACGGCGACAGTGCCGCGCCCTCGCAGCGGCGCACCCGAACGCCTGCGCACAACGAGGTGCGCGGAGTCTTGCGTTGCCCGACGTCGGCGCCACCGTCGGGAGGAAAACTGCCGACCACCTGCTGAAGAACGTCTTCGGGAAGTTCCAATGCCATTGCGATTCCGCCAGCGGCGAGGCTATCCATATTTCATCGGATATCGCCGGGTGAATCTGAGCAATCGGGCGATATAGGACGTTCGGCTACCGAACGGCGCGATGGCACACGCACACCCCGAACGTCAACGGATGGGCCTGGGCCAAGTGAAACCCGGCGGCGGTGATCAGTTCAAGCATCTGCTCCGGCGAAATGAACCGATCGACCGATCTGGGAAGGTATCGGTAGGCCCCGGTCTTGTCCCGGCTGATCAGCGTGGCGGTGCGGGGCAGCACATGCTGGAAATAAAGCTGGTACGCGGCCCGCAGCAACCGGTTGCGGGGCAGGGAAAACTCCAGCACGATCAGGCGTCCGCCCGGGCGAAGAACCCGATGAAACTCCCGCAGTGCCGAGGCAGGGTCCTGGACATTGCGAATCCCGAACGCGATCGAGACCACGTCGCAGCAGGCATCCGGCAGAGGAAGGGCCATCGCGTCGCCATTGATGAATCGCACCCGGGCGATTCCCGTCGTCGCCGCCGGGTCACGCGGCGGACTCTGCATCTTGTGGTGCGGGCCTCTGGCCTGCATTTTCCGCAAAACGGCGCTGTTGATAAAAGCGGCCTTGCGTGCCGCCAGGGGAAGCATCTCGTAAGTGAAGTCGATGCCCAGCACGGTCGGCCGGGGCGAAGAAACCGCCGCCGGTTGCGCCTCGGCGATAGCCGGGTCACGGGCGGGCAGTTGAACGCCCGGTATCCCCGCCGGTTGCGCCTCGGTGACTGCCAGGTCACGGGAGAGCAGTTGATCGCCGGGCACACGCGCCAGCCGCGCCCGGGCGAAAGCCAGGGCCAAGTCTCCCGTCCCGCATGCCACATCGACGATTCGCTCGCCGGGTCCCGCGCCCGCCAGGGTGACCGCCCGACGCCGCCAGCGCTGATCCATCCCCAGCGAATGAAGCCGGTTATTCAGGTCATAACTGCCCGCGATCGCCGCAAACATCCGACGGACCCGCACGCGCTTGTCCGCGACCCCATGCGGATCGCGCAACCGCTCGGCATCCCACTGCATCGCCCTCTGGCCCTCATCGCTCATGACCGGCCCATCATATCCCTCTCGCCCCCCAGAAAAAGGCGACGCGCTGAATCCTGTTCGGCGCCGGGGTTGCCACTGGGACGGCTGGGGCGAGGAGCAGTGTTTTTCAAAGGATACTAATGTCGCACTATTATTATTATAATTTGTCGTAGACTTTTTGACGGAATAATGTCTCAAATGTTGAAGAAGAATCGCGTCCCTGCTTTGCTTGCGGGCATGACCGGGAGCGCCGGTGCCGACGTCTTCGCTGGCATGCGGCACGCAGCCGCGACGAGCGGCAAGAGTGAGGATGAATCAGGCGATCGACTATTTGACAAAGGCCGCGACCGGTTTATACTGCCCGCCCTTCTAACGCTCCCGGTGCGCCTGGTTTGCAAGAGCCGGATTCGCATCGGACCGGCGGCGCGAAAAGGGATTGGCGATGTGATCGCGCAATTCGACTCGCCGGGAGTCGGTCCGGCGACTATGGTATGGCGTCGGCGGCGGCGGGGAGATCGCGGTTCCCGCTGGCATAGCTCAGTGGTAGAGCGCGTCCTTGGTAAGGACGAGGTCGAGGGTTCAATCCCCTCTGCCAGCTCTGGCGAGGTCAATCGATCCAGCGTATCGCCGCGGGCGAGACGTTCGAGCGGGATTGGAAGGCGGAAGGGTGCGGGATGTGCCCCCGGCGATGGCGAACGATGCCGCCGGGACTAGAAGCGTCCGGCATCCTTCCTCCTTCGTCCCCCGGCGAACTGATCGTTCGGCGGCGAGCGATGCCGGGTCGATCCGGCCCGCGAGTTTGACGCGGTGCGGGAGTGTTCCCGCCCGACGGAAGTCGTAGATATTCAATGGGTCCGGGCGGTTTTTGTTAAACCCGCCCCCCGGGGCGATTGTCCAAGACCCCCGGGCTTGATGGAAAGAAACCTGGAGGTTTCGGCAATGGCTAAGGGTGTATTTGAACGGAAAAAGCCGCACGTGAACGTCGGCACCATCGGTCACATCGACCACGGCAAGACCACGCTGACGGCGGCGCTATCGGCGCGGGCGGCCACCAAGTATCCGTCGGTGGCGGCCAAGAACTATAAAGACATCGCCAAGGGCGGCATCGACCGCGACGCGACCAAGACGGTGACTATCGCCGCCGCCCACGTGGAGTACGAGTCGGAAACCCGCCACTACGCCCATGTGGACTGTCCCGGACACGCCGACTACATCAAAAACATGATCACCGGTGCTGCCCAGATGGACGGGGCGATCCTGGTCGTCTCGGCCGCCGATGGTCCCATGCCCCAGACCCGCGAGCATATCCTGCTCGCCCGTCAGGTCGGCGTGCCCAAGATCGTCGTCTTCCTTAACAAGGTGGACCTCGTGGACGACGCCGAGCTGCTCGACCTGGTCGAGATGGAAGTCCGCGAACTGCTGGCCAAGTACGGATTCGACGGGGACAACACCCCGGTGATCCGCGGCAGTTCGCTGCCGGCGATGCAGAATCCCACCGACGACAAGGCGTGCGAGGCGATCGACACGCTGGTCAAGGCGCTGGACGACTATGTTCCGATTCCGCAGCGCGAGGTTGACAAGCCGTTCCTGATGCCCATCGAAGACGTGTTCAGCATCAAGGGTCGCGGCACGGTCGGCACCGGGCGAATCGAGCGAGGTCGTTGCAAGATGGGTGAAACCATCGAGATCGTGGGCCTTAAGCCCACCCGCAGCACCGTCGTCACCGGGGTCGAACAGTTCAACAAGACCCTCGATGAAGGGATCGCCGGCGACAACGTCGGCGTGCTGCTCCGCGGCGTGGAAAAAGACGAACTCGAGCGCGGACAGGTGCTGGCGGCGCCCAAGAGCATCACGCCGCACACCAAGTTCGAGGCCGAGGTCTACGTGCTGACCAAGGAAGAAGGCGGCCGTCATACGCCGTTTTTCACCGGGTATCGCCCGCAGTTTTACTTCCGCACCACCGACGTGACCGGCGCCGCCAAGCTGTTGGGCGGGGCGGAGATGGTCATGCCCGGCGACAACGTCACCATGGAGATCGAGCTTCAGGCCCCGATCGCCATGGAAGAAAAGCTACGATTCGCCGTCCGCGAAGGCGGCAAGACCGTTGGCTCGGGCGTGGTGGTGAAGATTCTTCAGTAAGTGAAAAGTCGTCCGGGTCGGCGGCGGTGGAACGGGCGAAGTTCGCCTTTTCTCCCGCCGTCGCCCGGATTGACGTTCTTTAGGTGATGGAATGGCCAAGGAAAATCGAGAAATGGTGTGGCTTCAATGCACCGAAACCGGTGACTTGAACTACCGCACCGAGATCAAGGTTGCCGGCGGCGTGCAGAAGGTGGAGATCAAGAAGTATTCTCCGCGTCTTCGCCGCCATACGCTTCATAAAGTCAAGCGGAAGTGAGGCTTCGACCGCTCGGCGGAATGCCGCGCGGATCGACTCGACCGGCGATGGAGCAATCGCCGGGAAATGGGATATATCGAAGATCGCGGCCCGCGCTTACGCCAGTAGCTCAATTGGTAGAGCAGCCGTCTCCAAAGCGGCAGGTTGGGGGTTCGATTCCCTCCTGGCGTGTTTCCCAGCCGCGGCGGGGGGTTGGGCGCGGCAACTCGATTCAGAAGTTCAAGGCGATTGGGCGATGGCGACGGAGATGACGCAAGCGAAAGACAAGGCGATGGCCAAGAACGAATCCGACGCCGAACTTGAAACCGATTCGCTGAATTCCGAGGATCTTGCCCCACGGCGCCCCGGCCCGTCGGCCTCCGCCGGGCGAGGCAAGTCGGCCGGCGGGTTCTTCACGATCTACAAGCGCGGGCAGGGCAAGTGGACGCGCCTGGGGACGGCGATCGGGATCGGGCTGCTGTCGATTTTCACCGGCGCGTTCGTCTATGACCAGCTTCGCGCTTCGGTTCACGTCAGCCCCAATGTCGCCGTCGGCGTGGGTGCCGGCCTAGCCATCGGGTTGATGCTTCTGGGCTACTGGGCCATGAACAAGGCTTCCAATGCCGACTTTCTGATCGCCACCGACAGCGAAATGAAGAAGGTCAACTGGACCAGCCGCAAGGAGCTGATCGGTTCGACCAAAGTGGTGATCTTCTTCATGCTTCTGATCGCGGTGTTCTTGTTCGTGATCGACACCGCGTTTGCGTTTCTCTTCTGGTTGATCGGCGTGCTGAAGGCCAACCCCTTCGGCTGAAACTGAACTCCCGCGTCCTTACTTCGTGTTCTTCAATCATGCAATTCTTCGTCCTTAGAGTCGCCAGCAATAAAGAAGACCAGGTGCGCGACAAGCTCGCGCGCAAGGTCAAGATCGAAGGCCTTGAAGAGCATCTGGGGCGCATCCTCGTGCCCACCGAGCGCGTCCGCCACGTCAAGGGGGGCCAGCGCCGCGAATCCGACCGCAAGCTCTACGCCGGCTACGTTTTTGTCGAACTGCAGCTCGATAAAGACGGACGAATCCCCGACAAGGTCTGGTTCATGATCAAGGAGACCGACGGGGTTGGCGACTTCATCGGGTCCAACGGCAAACCGATCCCGATGACGCCCAAGGATGAGCAGAAGATGATCGAGGCCGCCGAGCGCAAGGAAGAGACCGTCAGCCCGTCCGAGCGATTCGCCAAGGGCGACAAGGTAAAGGTCACCAACGGCGCGTTCCAGAACTTCGAGGGCGAGGTGGACGAGGTGATCCCCGACAAGGGGATGATCCGCATCCTCACCACCATCTTCGGGCGTCCCACGCCGCTCGAGCTCGAGTATTGGCAAATCGAGAAGATTTAGGGTTTCTTTGCCGCGTCGTCACCCGATGACCCCGGCGCTATCGACCCATCCGGCAAACTTGACGCGGCCGCCGCGGGCGGGCTTGATCGCGGTGCCGGCGCGCCGAAACCGTCGCGGCCATGGTCTCAAGGGCGATCAACTCCCCAAGCGGCGCTCGATGACTTCCCGCATGACCGTCATCGGTGCCTTGAGATTCGTCCACGCCTCGAACTGTGCCGCGGCCTGGCGGACGAACATTTCCACCCCGCTGATCGTTGCGGCGCCGGCTTGCTCGGCCTGCTTGAGCAGAAGCGTCTTCATCGGGTTGTAGACGGTATCGAACACCAGCGATCCGCTGGTGAGTTTCGGCGGCGCAACGCCGAAGGCCGACTGGTCCACCTTCGGATGCATCCCCACCGAGGTCGTGTTCAGGTAGATGTCGCAGCATGATCCGCACAGTTTTTCCATGGGTGCCGCGACGACTTTCCCGGATTTGCCGTTGAATTTCTTGCTCAGCGCCTTGGCGCGCTCGAGAGTCCGGTTGTACACCACGACCGTCGCGCCGCAGTGAGCCAACGCCGCCACGGCGGTGCGCCCAGTCCCGCCGGCGCCCAGGACGGCGACGCGACGATCCTTCAGGTCGTCGCGCCCGATCTGCAGCGCTGACGTGATGGAATCGAGAATCGCCGCGTAGTCGGTGTTGATCCCGCGCAGCGCGATTCGCCGCGGCGACCGATCGACGATGATCGTGTTGACGGCGCCGATCCGCCGCGCCAACGGCTCGACCTCGTCCCCGCGCTCGCTCAGATATCGCAGGGCGTTCTCCTTGTGCGGGATCGTCACGCTCAGCCCCGAGAAGTCCAGCCCCTCGGCATGAAGGAAACTCTCCATGAACGCCTTGAACGACTCATAGGATCCTTCGACCCGCATGGGCAAATAAACACCATCGAAGCCGGCGGCGTCGAACGCGGCGTTGTGGATCGCCGGCGACATCGAGTGCATCACCGGATCGGCGACGACGCCGTAGACGCGCGTATTCGGACCGATCGCGTCCCAGCGATACAGGCTCTTAAGTTCATCGAGTGTAAGCTGCCCGGGTGCGGTGGCGGCGTCGGCGCGGATCGTGGCGAACGTGAGAAAACTCCCGAATTTCTTCGCCAGAACGCGGGAGATGATCCCCGCCTCGCCCATGCAGAACGCGATCATCGGCTTTCGCCGCGCGCGGAGAATCTCGAACGCCTCGAGGTTGTCGCGGATCGTCCGGGCGGTCCAGACGATCTTCTGGACGGTGGCCGGCGATCGATCCATCTCCAGCAGCAGATTGTTCAGGCGCTCGGGACGGCCGGCGAAGTCATGGGCGCTGATGATCAATGACGCCGATGCGGGCAGCGCCGAGCCGTCCACTCGCTGGACGGTCTTGAGTTCCACATCCACGTAGCCGCCGCGGCCGGATGCGAGCGATTCCAGCATTCGCAACCGCTCGGCGTCGTCGAGCGCACTTTCACCGCCTTCCCAGGTGGGGCGGCACGTCAGGACGCATGGCACACCGGCGCGATCCATAACGGGCGTCAGCGCCGCTGGGTCGGTGATGCGGTCGAGGCGTAATTCGACGATCTCGGCGCCGGCTTCGGCCGCCAAGGCCAAGTCCCGCCGCGCCTGGGCGGGATCGCGGACGAGGATGGAAGCGCACAACAGCGTCATGACTTGATGTCACACTCCCGCGGGAGCGCCGGCGCTGCGCATTTCACGTTCGATCGCCTGGCGCGTTGGCTCGCTGGCCTGGCATAGCGGCAGCCGAAGTTCCCCGCTGTCCAGCCCGGCCACTCGCATCGCGTGCTTGATTCCCACCGGGTTGCCATCGAGGAAAAGCGTCCGGATCAGCGGAAACAGACGGGCGTGTTCGGCGGCGGCTTGGGCGAACTGACCCGACTGCGCCAGCGAAACCATCCGCTTGACGGCGACGGGCATGAGGTTGCTCAAGACGCTTACCACGCCCGCTGCGCCGATCGCCATCAATGGAAGCGTCAGCGAATCATCGCCACTGAGCAGGGCGATCGGGCACAGACTGCGGATTTCGCTGGCCATGTTCATATCGCCGGTGGCTTCCTTGATGGCGACGAAAATGGCCGGGTTTGCCTGGTGCAGCCGCGCCACCGTCGCGGCGCTCATCGTGATGCCCGTGCGTGAGGGGATGTTGTACAGCATCATCGGCAGGTCCACCGCGTCGGCGATCGCCATGAAGTGGCGATAGAGGCCCTCCTGGGTCGGCTTGTTGTAATAGGGGTTGACGCTCAAGCAGGCATTAGCGCCGGCCTTCCTGGCGAAGGTGTGCAGCTCGATGGCCTCGCGGGTGGCGTTGGCCCCGGTGCCGGCGATCACGGGGATGCGGCCCGCCGCCAACTCGACCGTCCGCTCGATCATCCGCTGATGCTCATCGAAATCGAGGGTGGGCGATTCGCCGGTGGTGCCGACCGGTACCAGCGCGTCGATCCCCGCGCGGATCTGATATTCAATCTGCCCCGCCAGCCGATGTTCATCGAGCGACCCATCGCGGAAGGGGGTGATCATGGCCGTCATGGCGCCGGAAAACATGTCAATAACCTCAATAAATAGTGGAACTCGTTCGCGCTGGGAGCCGGGCGGGCGGCGGCTCGGGGCTTGTCATTCGGGCACACGGTTCAACACGTCTTTCATCTCCCGCACCGCCTGGCGAAGCCCTGTGAACACCGCCCGGCTGATGATCGCATGCCCGATATTCAGTTCGCGCATTCCGGCGATCCGCGCCACCGGCAAGACGTTGTGATAGGTCAGGCCATGCCCGGCGTGGAGCCGTAGACCCTTGGCCTCGGCCGTAGCGCAAGCGCGAACCAGCCGGTCCAACTGCCGCCGCGCCTCCTCCGGATTCGCTGCGTTGGCGTATTCTCCGGTGTGAAACTCGACAGCGCCGAAGCCCTGCTGTGCCGCGGCCAGAAGCTGCGAATCATCGGGGTCGATGAACGCCGAGACGAAGATTCCCGCCTCCTTCAACCGCTTGACCGCCATCGAAGCATCCGCGCCGGCGCACAGATCGATCCCGCCTTCGGTCGTCACTTCCTGACGCCGTTCCGGTACGATCGTCGCCTGCTGCGGCGCGGTCCGCAGGGCGATCTCGATGATCTCGGGCGCCAGGCTCATCTCGAGGTTCAACTTGCACCGCACCGTTTGGTGTAGTAGTTGCACATCGCGGTCGTTGATGTGCCGTCGATCCTCGCGCAGATGTACGGTGATCCCATCAGCGCCGCCGAGTTCAGCTTCGACCGCAGCCCACACCGGGTCCGGCTCGACCGTGCGCCGCGCCTGCCGCAAAGTGGCCACATGGTCGATGTTGACGCCCAGTTCGATCATCGAAAGGACCGATTGTAGAAACGGCGGGGGGATGTGCAAAGTGGGGGCCGGACAGTACGATCCTGCGCCCATGATTCTCCTGCCCAGTATCGATTTGCGCGATGGCAAGGTGGTGCGGTTAAAGCAGGGCGACTACGCCCGCCAGATCACCTATGACGTCGATCCGCTGGTGACGGCGTGCTCATTTCGCGTTGCCGGGGCGGCGTGGATGCATCTGGTGGACTTGGACGGCGCCCGCGACGGGGCGGTCCGGCAGGCCGACTTGATCGCGCGGATCATCGAGGCGGGGGGGGGCGGGATGAAGGTCGAATGCGGCGGGGGGGTTCGATCCACCGGCGATGTCGAGCGGCTTCTTTCCGCCGGCGCAAGCCGGGTCGTCGTCGGCACCCGCGCCATCGAGGCGTGGGACTGGTTCAACGACCTGGTTCACGATCCGGCGTTCGCCGGTAAGATCGTGCTGGCACTGGACGCCAAAGAAGGCGTCGTCGCCACCCGCGGCTGGACGCACGAGTCGGGTCGTCGGGCCGTCGAGGTGGCCCGTGAAGTATCCGACTGGCCACTGGCGGGGATTCTCTATACTGACGTGGCCCGGGATGGGATGCTCAGCGGTCCCAATTTCGAGCAAACGCGGCAGCTCACCGAAGCCGGGCGCGTTGCGGTGATCGCTTCGGGCGGCGTCGGATCGCTGGACCACGTCCGCCGCCTCACGACGCTGAGCGTGTGGGGCGCGGTCGTGGGCCGCAGCCTCTACGAAGGGACAATTGACCTGCGCGAGGCGGTGGCTGTCGCCGGCCCGCAATCCTAGTGCAAAGTCACACTTGCGTTTTCGGGTAAATCCCCGGGCATTACCCTAAAACCGTCGTGCGACAGAGCGCCAGGTCAATGATCGAGCAGGAAGCCGACTTTCAGCATCACCTGATACTCGACGACTTTTCCCTCTTTGATCGCTCCACGCGTTTCGACCACTTCAAACCAACGCATGTCGCGAACGGTCTTGGATGCCCGTGCGATCGCCGACTGGATCGCCTCTTCGATCGACACCGCCGATGTCCCGGTCAACTCCATCATCTTATACACATGTTCGGCCATGGTCTGATTTCCTTTCAATATTGAAGGTCGCACTGCAAGGTTCGCCCCCATTGTGCGCGATTCGCCAATCGCTCGCCAGCCCGCTGACATCCGCCCGGCGCGGCGGTATGATTCGCCGCCCATGGCCAGCGACATCAATATCAGTGTGGAAGAGCGGCACGGTCGGATGTGCGCCGCGAGCGGTTCAATCTGGGAACCGAAGATGGGGTACAGCCGCGCCGTCCGCAGTGGATCGCACATCGCCGTCACCGGCACCGTCGGGGTCAACGCCGACGGAACCTATTCGCCTTCCGTCGGACCGCAGGCACGGCGATCGCTTCAGATCATCCAGGCCTCGATCGAAGCCTTGGGCGGCCGGATCGACCAGGTGATTCGCACCCGTCTGTTCGTCACCGACATCAGCCGGTGGCAAGAGGTCGCCGAGGTGCATGGTGAAATCTTCGCTCGGATTCGTCCGGCCACGACGATCGTCCAAGTGGCTCGACTCATCGACGATGCGGCGCTGATCGAGATCGAAGCCGACGCGATCGTTTCGCCGGACTCATCGTCGTCACATGGATAAGATCAAGTGGTAGCCATTTCCTCAGCGGCCAATTCCGATCGACCGACCGAGCCGGCGCCGATTCCCGCGAGCCTGTTCGGCTTCGACGTGCTGCAAAAGATCGGCGAAGGTGCCGCCAGTGTCATCTACGCCGTCAGCGACCCCAAGACGCACCAGGTCTACGCGCTCAAGCACGTTGTCAAGGAGACGGAAAAACACGCCCGCCAGATCGAGCAGTTGCAGAACGAATTGGAGATTTCCAAGCGGTTTCGCCACCCGGCGCTTCGCAAGAGTTACGAGCTTCGGGTGAAGCGCCGGCTGCTGGGGGAAATTGTCGAGGCCGGGCTGGTGATGGAACTGGTCGATGCCATCGCCATCGACGACCGCCCGCCGCGCGATCTGGCGGCGACGATCGACGTGTTCATCCAGACCGCCCAGGCCCTGGCGGCGCTGCACTATCAGCGCATCGTGCATTGCGACCTGAAGCCGGGGAATATTCTCGTCAGCCCCGACCCCCGCCAGGTCAAGCTGATCGACTTCGGACAGGCCTGCCCATTCGACACGGTAAAAGACCGCATCCAGGGCACACCCGATTTCATCGCGCCCGAGCAGGTGAAAATTCGTCCCATGACGCCGCGCACCGATGTGTTCAGCTTCGGCGCTACGCTCTACTGGGCATTGACGCTTCGGCGAATCCCGACGATCTACACCGTGAGCAAGGCCGATCGGCATGTGCTCATCAACCAGTCGTATCCCGCGCCCGATGAACTCAACGCCGGAGTGCCTCCGCGCCTTTCTCGCCTGGTCATGGACTGCGTGCGCATCAAACCGATCGAGCGTCCGCAGACGATGGAAGAAATTCTCACCGTCCTGACCGCCGAGGCCGCGGGATGATGCCTCTACTATTGCCCGACAACGCGACGCAAGGCGAATGGCATTCGTTGATGGCAGGCGTTTTACAGAAGCGGCGCGGTTAAGATTCGATGACGAGAATCGTGACGTCAATTGATCGAGCGGTCGAGCTTTTGCGGGCCGGGGAGCTGGTGGCGTTTCCGACCGAAACCGTCTACGGCCTCGGCGCCGACGCGATGTCGACGCCGGCGGTCGAGCGGATTTTCCGCACCAAACAGAGACCGGCGAACAATCCGTTGATCGTTCATGTCGCCGATGTCGAGCGGGCTCGACGATACACTACGAACTGGACTGCCGCGGCCGGCGAGCTGGCGCGGCGATTCTGGCCTGGTCCGCTCACGCTGGTGCTGCCTCGACATCCGCTAATCGCCCCGGCGGTGTCGGCGGGATTGGATACCGTGGCGCTTCGCGCGCCCGATCATCCGTTGACGTTGGAAGTTCTCGACCGGTTCGACGGGCCATTGGCCGGACCGAGCGCCAATCGCTCGACTCGCATCAGCCCGACCACCGCCGAACACGTGCGATCCGAACTGGGCGAGTCGGTCGCCATGATCCTCGACGGGGGTCCCTGCGCCGTGGGGATCGAATCGACGGTGCTGGACCTGTGTGGGCGAATCCCGCGGATTCTTCGTCCCGGCGCTGTCACGCCCGAGCAGATCGAATCGGTGCTCGGACCGATCGACGCCGGCCAGCGGATCGTGAGCGATGGGCATGCGACACGCAGCCCCGGCCAATCGGCGGTTCACTACGCCCCGCGGGCGCCGACCTATCGGCTTACCGAAGAGGACTGGTGCCGCTTGACCGAGGGCGCAGGGCCCAGTGCGTTCCCGCGGGCCGGTGGCGATGTGGATCGGCGGATCGTGATTCTCTCGCTGGGACCTGCGAACTTCCCGATCGATCCCCAAGTCCGGGTGATCGCGCTACACGCCGATCCCGTGTTATACGCCCGCCAACTGTACGCCGCTCTTCGCGCCGCCGATGAGATGAATCCCGCGGCCATCTGGGTCCAACTTCCCCCGGACCGGAAGGAATGGCAGGCCGTCCGCGATAGACTTTTCCGCGCGACGAGCTCATTTACCTGATCCATCGACTCTTTCTGCGGCTACAATCGTTTAGACGACGCGACCCGGGATCAGCCATGCCCAGCGCCCCATCCGATCAACGACAGCGGCTTGCAACCCTCAAAGACGAGTTGCGTCGCCTCAGCGCCCCGGCCGATCCAGCGCTGATACAGATGATGGACGAGGGCGCGGTGCGTTGCCTGGCGTGCGGGCATCGTTGCGTGGTTCAGCCGGGGCGTGATGGCGTCTGTCGCGTTCGATTCAACGACGCCGGAACGCTGTACGTCCCCCAGGGGTACATCGCCGCTGTCGCCTGTGATCCCATCGAGAAAAAGCCGTTTTTTCATGTGCTGCCCGGTGCCGATGCCCTGACATTCGGGATGCTCGGCTGCGATTATCACTGCGGGTATTGCCAGAACTGGGTCTCCAGCCAGATGCTGCGGGATCCGGCGGCGATGTCGGCGGCACGGAAGGTGACGCCCGAGCATATCGTCCAGATGGCGCTGGATTGCGGGGCGCCGGTGGTCGCGTCGAGCTACAACGAACCCTTGATCACCAGCGAGTGGGCGGTTTCGATTTTTCGCAACGCCCGCCCGCGCGGGCTGCGCTGCGCCTATATCTCGAACGGCAACGCCACCGCCGACGTGCTGGACTTCATCCGGCCCTGGGTGGATGCCTACAAGGTTGATCTCAAGAGCTTCGATCCCAAGGGGTACCGCGAGTTGGGCGGGGTGATGGATCACGTCACCGCGACAATCCGTATGCTCAAGCAGCGGGGCTTCTGGGTCGAGATCGTCACGCTGCTGGTTCCGGGATTCAGTGATGATCCCGAAGACCTCAAGCGCATGACCGACTTTCTCGCCGAGGTCGATCCGCTGATGCCGTGGCATGTGACGGCGTTCCATCCGGACTACAAGATGATCCAGGGCCGGCGAAGCACGCGGGTCGAGGACCTTATGCGGGCCGTCGAGATCGCCCGGGCCGCGGGGCTGAAGTACATCTATCCGGGAAACCTTCCCGGCGCGGTGGGTGACTGGGAGGACACGCGATGCCATCATTGCAGCGCCACCTTGATCCGCCGGCGCGGTTTTGTCGTCCGCGAGAACCGAATCGGCGCTTCGGGCAACTGTCCGGAGTGTCATACCGCCATCCCGGGGATCTGGGCCTAAAGGCGCTGCGACTTGCCGCTGCCGCCGCCCCTCTTTAGGATGCACGCACGATCGCCAACGCGGACCCACGAGGAGACGACAATGACATTGCGGCACTGGCTCACTGGCACGACTCTGACGGCGGGATTGCTGGCATGCGGCTTAGCCCTGGGGCGGCAGGGGGTCGTTAAAACGACCGGCGGCGCGATTTACGAAGGAGAGATCAGCGAGACGGCCAAAACCGTCCAAGTGACCATGCGCGGGATCCCCGTCACGATCAACCGCGAAGAGGTCGCGTCGATCAGCTATCCGCCGCCGTTCGAGGAGCAGTTCCAAACCAAGCTGGCGGCGCTGAAGCCGCAGGACGTGGATGGCCGCCTGGCCCTGGCGCGATCGGCGTTTGACAACGGCAAATACGACTTGGCCCGCCAAGCCGTGGATGACGCGATGGGGATCGATCCCAACAATGCCGAGGCGACGCTGCTGTTCGAGACGATTCGCGCCCATATGCGGCTGGAGAGCGGACAGCCTCATACCGACGAAGGGAAAGAAACCCCGTCGCGCCCGCGGGTGACGCCGGCACCGACCGGGGCGCATCGCAAGGTGCTCACCCCTGAGCAGATCCAACTCATCAAGCTCGCCGAACTACGCTCGACCGACGCGGCCCGGATCCAGTTCGGCAACGACGTGGTCCGTCGATTCGTCCAGTCCAGGGGACGCAATTTCGCCGAAATCAGCGCCCTGCGCCCGTCACAGCAGGCGGAGTTGATCCTCCGCGAAGGCGATCCGAAGATGCGCGATGACATCCGGGTGTTGACCGATCCACCGTCGATCCGCGAATATCGTTCGGCGGTCCAGCCGATGATCCTCAACGGCTGCGCCGCGGTTGGATGCCACGGATCGCCCGATGTGGGAGGATTCTTCCTCTATAATCCCGCCCAGGACGACGCCGCGATCTATACCAACTTCTACCTGCTGAATCACTACACCAGGAAGGCGGCCACGAGCGGCATGTTCGGCGGGGCGGCGCTTCGGATGATCGATCGGACCAGTCCGGGAACGTCGCTGTTGCTGGAATTCGCCGTCCCGCCGGACGGCGCGCCGGATCATCCGCAAGTCGCCGGCAAGCCGTATCGGGGCATCACGCCCAATCGGTCCACGGCGCAGTATCAGGCGATCCACAACTGGATTCGTGGACTGGTTCCCGCCGAGCCGAATTACGGATTCAAGTTCGAGATCAGTTCCGGCGCTGCCACGAAGCCCACAACCACCACGGCACCGGCGACTCCCTGACCGATCGCATAGTGTCTCAATGCCATGGATGCCGATTCTCCGGCCGGTTTTCTGCTGATTCTGCTGGCCTTGACCGCCGGCAGCCTGGCATGGGTGAAATTGATGTCGCGCCGCCGGCAGCGGGCGCTCGGCACGCTGGCGCGCGAGTTCCAGGCGCATTTTTGTTCCGGCGATCGTTTCCGCCTGACGGACCGGGTGGCCGCGCAATTCCCCATCGCCGGCGCCGCTGATCTGCGACTGTCCGATCTCATCTACGGCTCGCGCCAAGACCACCGATGGTTTGTCTTGACGGCCGAATACACGCTGGGAGTGATCCGCCCCAAACGTCCCTTTCGACGCGCAGTGTCGATCAGAGAATCGAAGCTCGAACCATCGTTGCCTTTGGAAATTGCCGTCGCCGATCCCGCCGATGACATGCCCGATCAATACCGCGCCCTGCTGGCATCCGCGGCCCGCGGCTAATCGCTGCTGGCGGCTTGAATCCGCCGGCGCAGGAAATAGAAGCTCGCCTCCTGCTGGTTCTGCGTTTCCCACCCGGCCGACAGTTTGTCGGATTGCCGTGCGCTGGCGGCGTGCCGCTCGCCGGTGAGCGTGCTGTCGAGGCGACGAAGGTTCTCGTCGTACCCTTGCTCGATCTTTCCGGCGTCCTTGACGACCGCGGCACCGAATTGCGGGCGCATTCCCCGCAGGAACTTCTCCAGACTTCCCCGCGGCGTCAGCAATTCGTGCAGGTTGTTCGATTGCAGCCGGTACATCTCCCCCGATCCCCACATCAGCGGCGCGATCGAAAATCCATCGGTGTACCCCTCCGGGCGCGGCGCAAAGCCCTTCGTCTCTTCGGCTGGCTCGACCCCCACGATTACCGGCAGCCACTTGCTGACTTTCACGAACAGCTCGTGTCCCCGGCGGCTGGTCAAGAACTGCAAAAAGTCGATCGCCACCGCCGAATTCGGCGAATCACGGCTCACGAAAAAGTTGACGCCAAGTCCCTTGCCCGCCTCTGAGATCGGTCCCAGCGTGAAGCGCCCGTACTGCGGATTTTCCGGCTCGGGCAACGGAATCGGGAACAATCCGATCTCGAACGGCGATTGATCAGCGATCGAGCTGTAGTCCCAGCTTCCCGTCACGATCATCAGCGCCCGGCCCTGGGCAAAATGGAAAATCGCGTCTTCCCGGTCGAGTTGCAGAAACCCCGCCGGCATCATTACCCCGACCTCGCGCATGAGCTTCAATCCGCTCTGGATCGCCGGCGTGTCGAGATTCACCCGCGGGTCCAGAAACGCCAGCGCCGGCTTGGCCGGTGGATTGAGGTTGCCCTCCTCGTCGATCCGCAGCGACAGCTTCTGGGTCTGACCGCGGAACAGCGCATCGAGCAGGATGTTGGCGTTGAAGCGCGATCCGGCCAGCGGAACGAACGCCATGCCGTGTTGCTGGGCGTAGTCGATCGACTTCTGACACAGCGCCATGAACTGCTCGAAGTTTTCCGGCGGATTGTCGTGTCCCGTGATCTGTCGATGCAGCGATTTATTGTAATAGACTCGCACCGTCACGATCGAATTAGGAATCGCGTAGTACTCCTGGAGCGTCTCGAGTCCCGGCGCCGACCCCAGCCCGTCGGTGAACGTCTCGCGCCAGGGGAGCGACTCAAGTTCGGTCCCGGCGTTGTAGGGATTCGGCTGCTCGACATAGCGTGTCAACGGCAGGAAATACCGCGCCATCAAGTCGTCGGCCGATCCGCCCATTTCCACCAGGTCCGGAACGTTCTGCCCGGCCAAGCGAGTACGCCGATACGAGTCATAGACCCGGCCAGGCACGGCGATCTGCTCGACGCGCACCTTCGGATGCAGTTGCGTGTACTCGCGGGCGACGGCGTCGAAGGCGTCGCGCATCCCCGCCTCGAGCTGCCAGTGGCAGATGCGGATCGTGACCTGCTCGGGATCGGCTTCGCGGGCGACGCGCGTGGCCACCTTGAACACCGACGCGACGAACGCCGCCGCCAACAGAGTGATCCCGATGCGATTGAACAGCCCCGAGCCGGTCATGGGGTCTCCTTCTCGGCGATCGCGCCGCCCGCCCGCGCGCGGATGGTGAATGTACGCGAATCTCGGGGAAACTCAGCGAAAAACCTCGCTTCGGCGTTCCTGGCGATGTCGATCTTCCCCAACCGCCGCGCCAGCGTCGAAATGCGCACCTCCACGTCGGCGGCGGTTTTCCGCTTCGCCAGTCCGATCGCATCGACCTCTACCAAGTGGCGCAGAGATGCCTCGTCGCCCAGATCCAGCCGTGCCGCGGCACCGGCCATGAAGAGATGAAAATCGCGCCTCGCGGATGGATCGGTCAGAAACGCCGATCGCCGCTCGAGATCGACGAACAGCGTGGAAGCTGACGTCTCATCGGCACCATGCAGCCGCAGGATCGCCAGCTTGATGAATCCCATTTGCGACAAGCCATGCTCGGGATGGCGGGCGATCAGGGCCTCATATCGCGAGATCGCCCGCTCCGCGTTCGCCGGCGTGCGATGCAGTTGATCGATCCGCGCCAGCAGGTAGGCCGCTTCGATCCCCGCTTCATCATCGCCCCCCGCGGCAACCACCTCCTCGAGCAGCGCCGCCGACCGCTCCACGTCTGACGCGATTCGCGGCTGAATATTCAACAACGCCGAAGCCAACCCCAACTTAGCCAACCGATCGGCCGGGTCGCTCTCGAGCCGCTTTTCAAAGGCCTGTCGCGCCTCGAGAAACTGCACCTTGGCCAGCGATCGCCAAGCATCGTCCGCCTCGGGAGTCTGGGCCGATGTCAATCTGCCCAGCACCAGCACGATCATGAAGGTCACCCATGTTTTCAAGCATTGACTCCAGATCCGCAGAAACCATTGACGTTTACACCTGCAAAAGTTATAATACAATAGCGGTGGCCCCGTCTGTCCGCAAATCCGCGAGAACGGCCAGGGCACGCCGACGACCGGAGAACGCCACTATGACCCGAGCGAGTTTAGTGATTTGCGGACTGCTTGCGATGCTCACCTCTTCAATCGCCGCGGCGGTCGATGTGAAGCAGACCCCCGGCGGGGACTTTCAGATCGACGCCAAGACCTACGCCGCCCGGGTGGATGCCTCCGGCGCGCTGGTGAGCCTGCGCATGGGAGATGTCGAGCTGCTTGGAGCCGATCCGAAAACCAAGCGCATCGGGGCACCGTTCCCGGGCGAGAAACCCGCGACGAGCATCAACCTGCGGGACCGCCTGCTGGCGATCCGCAATGACGCCAATCGCCTCGAGTACACCTTCGACGACACCGGGATCGGCATCGAAACCGAAGGCGCGCCGTGGGGGTGCCAGCTCGCAGCGCCGATCCAGGCGTTTGTCGGCGACGATGGCCGAGTCACCCCGGGAACTTCCAAAAGCCTCGGCAACGTGACACGGTTCATCCTCAAGGACAACGCCTTCGAATCCACCGAGCCGTTTCACTATGTCCACGGCAGGCTCTTTCTCAGCGCGATACCGTCAAACCGGAAAAAACCCGCCGATCTTTTTTCGTTCCGAATCGAGTTCGGGCTTTCCCCCGATGCCACCGCCTTGATCGAGATCCGCTCGTTCGCGGGGGTGGGCGACCACCACGGCACGGCGCCCCGATTTTCCCGCGGCGAGCCGGTGAAGTACGCGATCGAACTGATGAATCTCGGCGGCAAGGACCACGAGGTCGTCTTGAGTTACACCCTGGGCACGCACTTTGTCGGCGGAACAACGACCGAGCCGACGACCTTGCCGGCGTTGAGCGTTCCGGCGGGGCACACCGCCCAGACGACCCTCGAGATCGCCGTGGCCGACCCCGGCGTGCATTGGCTGAACCTCGAGATGTCGTCCGACGGCAAGACCCTCAAGCGCGAGCGCCGCGCGTTCGTCTATGCCGCCGATGAGTACAAGCCCCCGCTCACCCGTCCCGACGATTTCACGCAGTTCTGGCAAGAGCAACTCAAGGCGCTGCGGGCCGAGCCGATGAACGCAACGCTTACGGAGATCCCTGAGCGATCTTCCGACGCGGCGGCCTATTACAACCTCGAATTGACCGTTCGCGGCCGGAAATATTCCGCGGGACTTGGCGTCCCACGAACTCCCGGAAAGCATCTGGCCATGTTCGGGGGGAAAATCGGTGAGAAAGCGACCGATGCGAATCGCATCATCGTCTCGTTTGGGCACGAGAACTGGCCTGAACATGCGACCTACAACCGTTGGGTGAGCGCTGCGGACAACAACCTGCTCGACTGCTATCTGCTGGCGGTTCGAATCACCGATTATCTCCGCTCGCGCGACGATGTGGACCGCATCTACCTCTCCGGCGGCAGCCGCCAAGGCCCGATCCAGCTCGCCAACGCCGCGCTCGATCCAACGCGGATCGCGGCGGTCGAGTCGCACGTCCCGACCAGCATGGGCGTGAGCTGGCCCGACTACGCCTATCGTGGCTGGGGCAGCGTTCCGAAGCCCCCGGCGATGGCGAGCTACGTCGATCCGGTGAACTTCGCTGCGGACTTCACCGTTCCCTACATCATCGACCTCGGCGCCTACGACGGCCTCTCCCCCGTCCCCGGCGGCCTGGCGTTCCACAATGCTGCCGTCAAAAGCCCGTTCCGCCGCTTCTCCGTCGAGCTAGGCGGCCACGGATACTTCACCTCCCCGTTCAAGAAGGCCGCCAAGGCCGACCTCGACGCCTTCCTCAATGCCAACACCGCCGGCGCGACGGATGACAAAATCCTCAAGGAGCATTGATCACCCTTGCATATGTGGGCATAGCGTGACGGCGGGGATGGTTGTCGGACGGGTGGCGGCGGGGTGGAGCCACGAGGAAATATCGCATTTCGACCGCGAACGGGTGAGCAGGGCGGCCTGCGTCAAGGGAAGGGGGCAAGGAATATTTGCCGCGGTGAGTTGATCCAACAATTCGGACAAGTCGTGGGTGCGCCGAAACAGAATGCCGCCGCGGCTCAAAACCTTACGGCTCGCCGGCCGCGGGCGCCTTGGGCGGGCGGGGGATTTGCGGCGTGAGTTCGGCGCCGTCGCCGGGAATGGCGACGATCAGCGGGTAGATCGACCCGCCGGCGCGGCCGGGGAGTTGGCCGCGATACAACTGGCGCATCTGGCCGGCCTGCGACTGCTCGAGGATCGTCCAGAACGGTTTGCCGTTGAAGCAGGCTTCGGCGAAGGAAGCGCTCATCGCCGAGCCGGCACCGGACACCGCGAACATCGGCTCGACCTTCGGGCCGCTGGTGGCGTAGGCGAACAAGCCCAGGATTTCGGTTCGTCCGCCGTTGGTGGTGCGGGCCAATTCGCCGGAGCGTTCGGTCTTGTATCCGAGGATCCACAGCGATCCGGCGTCGTTGACGACGTGCGGGCCGGACGGTTCGAGGTTGAGTTGCCGCGCCCAGACGCGGGCGTCGCGGAACTCCATCGCGCCGCCGCAAAAATCCTCGAAGAACAGTGTGGCACCCTCGCCGGCGACGATCCCGCCGCCGCCCCAGATCACACCGCTGATTGCCACCGGGCGATGGGTGTCCAACACCAGTTTGAGCTTCTGGTAGGAGGTCTCCATCCGCTCGATGACCAGGGGTTGGGGGGCGTCGCCGGTCACCTTGAGGGTTCCCTTGCCGGTGAGCCGACCCTCGAACGCCGTGATGCGTCGGACCGTGGCCGGGACGATCACCTCCCCGTCGATGATCCATTGCCCACCGGCCGGGGGATGGGGGAAATAGATTGTCGAAGCGCCGCTGTCGATGGCTTTTTGCACGGCTTCGGTGTCGTCGAGCTTGTCGTCGCAATTTCCGCCGAACTGGTGCGGTCCGGCCCAATGGTCCAGCGGATCGTCCGCGGGGACGGGGGTTTCCTCGATCGCAAGTCGCAACGTGCGCGGTGCCGAGGGGAAGATGGCCAGCGGCTTTGACGATGAAAACTCATCGATGTCGCCGTCAACCGTCCTGCCATCGCGCCCCTGGATCGCATGGGCGTATCCGGCGATTCGCACGTCCCGGGCCAGCATCGCGCCCTTGTTGTCGATGGCCGTCGCCGCCCCCCCCGCCCCTCCCGCCTCCGTCAGCGACGACTCGATCAGCGTGACCAATCCCACGCCCGAGACGTTCACGAGCGCCGGCACACCTGCCTTCTGGCGGCTGCGCAGTTGCCGGATCGACACCACTTGTCCGTCGTTGCTGAAACCCGCCACGTTCTGGTCAATGAGAGTCAACCCCTCGAAGGTCATCGAATTGACGGCATGTTTCGTCCGCACGCCAATGTCAAAGCCACGGACTTCCACATCCTTGACCAGCAGCGGGCCGATCTCGTCGGTATACCCCAGGTCCAGCCCGATCGGTCCGACGCCGTCGCCGGACCGGATCAACACGTTTCGCACCGATCCCTGGTTGGAAGCATTGAATTGCAGCCCGACGGCACCGGGATTGGCTTTGCCGGTGTCGAGGGTCAAGGTTCGTACGCCGTTGCGGAATCGCTGCGCCGGCTTGACGCCGGTGTTGATCATGGCTTTGCCATTGGCGGGGTCGGCAAAACCGGGGGCTTTGTCGATCAGCTTCAGAATCGCACCGGCGGTGGATTGGCCTTGCAGTACGGTGCGTTTGGCGTCGTCGCCGCCGCCGGGCTTGCCCATCGGCCAGCGCAGGGTGTCGGAAATGCGGTACTCGCCATCGGGAAGAAAGATGATGAACCCGCCGGAGGGATGGTCGTCCAGCGCCTTCTGGATGGCGGCGGTGTCGTCGCGGTCGTCGTCGCCCTTGGCGTCATAGGGGGCGAGGGTCACATCCACAACGCCAGCATCGGGCGGGAAGACGAAATGCGATTGGGCGTGGACGACGGGACAGAAGAGGCATGTTGCCAACGCGAGCAGCCAACGAGTCATGCGCTTCTTGATCCTTCCGGGGTATGGGCCGCCGGCGATGTTCAGAATCCCCAAGCCTGTCGGTACTTCCCATTGACGCCATAGTCGGCGGTGACGGTGGACCATAACACCTCGTAGGGCACCGCGTCCACGTGAAAATCGGCGAACAGCACATTGGAAAAGCGTTGGCAGTCGCGGCGTTCGCCGGTGCCATGGCGGCCAAATTGCGATGACTTGTTCTCAAGCCCGGCGTAAGCGATGTAGCCGTCACTGAGCCGCCAGATCCGGTCGCCGGTCCCGGTTCCGCTGGTGGGTGGATTAACGCTGTTGCCGCCGATGACGCTGCCCACGAACGCATCGCCTTTCTTCTCCAGCAGCATGATGACTTCGGACGTGTTCTGGATGCGGCTGATTCGGTTGAACGCTTTGGCCGCCCCACTCGTCCCGCTGCTCCAGCCATGCAGCACGTTCCCGTTGGCGGTGTAGCTCATCCCTTCCCCGCCTTGCCAGATCTTCGGTTTGCCCCCTTGGCGATAGTCAATGGCGAACTGGTCGGCCGGGCAATTGTAGATATTGCGGACCGGGTCGGACTTGGTGAATCCCCAGGTGAACTCGCTGGTGGTGGGCGAAATCTCGAATTGGCCGGGAAAATAGCGATACGCAGTGTAAACTTGCCAGCGAAAGGCTTCGGTGTTGCTCGGGCCATACTTGATGCAGATGCTGGCCGGCAAGGCGCCCTTGAACTCGTTGGTGTAGAAATTGAATGCCTGCCCGATCTGCCGCAGATTGCTGGCGCAGGCCACCGACAGGGCCTGCTGCCGCACCTTGGACAGCGCTGGAAGGAGGATGCTGATAAGGACCGCTATGATCCCGACCACGACGAGCAGCTCGACCAAGGTAAACGCCTTTTTCTCGCGCATGATTGACTCCGGTGGTAGAAACGACTCGTCGGCTTCAGCGGCTGCGCGGGGCAGTGTCGTCGCCGGTGCGGCGCAGGTTTCGCCGGCGACGACGGCAAACTCGATCGCCCGCCGACGGGGAAGCCAGCTTCCGTCGCTTTCGATCCGCTCGCACAACATCTTGACAGCCTCAACGCCCATCGCCTGTTGGGGGACGGTCCAAGTGGTGAACAGCCGGCCGAGCAAGCCGGTGGTCGTGTCGTCCATGCTGACCAGGGACAAATCCTCGGGAATCCGTAAGCCCATCAGGCGAGCTTGGAAGTAGACCGGGGTGGCCGAGGTGGCGCTGTAGCACAGCACCGCCGTCGGGCGATCGGGTGCCGCCAGCCACTGCGCCACGGCTTGGATGCGGGCCTCGCCTTCGATCATGGTCGGTGCCCGCAGGATTCGCGGCGTTAGCCCGGCATCGCACAGGGCCGCGGCGTGGCCGGCCTGGCGATCGCGGGCACTGTAATGCACGGCGTCCATCCCCTTGGCGCCGTGGGAATAGTCCACGTAAGCGATCCGACGGTGCCCGAGGCGCAGCAGATGCTCGGTGGCTTGGCGGGCGGCTGCGAAATCGTCGGCGTACACGCAGGCGTCGTGGCGCTTGCTGTTGATCCAAACCGCCGGGGAGTGGGACGATTCGATCAACTCGACCATTCGCGCCGGGGCACCTTCCTGGTAGTTGATCAGCAATCCATCGGCGGCCCAATCGCGCAGCAGGCGCGGCACGAACCCCTCGGCGGTGAGTTGCTCATCCGGGATGCGCCCGAGGGTCAACATCAACTCGTGACGGGACAGTTCCGATTCGATGCCGGCCAGCAGTTGCGCCGGCAAGTTGCTGCGCTGAAGCTCGCTGGAAAGCAGCAACCCGATGCTGGCATGACGCCCCGAACGGATGGCGCGGGCTGAGGCGTTGGGGCGATACCCCATCTGCCTGGCCGCCGCCAACACGCGCTGGCGGGTCTTGGCAGCCACCCCGCTTTGACCGCGCAACGCAAAGGAGACGGCTTGGTTGCTCAAGCCCACTTCGCTGGCGATGTCGCGGAGCGTGACCGACATGCTACTTTAACGTCCTCTCAATCGACTTTGACGTTATATTCATATGGCGCCACCACGCTCATGTCAAGAAAAAAATGATCATCATTACCCGAGAACCGGAAATAGTCAGCAGCGTCGCCCGGGCAGCGCTTCGCTTCGGCCACACGCCCCGGCCGCGATTCGCTTTATCCCACAGGGACCGGCAGCGCTTCGCTTCAGCCCTCAGGGCTCGGCCGCGGATGGCTGGGAAACGTAGGAAACTCGCTTCTATTACGGATCGGGCGGGCCTTTGAACCGTTCGGCCAGATGCTGGCTAATCGCCGCATCGTCTCGCTCCTCAACGGCGGCGGCGGCGAGGGACCGGACGTGCGGGTCGTTCTGGAACGTCGCCAACGCGTTGAGGGCGGCGATGGCATCGGGGAGTGAGGCGGTGCGAAGGACCAGGCCGAGCCAGTCGATCGCGTCGGGAGTGCGGAGAATCGCCGCCGACAACAAGAGGTTTTCCCGAACTTCCGGCCGCGGCTCTCGGTCGAACGATTGTCGTAGAAAATCCAGAGCCTCCGGCCGGCGCGATTCGCCCAGGGCCAACGCCGCGGCCTGGCGAATCGCCGGGTCGGTCGATTCCAGGAACGCCCCGACGAACTCGAGTCCTTCGCTCGGCGTCAGTTGCATCACCCCGCGCATCGACTCGGAAATCACCTCGATGTCGGCATCACCGCAGCGGGCTTTGAGCCGCAGCAGCATCGCCCCTTCTTCACGGCCCGCGTAGACCACGCCGCGAACCCCGGCCAGCCGCGCCCCGCGGTCGGGGTCGGCCATCAGGTTGACCAGTTCGGCCATCGCCCGTCGCGAGCCGATCTTCACCAGCGCCCAGGCGCAGGTCGAGCGCAATTCCACCGCCGTGTCCACCGGCCCGCCGAATCCCTTCTCCCGCTGCGTATGACGAGCGCCGCGAAGATAGAGGTCTTCGCACTCGGCCCCGAAATCATACAGCGTCTTGGCGATCGCGGCCTTGGCCAGGCATCCCTTGTCGGTGCGAAGCGGGTTGGCCATGAACCGCTCGAACGCGGCGAGCAGTTGCGGCTCGGTCGCCCGGGCATCGAGCGCCAGCGCCACCGATGCCGCCTTGGCCGCGATCAGCGCGTCGCGCGAACCCAGCCCCCGGCCCCCCCGCAACTCGATCAGCTTTGATTCATCCAGCGGCCCGGTGAGCAGGGCGTGCAAACGGGTCCGTTCGGATTCGATCCAGTCGGCGCGGCTCATCGGCGCTCAATCTCCCGCCGGCGGCGTCGCCGCCTGAGGATGATCATCGCGCACCAGATCGGGGTCGGCGGCGGCGGCGTTGGCTCGCACCTGCTCGGCGCTCTTGCAGCCGGGGATCACGCAGGTGACCGCCGGATTTCGCAAACACCAGGCTAGCGCCCACGACGCGATCGACACGTCGGCGGGAACCTCCTCGCGGGTGATCCGCTGGACTTCTCGCAGCTGTTCATCGGTCCGCGCCTGGTCGCGGCCAGCGCGAACATCCCCGCTTTTGAACTGGGCACCGGGAGAATACTTCCCGCTCAAAAACCCGCTGGCCAGCGGCACCCGGGCCAGGACCCCGAGATTCATTCGCTCGCACGCCGGCAAAACCCGCTGCTCGGGCTTGCGGTCCAGGCGGTTGTAAATGAGCTGGATGGCTTCGACGCCGGCCCACGGCGAGCGCTCGGTCTGGTGCAGGTTGTCGTTCGATCCGATGGAGTTGCCCAGATGGCGAACCTTCCCGCTCTTCACCAACTTCACCAGCGTATCGTGCAGGGCCTCGTTGTCGAAATCAGCATCCGAGACCGAGTGGTATTGCAGCAGATCGACGTAATCGGTTCGCAGTGCCTTGAGCGAGGCCTCGACCTGGCGGACCGCATCCGCCGGGGCCCGCTCATCGGTGCGGTTCATGAACCCATGGAAGACGTGTCCAAACTTGGTGGCGATGATCCACCGCTCGCGGTCGCGCCCCCCCTCGACGGCGGCGCCGATCAGCCGCTCGGAGGCGTGGTCGCCGTAACATTCGGCGGTGTCGATCAGGTTGATCCCGACCTCACGGGCGGCATCGAACATCCCATCCACTTCGTCCTGCGAAAAATCCTTGCCCCATTCCCCCCCGAGTTGCCAAGTGCCCATTCCCACCACGGAAACCACCATGCCGGTCTTGCCCAGGGTGCGGTATTTCATGGCCGGGATTGTAAGAGAAACCGACGGAGAGGGGAATCGGCGCTACCGCCATCGGCGGTGTGGAGTGACAAACGGGGGAGGTGTGACCAAGTGACAAGGTGGAGCAAATGCGGCACCGCCGCCGGCGGTGTGGAGTGACAAAGGGGGGACGTATGACGAGGTGACAAGATGGAGCGAATGTGGCGCCGTCGCCCTCGCCGGCGTGGAATGGCGAGGAATGTACGCCGGGACGGATACACGGAGGTGCGGAGCGCGCCGTCTCACCCCCTCGCCCCCTCATCTTCTCACCCCTTCACCTGCTCACCGCCGAGGGCGGCGGTGCCACAGTCGGCGGTGTGCTGAGCGTCTGTGAACGTGACCATCATCAGCGCTGGAATGGCGAGAGCGAAAAGGTCATGGTACGAATGCCATTCACTTAAGGGCCAAAGTCGGCGAACTCAACAGCAGTCTTGGACCAATAAGGCGACTTTCCCCAGCCGTTTTCACGTTAAGTGAATGGCATTCGTCATGGTACCTTTTTGGCTGCGGTCCGCGCGGTCTGGGCGAGCTTGCCGGCGCAGCGATCGGCCTCCTTGCGGGCTTCGCTCATAGCCGCTTCGGCGTGTTCCATATTTGAATGTGTCATAGTAATGGCCGGCTGGTAGCTCATGCTGCCTCCACTGACCACGGCCACGGCCATGATCATGGCGACGTTGCCGAAAAACTCACCCGCGGCCTGGTCGCCATAGCGTTTGGCCATTCGCCAGTCGGTTTCGGCTTCGAAGGCGTATTGCTGAATCGCCACTTCGTAGGCCCCGCAGGCTTCGGCGCAGCGGCCCTTGCCCGCGAGGTAGTCGGCGGTGATTTGGTACGTTTTGGCGCTGGCGAGCGGCCAAGTGGGGATCAGCCGAGGCTTGGCCCCGGCATCGAGCAGGCAGGCAGCGCTCGCGGTGGCCTTGGCCATCGCCGCCTGATCCAGCGGCTGGGTCTTGTCCTTCGCGCAGGCGTGGATGTCGGCGCCGGCGGTGATGAGAAGGCGTACCGCTTGCGGGTCCGGACGCATTGCGGCCCGGTGCAGCGCGGTTTGGCCGTCTTCGGACGTGAGTTTGGGATCGGCATGGCGTTCAAGGAGCAGCCGGACTACCGATGCGGCCGATTCCTCCCGGAACGCACAGGCAGCCATCAGCGGCGTCACCTTCTGCTTGTTGGTCAGGTCCACCGGCGCGCCGTTGTCCAACAAGGCACGGACCGAGTTTGCCTTCCCATTGCCAGCGGCATCGAGAAGCGGCGTTGAGCCAAAGCGGTCGGCGATCTTCACATCCGCCCCCTTTTTCGCCAGCAACTCCACGAAATCGGCGCGGTCCTTTATGGCGGCGAGATGCAGTGCGGTTCTGCCCGCGGAGTCCGTGGCGTTCAAGTCGATCCGCTGCTCGGCAAGCAACCGACCGATCTCGATCTGGCCGGAGTCAGCCGCGACGTGCATCGCCGTGCGCTGCTGCTCGTCGCGGATCGACAAGTCCGTTCCCTTGTTGATCAGCTCCTTCGCCTCCTTCACGTCGTGCCTGGCGATCGCATCGTGCAGGGGATGCGGCGAACACCCCATGGCGAGCAGGAACAGCGACAGCAGTCCGATCGGCGATGCATTGCGAAGGGCGGCGCTCATGACAGGCTCCTTTGTTGAAGGTAGTTCAATCTCAAACGCATCTCACTTCAGATCGACGCGCTTGATAGACAGTTCCAACTGGTGCGGCGTGTTTTCCGGCGATTCCCGGACCACGACCCGGATGCCGAGGTCCCTGGGATTCTTTTGCGATGCCTCGGGCCACGGGAAATAGATGAATCCCTGCGCCTTCTCTCCCGGCAGAATCGCGACCGGACAGAACTGGTTGGCCATCAGGGCATACCTGGCAAGGCGTCCTTCCCCGGGATTCTTGGGCGTCCCCCCAAGCAGATCGCGCGCCGGCACGGGGCCGGCCGATCCGTCGGAGTGCATTAGCCGGCACTCCTTTTGATCCAGGATGAAACTGGCCGTGGGGCTTTGGTTGTCCACGACGACAAGCACCGCCAGCAGTTGATCGTCAGCCAGGGTCGTGCCAAAAAATTCCCTGCTGTCGGCGTTCTTGAAGATGGGATGGGCGGCGATGGTCAAGCCGTCGCGGGTCTGGCTGGAAAGGCATTGGTTCGCCGGTTTGACGGGAACGGCGCTCGGGGGCGCGGCGCATCCGGAGAACGCGACCAGTAGCGGCAGGAGCGTTCTGCATTTCAAAGCCAAGCCAGGCCGACTAATTTGCGCGGGTGTATAGGGCATGATTACGCTCCGATTGAATGTGCCAGGCACTGCGAGATTCGACGACCGGCGACACCGCCGATAGAGATCTCGTCGCCGCAACGATCATCGGCGTTGTCGTGATGCGCCGCAATTGGCGGTTTCGACATTGTCACTTTCGACGATCCCCGACGGGTCGCTCTCGGGATTCAGGACGATTTCGAAGACGCGCACCACCAGGCTTATCCGGTCGGAAACGCGGTGGCGGGCGTAAAGATGGTCGAGATGAGCGCGAACGGTGCGTTCGGCGATATTCAAGTTGGTGGCGATGCCGCGATCGCCTTGGCTGCGGATTAGTCCCGAGACGACCTCGCTCTGGCGGGGCGTCAGGTTCATAGCCCGGATGACTCGACGCCACTGGCGGCGTCCCAGCGGCGGCGGGGCGGGCACTTCAGCGGCAGCCTGGACTCGCCCGCCAGACTGGTTGTCGTATCGACTCCTGACGGATAAACGCGTTGCGGCCGTCGCGGCTGCGGTTTCGCGTCCCGTTGCGGTCGTATGCACATTCGCCCCCTTGTCCCCTTCGTCGGGACACTGAATGACTCCAATCGCGACCAGCGCCACCGTGGCGAGTCGCTGGGAACCGATTTGTTCCGCCGCCGGAGAACTGAAGCCACCGAGAGATCGGTCATCGAGTGCCCAGGAGTCTCCGGTTACGCGAACCGAGGTATTATCGAACTTTTGCCCGGCGAAATCAAACCGAGAGGGAATTGGCACAGCATACAATACAGGTGGGGGGGCGTGGATACGTCACGGAGCGCACGATGTTTTGATGTCGGCGGAACCAAGCCCGCGGCGCACGACAAGAAATAAGGGCCGGCGCGCCGGTACCTCGGGAGTTTTTCGGCTATGGCGTGAGGGTCAGCACGCCAAACATCTTGGGTTGCCACGTTGGGGACAATCCTTCGCCCCAGAGCATCGAGGCCGAACGGTCGGCCTCGTCGCGATCATGAAGCTGAAGCGAGAGACCGATCTGGCTACCTGGGCGCGGTTGGGTCACGCCCAGTTCGGACCACGGCAGGCGGACCTCATAGCGGGTGAAACGACCATCGCGGCGGATGGCCAGGTCGTAGTTGGAGGAGTCCTTGGCTAACTCACCGCTGCTCAGGCCGCCAGCGCGGCTGGCGGGGCGGTAAAGCGTGTGATGGCCACTGCCGCCGCCGGGGGAAGCGGCGCTGATGATGTAGGCGAACGCTTTCTCACTCGACTCCGCTTCCAGAATCGACGGCTGGATCGCCAGGGTGATCGAATCGCCCTCGGACGCCTTTTCGCCACTGCCGGCGGGGGGGATGACGTGCTGATCGTCGATCACCTCGACCGCCATATACAGCGCCTGATCGTCCCAGCGGAAGCGGGCGATACCGGCGAGGTTGTCGGGCGACCAGTCATAGCCGCCGGTCAGGTCGGCGAGCTGGTTTTCGCACAACAGCGGGACCGGTGATTCGCCGGTCCATTCACGCAGATCGCCGTCGATCCGAGGCGCGGTCTTCGTCCCGGACGCCTCGGCGGCGTAAGCTCCGCGCGGCCTCAGCGTCACTCGCACGTTGTCGAAGAGTGTGGGCGCTGAGCCGCGCGCTACAGGGGTGAATTGAATAGTCTTGGTGTGTTCCGGCACGGTGCCGCGATAACTCAATAGATGCCAACCGCGGGTGCGGGACGGTGCCTGAAACACATGGGGAATGTACAATCGCTTCTGCGTGCCATCATCCAAGATATAGGTGATGTTACTGCCGGCCTGCTTGACGCCGTCGGTCTTGATCCAGGCCGTGTAGAGAAACTCCTCACCCGCCGGCAGGGCGATCCCCTGGCTGATGTTGACCCAGCCATCGGTTCTGTCGAGGCGAGCTGCGAACTGCCCGGTTCCCAGCTCGCCCGCGGATTCGACTCGGCGGGCACTGTTGGGATAACTCCAGCCGCCATCTCGCTCGAAATCGCCGTTCTTCAGGAGATTTCCCAGCATTGCCGAGTCGATCCAATCGAGGGTGAAGGGGGTTTCGACGGCGGGAAGATCGCCCAACTCGAGTCGCGCCACCCACGAAGCATCCAGGGTCGCCGCGGCGGTCGCCGGCAGGTCGATCAAGACGATTGTGTCCTGGCCGGGTTCAAGCGTGATCCGGCGCTCCGCCAGCGCGGTTTCACCTCGCCGCAGCGATACCTTCGCGGGCATCGGTTGGCTGAATAGATTCCTCAGGCGCAGCGGCACCGTCAGCGGCGCTCCGCGCATCGCGGACACCCGCGAGATCGTGCCCGGACGGGTGACACCGCCAATGCTCAGTGCCAGCTTCGCCTTAAGCAGATCGGCAGCGGCGTGTTCGATGATGACCGGCATGTTTGAAAGCGCCAGGGCCAGCTTCCCGCCGGGTGAGTCCATCGGAGTCTGATTACCCTGATAGTCGGTGACGACGACCGAATCGACGCCGACAGGGATGCTTGCATCGACCGGCTTTTCGCCGGTGGCCGAGGCGATCAAAAGCCCCTCGCCGCCGCGCTCGAATGCGTGCAGAACGACCCTGCCGGGGAGGGATGATTTGCCCAGCGGGCGGGCATCGCTCAGGCGCGAGATGAGCACTGCCAGCGTGACGGCATACGGCCTGGGCGTCTGTTCATTCAGCAGGTACGACCAATTCCCCGCCGGGTCGATTTGCCCGCCGAAGAGAGTGATCTGGCGCGCCCCGGCCGACAGCTCATCGCACCAGCGCTCCAGCACCCATTGCGACTGTGACCGATCGCGGATCATTTGCTCCAGAGGCATCCCCCAAACGCTCAGACCCCTGCTGGATTCGTTGTCCCAGACCGCGATGCGCGACTGCCCGACGGCGGCAAGATCTTCCTGGGCATCGCGCACGCCGTCGAAGTTCGAGTAATGCACTGGAAGTACGTCGATGAACGGCGCGATCCCGCGCCTCAGAAGATCGTTTCGGAAGTTTCGCGGCCACAGGCCTCCGGCGAGTTGGATGCGCGCCTGGGGATCGGCAGCGCGGGCCGCGGTGGTGGCGATGCGGACGAAGTCGGCGTACGTCGTCACCGGATCGGCAACGAGATCGCCAGGGACGATCTCGTTGAGCCATTCCCAGCCCCAGATGCGGCCGCGATAGCGTTCTCCGAGTTTGGCGACGGCGTCGCGCAGGGCGCGTTCATCAAATGCATAGGGGGCAAAGCCCACGTTGCGCGGGCGCGCGGCCTGGGCGAATGGCGGGGGGTCCACCAGACAAATCCACGGTCGCAGGTGCGATGAATTATTCCGTGCGATGGTGCGATCCAGCGCTTCCAAGGCCCAGAAATCCGGCCCTGGCTGAAGCAACTTCCAGGATGTGAACTGGCGGACCATGCTGAACCCAAGACGGCTGGCGACGGCGTTGGCGCCCTCGGTACGTACATTGGTGACAGCGAAGGGCGTGATGCGCTGCTCGGACGCGATCCGGGACAGATCGGGAATCGTCCCGAAGACGATCTGGCGCTCGCCCCAGCCTTCGACTTCGCCTATCAGTGCGAATGTGCCGTGCAAAGTGATTTCCGGTGAAAATTCGACAAACGCACCGACCTCGCCGGCGGTGAAGCTGTACTGGCTTTTCACGGACCGTCCGGTGTGGTCATGCAGCGAGTAGCGGAGCGTTTTTCGTTCACCGGGCTTGGCACCCTCGTGGAACTGGATGCGGATGCGGGGAGATTGGCCGTAGAGGAAGAGGTTGCCCGGCTGGTCGGTACTCAGCGAGTAATTTTCGGGACGCTTGATGAACCGGGGGCCGGCAGCGCGGACATCCCACGGCCACGGCTTACCGCCAGCATCCCTGAAGCCGGCGATCAAGAGCAGGCTGTTATATTGAAATGCCTTGGGCGCGGTGAACTTCATTACTTCGGTGTGGCGGCCCGCTTGGGCATCGAGGCTCCTTCCTGTCAGGCCGCGGTAGGCGATATGTTGGCGCTTGGTGGTGTATTTGCCATCGGGATTATCGATCCACGGGCCAAGCAACGTCAACGCCAGCTTGACGCCGCCCGCCCCAACATCGCCCGGATCGAGCGAATATTTGATTGTAACCTCGAACGGATCGCCTTCGACCACCGAGTCGGGCGGGTCGGAGGGGGCGATGGCGATCCAACTTTTGCGAAAATCGCGGGCGTCGGCCGGGATATTCGTCGCTTCCCGCCCCGCAGCGAGGTCCACCAGCGACGCCAGCCCAAGTGTGAACCCGATTACGCAGAGTGAACACCGCATCGAATCATTCCTTGAAGTTGAGTGACTTGACCGGAACATATCGTAACCGGCAACCGGTATCTCGGCGCGTTCACTGCTTGGCGATTCGTGTTGCATCTTGCACGCCTGGCGGCTCGCTGCCTGAACGTTCGGCGGCCTACTTGCTTGCGATCTGAAACGTGATCTCGCGGTCGAAAACGCGATGGAACAGGTCCGATTTTTGCCGCGCCCCCCATATCTCGAGTTGGGCATCGGCACCGGCGAGGATGTGGCACTTGACCCGCTTGCCGCCGAGGGTGCAGCGCACCCGCCGGACGACGCCGCTGTGGCTGCGGTCCAGGCCGTCGGCCAACTGCAAAATCGCAGCGCCTACCCGCACCACCCGGCGGGCCTGCGGCGACATCGCGGCGAATCGCGTGTGGGACTTTCGCGGCCCGCTCTTGCGGTGATAGCGGGCTACGGCGGCGATGATCCGGACTTCCTCGGGCTCGAAGTTCCGTAAATCGCCGTGAAGGATCAGATATTCGCTGTGCTTATGGTGCCCGCGCTTGCCGATGTGCAAGCCGATGTCGTGCAGCAGGCCGCCGTATTCGATCAGCTCTCGCTCGATGTCGCCCAGGCCGTGCAGGGGGCGCAGCTCATCGAACAACGCCAGCGCGATCCCGGCCACCTGTTCGGAATGGGCGCGATGCCAGTCGCAGCGGCGGGCCAGGTCGATCACGCTTCGCCGCCGCGGGTCGGGCACTTCACGTCGAATGGCCATGTCCGGCAGGTGGCGGTTAAGATAGTCCAGGAGAATTCCCTCTCGCAGCGCCGCCGGGCAAAGTTCGATCCGTTCGAGGTCCAGGCGGTTGAACAGTTCACCGACCAGCACAGCGCCTGCGATGATCTGGTCGCTTCGGGCATCGTCCAATCCGCGCATGCGGGCGCGATCGGCGCTATCGGACTCGATCAGCGCCGACAGCAGCTTTTGGAAGTTCCCCCGCTCGATCACGCCGCTGCCGCCGCCGCACATCGCGGCAATGTTCTCCAAGGTTCCGCTGGTCCCCAGCACGCGCTTCGGACCGCGCGACCGGATGGATTCGACCAGCGGCGTCAGTTCCCGCGCGTAGTGGCGCGACAGCGCCTTGATATCTTCGGGGCTGACCGGGTCGGAGTGAATGTACCGGGCGGTCATCCTCGCGGCACCGAGCTTGCGGCTCTCGAGCAGCGAGGCGCGATGCTTGTCGGCGACGATGAACTCGACGCTGCCGCCGCCGATATCGACGATCAACGCCGGTTCCTCCAGGTCCAGGGCATGCCGCACGGCAAGGTAGATCAGCCTCGCCTCCTCGCGGGCGCTGACGACCTTCACGGGCAGTTTCAGTTCGCGGCGGGCTCGCTCGATGAAATCGCCGCCGTTGTCGGCCTCACGGACAGCGCTGGTGGCGATGGTGACGATCTTCTCGGATTGCCGCTGGATCGCGGCCCGCTGGAAGCGGCCCAGGACCGCGATGGCGCGGTCCATTGCCTCAGCGGTGAGGCGTCGAGAAGGGAACGAAATTCGTCCCAGCCCGACCATCTCCTTCATGCGCCACAGCGTGGTGATCGCGCCGTCGGCATCGGCCTGGGCGACGATCATGTGGATCGAGTTCGAGCCGACATCGATCGCCGCCAGCCGAAGCAGTTGTTCAGCGCTGCCGCCGCCGGGCAGACCCTGTGCCGATGAAACGATCGGCGAGGAAGTTGGATCGTTCGAAGCTGCCATGGCGGGGCATCCTTCACGAAAATGGATCCATTAGATGAACGCCAGCGGCTTCCTACTTGCAGGCCCGCCAAGTAGGCGGTCTGTCGGCAATCGATATATCCATTACACAAACGCCAGCGGCTTTCGTCCCCGCGGCAGCAGGCGGTCGCTGGAAGTGCCAAGCCAGTTCTCGAGTACGGTCGCGTAGCAGTCGCGGAAGTCGACGTTGTACGCCAGATCACCGTCCTGGAGCTTCTCGAGGCTGGGGTAATGCCCATAAAGCCCTCCATGGACCGATCCGCCGGCGAAGAACATCAAACTGGCGGCACCGTGATCGGTCCCGGCCGAGCCGTTTTCCTTGACCCGTCGTCCGAACTCGCTGAATACCATCACCATCACATCCTTGTCGCGGTTTTCGGCTTTGAGATCGTCGAGGAACGCCGCGATTGACGAGGAGACCGTCGCCAGCAGATTGGCGTGGCCGTCGGCCTGGCGGGCGTGGGTGTCGAACCCGCCGAGGCTGATGTAGAACAGCCGGGTTCCAATGTCTTGAACGATCATCTGCGAGAACACCGCAAGGCCCTTGCCGATCCGGCTATCCGGGTAGACGATTTTCGGTGTGCGGGGATTTTTCAATACGCCGCGGATCACTTCCGTCCCCTTCACGATGTCCTGGCCGGTGGACATGATCACCTCGTCGGGTGAAAGGGCCGAAGTGCCGTCCGGTGCATGTCCCATCGCATCTATGGTCGCGCTGGATTTGTAGAGCGAGCCGATGGCAAGCGATTCGGGCTTTTGATTGCGGGGATAGAAGTCGTCGATCGAGTTGATGCTGATGGCCGGGGCCCGCCCGCTCTTGAACAGCAGCGGGCGATTCTGGCTGTGATGGACGATCGGGACCGGGCAGCGGTTGTCGGCCATTTGGGATTTCTCGAACCAGCGCCCGAGCCAGCCGCTGTTGAATTCCCCGCCGGGGTCGCCGCGATGCCAGATTTCCATGCTCTTGAAATGCGAGCGGTTGGCGTTGGGATAGCCCACGCCTTGAATCACGGCCAGGCGCTTGTCGTTGAACAGCCCCCGCATCGCCGTCATCGAAGGGTGCAGTCCCACCGAATCGTCGAGCATCAACGCCGCATCGCGCCCGATCGCCAGGGTGGGTCGGGCCAGGGCGTAGTTGGGATCGGCCACCGGGGCCAGGGTGTTCAGCCCGTCGTTGCCGCCGTTGAGTTCGAAAACCACCAGGACGCGCTGGCGGGTCGAGCGGTCGTTTTCCTCGGCGCGGGCCCAGGCCAGGTTCATCAGCATTGCCGGGACGCTGGATCCGACGGCCACCACGCTGGCCCCGTTACGTAGAAACTGGCGTCGAGTGACGATCATGCGTTTTCCCTTTCGATTCGCCGAACCGGAACATCCGGGTCCGGCGCTAACACAACTGGTACTGCGGGGAACAGAGGATCAGCCGGATCAGCCCGCGGAGCTTCTCATCGCGCTGGCGGGCCGGCAATTTTATCACCGCCGCCCGCGCCCCGGCGGTGAGATACTCGAGCAACGTTCGCCGCAGCTTCGCATCGGCCGGTCGATGCAGAAATCGCAGCGAAAAATGGTCCACCAGTTCCTCGTTATCGCTGAAGAAGTTGTCGGCGATGATGCGGTTCACGTCCAGCCCGCAGACCTGGCCTTCGCGGCCTTTTCCGATGAGTTGGCGCACCAGCCGGATTCGTTCGAGCAACGTGAAGCTGCTGATCCACTGCTCGCCGCCCGCCCAGCCGGACACGTCGGGAGGGTTGTACAGGTCCATTCCCATCGCCGAGGCCGCATCGGCGTATTTCTGCACGTCCGCAAGCGGCCCCGATAACGCCCGGATGGCGCCGACCACGAACTCGATCGGGTTCTTGATCTGCCGGGCGATCACCTCCGGCGCGAAAAACCGCGGGGACAGGAACATCGCGCGGACCATCGCCTTGATGCTCCCGGCGTTGGCGCGATACGCCTCGATCAGGGCCGCGAGGTCGTCGTCGCCCGGTTCCTGGGAGACGAAAAATCGCCAGAGTTTTCGGGCGATGAATCGCGGGGCCGCGTCCTGGCGCCCCAGCAGTCCGATCACGTCCGATCCATCGAGATTTCCCGATTGCCCGAGAATTTCCTTCTCGCCCGAATCGTGACGGGCCGGATCGAACACAAACCGCTTGCGTTCCAGCGTCCAGCCGGTGAACGCCCGCGCCACCTCCTGCACGTCTTTTTCGCTGTAATTGCCGATCCCCAGCGTGAACAACTCCATCAACTCGCGGGCGAAGTTCTCATTGGGTTTGCCCGCGACATTGAATTGATTGTCCAGCCAGATCAGCATGGCTGGATCGCGCGCCATCGCCAGCGCGAGTTGATCGAACGGCCCGAGGGCCAGCTCGCGCAGGGTGTCGATCTGCCCGGCCATCAGCCGCGGATCGTTCACCTTGCTGATCGCGGTGGCGAAGTGATCGTGCCAGAAGAGCGTCAGTTTCTCGCGGAACAGGTTGGGGACGTTGAGAATTCGCAGCATCCACCCAGCGCGTAGCGACCGCCCATCCTTCAAGAACACATCGCCGATCGCCTGGGCGGCGGCCTGTCGCTGCGAGAGCGGTTCGTCCAGCGAGCGAAGCATTGCATCGAGGGTCGGCTCGAGCCCGGCTTCCGAGGCCGCGACGATCTCCTCGAAGGTCGGCCCCAGCGTCGCTCGACGCAACAGGTGCGCCACCTTGGGATCAAAGTCGCTGTGCATCATGGTCGCTATCCACCTTCACGCAGGTGATCGCGGTCAACGAACGCACCGTCCCGACGTACTACCCGGTGGCGTGCGCGTCCTGAGAATGTACCATGATAGGTGCGATTTTGTTGCCGGTGCGGCGGGATCATTTTTCATGGCACATTTGCGACGACCCATTCGACCCGGCGTCGAGCCGCCCATGGCGGCTATGAGCGATGTCGCGTTCCTGCTGATCATTTTTTTTATTTTTTCGGCCAGTTTCACCCGGCCGGCCCGCCTGGCGGTCGAGCTGCCCGGAGAGCGAAGCGATCAGACTCCCGCGGCGCCGCCGACGATGCCGCGCGTGAACGTGGCCGGCGACCACATCCTGCTGGACAGCCGGCGGGTCGAGCTGTGGCAGTTGACGTCCGATCTTCGAGCGCTGCTGGCGATGCGCACCCGTCCGCAGGATCGCGTGGTGATTCTGAGCGGCGAGAACAATGTCCCGATGGAGCGGATGGTCGAGGCGATGGACGCCATCCGTGACGCCGACGCCGCCGTCGGACACCTGGAACTTCAGGCTGGTGAACCATGAGATCAATCCGATTGCCTAGTTTGCGATCATTTGTCGGCTGGACGGCCTGCCTTCTCGCTGTGATGGCCGTGCCGTCGATCGGGCGCAGCGCCGAACCGCCGGCGAGCGCGCCGTCCGATCGCCAGCAACGCTTGGCCGGACGCGCTTCGGCGAGGCAGGACGCGGCGGCGGCCGAGCTGTTCCGATCGGCCGACACCACCTACATGGTCGGCGAGCTGTCGCGGGCGGCGGAGCTGTATCGCCAGATTCTCCAGGTCGCGCCGCAAAGCGCGTTCATCGTGCGGGCCGCGGCGCGGCTGGGCGACTGCGCCTATGAGCAGAAGGCCTACGACGATGCCGCCCGGCTCTACCGAACCGCCGCGGCGATGGCATCCGACCAGGACGAGGAGCGATCCGCGGCGATCCGGGCCGAATACATGGCCGGTCAATCGAGCCTTGCGGGCAAGCAGTATCCCCAGGCCTTCGGCGCTTTTCGTAGATTCATCGACCGCCACCCGGACCATCCGCTGGCCAACAAGGCTTACCAGTCGATCGGCGATGCCCACTTGGCGACGGGGCAATACGCCCAGGCCCTCGACGCTTTTCGCATGGTCGGGACGATCTTCGACAAGCAGTCCACCGGCGGAAAGCGCATCACGCCCGGGCAGCGGATTCACCTGCGGGTAGATGATGCGGATGTGAACGTGTCCGACCAGCCGCGCCCGGTTCGCGTGCGGATCACCACCACCGCCGGCGATGAGGAAGTCATTGAGATCGGGCCGCTGGGATTGCGCAGCCCGCTGTTCATGGGGTCGATCCCAACCCAGCTCGCCTCGCCATTTCCATCCCGACAGATCGAACAGGCGTTTTCGGATTCCCAGGCATTGGCACTGCGAAAGCTGCTGACCGACGCCGATGCCTCCGAGGCCGCCGCAGCGCTGGCGGGCGAGCAGTTGCAGTCGCTGCAGCGCACCGGTCCGGGCGCCGATCCGGCCGGTTATGAGCGCACCCGCGCCGAGCTTTCGGCGACGATGGCGCGGCAGATCGCGCTGGCCGCAGAGCAGCGCAGACAGGCCGTCGCGGGCGTCGATGCCGGGTTCAAGGCGATGGACGACATTCTCGAACGGATCGACCCGGGACAGTCGATCGAGGCGATCCGCGCTCGGCGAACGGCGGGTCACGCGGGCGAAGCAGGTGCCGCGGCGGCGTCGCAACCGGCCCGCGCCGCGGGAGACGATGCAGCGCTCGCCGAGGCGTTGTCGCGCCCGCTCGATGCCGGCGACGATGGCGGCGCCGGGGGCACCGCCGACGAAGAATCCTCTCGCCGCGGAATGACGCAGGATCAGACCGATCAGATGCGCCTGGACGTGGTAGATTCCCCGACACAACAAGCCAACTTCGAGCGCCGGCTCGAGGGGCTGGTTCTCTGGCGGGTGGCGCTGTCGCGGCAGTATCAAAAGGTGGAAGTAGGCGGCGATGACACGATCACCGTCGAGTACGAGGATGAAGTCGGACCGCAGGGTCGCCACGCCCGTGGACAGGTGCTGCGCCGCGATGTGCTGACCGTGGCGACCGACGCCCGCATCGGGTTGTTCACCGTCGATGGAGAGAACCCCGTCAGCCAGGCCGTGCTGGGCGGGGCGATTCTGGCTCGGATCGAGGATGCCGATGCCGACCGCACCGAGCGAGCCGACACGGTGCAGGCGGTGCTGTGCGCAATCGAGCGAACGCGGCCCGGCGTGGTAGATCAGGAATTGTCGGCCCCCCCGACGACGCAGTCTCGACCGACGCCGGGATTGATCTCACCGGCGACCGCTCCGCGGACCGATGCCGAGCCGCTTGTCTTGCCGGAGGCGAAGAATATCCGGATCACGCTCGTCGAGACCGGCGCTCACACCGGGATATTCCAGGCCCGCATCGAACTCGAGAAGAACGCGGCGAAGGTCGGCAAGGACACCTTGCCGCTCGACCCGGACAAGCGGCTTCGCCTCAGCTATGCCGATGGGCGGGGCATCCGTCACAGCGATGGCGAAGTTCTGGCGGTTGCCGTCGATTGCGTGCCCAGCCGCGGCGGCAGCGTTGCGGCGGTCGAATACCGCCAGACCCCGCTCGATCTTCAAGCGCAACTGGCCCGGGCCGTGGCCTCGGGGGAAATCGGAAAAATTTACCTCGACCTGGGGCTTGAGGCCAGTGGCCGGCGGCTGCTGCAAAGCGCCCAGGCCGATTGTCAGGCGATCGCCAAGCTCGCCTCCAAAACCCCCCTGGGCGAATCGGCGCTCTACCATTCATGGCGGATGTATTTCTACGCGGGGCTGCTCGATGAGGCGTCGGCGGCGGCGGGAATCCTTATCCGCGCCTACCCCGACAGTGAATACTGCGACGATGCGATGCTGGCGCTGGGCCAAGTTTCTCTGGCGCGGGGTCGCAAGGCCAACGAGGAACTGCCGCCGGGAGAGAAGCCCCGGCAGATCAACAAGGATCTTCACCGGGCGATCACCCAGCTCGAATCGTTGGTCAGCAAGTATCCCAACAGCCCCTTGGCACCCGAGGCGCTGTTTCTGGTCGCCGAGGCGCAGCAGCAGGGCGGGCAGAGCGGTCTGGAAGCGCTCGAGCGGCTTGCTAAGACGTATCCTGACAGCGGTTTTACCGCCACGGCGTTGATTGCCGCATCCGACTATTACGTGTCGATCGCCGATTACCCGCGGGCACAGGAATATCTTTCGCGGGTGCTGATCGATCATCCCGACAGCCCTCGCCGGGGCGACGTGCTGCTGAAGCGCGGGGTGTGCCAACTGAAGCTGGGCCAATCGGCCGAAGCGGTGCGGAGTTTTTATCAGGTGATCGAAGAGCATCCCGGAACCGAATCGGCCGAGCAGGCGAGAAAGTTGATCCGCCAGGCCTCGGCGAAAAACACGGAGGTGGCACCATGAACCCGACTCTGCGATGGACGATGGTGGCGGTGGTGTTGATCGGCTGGGCCGGTGCCGGTGCGCTCGCACAACAGAAAAAGGCACCCGCCAAGGCCGCCGACTTGGTGCGATCGGCGAATGAATCGTGGAAAAAGGGGGACTTGGCCAAGGCCGCCGCGACACTGGAAACGGCGAGAAAAGCATCTGATTTTCTTTCGTCGCGCCCGGATCCGCAACTACTTTTCGCTGTCGGCGATTTTCATTTCTCCCGCCGGACGCTCGAGGAGTCGAATCTGGCGCTGGAAGTGTATGAATTGGCCCAGCAGTCGTGGGGACGCGAGTTGTCGCCGACGAACTCGGCGCTGATGCGGCTGCACCGCTCGGAGGTGCTCAGTTGGCAGGGACGAAGCGATTCGGCCCGCGAGGAGATCGCGGCGCTGCGCACGCAGTTCCGCGACAATCGCCAGGTGCAGTTGATCGGAGATCTGGCATCGGCGAACCTGCTGCTCGTCGCCGGTCAGGCCGACGCCGCCCGCGATGCGCTGCGGCCGCTGGCCGAACTGGACGACAACACGGTCGCCCCGCTGGCGCTGTTTTCACTGGGTCGGGCCTATGTGCAGCTTAAGCAACCCACCGAGGCAGTCGAGGCGTTTCGCACCCTGTGGAATCGCTACGGCGAGACGCCGCTGGTCAAGCGCGCCGTCTTTCTGATCGGGCAGGTCTATTTCGATCGTGGCGACTTCCATGAGGCCCGCAAGCTCTACGAGGCGTGCGGCGTCGTCGGCGCGGCGATGCAGACGGCGGTGCGGCCGGGCGATGAGCTGATTGTGAAGGTCAATGATCCGGATCATTTTGCCCGCACCCGCTCGGATTCGCTCGTGGTTGAATTGAGCGTCCCCTCTGGCGATCGCGAGTCGCTGCGCCTCGAGCGCAACGCGCTGAGCGAGCAGCTTTACACCGGGCGGATCCAAACCGCGTTGCTCGCCGCATCCCCCCAGGACGGGCTGCTGCAAGTCTGCGGCGCCGATCGCATTCGCATCGGTTATGAGCAGCAGCGCGGCAAGCCGTTCGAGGTGAACGTCGTGGACGATGGGTCGATCCAAATCGACAGCCTTCCGCTGCCGGTGCCCACGCCGCGCCACGAGCAGCGGGCCAAGGCGGCCCGCGATGCGATGGCCCGGGAGAAATCCACCGAGCAGCCTCCGGAATTGCCCGACAATTCGCTCGCCGCCGCCAAGGTATCGAGCGGCGCGATAAACCCCGGCGGCCCGGTGTTCGTGCAGGTGATCGACGCCGACCTCGACGCGACCGATCAGCCCGATGCGGTCACGGTCGAAGTATTCGCCAGCGGATCGAAGGAGAACAACGATTCGGTGAAGGTGACGTTGACCGAGACCGGTCCGCGCACCGGGGTTTTCGCCGGATCGGTCCTGACCGAGCCATCGCCGGTGATGGCGAGTTCCGGCAGCTCGGCAACCGGGCATTCGCCCGACCTGGCGATCGACGAGGATGCAAACACCTCGTGGCGCGGCAAGGCGGGTGAGAAATCCGATTATCTCGAAATCGACCTGCGCCAGCCGGCGTTTCTCACTTCGCTGCGATGGACATCGCCGGAGAAAAAAGGCAAGGGGCGGGTCAGCGCGATGAACGTGGTTCTACGCGGCGATCAGACCCAGGTGACGATCCCCGTCGAGGATGCATCCGGCGGCTCGTTGGACCTGCGTAACACCTTCGCCCGGTACGTGCGCCTTGTGCCGACGCGATTTGACGGCGACGCGCCCAGCTTCGCGGGGATCGAGATCATCGACGCCGAGGGACGTCGCCTGGCGCCTCCGCCGCCGCGTCCGGATGCAAAAACGCAGCGAGCCACCTTGACGTTCGATGTCGGTCAGCAGGTGTCGGCGCGATACACCGATGAGGAGAACATGACACCGGGCGCTGCGACCCTGCGGCAGAGCCGCGGCCTGGGAGCGAAATATCACGATGCCCGCCTGAGCTTCGCCGCGGCCGGGGCGCTCGAGGCCGACCGCCGGGTGACGGCGTGGAAGCTGCGCGAGCAGGGACGCTGGTTTGTCGCTGTGAGTGATCCCGACGCCGATTCCACGCCTCGAGTCGATCGCGCGGTGATTCGCATCCAGGGAGAGTCGGGCGACAAGGTTGAGGTTGAGGCGGATGAAATCGGTCCGTCGGCCGGGACATTTGTCGCCGGCCTCCCGCTGGCCACGACCGATGAAGCCCGCGCCAACCCACGGCTATTGTTCGTGCGCCCCGGCGACGTGATCTGGGCCACATTTCTCGATGATCGCAATTTGCATCCGGGATATCGCGCGTTTCGTGATCAGTGGATTCTGCTCACCACGCCCGCCGCCGGTGAGTTTTCGCCCGGGGCGGCGCAAGTCAGTGCCGCACCGCGCGCCGCGCCAGTCGCTGAAGGCCAGGCCTCCGCCGCCGCCTTTTCGCCGGCGCGGATCAATGTGCAGTTCGCCGATCCCGACGCCGTGATCGACGGCGACGCCACCGTCGCCGCGACGGTCAACGCTCTGCTCAGCGGTGCCAAGACCGAGCTGACCCTGCGGGCTCAGGGCGAGGGCGTGGCCACCGGTTCGCTGGAACTGATTCTCGGCGAGCCGCAAGCGCCGGTCGATCCCGCGGGCGAGGCCGTCGCCGGCGCTGCGTCGCCGGGCGGTAAGTTGAGCGTGCCCGGGGATGAAATTCTGCGGTTTTCGGCCAGCGATGAGGCCCCGGGCAAGTCGGATCTCCAGGTGCGCCCCGTCGCGTCGGGAAAGGCGATCGAAGCGCTCGGCGAGCGCCGTGCCGATGGGGCGGCGGTTGCGACGATCCGGCTGATGGACGGTGCCCGCCGAGTCAAGGCCGGTGAGCGGGCGGCGCTGGATGATCTGCGCGTTCGTTTGGGCCAGCGGCTCGATGCGTATCAACGTCAGCGGGACGCGTTCGCTGCTTTTCGTCGCACCGTCGAAAAGCGCGTGGCGGCGTCGGTGCCCGCCACGACCCGCGCCGCTGACGAAGAAACTTGGCCCGATACCGGCGACGCTGTGGCGCGGGCGCAGCTCGCGTCCGCGGTTCACCAGACCGAACTGCTCGAGGCTCGCATCACGCGATTAACCCAGTTGGGCGCGGTTGCGTCCGCCCCCACCGCCCCCCTCGCCCCCACGGCCCCCACCGCCCCCACCGCAGCGCCCGCAGCGCCGGCCGCCACCCGACCCGTCGCCGGGGTGCCCTCCATTGCACGCGGTGCCGATGACGCCGTACTCGATGGACCGATCATTCCGGGTGAGCCGTTTGAGATCACCGTTGTCGATCCCGACATCACCGCCGATCAGGTGACGGTGCGCCTGCGGTCGATGGCGGGGCGGCTGGTGGAGGTTGTACACGTTCAGGCGAAGCGCCAAGGCGATCTATTCCGCGCCCGGGTGACCACCGCGATCTCGAGCGAACCGGGCAAGGACGGAATCCTGAGCCTTGTCCCCGGCGGTGAGGTGATCGCCGACTACGTCGATCCCGAGCAGCCGCAACCGCCCGCCGCCGAAAGGGTGCGATATGTCACGCTCGCGTCGGATGCATCGATGCGCGTGATGAACGCGCATTACACCCAGGACCTCTCGCGCATCCGCGTGGGCCAGGAAATGTTCGTGCAAATTACGGATTTCGACGCCGATCTTTCCGGTGCCCAGGACGTGGTGCTGGTGCGGGCGGCGGCGAGCGAGGATCAGGAGCTGATCGTGGCGCTGATCGAAACCGAGCCCCACAGCGGGGTGTTTCGCGGCAGCGTGCGGACCGATGTCGGCGCGCCGCGGCAGGGCGACGATCGACTGCGCGTGGAATATGCCGGCACAGTTCGCATCGCCTATGACGATGCCCTGCGCCTCTCGGCAGATTCGCCGGCGACGATCGTCGCGTCGCTCACCGTCGCCGGCGGGACCGACGGGAGCATCGATGGATTCAGCCGCCAGTTCCGCGACTCCCGCGACGAGATCGGAATCTGGTTCCGTTCCGGGCAGGCGGCGTATGAAGTCGGACGCCAGCTCTATCTTGCGGGCGCTATCTCGCGGGCGTCGGATTACCTGCTCGAGTCGGCCGAGAGTTTTCAACAGATCGTGCAGCGATTCCCCGATGATCCTCTGGCGTCCAGCGCCAGCTATTACCTGGGAAACGTCCTGTCCCTGCGCGGCCAGCCGCGGGAGGCGCTGGCGAGGTTCCAGGACGTGATCACCCGCTGGCCTTCCAGCGAGTTCGCATCCAAGGCCCGCTTCAAGATCGGGCAGTGCCACGAGGAACTCGGCGAGTTCGATAAGGCCGCCGATGCCTACGTGCTGCTGACGTACCATCATCCCGACGATCCCCAGGTTCCGCTGGCGATGATCCGCATGATGAATCACCACGCCCGCGACGAGCGATGGGATGACGCCGTCGCCATCGCGCGGAAATTCGTCGAGCGATTCCCCAAGCACCCTCGCGCCGGCGCCGTGGCGCTCAAGGCCGGCCAGTGGCTCACCGTCGGCGGCGATATGAAAACCGCCGTGGCGTGGTACACCAGCGCCGAAAAGACGTTCGCCGCCGCCGATGCCGACATGCCGGCGCTGCTCTACTGGCACGCCGCGGCCCTGATGCAAGGCGGCGGGCGCGGCAACGACAAGGTCGGCGAGCTGCTCAATCGAATCGTGTACGACTATCCGCGCAGCGAATACGTGACGTTGGCGCGGATCGCTCTGGACCAGATGCGAAACAACTGAACTGGAGGGAAACGCGACGGTGCGTTGGCTGGGCTACATCACGGCCGCGTTGATGGTGGCGGGGGGGATCGCGCTGTGGATCCGCTGGCGCCTCGCTGCCCGCTCGCCGCGGCGAGGGCTCGATGCCCACGCCCGCCTGCGCGGGTACGTCGGGGTCGGATTGCTCGGGCACGGCCTGGTGATCGCCGCATCGTTGTGGACGATGCGCGGCTGCCTGCACGAGCGCCCGCTGGGCATTCCGTCCGGCTCCGGCGACGAAATCCACCAGGGCCGGATCGCCACGAACCTGGCCGAAGTTCAAAAGCAGGAACTTCGCCGCCAACAGCAGCGCCGCGCCCGATTGATGAGCCGCCAGACGCTTCTTGAGGTGTTGCGCCGACAATCCGTCGAGGTCAGGCCGGACGAGGCGCAACAACTGGCGTCGGCGATCGACACCCTCGGCCTGCCGACGGCGATCGGCCACGGGCAGACTGCCGCCGGATCGCCGTTCGGCACTCGCCCCGGCGGGGTGCTGTGGTTGTATCGGCTGCGTCATTCCGGGGACAACCCCGATGCCAATCCCCGCGCCTTGCCGGTTTTGCTCGAGGAGGTTCGCAAGGCGCTGCCGGGATTAAAGGTGTCGAAGCGCGAAGAGGTGTTGAGCATGTCCGATCTGCCGCGGCATCGGGCGCAGTATTTCCCCACCTTGCTGTTCATCACCGGCACCGGGCGAATTGAGGCCTCGCGCGAGGATCGCCACAATCTTCGTGATTATCTCGAGGCCGGCGGATTCGTCGTGGCCGATTCTTCCGGCGGCAACTTCGAGGACCAGTTCAAGCGATTCATTCGCCAGGTGCTGCCGCAGGGGCGGCTTCGCACAATTGAACTGGATCAAGAAGTATTTCGCGGGCCTAAGGTGTTGTATCAGTTGACCGGCGGATGCCCGGTCTATCGCTCGCATGGCCGCCAGGATGAGGCCGAGGGCGTGTTCGGTCCGGATGGAAGGCTCATGGTTTTCATCAGCCCCGGCGACATGGGCAGCGCCTGGGCGAGCGTTGCGATGGGCCGAAGCCGCGCTTCGGTCGAGCGCGCGTTTCAAATGGGAACCAACCTGGTGACATGGAGTCTGAACACGGTTCACGATCGCCGCGGCGCGGAGGATGGGTCATGATCGACGGCCTGTGCGACGCCGTGAGGCGAATCGGATTGGCGATAGCGCTGTCGGCGCTTCTGGGTGCCGCGCCCAACGCAGCGCCAAACGCTGCGCCGAATACCGCGCCGAACGCTGCGCCTAACGTCGCGCCTAACGCCGCGCCGGATGCCGGGCCGAATGCCGCGCCGGATGCTCAGTTCGAGTCGATCGCGCGACTCGCCCGCTCGAAGCAGCCGGTACAGGAAATCGTCGATGCGATCTACGGTTTCATGGAACGTTATCCTGCCGACCCACGCTCGGATCAGCTTCAATTCTGGGTTGCCCAGGCGCAGCAGAGCCGCAAATTCCACAATGAAGCGATCAAGGAGTTCGGCTTTGTCGTCCGCGAGTTTCCCAACAGCCCGCTGGTCGTACCGGCGCTGAAAGCCATGGCGCGAAGCCTCCTGGCGATCGACAAACGCGATGAGGCGGCCGAGGCGTATCGCCAGATCAGCGCGAAGAAACCCGCCGATTTTGGTGCCGATCCCCGCGCCACCTCGGATTATCGAGAGGCGGTTCTATGGCTGTCTGATCAAGAATTGCGAGGCAAGAAACCGGACCCCGACGCGGCGATCGCGCTGCTGATGCGTCTTCCCGATCAGCGCGAGGCGATCACCCGCGTGGTCGAGTTGCTGGTGCGCTTCGAGCGGTTCGATGAAGCGATTAAGGCGATCGAGCGGCTTGGCGAATCCGAACGGCTGCTGCAATATCGCCTGCTGCTCAAGCTCTACGGTGCCCGAGAAGGGACGGCCAATCTGTTCAAGCTGCTGGACCGCGCCCTGGCGGACAAAGGCGGTGAGATCAATCACCTGTCGCAGGAGATCGTCGAGGCGATCGGCAAGAAGTCGGCGTCTGAACGTCACTCGGCGCTGCAGCGGGTGGCCGAGAAGTCCAAGGATCTACGGCGTTGGGCCGAATCGAGCCTGTGCGAAATGGATCGTGCGACGGACTTGGAGCGGTTGATGCGATTCATCGGCGTCTATCGCGGCGGCGGCGATGTCGAGCAGTGCAAGCGATGGGTGGGTGAGTACCATGAATCCAAGGGCAATCCGGCCAAAGCCCGCGACGCCTACTGGACGCTCGACAGCAAGCCGGCGGCACATTTTCTCGTCGCCGAGACCTATTACGGCTCGCGGGCGAAGAAGCCCGATCTTCCCGCCGGCCAGGCTGAGCTGAGCCGAATCGTCAAGACCTTCTACTCGGCCCAGACGAGTTGCGAGGCGTTGTGGCGTCGCGCCGACTTGGAGGCCGGGGCCATGAAGGATGTTGCCGCGGCCCTGGCTACGCTGCGCGAGCTGGTGGATCGGTTCGGCAACGAAGGCGACTGGCCGGCGCGGGCGCTGATGCGATCGGGGCAACTGCTCCGGGGGCAGAAAAAATACGATGAGGCGATCCGTGACTACGAGACGATCATCGCCCGCTACGCCCAGGGGTCGTACCCCCGCCGGGCGTGGATGGAGATCGCCGCAAGCTATGCCGAACGCGGCGATGCACCGCGCGCGGTGGAGATTTATCGCGTGGTGCTGAGGAAATTCCCGCGAACCCGCGAGGCGAGTGAGGCGCACACGATTTTGGAAACGCGTTACAAAGTCGCGGACACCGATGTGAGCGACCGCTGAGCGGCGGAGCGACCGCTGAGCGGCGGAGCATGACGAAAGGAACAGGTCGAGCCGATGTGGAATCTGATTGTCGAAGGGCGCTGGTTCATGGCGCCGCTGCTGGGGTGCAGTGTGCTGGCGGCGGCGGTGATTCTCGAACGATGGCTGGCGCTGCGCGCCTATCGGCGCGAGGCGGCATCGTTTCTCGGCGACTTCGACCAGCGCGTCGGGGCGCGCGACCTGGACGGTGCCCGGGAATTGTGTCGCGGCGACGGGCGGCTGGCATCGGCGATGATGCGGGCGGCGCTCGAGCGGTTCGACGAGCTGGGCGAGCAGGAGAACATCGCGTTCGTCCACGATCAGATCAATCGCGCCGTCGAGGATGAGGGCAATTTTTCCGTCGGCGAGCTGGAAACTCACTTGGGAATTCTCGCGGCGATCGGAACCATCGCCCCCTTGCTCGGGTTCGCCGGGACCGTCACCGGCATGATCGAGGCCTTCGGCGCTGTCGCCCAGGCCAATGATGTCAGCCCATCGCTCGTCGCCGGCGGGATCAGCCAGGCATTGATCACCACCGCGGCGGGATTGATCGTGGCGATCCCGTCGATCGTCGCGTTTCATTTCTTTTCCCGGCAGGTCACCGATCTGACCACCGCGATGGAGCAGAGCGCCAACCGCCTGCTTTCCACTCTGGTGCGGGCGTGGATCGAATCTCGCCGCGAGAGCCGCACGGCGAGCGGCGGGGCGAAGGAGTCAAAGCATTGAAACTTCGACGACGATTCAAAATTCAGCCGCAGATTCCCATGTCGAGCATGGCCGACCTGGCGATGCTGCTGTTGGTGTTTTTCGTGATCTGCGGACAGGTGACCGCCCGCTCGCCGGTGCCGCTCGAGCCGCCGATCAGCCTCACCGGCGAGCCGCTGCGCCAGCGCCCGCCGCTGATCATCAGCGTGGATCGGGATTCACGCCTTTTTCTCGAGGGTCGCGAGATTTCCGCCGGCGATCTCGCCGAGGAACTGACGGCGCTGTTGCATGATCGGGAAGAACGCAGTGCCCGAACCGTGCAGATCGAGGTCGATCGCCTTTCGCCGTATCGTGCCTACGTGGTGGCCACCGACGCGGTGAATCGCGCCCGCGGCTATGTCGAACTGAGGGTCAAGAAGTGATGCATCCGACGACTGAAAACCGGGCTGCGACCGCCCGCGAACATGCCGGCGAAAGCCGCGCCCACCGCCATCGACGGTTGCTTCGTCTGCTCGGATGGGCGGCGCTGGCACACGTCGTGGCCATCCTCCTGCTCAGCCCCGGCCTCTATCTGTCCGATGAAAACTCGCCCGAGGCGCTCTATCGCCGCGGCGAACAGGCGATGCGGGACGAAAATTACGCCCAGGCGATGGACTTTTTCGCCGGAGTGATGAATCGCCAGCCCAAGCCTCCGCCGATCTATACCCGCGCCGCCGAGCAGCATCGGCTTGCCGATCGACTCGCCCGCCAGGCGGGCGATCAGGCCAAACAGCGATCCGAGCAGGCGGCGGTGCCGGCGCCTCAATCCGGTGCGACTAGCCGCGAATCGACCCCGTCCGCATTGACGCCGGCCACTGCGCCGCAGCCTCCCGGCGGCGTAGCGCCTCCCGCGCGGCCCAAGCCGTTCATTCCCGATGAGCTTCGTCGCTAGCGATTTCCGTCGAGTCGTTATGGCGCGATCTGCCCCGAACGGCAGAGCAGTTCCAGCGCCATCGCCGTGGTCATCGCATCACGCCATCCCCCATCTTCCCGGCAGCGATCCAGCAGCCGAGACGGGATTTCCGCAGCCAGGTCCACCTCACCGAACCGCCGGTGGTTGGACAGCTCGGCGATCCGGTTCAGCAGGTAGAGATTCGTCGGGAACGGTGAGCCGTCCGGATCATCAACCGCATGCAGATCGAGCCATCGCGTGGCGGCGGCGATGCTCCGAGCGGCATCCTTCTGGCGCGGGCCGGGAAGATGATCCCGGGCCATCAGCATCAGCAGCAGCCCTCCGGCCGTGGATCGCACCGATGCGCGATCGGCGCGGGCCGGGGGAGGCTGGCGGCGCAGCGGCTCGGGTTCCCACGAGCCGTCGCCCGACTGAGCGGCCAACAGCGACTCGACCAGCGCCGACCATGCCGCCGGCGGAATCCGCGCCCCCAGCCCCGCGTTCGCTGAATCCGACAACGCGCTCCACGCCGTCACCGTCAGGTTCAACTCCGGCCATCTCGCATTGGGCCGTTGATCGGTGGGCGCAAAGGCTCCACCCGGGCCGATCAGCGCCACGAGGGTGGCCGTGTCCTGCTGGATCAGCCGCGCATGGGGATTGGGTTCGGGCATCAGGCACAAGGCTCGGATGCGAAACGACGCCGGTATCAACCGCGCGATCGTCATCTCGGTGAGCCGCCGGATCGCTGCGGCAAGGCGTGGTTCGGCCTGGGGATCTTCCATGGCGTCGAGCAAGGCGCGGGTCGCCAGGCCGGTGGCCATTCCCCGATCTGGATCGGTCGCATCGCCGGTTTCCCAATCCCCCTCGGCATTGCGATGGTTGTATAGCCATTGGATCGCCCCTTCGATGGCGCTTCGCACTTGCGGGTTCGAATCGCCGCGCGCCTGGGAAGGGTCCATCCGGCGGATTTGCCAGCGAATCTGCCCGCCGGTCAGGCCCAGCTTGCCGAGCATCGCATCGATGGCCACGATCGACGCGCGGGCCTGATCGTGCTGCGCCGCCTGAGCGTCGGGCGAGCTCCCCGCGATCGTGAAATGCAGCCGCGCCCGCAACAGCGCCGCGGTCCGCCCCGACGGCGGCTGACTCACCGCCAGCGATTGATACCACCCGCCCAGTTCCATCCGCTGCTCGACGGCAAGTGGCTCGGTCTGTGTCATCATCGACGCGATCCGCTCCAGGGTCTTGTCATGGGTGGCCGGCACATGCTTCACCGCCCGCGCCGGCGAGTCCAGCCGAAGGATCAGCGCCTGCACCAGCTTGATCGCCGTGTCGTGGTCGAACGGATCTTTGCGCAATCGATCTTCCAGCGGCCGGGTCTCGAGTTCGACCGCTCGCCGCTCTTTCAGCCGGCGCAGCATCGCCGGCGCGGATAGATCGGCGCTTCCCAGAACACTCCCTGCCTTTTGTGCCAGATCGATGCCCGCGTCGATCCGCTCGATCGCCTCGGCCGAGCTCATCGCCGACTTCGCCGCCGATTCCATGTCCCCGGCGCGGGAAAGCAGCAGCCGTCCGTATTGGGCGGTGAGCGAACGCCTCGCCTCGGGTGTCGCCGCGCGGATCATCAATTCATAGAGACGCGACTGTTCGGGGAAGAGCGATTGGCGACGCTGCGGATGTTCGATCCCCAGCAGGCCCATCGCCTCGAGCGCTGTGGGGTATCCGCTGGAATCCTGTCCGGCTAACTCGCGGATTTGCTCTAGCAGAAGCAGTCGATAATCGGGCTCGGCCCCAAGCCGCCGGACCTCTTCCAGCATCGATGCGCCCAACGCCACCCGTTGCGGCGGCGTTACGGCGGCTCGAAGTTTTGCGCCCCATTCGACCTCGAATCGCCCCGAGGAGTCGGCGGATTCCGCACCGGGCATCATCCCCGGCGCCGCGATGAACGCGATGATCCAACAGGCCAGCAAAACGTGAAAATGTGCTGGAAAACCCTTCATTGCGCACTCGAGAGGCTAATCGCCCCGACAGATGACGAAAGCGGCCGCGCGCTCGGACGGCACACTTCACCGGGGCGTGCGGATCCGCTCGAGACTTTCAAACCCGCTCAATCCCCGCTCTCCAGAATCGCCATGAACGCCTCCTGCGGGATGTCCACGCTTCCCACCCGTTTCATGCGCTTTTTCCCCTCTTTCTGCTTTTCCAGCAGCTTGCGCTTGCGCGTCACGTCCCCGCCGTAACACTTGGCCGTTACGTTCTTGCCCACGCTCTTGATCGTTTCGCGGGCGATGACCTTGCCCCCGATCGCCGCCTGCAAGGGGATCTCGAACAGGTGCCGGTCGATCTCTTCCTTCAGCCGCACCAGCAGTCGCCGCCCGCGCTGCTCGGCATGATCGCGGTGGACGATCACCGCCAGCGCGTCGACCTTCTCGGCGTTGACAAGGATGTCCACTTTCACCAGGTCGCCGCGGCGAAAACCGATGAAGTCGTAGTCCATCGTCCCGTACCCGCGGGTGGCACTTTTCAGCCGGTCGTAGAAGTCGTAAATGACCTCCGCCAGCGGCATCTCGTAGACCAGGATCACCCGGGTGGCACCGATGTACTCAGTTTTCTGATAGATGCCGCGTCGGTCCTCGCACAGCTTCATGATCGCCCCGACGCTGTCGGCCGGGAGGATCAGGTTCTGCTGGATGTACGGCTCGCGGATTTCCTCGACGTGCGTGAGATTCGGCAACTCGCTGGGCGAGTCGATCCGCTGCGTCGTCCCGTCGGTCAACAGAATTTCATAAGTGACGGTCGGCGCGGTCTGCACCACCTCGATATTGAACTCTCGCTCCAGTCGCTCCTGGATGATCTCCATGTGCAAAAGGCCCAGAAAACCGCAGCGAAATCCGAATCCCAGGGCATCCGAGCTTTCCGGCTGAAACGTGAACGAGCTGTCGTTAAGCTGAAGCCGGTCCATCGCATCGCGTAGCTCGTCGTATTGCGTCTGGCCGCCCGGATAGAAGTCGCAGAAGACCATCTGCTGGATCGGCTTGTACCCCGGCAACGGTTCGGCGGCGGGCGCTGTCGCATCGGTCACGGTGTCGCCGATACGGACATCGTGAAGGTCCTTGATCGCCGCGACGATGTAGCCGACCTCACCGGTGCCGATGCGCTCGACCAACTTCGGGCGGGGCATCAGTTTCCCGATTTCGGTGATCTGGTGTTCGGTGGAGTTGCCCATCAGGCGGATCTTCTGTCCCTTGCGCAGCTCCCCATCCACCACGCGCACGTACACGATTACCCCGCGGTAGTCATCGTACAGCGAATCGAAAATCAGGGCCCGCGTCGGCTGATCGGCCAGTCCTCGCGGCGGGGGTAACTGCTCGCACAGTTTGGCGATCAACTCATCGATCCCTGCCCCGGTTTTGGCGCTGACGAGGATGCATTCCTCGGCTCGGAACCCCAGCACCTGCTCGGTCTCCTCGGCCACCCTCACCGGATCGGCGCTGGGCAAGTCGATCTTGTTGATCACCGGAATGATCTCCAGCCCCACGTCGATCGCCGCGTAGGCGTTGGCCACCGTCTGGGCCTGCACCCCCTGCGTGGCGTCGACAACCAGGATCGCCCCTTCGCACGCCTGCAAGGCCTTTTGCACCTCGTAATGGAAGTCCACATGGCCGGGGGTGTCGATGAAGTTCAGCATGAACTTCTCGCCCTTGTGCTCATGGAAGACCGTGACCGCCGACGCCTTGATGGTGATGCCGCGCTCGCGCTCGAGGTCCATGTCATCGAGCATCTGGTTCTGAAAGTCGCGCTCAGTGATGGCGCCGGCCCGCATCAATAGCCGGTCCGACAAGGTGCTCTTGCCGTGGTCAATGTGGGCGATGATCGAGAAATTACGAATCTGCATGCGTCTTTCGTCGGTGAATCGAGCGGAAACTATGCCATCCTAAGCGCGTTCGCCTTCGGGGACAAACCACGCGGATGCGATGTGCTGGATTCAACTGGTTCGACGCATCCGCGGCTCCACTGCGTGGACAGGGAGTTTGTATGGGGCTAAGGCGAAGCGGGTGTCGGCTTTGGATCGCCCGGATCTCGAACTCCAGATTTCAAATGTCAAATTTCAAATTTTGCCTCTTCATGGGGATTTCAGATTTAAGCGTAGCGGAGGCCTCAGAGTCTTCTGGGGATGAGCGGGGCTGAGACGGCCGGACAGTCACTGGGCTGCCGGAGTCGCGGGGCTGGGGCTTGAGGACGCTGCCAATCGGCCGCTGAGCAGGGGGCGATCGCCGATGTCGATGCGGTTGCGGCCGGCGTCCTTGGCGCGGTACAGGGCCGCGTCGGCCAGGGCTACCAGTTGATCGGCATGGGCGGCGCTGCACGTCTTGATGGTCCCGATTCCGATCGACATCGTCACCCCCTCGTTGCGCCGCAGCAGCACCGCCGATGCCTGGCGGAACTCATCGCGGATGCGCTGCGCCGCGGCCCGGGCCTGTTCGTCATCGGCATGGGGCAGCAACAGCACGAACTCATCTCCCCCGTATCGTGCCGCCACGTCCATCCGCCGCATGTTTGCGGTGATGACCCGCCCGGCCATAATCAACAATTGATCGCCCACCTGGTGCCCCCAGGTGTCGTTGAGCTGCTTGTACCCATCGAGGTCGATCATCACACACGCCAGGTCCTTCTCATAGCGCTGGGCCTCGGCGAACAACTGCTCGAGCACCTGGGCGAAATGCCGGCGGTTATACAGCCGCGTCAGCGGGTCGGTGGCGGCCAGCTCCTCGACCTTCCGCAGCGATTCCTCGAGCTGGTGATTCTTTCGGCGGACTTCCTTCAGCGCCACCTCGAGTTCCCCGCGCAGCGAGGCGTTTTCCCGCATGATCTTGGCCACCGTGAGATTCTTCTGCACCACCAGCGGAATGGTGAACAGGTAATCTCCGAACTTCACCACATAGTCGGTGGCGCCTTTTTGGATCGCCTCGGCGGCGATGTAGCCGACGTTTTCCCCGGTGACCATGATCACCGGAGTGTCGCAGCGGGCCCGGATCTGTTCGAGAAGCTCCATCCCCGAGCCGTCGGGAAGGTTGTAATCGGTGAGAATCAGGTCGAACCGCCCCAGGTCCTGACCCAGCGCATCGGCGGCGCTTTCGACGCCGGTCACGGTCCCGGCGCCGAAGCAGTCCTCGAGCGTCTCTCGGATCAGCTCGCGCTGATCGTCGTCATCCTCGATGATGAGCAGCTTGAGTGTATCCACGTCCTCGATCACCTCGCCAATCAACGTCCATTTTCCGCTTCGCCCGTTACTCCGGACATACGATACATTTTCACGCCCGCCAAACGCCGCAAATTTTTCTCACCGCCGGCACGACTCGGCGGGCAAATGGCGGGTTGGGTACTGGTGGACCCGCAGCCAGTAATTGGTGCTGGCCAGCACCGTCCTGAGAAACTGCTCGGCATTGGCGGGCTTGAGCGTGTAGCTGTTGCATCCATTGCCCGCCGCCTCCTTCATCTGCGCCTCGTCGCTCACGCCGGTCATCATCACCACCGGGATGTCGCGCAGGGACAGGTCGCTCTTGATGCGCTTGAGCGTTTCCTGCCCGTCCATCCCCGGCATCTCGATGTCGAGGTAGATCAGCCCCGGCCGCGGAGCATCGGCGAAGCGGCCTTGTCGATGCAGAAAAGCCAGCGCTTCTTCTCCGTTGCGGACCTCGTACACGTCATTGCTGACGCGGCATTCCTCGATGGCGTCGCGGATCAATATGCGGCAGTCCGCATCGTCGTCGATCAGCAGGATGGTGATCGGCAGCTCGTCACGGGTCAGCAGCGAATCGCCCGCATCGGTGCCCAGTGGCGCTGATCTTTGTTCGGTGCATGAGGCGGACATGGTCTGGTTCCTCGCTGACATTTCTGAACTCAACTACACGGCCACTTCGACCGGACGCGGCGGCTTGGCCGCTCCGGACGACTCGGGGAGATATTCCGCACCCAGGGTGAGCCGGAACGTGCTGCCGGCGCCGGGGGCGCTCTCGACGGTGATGCTCCCGCCATAGCTCTCGATAATGCTCTTGACGCTTGCCAGGCCCACGCCCTTGCCCTCGACGTTCCGGGCCGAGGCGATGTTGCGGCCCCGGCGAAAAATAAAGAACACCTTGCCCTGATCTTCCGGATCGATCCCGATCCCGGTGTCACGCACGTAGAACACGGCGCCATCGGGGCCCGCTCCGCCGCCGACGTGGATTTCCCGCACCCGCCCCGGGTCGTCTCCCATGTACTTGATCGCGTTGTCAATCAGGTTCTGGAAGACCTGGCGCATTCGCGCCCGCTCGAATCGCACCACCGGCAGCGGATTGTCGATCACCAGCGCGATTTGCCGGGATTGCAAGTCCTGCTCGAAGATATCCCCCAACTCGCGGACCATCGCCGTCACATCGACCAATTCCATCGACTTGCGGCGAGTTTTAATTCGCGAAAGCTCGAGCAGTTCGCCGATCAGGTCGGTCTCCACCTCGACGTTTTTCTGGATGCGCTCCAGGCGATGAATGACGTCGGCGTCCACGCTCCCGCGGCATTTGGTCAGCAGCATCGACGCCATGCCGGCGATGTTGCGCAGCGGGGCGTTGAGGTCATGCGAGACGGCTCGAAGAAAGTCCTCTTTTTCGGCGATTTCAGCGCTGAGCCGATGATTCGAGCGCTCGAGCTGGGCGGTGCGCTGGCGGACTTTGTCCTCCAGGTCGTGGTTGGCCTCGGCCAAGGCCTGCTGCTGCCCGCGAACGCGCTGAACCATGTCATTGAACGAGCGGGCCAGCGTGCCGATGGTGTCGGGCCGATCGATCGCGACCTGTGCGTCCAGGTCGCCACCGGCGATCCGGTCGGTCGCCTCGACAAGCTGGCGGATCGGCAAGAAAATTCGGCGAACCAGCAGGTACGCCAGGGGAAAGCTCGCCCCGGCGATCACGATCCCGATCCCGATGACGAAAACGTTGATCCGCTGGAGCTGCGCCTGTTCGCCCGCCTGGGCAAGCCCGACGGCGACGTATCCCAGCACTCGTGAACCCGTTGTCGTGCTGTCGCCCAGCTCGGTTGGCATCGACAGCACCGGCGCGGTGACTTCGATGTAGTCGCCCAGCGTTGGATCTCGCCGCGATTGCACCTGCATCAGCGACAGGGTCGTGTTCCGCTCCAACTCGGCCGGATTGAGCTTGAATCCGGCATCGTGGCTGGCCACGAGCAGGGGGCGGGCATTGCGGTCGATGAAGGCGACGAACCGGATATTGCGGCTCTTGAGAAGCCCTTGTCCGATGAACCGCAATTCATCGATCCGGCTTGATTCCATCGCCTGTCGGCTGGCTAGTGCAAGGACGTACGAAACCTGCCGGGCCTCTTCGCCCATCAGATCGGTCAGGCGCTCTTCGGTGTGGGAGATGAACAGCCAGCAGGTGGCGCCTAGCCCGGCGCTCAGAACCAGCATGAAGCAGACGATCAGCTTTCCCTGCAACCCCAGCCGCGCCGCCAGCCGCCGCAACCACGGGGCGCGGCGTCGCCAATCCGCGATGCGGTCGTCGTAGGCGCGGATTGGAGTATCCGGATCGTGCATGGCGAGCGAGCCCCGTTCGGGGGGGGCGTCTATCGACCACATCGTCCGGCCAGACCCGCAGGTTAAGCGCATCGGCGGGATCACTTTGTCGAGTTGGCGATTCGTGAGATGTTCTCGGACGTGCGCGGGCGATTTCTGACTCGTTCGCGAGCTTCGGCACAAATTCGTGATCGCGATCGGTCCCAATTAGCAGGCTGGAAGCCCGCCGCCCCACCCGTTTGGCGGGCTGGAAGCCTGCTCCCCACCCGTTTGGCGGGCTGAAAGCCCGCTCCCCACCCAATCGGCGGGCAGGAAGCCCGCCCTCCAATTGAACGTCCCGTATTCCCGGATGCCTCAAACGAGAACGGGGCGAGTCGCTGGAATGCGACCCGCCCCGTTCAAAGTTACGTTCGCCGATCGGGCCTGCGCCCGAGCGGTCGAAACGCGTGAAATTAAACCTTCGGTGCCTCGGCACCCGTCTGGGCATCCACCTCACGCATCTCGGCGGTCTCCTTCTTCGAGTTGATCACCGCCCAGACGATAATGGCGATGAAGATCACGGAGAGGATCAAACCGACCCATGCCTTAGGGGCCACGTCCGGCGTCGTCGCGTTGCGATCCCCGGCCATGTTGTAGGCCAGCACAACGCTGGTCAGCGACAGCATCGCCACCATGTTCATGACCTTGACCATGGGGTTGATCGCCGGACCGGCGGTGTCCTTCAGCGGATCACCGACGGTGTCGCCCGTGACGGCCGCCTTGTGACGCTCGGAACCCTTGCCCAGGTTGCGGGCAGGATCGCGCGGCTCATCCTCGATGAGCTTCTTGGCGTTGTCCCAGGCACCACCGGAATTGGCCATGAACACGCCCAGCAATACGCCGGAGACGATCATGCCCGCCAAAAATCCACCCAGGGCGTACGGCCCCAGCAGCAGACCGACCAGGATCGGGCTGAGCACGCCCAGCAGCGCCGGGCCGATCAACTCGCTCTGCGCGGCGCTGGTGCAGATGTCCACCACGCGACCGTAATCGGGCTTCTTGGTGCCGGCCCAAATCTCTTTGTCGCGGAACTGGACTCGGACTTCCTTGATGATGTAGAACGCGGCGCGACCGACCGCGCGGATGAGCATCGAACTGAACAGCCACGGGACAGCACCACCCAAGAGCAATCCGATCAGCACCCGCGGATCGGCCACCGTCAGATGGGCCGAGTGTTCCAGATACTGCGCCTGATTCATGTTGGTGATCAATTCTTCGCTGCCCATCGCCAGGGTGGCGATGAAGGAAGCGAACAGCGAGACGGCGGCGATGACCGCCGAGCCGATGGCGATCCCCTTGGTCTCGGCCTTGGTGGTGTTGCCCACCGCGTCGAGGTCGGCGAGAATCTGGCGGGCACGGGCGTAGCCGGCCTCGCCCATTTCTTCCTTCTCGTAGCCCATTTCTCCGATCCCGTTGGCGTTGTCGGCCACGGGGCCGAACACGTCCATCGAAATCGTGTTGCCGGTCAGGGTCAACATGCCGATGCCCGCCATGGCCACGCCATAGGCGATGAACACCGCGGGGGTTCCGGCATAGCAGAAGACCGACAGGGCAATAGCGCCCGCCAGCACCACCGTCGCCATCACCGCCGATTCATATCCGACGGCAAAGCCCTGGATAATGTTGGTGGCATGTCCGGTCTGACAGGCGCGGGCCAGGGTCTTGACCGGGTTGAAGGATGTGTGCGTGTAATAACTGGTGAGCTTGTTCAGCACGATCGCCAGCATGATCCCGATGAAGCAGGTGATGATCGGCCGCGTATCGGCGCCGGCCACCATGTACCAGCCGCCGGTGATGTTGTTGGCCGCGTCAAGCACGAACCCGGCCTTGGCCTGGGGGTACTGGACGAAGTACGATGGATCAAACCGCAGGTAGGCCATCCCCAGCGCGACGAACCCGACCACGGAGATCAGCGATCCGATCCAGAAACCGCGATGCACGCTGTGCAACGCAGTGTCGGACGTGTCGTTCGGACCGGCCTTGACGGTGTAGGTGCTGATGATCGATCCCACCACGCCGATGCCGCGCACCAGCAGAGGGAACAGCACGCCCTTGTGCCCGAAACTGGCCATGCCCAGGATCATCGCCGCCACGATGGTGACTTCGTAGCTCTCGAAGATGTCCGCCGCCATACCGGCGCAGTCGCCGACGTTGTCGCCGACATTGTCGGCGATGGTCGCGGCGTTGCGGGGGTCGTCCTCGGGGATGTCGGCCTCGACCTTGCCGACCAGGTCGGCGCCCACGTCGGCGGCCTTGGTGTAGATGCCGCCGCCCACTCGCATGAACAGCGCCAGCAGCGTTCCGCCGAAGCCGAAGCCGAGCAGCGCCTCATACGCCTGTTCACCGTAGACCAGGAAGATGCAGGTGCCGCCGAGCAGGCCCAGCCCGTCGGTGAGCATCCCCGCCACGGTGCCGGTGCGATAGCCGAGCTGCATCGCTTCGCCGTAGCTCTTGCGGGCCGCGGCGGCCACGCGCAGGTTGCCTGCCGTCGCCAGACGCATCCCGACGAAGCCGACCATCCAACTGAAGATCGCCCCGACCAGAAACGCCCCGGCCCGCCCGTAAGCGAACGCCGGATTACCATATTTCGTGAAATAGAGCAGGACCGTGATCACCACGATCAGCGGGCCGATCTTGCGGAACTGCGCCGCGAGATAGGCGTTGGCGCCTTCGCGGATCGCCGCGGCGATCTCCTGCATCTTTTTGGTTCCCTTATCCGCCGCCAGCACCTGATTGCGCAGCATCAGGGCATACAACAGCCCCAGCACCGCCACGACCAGGATGACGATCAGGCCCACCCGTTCCATCGTGGTGAACTTGTCGCTTACGAAAGGCTGGAACCAAGTCAGTTTCTCATTCTCCATCCTGGCGGCGTGCTCCACGGCAGACCCGGAAGGGGCCACCAGCAGCGGCTTTGCCGCGGCAGGGTCGGCGGCGTTGGGGACGACCTGCGCCTGCGTCCAGTTGAGCAGCAAGCCTCCACTGAACAGCATCGCCAGGGCGAAAAGCCCGACGCGATTGAAACTACGTCTAAAAAAACGCCGCCCGTTCAAGTGGGCGGTACGACATGAACCCGTCATAGTGTGCGACCTCGATCCCAAGAAGACCGGCATCATTTTTCGCCCGGGAAACCGCCGATCCCCGCGCCGACGCGGGGAGCAAGGCAATAGTAAAGTCGTCGGTCCCTGGGGATGCCGGATATTTCGGACCCGATTATCCTCTAATCAGGAAAAATTTCCAGTTACCCGTGCAGGTGTGTCAATCGAGATCGCACACGCTGCATGTACTTTTCATACTCAATGCGATCTTCGCCATATTGATCGTAACCGCCGCGCGACATCGTAGCCAGCGATTGCCGCAAAATCCCGTGCAATTGCTCGGCCGGAAGCTGCTCGATCCGGCGAACGTAATCCGTCGTGGCATCGCTTACCGGCGGCAGCAGCGGCTCGACGGCGTCGCGGCTCACGTAATACTTCAGCATCGTCCGCTGCAATTTCGGGATCGCCGATTCGTAATGCGCCTTGGCTGAGGCGAGCAATTGTCCTTGTCGCGCCGCGTCAATCCCCGGCGTCATGGCCTGGAGATAATCCGCGTCGCCCATCGCCACGGGCGCCATCGCCTCCAGCCCGTCGATATGCGAGCGGTACGTGCCGACGTTGGTCAGGTACTCGCGCATGTGGCGGTCGTATTCTTTGACCGCCGCGGGTACCAGTTGGGCCGAGCGGCGATAGGAAAAGACGGCCTCGTCGATCCAGCCGGGATGCGGCACGCCGGCTTGCGGCGCCAGATCGGCGGTGGGTAGTTCCATGTCCAGCCGTTCTTTCGGAATCGCCAGGCCGAACGCCCCCAGTTCGGCGCGGCGACCGCGCTCGAACTCTTCTTCCGACCAGTTCTTCAGCGCCAGCGCCGGGCGGCTATCGACCACCAGGCTGGAAAGCTGGATGTGTTTCTGCTTGCCCACCCGCTGAAGAATCTGAGCCCGCTTAAAGTCGTTGTACGCCAGCGCGAACGGCGACAATCCATAGGGAAACGGCTGGATTTGCTCGAGATATTGCAGCTCGGCACCGTTGTTCCAATCCTCGCCCGCCGGTAGATCCGCCGGACGCGAACGGGTGGGTTGCAGCAATTCCGGCTGGATGCGGCCATCGGCCGTCAACATCGTCTCCATCTCCAGCGGACGCCATCCCGGATCGTCGCGACGAAGCGTCTGCCGCGACTTGTGTGGAAGGGTCTCGGCCCGGACGCGCTTGCGGTAGTACTGCTTCTCCTGGCTGCTGCCCAGCTTGTCGAAATAAATCTGGGCGATCTGGGAGATAATGTTGATGTTGTCCGGGCGCTCGCGGTCGACGCTGTGGCCGTAGTTCAAGGCGTCGAGGATCGTAATGTACTTGTTGGCCAGCGAGGCCATCTGCACGCTGATGTTGTACGCCTTGTTCCACATCTGGAAGATGTGGACCGAGTCGAACTCCGGCTGCAATCGCCGGATCCACTCGACTTGGGTGTCGAAATCCTCGAGATTTCGCTCGTTTTTCTGGGTTTCGCTGCTGGTCCACAGGATCATGACCAGCGGGCCGCGAAGCCCGCCCAGCAGAAGCGCCAGCGCGAAGTTGGGCATCGCGTCGAGTGAGGAGGCCGATCGAACCAGCGCCGGCGCCTCGCCGCGCCGGCCGGTCACGGCCATTTCCCGACGCTGCCGCGCCCAGAACCCGGAAAAACCCGATGCCACCAGCGCCGCCAGCAGCAACGCCACGATCCCGAATCGACCGGCACCGCGCCGGGGCTGATCATCGCTCATGGCGCCACCTCTTTGTACTTGAGGAACACATACGCCAGCACCACCATCGGCAGGCCGAACGCTCCGATCACCGCCAGCGCGTCCCACAGGCGATGCACCGGAATTGCGATCCCTTTCTCGATGTTGTCCGTCGCCGCGAATTTATTGATATCCGGCAGCAGCGCCGAGACGTTTCGCAGGAACCCCGCCAGCGCCTCGACCGACTGGCTGACAGCCTTGCCCGACGCCGCGTCACGAATGCGCATGTCCGTCACGATCGTGTTGCCGATCCCTGGCTGAAGGGCATCGCCCAACTGCTGAACCCCCCAACGGCCCATAAGGATCACCAGCGTCAGGACAATGGCGATCGGCCAGCTCACGAACGTCGAGCAGAAGATCGAGATGATCACCACCAGCACGCTCATCAGCCACAGGATCAACAGGCTCTTGGAAAGGTTCCATGCGAACGGCTCTCGGCCGCTGACCATCGACAGGCTGGCGGGGTTGAGCCATAGCCAGTGGCCCACCGTGTTGCACTGAACCAGCGCCTCGAACTGTCCTCCGGTGAGCAGTTCTGCCGGGACATCGAAATACGAGGTGCGGTTGTTGTCCGGGCGCAGCTCGATCGGTGCCGAGGTCGTCCCGTCGCGCAGGTTGCGGATCTTCACCGTCACCCGCGTGATGTCGTCCTCATCCAGCGTCACATCGGCACCGCTGCGCTCGATGCCGACGCGAAATTCGAAGGGAACCTTGCCGTTTTCCAGCCAGCTCACCGGCGAGTCGTGGAATGTGAAAACCGCCCATGGCACCGGACCGCCCGTTCCCCCACGAAGCTGCGTTCCGCGGCTGCCCTCGCGGCCTCGGAAAGTGATCCCCGCGGGGCGATGACTTTTCTCGTCCAGGATCGGCGGAATCATCGCCATGGTCCCATCAGGTCGGCCCACCGCCATCACCACGGGGATCGGCGGCACCAGGTATTCAGCATTGGCCGACAACCCCTGCAAAAGCACCGTGAACTTTCCGTCGGCGGCGATCTGCCCGACGACCGACGCCGGAAGCTCGATCGCCACCGGGCGCGACCCATCGCTGTCACGCAGCGACAGCGGTTTTCCGCCGGTCAGTTGCTCGAGTGACGCGATCACCCGACCCGTCCGGGTCTCGGAGATCGACACGCTGACCTGCGGCATCGCCTGCGGTGTGACCGCATCCGCCGGCGTGGTCGCCGGCGCTCCCGCCGCCGGCGCTCCCGCCGCCGGCGCGGTTGTCGCCTCACCCATCGCCTGCGTCGCCGCCGGAACGAACGTCGGACCCATGGTCGGAAGCGTCGTCGGCTCGGTGGCGGGTTCTTCGTACGACTCGCTCGAGGTGATGGGCCCGTGCGCCTCGTATCCGACCGACAGATACATATGCACCGGCAGCGACATCAACTCTCCGCCCACCGTCGTTGTGATCTGCTCGGGCTTGACATCGAACGGGATCGTGACTTCCTGCTCGGCGCCCCCGGAAATCCAGCGGGCCCCGGTGTCGGCGGCGCGGGCCGTGGGAATGCGCGAATAGGCCGCCAGGGAATCGGCGTGCTCCAGCGTGTTGGCGCCCAGCAAGCCATTGGCGGCGTAATATTGCAGCGTCGGGCGCAGGCTCGCGGTCACGGCCGGGTCTTTCAGCCGAACCTCGCGGATGTATTGGCGCATGCTCCAGGCCCGCACCTGCACGTATCCGAAGGTGAACAGGCCCATCGCCAGCAGAATCGCGGCCGACACCCGCGCGAACCCGACCACTTTGCCCAGGACGATCTCCAGCCGCGTCGTCGGCTTGGTGACCACCGTGTAGATCACGCGATTCTCGATCTCCCGCGGCAGATTGGTCGCCGCCAGGATGATCGTCACCATCGCCACGACCAGGCCGGTGGCGAACAGGCAGAACTTGGTGGTCTGGCGTATCGCGTCCTGCTCATCGAGCGGCTTCTGCAACTGCACAACGATGATCACCCCGAGGATCGCCAGCGGGATGATCAGCCAGACCTTGCGGCGGATCGATTCGGCGAAACAGACGCTGGAAATTGCCCAGGTCCTCTTGAGGCTGAACCGCGCCACATCGCGCAGGCCGATGACCGCCAACCCCACCAGCACGATCAGCCCGGCGACGATCCAGACCGTGTAGGATCGCCCCGACTCGGGCACAACCGCAAGAGACGATAACAACGTTGCAATGCTCATGTGGACTGTTTCCGCATCCCAAAGGGGCTGGCGTTCTCATCCTAACCAAGGATGCCGCCGCTTTCACATCAGCCAGTTCTCGATTCCCAGCTCCTGCACCGCGCTAAAGTGGCGGTCGGCCGTCAGCAGAATCAGTTCCCGCACCCGAGCGATCGCGGCGATTTGTGCGTCCACTGCGGGTATGGGAGAACCGCTTCGTCGAAGCTCGGTTTTAATTCGACCAAACTCACGTGCCGGCGGGTCGTCGAACGGCCAGACGATCAAATCCGCCAAAACGTCCTCCAGCTCGGCCGCGTTCTCCTTCGGCCTGCCGCTGTTGTAGATCATGAACCAAAGCTCGCCCACGGTCGGGATGCCGACGCTAAACTGCGAGTCCTCAGTCTGTCGCACGCGTTCGGCCATGCGGTTTTGGCGTCGCACGATCGCACTGGCGTGGTTCGTGTCGAGCAGGTAGCGGTTCATGGCTACGGCTCCCGCGGCGTGTTCTCCGCCTCGACCTCTTGCTGCTTCATCTGGCGCAGATCCGCCAGCAACCGATCAATCTCCTCATCGGGGCCATGCCACCGGGCCGTGTGGCGCAGAATGGCTTGGGCGCTTCCTCGGGCATAACGCGAAGCACTCTCCGCCACCGGTTCCACGCGCACGAGCGTTCCTTCATCCAGCGGCGGGTTGCCGTCCAGAATCACAACGCCGTGCTTCACATGACCCATGTACGTCATGGTCAATCCTATACTCGGTCGCCCACGGACGGGCGAGCTTTTTCGGCCGCCTCGGCGACGCTGCGGCCGGTGCCGATGTCACCCCCGGTGTTTTCCCGCACCACGCGGATGAACAAATCCTCGAGCGTGGTCGTCGGATGCGTCACCTTCGCATCGGGCGCGCCCAGACGCTTAAGGAACTCACGCAGCTCGGCGATCTGCTGCGCCGATAACCCCGTGGCCTGCACCTGCGTCACATCCTGCACCTGCAACAAATCCCGCACGTTGCCCAACGTCTGCATTTTCCCGCGGAACAGGATCGTGATCCGGTCGCACACGTCCTGCACATCGGCCAGCAGATGCGAGCAGAGCAGCACCGTCTTGCCTTGCTGCTTCAGCGAGAGGATCAGGTCCTTCATCTCACGCGTGCCGATCGGATCCAGCCCCGTCGTCGGCTCGTCCAGCAGGATCAGGTCCGGATTGTTGATCAGCGCCTGCGCCAGCCCGATCCGGCGGGCCATCCCCTTGGAATACTCCCGCAACTTGCGCTTGCGGCTCTTGGCGTCCAGTCCAACCACGTCCAGCAGTTCCGGCACCCGCCGATTTAGTTCCCGACGCGGAATCTTGAACAGCCGGCCGTAGAAATGCAGCGTCTCTTCGCCGTTAAGGAAGCGGTAGAGGTACGATTCCTCGGGCAAAAAGCCGATTCGCTCGTTGATCTCGGTGCTGCCGGCGGGCTTGCCAAGCACGCTGGCCGAGCCGCGCGTGGCGAAGATCAGACCCAGCAACAGCTTGATCGTGGTACTCTTGCCCGAGCCGTTGGGCCCCAGCAGGCCGAACACCTCCCCGCGATGGATCCCCAAGTCCAGATCATCCAGCGCCGTCACCTTGGGACGGCCCCAGAAGTCCTTGTAGACCTTGGTCAGATGCCGGGTTTGGACCGCCAGATCACTAGAATTAGGCATGGTGTCGGCAGGCATGAGAACCCCACGGAAAAACGCGGCGCGTCCCGATGCGACGAAACCGCAACGTCGGAAATTAGCGCGAACTGCTGCTTCGGCTCGTCCCCGGGCGCATCCCGCCGCGAATCTTCGGCTTGCGCGACCGACGACGGTTCTTTTCCGAAGGCTTCTCGTAGTAGGCCACCCGTTTGATGTCCTTCACAAGCCCTTCTTTTTCGCACAGTTTCTTAAATCGCCGAAGCATCTGCTCGGCCGTTTCGTTCCCACGCGACTTCACTTTGATCATGTTCCGGTCTGTCCTTTCATGCCGACATCCGCCCATCGCGGCGACAACGCACCACTCGTTCCCGCCCGAACAGGCCGGGAAACGCCTCGGCATCCTACCGCACGGCGACGAATCTTCAAGCCGACGCTCCGCGACAATTCGGCGAGATTTCTTTTTCTACCCGCCGCGACTACACTTGCGGGCCGAATGATCCATGAGAACCTTGAACAATCGATCGAAGACCTTTCGGCCCGGATGATTGCCATCCGGGACTCTCTTTGACTTGCCGGCAAAACAGGCTCGTCGAAAAGCGCTGGAAGATCAGATGGGCCAGATGGGCTTTTGGGACCATCCCGAGAAGGCGCGCACGGTGGTGGGGGAGATGAAAGTCCTCAAGGCGGTCATCGATCCGCTCGATGAAGTGCTGCGCGACATCGACGATGTGCGGGCGTTGCACCAGCTCGGGACCGAGGCCGACGACGCCGATTCGGTTGAGGAGGCCGACCGGGAACTCGCCACGGTCGAGAAAAAGGCCGCCAAGGTTGAGCTGCAAACCCTGCTCAGCGGCACAAACGATCACCGCAACACGTTTTTCACCATCCAAGCCGGTGCCGGCGGCACCGAGGCGCAGGATTGGGCCGAGATGCTGCTGCGGATGTATCTTTATTTCTTCGAGCGCCGCGGCTGGGACGTAAGCGAAATCGACCGGCAATGGGGCGAGCAGGCGGGGATCAAGAGCGCCACCTTGCATGTCAAGGGAAATTACGCCTTCGGATATCTCCGGGCCGAAGCCGGCGTGCATCGGCTGGTGCGCCCCAGCCCGTTTAACGCCCAGAATAAGCGGCAAACCAGTTTCGCGGCGGTGACGGTCGTGCCGGAGTTCGAGAACTCCGACAGCGAACTGGAAATCCCGGAAACCGACCTCGAGATCATCGCTTTCGTCCGCGCTTCAGGCCCCGGCGGCCAGAACGTGAACAAGGTGGCCACGGCGGTGCGGATCGTCCATAAGCCATCGGGCATCCAAGTGACCTGTTCGGTCGAGCGCAGCCAGCAGCAGAACCGCCAGATCGCGTTGAGCATCGTTCGCAGCCGGCTCGAGGCGATCGAGCAGGCCAAGCGCGATGAGGAGATGAAGGCGGTCATCGGCGAGCGCAGCGCCACCAGCTTCGGCAGCCAGATCCGCAGCTATGTGCTGGACGATCGGCGTGTCAAGGACCATCGCACCGGCGTCGAGACATCGAACATCGAAAGCGTGCTGGATCGCGGCGAACTCGATGAGTTCATCGACGCCGAACTACGCCGTAAGAAATCGACGCAGAGCTGATGGGGATCGGGGCTTGTGTCCTTCGGGCGGGTGGGTATACTTCTTCGCCCTTGACTATTGGACGAAACGGAGCGACGGATATGGCGATGGAACTGAAGAGCGGACAAGACATTCGAGTCACGATCAAGAAGAATATCAACCGCGATGCGGCGCGCAAGACCCTCGAGCGGCTGTTCATGAAGGACCGCGCCGTCGCCGGGCCGATGGAAAAGCGCAGCCGCAATTTTAAGGAACTGCCCAAGCGCCGTGGCGGGGTCATCTGGACCAAACGCCCGAATAAGCTGCACCCCAGCCTCGACAAGGGTGCCGTCGCCACGGTTCACACCACCCCGCAGGCGATCCGCGATCTGAACAGCGTCGCCGATTTTATCGACGTGGCGTAGCTGGACGTTCTCATCATGCAATCGGCTCGGACAGGGCCAACTCCCGGTCTCCAGCCGGGTCAAACCCCCACGCCCCAGCCGGGGCAACTCCCCCGCCCCAGCCAATCCAACTGTCAAGCTCCAGCCGGGCCAACTCTCAGGCCGGACCCGTGCGCTGATCTTCCCGACATTGCGGCGGCACCGTCATCGGGCGGATCATCCGAACCATCGCCGCGAGCGTCACGAACACCACGCCCACCACGACCGCCGACGCCCACGGCCAGGCGCGATAGATCGGCACCGTCGGCGGCAGCGGCCGACACGCCTGAAGAAAATCGCGAACGAACGCATCGTGCCCCGGGACCGTCTGGTTACCGCGCCACAGCCAATGGCGGGAATGCCCGTCGCCGGGGATTTGCAGCAGTCGTTTGAATGACGCGGGCGAGGGGCTGGCACGCAGGATCGCCTCCTGGTCGGCGGTCGGGAAAACATCGTGTTCGCCGTACAGAATCCAGATGCGCAGATCGGTCCTCGCCGACACCGCCGTGGGAACATCGACCTGCTCGAGCAGGTGTCGCCACGGCGAAATCAACGAGAGGCTCGGCAGCCGGGCGGCGGCGTCTTCACTGAATCGATAGGCGACCGTCTGTTCGGCGGCCTTCCAGGCATTGCGAAACGGGCTGGAGGCCAACACCCCGGCGATGCGGCGATCGCGCCCGGCCCAGCATAGCGCGGTACTCGCTCCCAAGCTGTGCCCGTAAATGGCGTAGGGCTTGCTGAGTCCACGCCGCTCCGCTTCGTCGATCGCGGCTTTAACATCCCAGACTTCATCGTAGCCCAGCGTCGAAGGCATGAACGTCGTGGTCGATTCCCCGTGTTCGCGCAGGTCGATCATTAAAAGGTTCCACCCCGGATCGCGGCGAATCCACTCCAGAGGAAGCAGTTGCCGGCGCGAATGCATATAGCCGTGGATCAGAACGAGCGTTCCCAGCGGGCGCTCGGCGGGAAGCAGCCAGGCGGCGATGTCGATCGCCGGATCATCGTCGGGATGGAGTACGAGCGACTCGTACGGCCCGTCCGGTACGTCGGCAGCCGACAGCGAGCGGGCGATCGCTAGACAGATTAGAAAAACCAAGAAGAAACGCTTCACAACGCCGAATGGTAGTCCGTGCCGGGCGATGGATCGACCACCACGGCGATTTGCCAGCGCGCCGACTCTCGAATACATCCTCGCATCCATGACGATCACGCCGGCGAGCGGAAGCTTCCAGGATTGCTATTTCAACCTCGACGGGGATTCCTTGGCGATCGGTAACCAGGCGATCGAAAGACGCTGGCGGCTCGTCGAGGGCCGGTTGATCGGCGTTTCGCTGCTGCACAAGACGACTGGACGGCAGTGGATTCCAGAGGCGCAGTCCGCTCTCCCTCTTACGCCGCCAACGGCGATGACTCCGCGCGGCGACTGGGAAGTCGACTGGCAGAGCGGCGCTGAATCACCGGTCGAGGCCGAGTCGTTACGCCTTCGACTGGGGCATGGCGGCTGGGAACGTCGCTTGAAGATCTACCCCGGCCTGCCCGCAGTGACGATGCGGCTATGCGCGGTCGCCGCGATTTCGACGGGTGGTGAGCCGGCGGCGTCATCGGACGCCGATCCCAGCGGGATCGAAGTCGCTCCATCAACCGCTCCGTCCGGCCCGCTGCCCGATGTGCAGGATGCGATCGAGCTGGACCCGCTTCATCTTCGCGTCACCGAGGTGCGATTCGTGGACCAGACCGATATCCACGACAACCTGGTCTTCCAGACCCGATACCTGCTGCATCCAGCCGAGCGCCAGATCGCGCTGATCGGCAACCTTTTTTTCATCGAGGATCCGCTCACCGGCCATGGGATCGCGCTGCTCAAACACAGTCCGCTGCCCCACGCCCGTCCAGTGAAGACCAAAACGGACCTGCTGGTGAAAGGCGGGACCGTGGCGCTGCTGGGCCATGGAATCGGGGACGCCGGCGGGTGCGGCGATGAACACTCGATTCTGCTTTACGAAGGCTTCGCTAACGGGCGGACCGCGGTGCTGCATCAGTTGCAGCAGCGTATCCGCGAATATCGTGCCGGACGCGATGGGATGTTCCTCAGCAATACCTGGGGCGATCGGTCGAAGGACGGAGCGATCAACCAGACGTTTATGATGAAGGAAATCGCCGCCGGGGCGAGGCTGGGGGTGGACGTGATCCAGATCGACGATGGCTGGCAGCGCGGACGCACGGCCAACAGCGTGACGGCGGGGGGGACCTGGAACGGCTTCTGGGCCGCAGATCCGAATTTCTGGGAGCATCATCCCGAACGCTTTCCCCAGGGCCTCGAGCCGGTAATCGAGGCGGCGAAGCGCCAGGGCATGCGCTTTGGGCTGTGGTATGCGCCCGACTCGGCGAACGATCTGGTGAATTGGCAGCGCGACGCCGAGCGGATCATCCGGATGCACCGTGAATGGGGCGTGGATTTCATCAAGATCGACGCTGTAAAAATGCACTCGCGCGCCGGGCAGGCGAACAATCGGGCGTTCTACGAAATGGTGCTGCGCGAAACGAACGGCGCGGTGACGTTCGACACCGATGTGACGGCGGAAATCCGGCCCGGTTACTTCGGGTCGATGGCGGTCGGGCCGATCTTCGTCGAAAACCGCTATACCGATTGGCATCGCTACTGGCCGCACCGCACGCTGCGGAACTTGTGGATGCTCTCGCACTACATCCACCCGGTGCGGTTGCGGATGGAGGTGCTTAACCCGCGGCGGAACACGGCGTTCTATGAGGGCGATCCACTGGCGCCCTCCCGATACAGCCCCGCGTGCCTGTTCGCCACGGTGATGTTTTCCAGCCCACTGGGGTGGTTTGAAACGTCGAATCTGGCGGATGAGGACGTGGCCGAGATACGCGAGCTGGTGAAGGTCTGGAAAGCGCACCGGGCGGCGATCCATTCATCGCCGATTCTTCCGATCGGCGAGGAGCCAGACGGAGCGCGATGGACGGGCTTCGCGGCGATGGGGGGGTATCTGCTGGCGTTCCGGGAATTGTCGGAATCCGAGAGTTTCGAGGTTCCGGCAAATCTGTTCGGCGGCGGGGCGGTGACGGTTCGGAAGCTGGCCGGGCAGGGGGATGTGGAACTGCACGAAGGTCGGCTGCGTGTGCGAACCGACAAACTCGGGTTTGTATTTGCCCAAGTCGAGGGGTCGTCACAAGCCAAGGGCGATCCTTCTCGTCCGTCCATGGGCACTGCGGGGCGGGTCGTTTGATGGGGCAAGGGGATCATCGCGGACGCGGCGCGGTGGGGGAGCTGCTTTTGCTGGCGATGCCCACCATCGCGCAGATGCTCTCCTATGTAGTGATGCAGTTCACCGACACGCTGATGGTCTCGCGCCTCGGGACGCTCGCTCCCACCGCCGCGGGCAACGCCGGAATGTTCAGCTTCTCGGTCATCAGCTTCGGCACCGGGGTGCTGCTGTGCGTCAATACACTCGTCAGCCAGAGCTTCGGACAACGCGATTTCCCCGGCTGCGGGCGGCATCTCTGGCAAGGGGTGTGGTTCGCCGTGGGCTTCTCCGCTCTGGCGCTGATGGTGCTGCCGCTGGCGGGGCGGATATTCAGCGCCATCGGACACGAACCGGCGCTGGTGCGGCTGGAAACCACCTACTTCCAGATCACCCTGTCGCTGGCGGGGATGCGATTGCTCGCCACCGGCTGCGGACAATTTCTGCTGGCAATCGATCGACCGCGATTGGTGATGTTCGCTGCGTTCACGGGAATGGCGGGGAACATCCTGGCCAACTGGATTTTAATCTTCGGCAACTTGGGGGTTCGGCCGATGGGCCTGGCGGGCGCGGCTTGGGGGACCAACATCGCGGTGACCGTCGAACTGGCGATGCTCGTCGCGTTCATCGCCAGACGCCGATTCCGGCGCGAGTTCGGAATCGAGCAGTGGCGAATCAACCTCCCGGACCTGCGGACGTTGCTGCGGATCGGCATTCCATCCGGCGTGCAGGTCGTGGCCGATGTGCTGGCATGGACGCTGTTTCTGATCTGGGTCATGGCCCCGTTCGGGACCCACGCGATGGCGGCGAACAACTTCATGTTCCGCTACATGCACTTGAGCTTCATGCCCGCTTTCGGGATGAGCGTGGCGGTCACGGCACTGGTTGGACGTTACATTGGCCGCGGCCGACCTGACATCGCCGCCGCCCGCGCCCATCTGGGCTTTGCCCTCACCGCCGCCTACATGGTCAGTTGCGGGGCGTTGTTCTTCATCGCCCGCCAACCGCTGATCCGACTGTTCACCGATGAGCCCCGGGTCATCGAACTGGGGGCCTTGCTGCTGATGTTCGCGGCGATGTATCAACTGATGGACGCGATGTACATCATCTACCTCGGTGCCCTGCGCGGCGCCGGCGATACCTTCTGGCCCGCGGTGGTGACGGCGGGACTCTGCTGGGGGATCACCGTCATGGGCGGATATGCCGCCGTCCGCTGGCGGCCGCAGTGGGGCGTGTCCGGGCCGTGGATTGCCGCCACGATTTATGGCGGGGTGCTGGGGATATGGATGATGATCCGCTTTCGCCGCGGACGGTGGAAGCTGATCCACCTGGAATCCGCCGCCAAACCTCCGCCGGCGCCGGAACTGGTGATCGAGCAGTTGACTGGATGATGATTCGGTTTCGCTGCGGATGGTGGAAGCTGATCAACCTGGAGGCCGCCAAACCTCTGCCGGCACCGGAGATAGTGATCGAGCAATGGACCTGATCATCGCGACGCGGTTCAGGGAGTCGGTCGGTCGAAGGGATGGAAGTTCACCTGGAACGAGAGCTGTTCGAGCTGGACGGCCAGGTCCACCGCCGTCAACGCCAACTGCGGTGGAAGATTCAGCGACGTCGGGGCGAAGTTGAGGATTCCCTCGATCCCCGCGGCGATGAGGCGGTCGGCCACCTCCTGGGCCGCGTCGGCGGGGACCGCCATGATCGCCAGCCGGATGACCAGTCGCCGCGCCGTTTCCTCAATCTCGCTCATCGGCTGAACATGAAATGATGCGACCTTGCGATGTTGCTTGGTCTGATCGGCGTCGAACACCGCCACCAGCTTGAACCCCTTGGCCTGGAACCCGCGATACGCCATCAACGCTCGTCCGAGGTTGCCCGCCCCAACCAGCAGCACGTTCCATGTCTTGTCCGTCCCCAGGATATGCTTGACCTGGGCGATCAACTCGTCGATCCGGTAGCCGATCCCCGGATGGCCGAACTGCCCGAAATAGGCCAGGTCTTTTCGCACTTGCGCATCGGTCAGTCCTAAGGATTCCCCGAGTTGGCGCGAGCTGATCGTCCGCTGATCGCCGCTGTTCATCGTCTCGAGTTGGCGCAGATAAAGACTCAGCCTTCGGACGGCGGGATTGGGGACAGGGTCCGTTTTAGCTGGGTCCATGGATGGGGCGATTATTTCACGAGCGGCTCTAGGGTCAAGCCACCCGGCAACGGCGGGCGATGTCGGCGGCGAAATCCTCGGCGGCTTGCTCCGAGCCGAAACGCTCTCCCACGCAGATCCACAGGCCGGCCGGGCCGACGGCATCGAGGACCGCCAAGGCATCCTCGGGACTTTGAGCCAGAATCTGAGCGCTCTTTCCCGCGGCGCGGATACGCCGGTAGACGTCGATCCATCGCCGCGCCGGGCCCTGCCCGGCCCCGAAGACCCACTGCACGGCATTGAGAGATGGAATCTCCAACAGGGCATCCAAATGCGTCAAGGCCCCCGGCCCGTCGAGATGAAAGATCGAGCGATCCAGCGGCGCCATCTCCGCGAGGATCGACGGCAGCACAAGAGCGCGAGCCATTTCGTTCGAGACCATACACCAGAAGTCGCAGCTGGGAATGTAGAACGGTCCGCGATGATAGACCGGAACCCAACTCACCGGCGCAAAGCCTGCGGTGCCGGTGATGGCGGCGCTGCGTTCGAATGCGGCGACGAAAGTTTTCGCCGCGTGCATCGCGGCGCGGGCGACGAGCCCAGGACAATCGATCAGGTCCAGGCACAATTCCTGCGGCTCGCGCAGTGCCGCGAGGATGTCATAATTGCCGTGAAGGTCGGTGATCCCGACGGCAAATCGCCCGTCACAGCGGTCCAGGGCAGCTCGCGTCATTCGCTCGATGGTTCGCCAATAGAGGTTGTCAAAGTCCGGGCCGGAATCGAGGAACGTCTCCCACTGTTCAGCAGAGTGGACGATCGGGGTGGTCCAGCTTGTGTCGCGGCCGAACTCCAGTTCGCAGCCATGGAGCGTCGCGGTGATCTCAGGCCCCAGGTTCGGCCAGTAAATGGGAAAACTGTCGGCGGGATAGACCGACGCTGCCATGTGCGCGACCGCCGCCTCGACACGATACTCCACGTCCATCCAGCGCTGCCGCTCATCGGCGTGGGTTTTGGACGGATACATCGGCTGGCGCGCCCCGGGAGCATGGAGCGTCAGCGGCGGGCGATCGAGAACTTCGCCCCGCCACCAGGCTTCAAACCGGTTGATGGTGCGATGAAAATCGGGTTTCCATGCGAGTGTGTCCAATAGCATGAGCGGTTGCGCCCTCCAACCCGCGCGGCGCGGCCGGCACCCTTCGCCGTTGCCGCAATGTGAGTTTTGAGTTGTGCCCTCCAGCCCGCGCAGCGCGGCCGGCGGCAGGCCGGAGATTTTGATCCAGCTAACGGCGCGGCGTCGCCGGAGTGGCCGCCGCGGCGGTCTGCGCCGCCGCGGCCTCGTTTCGCAGGCGCTTGTACATCTCGTCGCCAGCCACATCATCCGGCGAGATCGTCGTGATCCGACCATCCGGTCCGGCCACCAGCACCTCGATGCGCTTCGAGAAATCGTTGCCCGGCTTAGGCAATTCGCGGATGTCCACCACGGTGTAACCGGTGTCGTACGCGATCTCGTCGTCGGCGCCGACGATCAGATCTCCCGGCGAGACCTGCACGGTCTTCTGATGGGTCACGCCCTTGTGCCACTTGAAAATGTCGATCTTGATCTTCGCGTCATTGCGCAGACCGAACGGCGCGGCGGCCATGTAGAAATGAATGTCCCGCGGCATCGTGACGGCGGTGGACCACTCGCTCCAGCCACTGTCTAACGCCAACCGGTCGGCCATGGCGCGATCCTGCACGAGCAGGCGCTGTCCCCACAGGGGGTTTTTCAGACGCACCCGCGCCTTGTAGCGGTATGTCTTTCCCGGCTCGAGGGCATCGTCATGGAACCAGAACATCACGTCGCCCCCGCCGGCGAGCTGTTCGGGCGAAAACGCCCCCTGCGGCGTATTGAGCGCGCCAGGGGCGCCGGGGTTGGGATTGCCGCCGGCATTGGGGTTCCATTCCGGCCCCGGCCCCGCGCCGCGCCATTCGGGCATCATACCATCGTCGGGAGGAACGAAGATGCCCGCCCCGCGAGCCTGGGCCAGCGGAGATTCCGGACGCGCCGGGTCGCCGGGGGCAAACTGCTCACCGCCTCGCTTTGGGCCGGTAGGGGCTGGAGGCCGCCGGCGCGGATTCGCTTCACGGCGTATACGCAGTTGTTCGGCCTCCTGCTGCTGCCGATATTGCATCACCGCTTGGCGCTCCTGGGGGGTGAGCGGGCGGCGGGGAGGATTGGCCGGATCGAACGGCACCTCGACCGCGGGCGTGGCCGTCCCGGTCGGCGGCGCCGCCGCCGCGCCCGGAATCCGCCAGTCGTCGCCGGCGTGCTTCTGGTAAAACGCGGGGGTGAGGATGTCGGCCTGATGCTGGCTGGACCAGTTGATGTAATTCAGTTCGTCGGCGCGATTGCCCGATGCCGGCCAGGGTTGCGCCGGGGTGATGGACAGCGGCTTGATCGGCGTGGGCTTGCCCCAGACGCCATCCTCGCCGAGTTCCTCGCGCACCACGTCCACGGCCAGAAATTGCGTCATGCGAACCTGCGGCGGAATCGGCAGACCCGCGGGGATCGTCGAAAAGACCGCGTTCCATGCCTCGACAATCGGCTTCATCGGCAGTGAGTATCCGAGGGTGGCGAAATATTTATCCACGACCTGGGGCGGCGGAGGATTGGGATTGGCGGCGTTGGCCCGCCAGTCGAGTGCCGGAACGAGCGCGGCCATGCGTCCGGATACGGCGTCGAGAAAACGTGGAGCGATCGCCTGGATGTCGGGCAGGTTGGCGAATTTGAACCGGCCCTGGCTGTTCGCTTCGGCGGTTACTTTCAAAGAGGCCATCGGCAGTTTGCGGAATGCGCCGGCAAACAACTCCGGCACCGGCTCGTTGCGGTAATCCATCTTGTTCTTGAAGTCCTGGGCGTACTGCGGGATCTCCATCGGCGGGCTTTTGGTGTCTTGCATTGCCGTCTGCAGCGTCTGCACCTGGTGGTCGGCGATGTAGGTATCGACGTTCCCCGCCGAAAGCTGGTTGTTCCCGACGTGCGTGGTCGCCGGCGGCGTGAGGACGAATCCGTAGACCATGTACAACAGCCACACCGCGCCGATGCCCAAGGCGACCCATTGCACATGCTGTTCTAGAAACGTGACGACTTTCTGCATATCGCACCTGTGGTTGCCTGAAACATCCGACGATAACGAGAGTGCCCCTCGAGCCGATCCGATCGCCAGAGCGATCACGCGCCGGGCGGGGGATTCTCGGGAATGCCCAGCGCCGTCTTCACCGGTTTGGGCATCAGCGGGGCCGTCCATTTGCGGAACAAAATGGCCTCGCACTGCGCATCGATCTTGACCAGCGGCGACCCGCCGCCGTACATAAACCCGCGCGTCGCCTCGACCGCGGGGTCCACCGTGGCCACCTCGACCACGGTTACATTCATAAACCGGTCATGGCTGAACGCCCGCAACACCTCGGGCATCCGGGCCGCATCGACGATCAACTGTATCTTGAAGTTGATCACGTCGTACAGCCGATTGGAAACCCGCCCGGTGGGCGAAAGGTTGGTCAGCGGCGGACCGGGATCTGAGTTCGGACCGTTCGGTTCACCCGGCTTGCCTCCGACGACGAACAGCGGTTGAAGGTTCAGGCGGATCAAGTGCTTGACGGGCGCCTGGGCGATGGGGGCGGCGCCGTTGGCGTCGGCGATGGCGTGGGCCACATCATGCTGGATCCAATAGAGCAACTGGGCTTCCCAGATGCTGGTGGCGGGCGGCGCCCCGGCGCCGGTGATCCCTGGATGAAGCCCGAAAGCGTCGGGATTCACATAGACCCCCCGGGTCATCGCCACCTGCGCCCGCAGCTTGGCCGGAACCGTCGCGGCTTCGGCGTCAAACGCGGCCTTGACCTCCTGCGAGTTCGTCGCCACCCCATTGATCACGATGATCTGATTGGCGTATTTCTCCTGCCACAACTTCTGCTGGGCCAGGCGGATATCCTCGGCGTTGGGGGGCGCGCCGGCGCGAAGCACGTCGTTGATCAGCCGATCGACCGCGGGCTTGTACTCTTCGCGGAAGCGATATTGCTCGGTCTGGTAAGGGGCCGGAAGCGATCCGGGCACGATCAGGTCATGCTTGTTCATTTCGACCGCCACGTCGAGGATGCGAGCGCTTTCTTCCTGGAGCTTGGTCCGGGCGGCGCGACCGGACTCGATGATCTGCTCGCTAGGGAATTTCGTCAGTTCCTTCTGAGACTGATTCGGGTCCAGCGCCACGATCGGCAGCTTGCGCGAACGGCGAAGCATCGTGTCCAACTGCGACGCCACACGGCTTCGCTCCTGCACCTTCTTGTCAAGGTCCGCATTCCACGACCCCAGCGGCCAGATCGACGCGATCATCGCCACCAGGGCCACGACGCCAAAAATGATGCTGACGATGTTCTTCTTGACGATGTCCATGAAACCGATCCGGTTGATTCGTCGTTCGACCTCGATCGACGCCTAAGTTCGGCGCCACGCCCATTCAGCACGCGGTCATTGCCCCGAGGCCACCGCCTCGACGGTCTTGGGCGCTGCGTCGATCACCACTGCCACCAGCACGCGCACTTCCCAATCCTCGCGCAAATCCTCGTCGGTCACGCGATCGACATACGGATTCTCCACCGGCGCTGCACCCGCGGGCGCCGCGGCGTTGCCGAACGGATCGAACCGTTCCGGCGGTGCCATGCCCGCCGGTTCGCCGGCGCCCGGTCCGGCGGGCGCGGGCGACAGCTCTTTCTGAAGCACCGCCGCCGCGTCGTAGCCGGCCTTGATCGTACTCATGCGGGCCGGGTTCTCGCGGATACGATTGGCCGAGACGATCTCCACCTTGGCGATGTAATAGCGCTTCTTCTCGAGTTCCGGGCTGTCTTCCGACAGCGCCCGAAGCTCTTTGATGACGGTCTTATCGATAAATCCGTACCCCCCGGCGTTCGGGGTGGTCAGATGCAGCGTCAAGAGGAACCCACGCTTCGAGGCCGGCGTCGCCGCCACCGGTACCGGGGCACCGGACGACGATTGATCGTAATTGTACATTTCCTCCGAGGGATCCATTCCCCCGCGGTAGGGATCGGCGCCGCCCCAGACTCCAGGGCTGGGCGCCGCAGTAGGCAGCGCTCCACCGGCGGCATACTTCTTAAAATCCGTGTCGGCCAGGACGGTAGTCATCTCCGCGACGTAGCGGGTGCCGATCGCGTTCAGAATCACCTGCTGGCGATCGGTCCGGGGAATGCTCTTGATCTTTGCCGGATCGCCCGACGCCACCGCCACCTGTGGACGCGGTAACGCGTGGGTAATGTCGCTGAGCAATCGCGGCCACAAGGCGCGGTACTTCTCCAACGACTTGATGGCGGCGATCTGCTGGCGATCGGGCGCGCCGCTGGATTCGATGTCCGACCATTCCCGATCCAGCCGCGTCGCCTGCGTCATGATTGTGCCGATGCGATCACGCAGCGGCTTGGCCTGCTCGAACTGCCACTGCGAGAAGTAACTAGCACCGTATCCGATCCCCGTGCCCACCACGATCAACGCCGCGGCCCCGGCGAACCACTTGGTCTTGTCTTGCCACAGCTTGGCCCGACGAATATGCGCCGGCAGCAGCGACGAGCTGATCGCCCCCTCGCCCATCGCCTGCACCGCAAGCCCGTAGGCCGTCACCAGCGACAGCAGGTTCTCGTTGAACGTCCCGGCGAGCTTGGCATCCGGCGGGCTGCCCCCGGCGAAGCGGTCGATCCGCTCGACATCCAGCGACAGGTTCTGCTGAAGATACTTCTGCAACCCCGGCAGCCGGAACGTCCCGCCCAGTGCCATAATCCGCTTGATCCGCGAATCCCGATGCACCGAGGCGTAAAACCCGATCGAGCGCTGAATCTCGGCGACCAGGTCGGCGAAAATGGGTCGCATCGCCTGGAAAATCTGGCGAGCGTACTTGCTGGTGGCGCTGTTGCGCTTGAGTTCCTCGGCCTTGGCGAAGTTGAGCTTAAACGCCTTGACCAGCGCTTCGGTGAAGTTGTTTCCCCCGATCGAGATAGATCGCAGCCAGACCGAATCCTTGTCGGCGATGATCAGGTCGGTGTTCTCCCCGCCCATGTCGATGATCATCGTGGTGTCGCGCAGCCGCCCGTCGTAGAGCATGGCGTTATAGACCGCCAGCGGATTGGTCTGCACCACCTGCACGTTGATGTCCACATCGGTGAAGTACCCGATGTGCTGATTCACCAGCTCCTTGCGCATGGCGAAGATGCCGACCTCGACATCCGGCGACTCCGGCGACTGGAACAACTGGTACGTCCACTCCACATCATCCAGCGGAAAAGGAATCTGCTGAATCGCCTCGAAACGCACAATCTCGGGAATCTTCTTCGGCTCGACGGGAGGCAGCTTGATGAACCGCGCGAAGCTCTGCTGGCCGGAGACTCCGATCGCCGCGATCCCCCCCTTCATCGGGTGGCGCTGCACGAAGTTGGCCAGCGATTGCTGGATCAGCGACTCGCGGTTGTCCCCAGCATTGCTCAGCACCTGCTCATGCTCAATGACCTCGAAATCATCAACTCGAAGTCCCTCGGCGTTGCGGACGAGCTTGATCGCCTTAAGAGCACGATTTCCGATGTCGATGCCCCAGGCAAAACGGGCGATGGCCATAGATGGTCTCCTCAAAAACCGCGCGATCCCAAATCCCCGGCTCCTCCGATAGGCCCCCGGCGATTTTCGGGTGTGCGAACGCCGGAATAACCACCGGTGACCCGGCATCCATCGGCGGAAGCGCTGCGGGCGTTGGCACCGACCCGATCGGGACCGCCATGGTGTACCCTCAACCGCCGCGTAGATCAATCCCACCGGGGGTTTCGCGCCCGCAGGCAGGACTAATGCATGTAGACTCCCGCCCCTTCTTGGGCGTTTCAGGCACATCGGGCTTTTCGGGCTTCAGGCCGCGAACCAGCGCTTCCAAGGCAGGAAAGAAAACGGGACATGGTTCAATACGGCCCAGACCCGACGCTGATTGACGATATTGAAAGGGGAATAGGAAGCATGTCGCGTTCTCCGGACCGGTATAGCCGACTCTCCTTTTTAGGAAAACGCCCGGCATTTCCCAGAGGGCGGCTGGCCATCCATCCCATTGTGCCGTATACACCGGCTTCAACTCAACGCCGATGGCTGATAAGGGGTGCATATGCCTCGTCTGACGGATCAGGAAAAAGCCGACATCCTTCGCTTCATGGAGCAGGATAAGCCCCTGCCGGACCATTACCGGTTTCTGTTGTTCGACGACAAACGCGAGGTCGAGCTCGTCTGGAACGGCAAGACGTCAGAGGTCTGCAACGTCGTGCTGCCGTTTCAGACCATCGAGCACGTGGATGAACCCCGCATCGAATCCGGTCGAGGAGATCATCGTCGAGTGCCGCAAGAAGAACATCACCAAGGTGGACATCCTGGGCTTTGAGTTCGAGATGGGTTTGTTCCCCAACGTGCTGGACGAGGCGCGGGGCAAGGGGATCGACATCGCCCCCAAGTACATCCCGGCGGAGGTGTTCGACAAGCGGGCGGTGGAGAAGAACCAGGTCGTGTTTCACGATGTGTCGTTCATCGAAGTGACGCCGATTGTGAAGGAATTACGTGGCACGGGCTTCCAGCCCGTGTCTGGCGGCGGAAAACATGGGCAAGATGCCCATGCCACGTGGACCATCGCAGTGCAACTGACGGATTTCTCGGTGTTTTATAGTCAAGATTCGATTGCGGCGGCCGAGGCGGCGCTGAGTGAGTCGGCCAAGGGCGGCAGTAAGATCGTGGTGGAGAAGGGCCAGATCGTGAAGGTGAGCAAGAGCGCCAAGGGGATCACCACGCGCGAGGTGCTGACCGAGAAGTGGACGGATTGGGTGGACTACTGGGCGGTGGATTTCGATTACGAGAACAAGCGGGAGATTATCCGCGTGCCGGTCGATCTGGACCTTGAGCAGCAAACGCAACTGCCGGGCATGGAGAAGCCGCAGTTGGCGTTGCACGCGTGGGAGGAGCGATGGACGGGCGACTACATCTTCGAGAACGAGTGGCAGAGTTTCAGGACGAAGAAGGATCGTACGCTGGAAATGGCCAGCGCCGCGAAGGAAGTGGAGCCGGGCAGAAGAAAGATCGCGGTGAAGGTGGTGGATATTTTCGGGAATGACACGATGACGATCGTGGTTGTGATGGTGGGGGAGGGGAAAAAGGGGAAGAAGGCATGATCGGACGAAGTATTCGCCGAAACGTAAGATGGGAAATTCGGGAGATATTGACAGGATGGGCATAACACATCCACAACTGATTGGCGCGGGAATTGTAACACTTCAGCCCCATGCCGTCAGGGGCGGGCCTTTTCTGTGAATTTGCGATTTTCCTAAGGTTTGTCCTATCGCGCCAGCGGGGGATGTATGGTATACCCTCGGGGATCGACGCCGACACTCGATCATTGCCGGACCTCAACGCCGTCTTCGAAGCGGCCATGAATGGCACGCTCTCGCAAGAGGTGGCCCGCGCCGTGGGCGAGCT
>JBBQNJ010000003.1:0-99769 GCA_038329845.1 Tepidisphaerales bacterium | reverse complement strand
GCGGAAGATGTAATCGACCAGGCTCTTGGCCATGGGGATTTCGGGGTTGCGGGTCATGCCGCTGGGTTCGAAGCGGACATGCTCGAACTTTTTCACCAGGCTTTCGACCGGCACGCCGTATTGCAGGCTGACCGAGACCAGGGTGGCGACGGTGTCCATCAGCCCGCCGATGGTGCTGCCTTCCTTGGCCATGGTGATGAAGACCTCGCCGGGTTGGCCGTCTTCATACAGGCCGCAGGTGATGTACCCTTCGTGGCCCTGCACGTCGAACTTGTGGGTGATGGCGTTGCGGGTGTCGGGCAGACGCCGGCGCAGCGGGCGCTCGACGATCCGCTCGACGATTTTCTCGATCACCTTGGTGTGGGCCGGTTCGAGGTTGTCGCTGGTGAACGAATGATCTCCGCCCGCCACCCGCGCGACTTCCTGCGCGATCTCGTCTTTCGCCGCCGCCACGTTCTGTTCGTCGTCCGGCTCCGAATCGGTCGATTCGCTGTCGCTCTTGACATTCAACGGCTGGCTTAGCTTCGATCCGTCACGGTACAAGGCGTTGGCCTTCAGACCCAGGGTCCAGCTTAGCCAGTAGCTCTTCTTGATGTCCTCGACGGTCGCCTCGGCGGGGAGATTGATCGTCTTGGAGATCGCCCCGCTGATGAACGGCTGGGCGGCGGCCATCATGCGGATGTGCCCGTCGGCGGGGATGAATCGCCGCCCCTGCTTGCCGCAGCGATTGGCGCAGTCGAAGATCGGCAGATGCTCGGGTTTGAGGTGCGGCGCGCCTTCGATCGCGCCATGCCCGCAGACGTGATCATTGGCCGCGTCGATCTGCCTGCGAGTGAATCCCAACCGGCGCAGCAGATTAAAACCGTCAGCCTGCCACTCGTTTTGGGGAATCTGGAGCCGGGCCATGGCCTCGGCACCGAACGACCACGGGCTGAACGCAAATCCCAGCTCAAAGACCCCGGGAAGTTGCTGCTCGATGCGGTCCAGATCACCGGCGGTGAAGCCGGCCATGGTCAGGCTCTCGCGGTTGATGTGCGGGGCACCTTCAAGCGTGAGGGTTCCCATCACATATCGCAGAATCGCGCCGATCTGCTCGGGGCTATATCCGAGATTGACCAGGGCCGGACGCAGCGACTGGTTGGCGATCTTGAAGTATCCGCCGCCGGAAAGTTTCTTGAACTTTACCAACGCGAAGTCCGGCTCGACCCCGGTGGTGTCGCAATCCATCAGCAGCCCGATCGTCCCGGTGGGGGCGATGACGGTCGTCTGGGCGTTGCGATAGCCGTGTCGCTCGCCGAGTTCGAAGGCGCGATCCCAGCAATCCCGCGCGGCTTTTCGCAGATCGGAGTTCAGAAGCGGATCGCCGTTGGAAAACTGCCCGGCGTCGATCCCAACCGGCCGGATTGACAGTCCTTCATAGTCGCTCAGCGAGTCGCGTTGGGCCGAGTCTTGCGTGACGTTGTAGGCGGCCCGGCGATGATTGCGAATCACCCGCAACATCTCCGGCTTGTTCCGCTCGTAACCGGGGAACGCGCCCAACTCCCGCGCCATCTCGGCGCTGGTGGCGTAACTTTCGCCCGTCAGCACGCTCGTCAATGCCGCGCAGACGGCTCGCCCGCGATCCGAATCGTAGGCGATTCCCGCCTGCATCAGCATCGCCCCGAGATTGGCATAGCCCAGCCCCAGGGTTCGGAACTGGTAGCTCAACTCGGCGATCTCCTCGCTGGGAAACGAGGCCATCAGCACGCTGATCTCCAGCACCATAGTCCAGATGCGGATGGCGTGCTTAAACGCCTCGATGTCGAAATGCCGCGTCTCGGCGTCGAAGAACGTCAGCACGTTCAGCGATGCGAGGTTGCAGGCGGTGTCGTCCAGGAACATGTATTCCGAGCAGTTGTGGACGGTGATCCCGTTGGCGATGAAGCTCGAGGTGACCGGCTCGCAGAGGTCAAAGACCTGCAAAAGCCCCAGCGCCCGAAGGCCCGCCACGCGGTCGTGGTTCACCGGCTCGCGATCTGGCGACGAGATCGCATAGCTGACCAGCCGGGCCAACTGTTCGTGCTTGGCCCCGGGCAACAGCCCGATGAATTGCCAGAAAAAGCGGAGGCTGCCCGGATCGATACGCAGACCGTGGCGCGTTTCCACTGCGTCGGCGCGCGATGGGGAGCCATACGGCCCGACACCTGCGCGCTGCCCAAGGCTGGATTGGCGACCTTGCCGATCCACGGGCAGACCTCCGCCGGCAACGGCTCCGCCGTCGCAGAAACTCGTCAAGCCCGGGTCCGGACGAACCGCGACCCGCGCTGATTGAACTCCAAATCCCAATAGTAAAACTTGCACGTCCGCCAGCAGCCCCGCCGAAATCGAACGCAGCTCGAGCGTGTTGCTGCGAACGACCCCGTCGGCGGTGAATAACGCCCGCAGCAGGTGCTTCTGGGCGGCCAGCCCGGCCGTAAAGGCATCATCACTGAGGCGTTTTTCGCCATTTTCGATCCGCAGGAAGGCTCGGGTGCGGCTCATCAGGCGGCGATTGCTCAGCAGGGTGGCGCTGCTGGCCGATCCGATCGAGCGGTCGAGCATCGCGGCATTGACGTAGTCATCGTTATAAACGCCTTCGCCCCAGGTGTCGCTGATGTACCGGCACATCACGTCCATGACCTCGGGCGCCGCCGACCCGTTGCCCAGGCACTCGTCGAGCCGCAGGCGAGCGGTGTCGTTGTTGGCATCAGAGGCGAGCAGCCCGACAAGCTGAAAAAATCGTCCATCCTGCGGCTCGCCCACCTGTTCGACGACGGCCGGCCTCGCCGGCAGCTTCACGTCGTCCTTGACAGTCAGATCGCGCGCTTCGACCCATCCGCGGTTGCGGGTCCAGACCTTGTGGTCGGCGGTGAGCTTGACGCTGTATCCGCCGGCGGTCGTCAACTCAAATACCTCGCGGGTTCCAGTGGGAAAGGCGCCCTCGGTGGCGTGGATGCCCATGCGCAGATGATTGGTCATGATCCGCGCCGGCAGGTGGATCATCTGGTCGATCCGCCGCCAGACCCCGCCCGGCGTCAAGACACGCGTATCGCCGGTGACGCACGGGTTGGAGGCGTTGATCCGTCCGGATTTCGGGCAGGTATGCCACTGGTTGATCGTGTCGTCAAACTGCACGCCCGGATCGGCGCAGCGCCACGCCGCGAAGCTGATCTGTTCCCAAAGGTCGCGGGCCTTGAGGGTTTTCGCGGTCTTGCCGTTGATTCGCCAGGTGAGCGGCCAGTCGCCATCCTGCTCGACCGACTGGAAAAATCGGTTGGGGATTCGCACCGAGTTGTTCGAGTTCTGCCCGCTGACGGTGTGGTAGGCTTCGCCGTTGAAGTCGTAATCGAGCTTGAGGCCCAGCTTTTTCGCCAGCTCGCGGTGTTCGGCGGGAAGGGCCTTGATCCCCTCGGCCATGGCCGCCACTTTCAGCTCCTCGCGGACCTTCCAATTGACGAAATGCTCGATGTCGGGATGGTCCAGGTCCAGACAGACCATTTTGGCGGCCCGGCGGGTGGTTCCGCCGGACTTGATGGCTCCGGCGGCCCGGTCGCCGATCTTCAGAAAGCTCATCAGCCCCGAGCTTTTGCCCCCGCCCGAGAGCGGCTCGTTTTCGCCTCGCAGCTTGGAAAAATTAGAACCGGTCCCCGAGCCGTATTTGAACAGCCGCGCCTCGCGGGTCCACAAATCCATGATGCCGCCGGAATTAACCAAGTCGTCGCTGACGCTCTGGATAAAGCAGGCGTGGGGCTGGGGATGGGAGTAGGCGTCCTTGCTCTTGAGCAGTTCGCCGGAGCGCGGGTCGCAATAGTAATGTCCCTGACTCGGTCCGGTGATTCCATAGGCGAAGTTCAGGCCGGTGTTGAACCATTGCGGCGAATTGGGCGCGCACATCTGGTGCAGGAGCATGTAGGCCAACTCGTCGTAGAAGGCCTGGGCATCCTGAGGGGTGTCGAAGTAACCGTGCTTTTCACCCCAGTATCGCCAGCAGCCGGCCAATCGATGAATGACCTGCTTCACCGAGCGCTCGGGACCGGTGACGATGTTTCCCTGCTCATCGCGGACCGAGGCGCCCGCGGCGTCGGTTTGGGGAACTCCGGCCTTGCGGAAGTACTTGCTGACCATGATGTCCGTGGCCAACTGGCTCCACGGGCGCGGGATCTCCGCATCGGTCATCTGGAACACGACGCTGCCGTCGGGATTCGTGATCCGGCTGGTGCGCTTCTCGTATTCGACGGTCGAGTAAGGGTCGGCTGCGCCTTTGGTGAATCGTCGGGTAATTTTCATCTTGAATCGTCCTTGGGGTTGAGGTCCTTCATGTCCTTGGCGAGCGGCCCGTATGAATCGTAAAAAGGCGTTTTCGCCAGAAAAATTAAAAATCGCGGTCCAATCATAAGTACCGGTCCAGGTCAGGTGATCGCCGCGTCGGCGGTCGCCGATTGCCCGGCATTCTTATCGGTGCCGTTCAAGGACCAGTTCGTAGGCTTTTCCCGCGGGCAAGGGGCCGTTGACCACCTGGGTCTCGTTGAGCGATATCCCGGTCGATGGATCGAATCGCACCCGGGTTTGCGGCTTGACGGTCGTATCCACCACGACCTTCCCGGAGTCAGCCTCCTTGATCTGGATGTGCCCGCCGGCGCCGAGGATCATCGACGATGGCACATGGTGCGTCGTGTTGATCGACCCGGGCACCATGGCACGCGGAGTTTGAATCGATACCGGCTGCGGCGAATTGAGTGGCGGCGTCGCTTGGTCGCGATGATGGCAGCCGACCAGCATTCCGGCAGCGCTGATCGACCCGATGATCCAGAAATAGCCTCGACGCATGACATTGTTCTCCGGTTTGAAAGCCACGTGTCCGAGTCAAGCCAGGTAGGGGCGGCTTCAGCCGCCCGAGTACTCTTCAGCCGCGCGAAACACGCCGTCAAAACTGCGCCGGGCGGCTGAAGCCGCCCATACGAAACTAGTCCACTCGAGGCAAGGTCAGGCCCGGCTGGTCCTGGTACTTGCCGTTCTTGTCGGCATAGCTGACGGCACAGACGCGATCGCCCTTGAGGAACAGCAACTGGGCGATTCCCTCATTGGCGTAAATTTTTGCCGGCAGCGGGGTCGTGTTACTGATTTCCAGCGTGATCTTGCCCCGCCATTCCGGTTCGATGGGGGTGACGTTGACGATGATCCCGCAGCGGGCGTAGGTGCTCTTTCCGACACAGACCGCCAGCATCCCGCGCGGCATCGTCACCACCTCGACGGTCTCGGCCAGCGCGAAACTGTTGGGCGGGATGATCACGTGGTCTTTGCCGGTGTCGCGGGTATCGACCGTCACAAAGTAGTCTTCGGTGAACTTTTTCGGATCGACAACAGCCGACGATCCGGTCGAGTTGACGTTGGTGAAGATTTTGAACAGCGGACCGACGCGAAGGTCGTATCCGTAGCTGGAGACGCCAAAACTGATCCGGCCCGGCCGTTTGAGGTTGTCCTCGAAAGGCTCGATCCCGATCAGTTCCCTAATCTGGCTGTCACAGAGAATACCCATGAGATCGCCAACCGGGGGAGTGTAATCCCCCATGCAAGGGGCGGCGGGGCGTGGTCCGGTCTGATTCCACCGTCCGATCCAGCCTCGACTGCCGGTTTCAACCTTGAATCGTCACCCTCCTGGCGACGAGCTGTCCTTTGCCATGCGCGGACGCGACTTTTCGACTCGTGTCCCGCCGTCCCGATTGCAGGAGCAATGCGCGCCATCGAGACTTGCGATCCGGCTCCCACGCCGTCCGAAGTGCCCGAAGGCGATGTGGGGAATATATACCACATCTGGTAGCCGTCAACCGGAAATTCTGCCGAATCAGTACCACCCCTAGAGGGTGCCTATGCTAACCGGTTGCCAATCCGGTGCTTACCTTATGCGAATGCGCGCAAAGAATTTATTCTTGGCGTTTGACACGGCAGGTTATCCACCGGTTGCACCCAGCGTGATGGGAGACAGGGCTGGAAATTTGCCGGTTCAGCGCTGCGGCAACACCCAAATACACGGGCGGTGTCCGCTACCACAGTTAAGGCTTGCCCCGCTTGCCAGGGTTTGCCCCGCCCGTGCGGAATTCTCCCGTTTTTCCGTTGGCCCATCAGGAGTTGGGGGGTAAGGTGGACTTGCGTTCAATCCGGCAGCGCGCGTCATTGTCCGGGCCTCGGGCACGCCTGCCGAACCGGCCGATCGGAGGGGGTTTCGGCCGGGATGTCGTCGTGATTTCACCCGCGGAGTCGCCATGGTTCGCCGCACAACTCGCCTCGCGTCGATCCCGCTGGCGATCGCCCTGCTGGCACCGGCGATCACGCCGTTCCCGACGACCCCTTCGACCGCCGGCAATGCCTCCACCGCGTTCCTGGCGCACGAAGTCCGGCTGAGGAAGCTTCACCTCGTCCGTCCGGATTTGATTCCCTACCCCATCGCTTACGAAGTTATCTGTTAGCACGACCAGAATAGTCGGCGACGAACGCCGGGCTGAGCGACCTTCGGCTTTCAGGCTGGTGCCTGCCGACACGACGGCTTGATGCGCCTTGAGGCATCTTCCATAATTACGGGGCTGTGAAGTGATCCCGGCGGCCGACGAGGCCGCCGCGTTTTTCAGTTTACGAACGATCAGCGGTGATGGCGATGGTGAACGCATGACGTCAAGGGACATTCGACGACAATTTCTCGACTTCTTTATCGAACGGCACGGGCATACCTTCGTCCCGTCGTCGCTGGTCGTGCCGATGGACGATCCGACGTTGCTGTTCACCAACGCGGGGATGAACCAGTTCAAGCCCATTTTCCTTGGCCAGGAAAAGCGGGAATACACCCGGGCGGTGAACACGCAAAAGTGCATTCGCGCCGGGGGCAAGCACAACGACTTAGACGATGTGGGGCGCAGTCGGCGACATCACACGTTTTTCGAGATGCTCGGCAACTGGTCGTTCGGCGACTATTTCAAGCGCGGTGCCATCGCCATGTCGTGGGAGCTGCTCACGACGGTCTGGGGTTTAGATCCAAGCCGCATGCATGTTTCGTGCTTTGAAGGGGACGAACGCAATGGTGTTCCCCGGGACTTCGAGGCGGCGGAGCTGTGGAAGGAAATTGCCGGCCTGCCGGATGAGCAAATCCACTTTTTCGGCAAGGATAACTTTTGGGAAATGGGCGATACCGGTCCATGCGGGCCTTGCACCGAGATTTACATCGATCGCACGCCCGACAAATCCGGCGGGCCTCTGGTCAATGGCGACGACCCGCGGGTGATGGAAATCTGGAACAACGTCTTCATCCAATACAATCGCAATCCCGATCGCAGCCTCGTCACGCTTCCGTCGCAGCATGTGGATACCGGGATGGGGTTTGAGCGCATCACCCAGGTGTTGCAGGACAAACACGATAACTACGCGATCGACTTGTTCGATCCGTTCTGGGCGGCGCTGAAGGATCTGAGCGGAATAAGTTACGGTGGGCGTTATCCGGCGACGAACGTGGCCGACCCGCTCGCCGAATCGCGCGATGCGGACCTTCGGCATGACATCGCGCTGCGCGTCATCGCCGATCACATTCGCTGCCTGACGTTCGCGCTAACGGATGGGGCGTTGCCCGGCAACGAAGGGCGCGGGTATGTGCTGCGCCGGATTCTCCGCCGGGCCGTGCGCTTCGGGCGCCAGCAACTCGAGCTGGACCGCCCGTTTCTGCACGCCCTGGTGCCGGTGGTGGTCGATGCGATGGGCGACGCTTTTGCGGAACTCAAGCGAGACCCGGCCAGTGTCGCCGCAGTGATCAAGGATGAGGAGATCAGTTTTGGTCGGACGCTGGATCGCGGGATCGAGTTGTTCGCCGAGGCCGCGTCGCGGGCCAGGGGGGCCACGATTGCCGGTGATGATGCATTCAAGCTGCATGACACCTTTGGATTTCCCATCGACTTGACCCAGGTGATGGCCGGGGAGCGGGGGATGACGGTGGACGTGGGGCGGTACGAGCAATTGATGGATGAGGCGCGGGAGAAGGCTCGAGCCGGAGGGCGCGTCGAATCGGCGTTCACCGCCGATCTACCCCCCGACGCCATCGCGCGGCTGCAAGGCGAAAAGATCGCCGCCACCAACGATCAGGCGAAGTTCACGGCCCTTTCGGTGGATGCCGAAATTCGAGCGATCTGGGATGGCTCATTGCTGGTCGATCGCTCGATGGGGCAATGCGCGGTGATTCTCAATCACACCTGCTTTTACGCCGAAATGGGCGGACAGGTGGGCGATTGCGGAACGATCGAGACGGCCGGCGGGGGAAAATTCAACGTGCGGACGACCCGAGCCGTCGGGCCCTATATTCTGCACATCGGGGAGGTGACGAGCGGAGAGTTGCGGGTCGGCGATCGCATCACCGCCGCGGTGGCTGCGACCCGGCAAGCGACGATGCGTAATCACACGGGAACTCACCTGGCCAACTGGGCCTTGCGCGAGGTGCTGGGCGAGGCGGTGCAGCAGAAGGGGTCGCTGGTCGACCCGGAAAAACTGCGATTCGATTTTTCCCACGGCAAGGCGCTCTCCGAAGCCGAAGTGGGGCAAATCGAGTCGCGGGTCCGATCGAGCATCGACAAGCGATTGACGGTGTATGCCGAAGAAGCGCCCCAGGACGAGGCGTTGCGGATTCACGGTCTGCGGGCGGTTTTCGGGGAGAAATATCCCCCTAAGGTGCGCGTGGTAAGCGTGGGGGCGCCGGTGCGCGAGCTGTTGGCCGACGCCGCGAATCCGCGCTGGCGCGACTATTCGATCGAGTTTTGCGGTGGAACGCATTTGTCCAACGCCGCTGAAGTCGAGGCGTTCACCATCGTCGCCGAGGAATCGGTCAGCAAGGGGATTCGTCGGATCACCGCGTTGACCGGTGAAGCGGGGCGCCGGTCGATCGAGATAGCACAGCGGATGGACGAAGAAATCGCGCGACTCTCGGCGCTGGCCCCCGATGCTTTGTCGGCGGAGTTGGGCGCGTTCCAGAAGCTGCTGGCAGCGCCCGGTCTGGGGCTGCTGGCTCGACGCCGCGGCCAGGCTGCGCTGGGTGACTGGCAATCGCGGGTTAAGGCGTGGGAAAAATCCAAGTCCGATCAGGGTCCAGGCGGCGCGACGGTCGATGTCGGCGCGGAAGCGGCCAAGCAAATCGAGAAGGCGATCGACGTGGGCGGCGCCAAACTCGTTATCGGAGAAATCCCCGGCGCGTCCGATGAGCAACTGCGTTCGGTGATCGACTCGATCCGGCAACGCGCTGGCAATTGCGCTGTGCTGTTGGCGTCGGCGCGCGAGAAAGTGGCGCTGGTGGCGGCGGTGAGCGATGATTTGATCGCGCGGGGACTCAAGGCCGGCGACTGGGTGCGCGAAGCGGCCAAGGCCGCCGGCGGCGGCGGGGGAGGACGCCCGCAGATGGCGCAGGCGGGCGGCAAGGATCCGGCCAAACTCCCGGCATCGCTAGCCGCGGCCCGCAAACACGCCGCCGACGTGCTGGGCGCGGCGCTATGATCGTCGGACGCGACTCGCGAGAGTTTCGGACGGTTGATCCTTCCTCAGCGTCGCGCCATCGACGTCGACGACGATGAAAGACCATCGCATTTCAGGAGCCATCGACCCCGTGCTTAGACCTGTCTCCATTCCCGGCTTGTTGATCACCGGCACCGACACGGGCGTCGGCAAGACGCTCATCGCCGGCGCCATCGCCGAGCGTTTGCGGCGGGGGGGCAGGACGGTCGGCGTGCTCAAGCCCGCGGCGAGCGGCTGCGTGCATCGGCGCGAGGGATGGGTCAGCGAAGATGCCGAATTCCTTGCCGTCTGCGCTGATTCATCCCATCCGCTGGACGTGATCTGCCCGCAGCGGTTTTCTGAACTGCTTGCCCCGGCGATCGCCGCAGAGCGCGACGGGGTCGAGTTGGATTGGTCGGCGATCCAGCGATCGCTCGACGCGATCGCCGGCGACAGCGATGTGCTGATCGTGGAGGGCGTCGGCGGCTTGATGACGCCCATGGATGCGCGCCACACATTTCTCGACGTGGCGCGCTGGCTGGCTCTTCCCGCGGTCGTCGTGGCCCGGCCGGGATTGGGAACGATCAACCACACACTGCTGACGGTCGATGCGCTGCGATCGGCGGGGATCCCGGTGGCGGGCGTGGTCATCAACCGCTACCCCGCCGATGCCGCGGGGATCGCCGAGGAATCCAATCCCCGAGCCATCGAAAGATGGGGCAAGGTCGCGGTCTTGGGCATCGCGCCGGAAGAAGCCCAGATTCCGGCAAAAGTTCCTCCGGGAGTCGCCGCGGCGATCGGGCGGGTGGATTGGGAGACATTGGCCGGGATTCGCAAGGAGGCGCCATGACGCCGCCGTCACGCGAATCGGCAGGACACAAAGGCTCCGACGATAGAACCATCCCTGCCCATGGCGCGGTGACGCCGCCGTCACGCGAATCGGCCGGAGACAAAGGCTCCGGCGATGGAATGCTCGCCGCCCATGGCGCGCTGACGCCGCCGTCACGCGAATCGGCAGGACTGTTCCGCGATCATCCGCGCTCGTGGCGGGAAAATTCCTACGTCTACCCCGTCGTCAGCCGGCGCAGCCGCGGCTTATCGATCGGGATCAACCTCAACCCCGACAAGGCGTGCAATTTCGATTGCGTCTATTGCTGTGTCGATCGAACCGCCCCGTCGTCGGCGGCCGCGGTGGACCTGGCCATCCTGCGGCGAGAGCTGGATGAAATGCTGGCGCTGGCGATTGCCGGAACGCTGTTCACGCAGCCGCCGTTCGATCGCACGCCCGGCGAGCTGCGAAGGATCAATGACGTCGCGTTCAGCGGCGACGGCGAACCGACCAGCTCTCCGGTCTTCGCCGACGCCTGCCGGCTCGCGGCCGAACTGCTGGAGAAACATCGTCGCGCGGACGTGCGGATCGTGGTCATCACCAACGCGACGTTGCTGCATCGACTGGCCGTCATCGAGGCGATGCAATTTCTCGACGATCACCACGGCGAAATCTGGACCAAGCTGGACGCGGGCACCGAGCCGTACTACCGGAAGGTGGAGCGAACGACCATTCCGCTGCGGCGGGTTCTGGACAACATCTTGTCGGCGGGGCGGGCGCGGCCGATCGTGATCCAGTCGCTGTTCATGTCGATCGACGGCGTCGGTCCGGATCCGACGGAAATCGCCGCGTATACCGATCGTTTGCGTGAACTTCGGGAAGCGGGTTGCCAGATCAGGCGGGTGCAAATCTACACTGTCGCCCGCCGAACCGCCGAGCAGACGGTCGCGCCGCTGGAGAGCGCGGCCTTAGAAGCGATTGCTGATGCCGTTCGAGTTTTGGGACTCGAGGTGGATGTATTTCCCAGTCCGGAATAGGTGACTTCGCCTGAAGCAAGTTCCACAATCACAGAATCTGAAATCTGAATTCTGAGATTCGGCGAAAAACCCCGATTCGGCAAAGTCATCGGCGGGCGCGCAAAAAAAACGACGGCGTAAAACCGTCGCCCTTTCAGATCAACTGAGCAAAATCACATTAAACCGGTCGGTGCAAGTACTTCGTTGGCCTTCATAAAAAGCGCTACGAGTCCCACGATCACCACCACGGTTCCCACGATCGCCAACGCGGTGTAGACGTTGTTGCTGGGCTTGACAATGACGGTATCCCCGGTGGCGGCTCGACTCATGATGGTTCTCCGGACCTGACGCTATTTAATCATTCGACGATAATCGGCGGAATGCTCACAGTTGGGTGCGGACTTCAACGCCGGTCTTGACCTGATCCAGCTTTGGCCCGCTCAATCGCCCGACGGCCTCCTGCGGCTGCACGCTCTCGACGGTCAAGAAGCCGAGAAACTCACCGCGCGCCTTGTCGATCACCGTGAACTGCATTCCCTTTTGTACTTCATCGGCGCTGCCGACGCCAATCGTCGCGTACGGCACGCCGGCGATGTCTTTCACGTCGGTGATCGTTCCCACGATCGCCGGGGCGCCGCGGCGAAGACCGCTGGACGCGCCGGTCGCCTGCCCCACATCCAGGCCGGCATCCTTGATGAACTTCTCAAGCGTCGTCATGCGACCCTGGGACTGGGTCAACTGCTCCTGGAAGCTGCGGCGCGAGCGATCGGCTTGATCGGCGAACCGCGTGACATCGTTTAGCGCACCGTTCAGATCGGCGATCCGCTTGGTCTGATCGTCGATCAGCTTGCGGTAATCAGCCACGGTCGCCAGCATCTGCCCCTTCTGCTGCTCGCTGGCCGCGAGGCCCTCGGTCACCTTGTTCAAATCTAAGGCCCGCATCGCCAAGTCCTTGTTCAAGTTGGCGATCTGCACGTCTTTGTCGGCCAACTGCTGCTGGTACTGATCGCGGCTCTGCTCGACAGCGCGAATCTGCTCATTGGCGAGCTGGCGATCCTTTTCGCCGCGGCTCTTCTCGTTCATCAGCGACGTCTGCGCCTCGGCCACCTTGGTGCTCAACGTCTGGTTGATATCCTTAAGGTCCTTGGTCGCCTTGGTCAGGTTTTCCTGACGATTGACGAACACGACCGTGCCGGAAACAAACAGCAGGGCACACACCACGAGAAGAACGATGAACACTTTGGTAAGGGCGCTCAAGGGATGCTCCTTGGACGGCGGCGGCGCCATCGCGGCGACGGCCGGCCGGTCCGAATTTGCGGGTTCGGCAGCACTTGGCGCTGCCCTGCCTGACGCGAACCGTCGAAGAGGCTCTTGCGAAGAGGCTCTTCGACATTATCGGTCGAGCGAAGGGCCTGGCGTGAAACGTCGCGCCATCAAGCCACTGTCGAACCGGCGGTGTCGTAATCGCAAGTCGATCCAAGCTCCACAAGACGCGCTGGGCAACGAGCCATGTCCGGCGTAGACATCCCGTTGCGCCACCCCGTCTTCGGACGCGCTGGCCAATGGTAATATCCGTCTTCAACGTGTCAAGTTCAGCGCGATTCAACAACACCCCCCACCCCCCGCAAGCGCGTCGTCCGGAAAAAAGCCGCGGGAAACGTTCGATCGGTTGCGAACGTCTCCCGCGGAATGAATCGCCCGTCGTAAGGCGACGGATGCGGTTAGCGGTCGAACTGGGCGTCGAAGGCGATATCGCTACGCTCGAAGTCGAGCTTGCGAACGAGTTCCGCCGCCTCGCGGGCACCGTGTTCGCGGTTCATGCGGCTGTCTTCCCACTCCACCGACAAAGGGCCGTTGTAGCCCACATCGTTCAGCGCTACCACAATCCGTTCGAAGTCCACGTCGCCGTGGCCCGGTGAGCGGAAGTCCCAGTATCGGCGCGGGTCGGCGAAGGTCACGTGGCCGCCGAACACGCCCACCGTGCCGTCGCCCTTGCCCCACCAGGCGTCTTTCACGTGGCAGTGATAGATGCGGTCGGGGAAGCTGTAGATGAACTTCACGTAATCCACCCCCTGGTAGCCCAGGTGCGATGGATCGTAGTTGAATCCGAATCGCTTGTGCTGCTTGATGGCCTCGAGTGCCCGCTGCGCGCTGGCGATGTCGAAGGCGATCTCGGTGGGATGCACCTCCAGCGCGAAGTTGACGTTGCTGTTTTCGAAGGCGTCGAGAATGGGCATGAATCGACGAGCGAAGTCGTCGAACCCTTTCTGCCAATACTTCTGATCCGTGGGAGGAAAGGCGTAAATCGAATGCCAGACGCTCGAGCCGGTGAACCCATTGACTACCGCGCCGAAGCCCTTAAGCGACCGGCTGGACGGTCCGTCGGCCGGCCGGGCATCCATCAACAGCCGGCATGCCTTGGCGGTGTCGATCATTCGCTCGGCGGCTCGCCGGCGCACGCCCTCGGGGTCGCCGTTGCCCCAGACTTCCGGCGGCAGAATGCTCTTGTGGCGTTCGTCGATGTTGTCGCATACCGCCTGGCCGACGAGGTGGTTGCTGATCGCGTAACATTCCAACCCGTTGGCGCGAAGAATTTCCCATCGACCCTTAACGTAGTTCTTGTCCTTGAGCGCTTTGTCCACCTCGAAGTGGTCGCCCCAGCAGGCCAGTTCCAGGCCGTCATATCCGAAGCTCTTGGCCTTTTTGCACAGTTCATCCAGCGACAGGTCGGCCCATTGGCCCGTGAACAGCGTAACGGCGCGTCCCATGTGATTACTCTCCTTGGCGGTTAGAGGGTTGAAAACGAAGAAACATCACCCGAATCGGGGATGAAAGCACCGGGGCGCGAGGATGTCAAACGGATCAATCAGGCGGACGGGCGCGGGAAAAGCTGGAGATTCGCACGAATCCGATCTCAAATTTGAAATTTGAAATCTGGGGAATTGCATATCTCCGCGCGCTCCTTCGCCTGCATTACATGAACCGTCCAGTCGTCACGGTCGCGCCGCGGACGGCGCCTTCAGCGACAATATTCAGCAAAGTTCCTTCATTGAAAAGCGGACGTTTCACCAGCGCCAGTCCGATCGCCGCCATCGACAGAATCGGCGACACAGTGCTGCTGGTGACGGCGCCGACTTGATTGCCCGCATCGTCGAGGACCGGCGCGCCGGCAACGGGCATTTCGCCGCCCGTCATTCGAAATCCGATGAGTTTGCGCACCGCCTGGCCGCGGGCACGCATTCTCGCCACCACTTCCTGGCCGACATAGCAGCCCTTGGTGAAACTGACGGCGCGATCGAGTTCATCGATCTCCGCCGGGAGCATCGTGTCGTCGAAGTCGATCCCCGCCAGCGGACGATGGGCCTCGATCCGGGCGGTATTGAACACCGCCCAGCCGATCGGACGCACCTCGCGGCGCTCGCCTTCGGATCCATCGCCGGCGCCAGTGGCGAACCGCTCGAGCAGATCGCTCCAGATGGCCCCGGCCTGTGCGCCGGGGACGATCAGTCCATAGCCCCGCTCGGCCTTCGCCGCGCAGAGATCATCCACGAACGCCAAGGCGTCAGCCGACTGAACGCGGATCGGAAAATTGTCCAGCGAAGCAGACGCCGCGGGTGCCGCGCCGGTCCATCGCTCGAGGATCTGCCTCGACCGCGGGCCCAAGAGGCCCAGGCGATGCCACGCTCCATCGCGCCAGGCGAATTGCACGTTTTCTCCGAAATGATATCGCTCGAGCGCTTCGACGAGGATCGGCGCGGCGCGGCGATCCAGTTCCAGGAGCGTTCGCTCGCCCGTTTCCAGCACGTTCATCGCCGCCAGGACGCGACCTTTCGAGTTCAACAGATAGGCGTAGACGCCGCTGCCGGCGGGCATCGGCGATTTGCGCTCGCTGTCGAACGTCTGGTTGGTCAGCAGGCGATTGAGAAACGTCAATCGGTCCGGGCCGGTGACTTCGACGACCGCGCGCTGCCACTGATCCATGATGGCGCAGCGGCTCCGCACGGCAGCGTATTCGGCCTGTGGCTGCCCGAAGGTCTGAACGATTTCTAGGTCGCCATAGGATTGAAACTCGGCCTCGGCGAGGCGATGGGATTCGAGTAGTGGATTTGTCGAGCGAGTGCGGTCGGTCATATCCATGGCGGTTTTGGCTGAGGGTTTTCCGATGCCGCAATGGGGGCCAACGAGATGGGGGGTGATGCGGCTCTCATGGGCACGCTGAAACAAAGGGGACGCGCTTATTTTTTCTTACGACAATACGGTTACTATACTATTATCAGTTTTTTATTCAGAAGTTCTTGAAAAAAATGTCGTGATTACTGAAAAAGGAGCGCGCCCCGAATGCCATTCACTTAAGGGCCAAAGTCCGCGAACTCAACAGCAGTCTTGGACCAATAAGGCGACTTTTCCCAGCCGTTTTCACGTTAAGTGAATGGCATTCAGCGCGCCCCCTTTTTACGTTCACCGACTATTTTACCCGCTCAGCCAAAAATCTGGCACGCCCGTTTTCGCCGCACGGCGAAGTCGCCTTTGTCCATCCCGAAAAGCGGGGCTAGAATCCGGCGAAGCATAGCGCTGCCCGGTCGTGCGAGCGATTCGGGCGGCGAAAAAATAGTGAATTGAAAAGGCGTATGACCGATGCCCGATGAGCCGAGAAATCCTTCGCCCGACAAGAAGCCCGCGAAGGGCAAAGCGCGCCGACGCGCACTTCCCGTGAAGGGGGCGGGGGACATTTCGAAGATCCTGCGTGATTGGCCGCACCAGGCGGGCAGCGTCAATGCCCGCTGGATCGTGTGCAAGGACGGGCGGCGGAAGGTTCAGATGCGTGTGGAACTGGGTCTGCTGCAAATGGAGCTGAACGACCGTCCCGACGGCAAGCGCCCGCATGGCTACTCCTCGTTGCTGCAATATGTCGAGACGCGGTTGGGCGAGCATATCGCCACCGAGGGCGACGAGGAGGGATTCGCTCTGAGCCCCAGGCAGTGCGCAGCGCTGCGCGATGAGGCGATGCAGATTTATCATCGGTATCTGACGTTCTTCGTCCTGGAACACTGGGAATGGGCACTGCGCGACACGGAACGAAACCTGCGCGTGCTGGACCTCTGCTCGCGCTACGCGGTGAATGAGGGCGATCGATTGGCGATGGAACAGTACCGACCCTACATCCTGATGATGCGCGCCCGCGCCCAGGCGGCCATGGACCTGCACGAGAACGAACCGGCCAAGGCGTTGGCGTCGATCGAGGGCGGGTTGGCGGGGATACGAGACTTTTTTACGAAGTTCGACCGGGAAGAATCATTCGACCATTGCGGCGAGGCGCACATGCTGCGCCATATCGCCAAGGAAATCCGCCAGCGATTGCCCGTCGATCCCGTCGAACGGCTGAACAAGCGGCTCGCCCGAGCGATCCAGTCCGAGCGTTACGAGTTGGCCGCCCAGCTTCGCGACGAGATTGAGCGCCTGCAAAATCCCGATCGACGCGGCGTGAAGTCCGTGGGAAAGAAGTAGTCTGGGCTTCCCGCTTTCGGGTAGGTCAATCGTACTTCAACACCGAATGAACCTGGTGCGGCAGCAGTTTGCCGGCACCGTTCAATCCGGACAGCTCGATCAGGCAGGCGATGCCGGCGATCTCACCGCCGAGTTGGCTGACCAGTTCGCAGCAGGCTTTCATCGTCCCTCCCGTGGCCAACAGATCATCCACGATCAACACCCGCTGACCCTTGACGATCGCGTCGGCGTGCATCTCCAGCGAATCGGTCCCATACTCCAAGGCATAAGTCATCGACACTTTTTCATGAGGCAGCTTGCCCGGCTTTCGCACCACGATGAACCCAGCGCTTAAGCAGCAGGCCACCGCCGTGCCGAAAATGAACCCGCGACTCTCGGCGCCAACAACAAGGTCGATACCCTTGCCGCGAAACGGATTCGCCAGAAGTTCGATCGACATCGCCAACCCCGATGGATCGGCCAGCAGGGGAGTAATGTCGCGGAAGAGTATCCCCGCCTTGGGAAAGTTCGGAATATCGCGGATCAGCCCCTTAAGTCGTCCAACCGGATTGTTCATAGACGGCACAGTGTACCGATCCGTCCGGATCGAGAAAACGCTCCTCGCCAGCCGAGGGCTGCCGGCCTTCTCAAGGCACCAGGCGAATTACGGTGCGGCTCGTCAGCGGCACGGTGATCCCCACCCATCCCTGGCCTTTCGTTTCAGCAAAGGTGAACTTCAATTCCGTTTCCACTTGACTCACCCGCATCGTCGCCCGCGACGGCGCTGCCGACACCGGGATCGTCAGCCGCACTAGCAGGGGCACCGGGGAGAACGCCTGCTTCTCATCTTTCTCATCCGGTGCCGAGCCCGCGGCCGGGCCGGGGGCGGAGGCGGGGGCCGGGGCGGGGGCGAATCGCAGCGCATCCAGCGTCATTTCCCCTTCGGCGCGGATCGTCACTTCGGCCTGCGCCGGTTCCTTCAACGTCAGCAGTTTCCGCAAATCCATCCGATGGGTGCCCGCCGTGAGATTCTCCATCACCGCCACATCACGCCCCGCGATTTTCAGGTTCAGACGCACCGGTCCCTGGGCATCGGCAATCACCAGTTCGACGATTGGCCAGCGGCGCAAATCGATATCGCCGACGCCGTTGAAGCCCACGTACGGCTTGTCGGCCGCGGGGATCAGCGTCACTTTCCCGTCGCGGTGGCGTAATTGCCCATAGAAACAATGCCACCCCTGCACAGAGTCAAATTCATTCGAGGGATTAATGATCGGCGCCGGCGGTCGCAGTGCGGCGTTCAGCGCTGGATTGATCACCACCGTCACGCTGCGATCATCCTGTCGGGAAGCGGCGCAGAAGACGCCCTCCAGCGCCGCACCGTCGGCGGCCACCATAGCGACATCGAGACGGCGGGCGTTGCCATCGGCCAATGTCAGGTAGTCGGCAAAGACAGAGTAGGCCGGGCGAGGCGATCCCGATGCGTCGAACAAGCCGTATTCGTGAGAATCTCCCCCGGCGTGGAACACGTTCACCTTGGCCACATCGCCGGCCATCAGCCGCGACATCGCCTTGCTCAGCATGTCGGCCTGCACCTGCGGCGTGTAGACCGGCGGGGGTTTGAACCATTCGGCATTGCGATAGGGAAACCCGCTTTCGTTGCTGTAAATTTCCGTGGCGATGCCGTGATTGAACATCGCGCCCTCGCATTGCCCGAAAACCAAGTCCCATCCCGGTCCTTTTCCGGCGTAGGGATGGATGGCGATCAGATCGGCCATCGCCAAAGCCCCCGAGTCGATCATCCGCTCGATGAACTCCTCATGCACCCCCGCCATGCCAGCGGCGATGATCCGGGCGGTCGGATCCTTCTTGCGGATGACCGGCACGATTTTCAGATACATCGCCACGTACTCGTCGATCGAGCCGCGCCAGAACTGCACGATGTTCGGCTCGTTCCATATCTCGTAGGAGTCGATTCGATCCCCATAGCGATCGATGAAGTCCTCGATCGCCTTGGCATACAGATCGTTATCCGGCGGAACCACGTGCGGGCGTCCAGCCTTTTTCCCTTCTTCCAGCCGCTCCGGTGTAATGGCCGCCCACGGCGGGGTTCCTTCGATAATCACCTCCACCCGAGGATTTACATCCATTTGTTGCCGAAGGATCGCGTCGACCTTGTCCCAGCGATGCGGATCGCCGGGAGGTCCCAGATATTGCAGGCGGGCGCTGGTGCGTAACGTACTCCATCGGCGTGAGATTTCCCGTGGCAGGGGACTCACCGATCCGGTCGTGCCCGTGACATAGCCGCCGCCAAGCCCCACCAGCATCGTTCGGTTCGGGCGATCGCGCCGTTCGATCTGCATGGCATCGAACCAGATCGCCGACGAGCCGGGATTGCTCACCGTCAGTTCGTTCACCGCCCCTTCGGCGAGCGGGGGCAGATACACGACGCGGTGGAACTCCAGCGGCACGCTACCCAGACTTGGCGCCTGAAAGTTCCCCTCTCCGCGAGCATCGGGCATCAGCAGCGTCTCGCCCAGGACCAGGGCACCGCCGTATCGAATCATCAGTTTACCGCCCGAGGCGATGACCGCGCCGCGCACGCGCAGGAACCTCGCTCCGGCCCCCAGGTCGGCAAGCGTCAACGTGACCGACGCCCCCGGCATCAGGGCGCGAGGAAACCGCTCGGATTGCGAGGCATCCAGCCGAGTTTCACCCGTCAGTGCCGGCGCCAGCTCGATGCATGAACCGTTGAAACGTCCCCATCGCGCCAGCGGAATAGCGCCGTTCGGATTCACCCCGACCGTGGCCGGTCGAGATTCCAGCGGTGCCGGCGGGGTCTGGTCGCTCGCCAGGACGAGACGATTCGCCGGATCCAGCGATAACTCGCCGGATTGCAGATCGGCACCCAGCCGCGCCAGGGCCACCACCATTTTCTCACCGCCGGCCGCAAACAGCGCCGGGTCATCGCCAGCGCTGAAAATCCCGCTCGAGGCGACGATCGCCGTCCGCGCACCGCGACGAACCACATACACCTGCGGCGTCACGTCCAAGCCATCCAATCGGCGGCTTCGGATCAGCGGGTAATAGCCGTCGCCGGGATCGGTCGTCGGGATCGACACCAGCCATCGCCCGGGAAGCCGGCGACCGAGAATGTCGCCCGCCTCAGGCAGGTACTTCTGCAGCAGCGCCGTCGCCGTATGATCAAACCCCTGATCGTGCAGGCGCGGCTGATAGACGTACTGCATTCCCAGCGACTCGAGTATTTGCTTGCTCTGCCAGGCAAACGTCGGCTGACGCGGAGACATGGTCCACAGCGGCTCGGTGGGTTCAGGTTCGATGGCAATCAGGAAAGGAATGGCTGCGTTCAATGCGACAAGAACCCCGCGTCCGTCGAGAAAACGCAGGATCGCTCCGGCGGCGGACTTGGGGAACGTCCCGCCGTCCATGACCAGCAGATCGAAGCGATCGGATGAGAATCTCTCGGGATCGGCGATCGCATCCGCGCCGAGCCGCGTGACTCGCATCCCGGCGGCCCCAAGCCAGCCGGCGGCGCGGTCGAGAAGTGCGCGGTCGATGGTGAATCGAGTTTCAACGGTGCCAAATTCCGGATCCCATACCGCCACCCGCGCCGGATCGGCCAGCGCGGGGCAGACGGTGAGCAGGATCATCCCGATGACCAGTGTCAGTCGCTTCATGGCGTCCATTTCAGCGTTGGCGGCGACCGACGCCTAACAGCGTCAAACCGGCCAGCAACGACGCGAACGCCGGCTCGGGGACAACGCTGATATTCAGGTTGTCCACCGTGAACTGACGATAGGCCACGTCCGTGGAGGCGAAGTTGTTCTGAAAGCGAACATGGTCGAACGCGTTGGTGGGTTGAACCCCGTTCTTGAACGGGATGTTCAGCCCGGCCGTCGCGTGCGACTGCTGGACGCCATTGACCCAAACCGTGAACGTGTCGGTGGCGTAATTCGCGACGCCTTCGACGCGCACAAAGGTATTCAATCCGTAGGTGTCGAAATCGAACGCTGTAGCGCCTCCGGTGGTCGTAGCGGCGAGGAAATTGCCCGCCGAACTGCGGATTTCCAGCTCTCCGTCGCGTTGCAGGAAGAACTCCACGTCATCCGAACCGAAACGAAGGAACGCCGACAATGCCGTGCTGGATGAAAGGTCCGAAGCGGTGTTGACGGCCAGATCCATTCCGAAGCTGAGTTTCCCACCATATCCGGCGGTGATCGGGGCCGCGTCGCCGCCGAAATCCGCCGCCGCTGGCGCGAACTGCACGTTGCTGAACGCGGTCGGACCACTGTTCGGCGCGGCGAACCGCGCCGCCTGGCCCGGATTGCCAACACCGGCGGTGACGTACATCAAGTTGCTGGTGCCGCTCCATTTGGTCCCGCTGGACGGCTTTCCGGACAAGCTGCCCGCCGAATACCCTTCGCCAGGCTCGAATCCGATCGTCATAGCCCCGGCACTGGCGCCGGTCAATCCCATCATCGATACAATGGCGATGGCCAGACGATTACGAGTTGTGGATCGAACGTTCATACTAATCCTCCGCAAGTGAGATATTTCGCGCAGGCACGCGCCCGCGTCAGTTTTTGTCAAAGTCATAGAGCCGCTGCGTTGTCGTTTCCCTGTCGGTCAGGGTGGCGCAATGCCCATCGACGAACACGGCGTTGGCCACCCCACGATTGACCGTGGACATCTGTCGTCGCACGCCCGAACCGTGCCGCAGCACCGGGATATAGTTTCCGTACCACTGCGCCAGCGGCGCCCAATCCAGCTCGGTCTTGTCCGCGAACATGATAATTTCGGTGGGGCGGGTCGCCTGCGAAATCTTTACATTGCCCGCCACGCTCGCGCCGAGGTCAAACTTCATGTTCATCGCGTAATGCGTCGCGTGCATCCCCGTGCGATCGCCGTTGAAACGCGGGCATTCGTACAGGGGTTCGCTGGTCCAGCTCGTCAGCGGATCGGCGGTGGGGCGGATGTAGGGAATGATCGTCTTGAGCCAGTCCTCGATGCGCGGCCCGGGATTCAGGGGATCGGGATCGAACTCCGTGTTGGCCCGGGGCATCACGCCGCGCCAATCGTGGGCGTACATCAAGGCCCCGGCGCCGATTTGGCGAAGGTTTGACTCGCACTGCACGTCTTTCGCCGCCCGCTGCGCCTTGTGCAGCGCCGGCAGCAGGATCGATATCAACAGCGCGATAATCCCAATGACAACAAGCAGCTCCACCAGGGTAAAGCCCCTGGCGCCGGTGGGCCGTTGGGCAGCCTCCGGCTCGCTCGCGGGCGCTGCTACGCTGGAGTGTCCGACATGGAGAACAGGCTCACTGGTGATCACCGACGGCCTATCCGGTTTTTCGTCGATCGTGTCGAACAGAAGGTCCAGGGCGCGCCCCGCGGCCTCGACATGGGACACATCGGCAGTGGTGAGGGTCATCGGGGCCAGGTCGGTCGCCACCGTTCGTGCCGCCGCGACCACCGCCACGTCTTGCGGGACGCGAAGGCCCAGCTCGCGGGCCTCGATCAACGCGCCAATGGCGGTCACTTCGTTCAGACACAGCACCGCGGTGGGTCGCACCGGGCTCTTGGTCATGGCCCGCCGCATCAGCGATCGGCCCAGCCGCACCCCCACGCGGGGAAGGTTCTGGTTGATGTAGTTATCGTAGCGAAGCCCCGGACGCGATTCGGTGCTGTGTGCCGGCGAGATTTCCGGTTCGGTTGAATCCGCCTGCCAGGTGTGGATCGCCATGGCAACTCGCGGATCCAGCCCCCGCGCTGTCAGCCGGCGACTCGAGCCTTCGATGCGGTTCAGATGCAGCGTGGTCAATGGCGCTTCGACGGGAAATAGCCACGCCAAGTCGCGTCGACCGAGGTCCAGAAGATGATCGGTGAGGATTTCCGCCGTCTGCAGGGCCGGCGTGGCGAAGGTCGCCAGTTCGGTCCCGGCGATCGGGTGGCCGTACACCACCGCCGGGATGTTCTGTTCGACGAGCTGCCGCAGTGCGTGACCCGCCGGCACGTCGCCGAGGCTGGCGAACTTGCTCTTGAGAATGATCCCGTCCACCCGGCTCTCCAACAACGAGCGAATAGCGCGATCTTCAAGCCGTGTGTTGAACTCGGTCAACGCGATCTGCACTTCATATTGCCGGGCGATGGCCCCGCGAAAGACCTGTTGGATGAACTCGTTGTATGCCATCACCACGTCGGGCATGACCAGCCCGATCACGCAGGTGCGCTTCGACCGCATTCTCGCCGCCAGCCTGTTGGGCATGTACCCCAGTTCCGCCGCCGCGGCACGCACGCGCTGTCGGGTCGCCTCGGCGATCGTCCCCTTGCCGGAAAGGGCATAGGCGACCGTCGAGGAACCGAGGTTCAACTGTCGGGCGATCTCTTTGATTCCAGCGGCCATATATCGGTTCCGGAATGGGAGCTAATGGAACGTTCCATGCAACGTATCATGTTCCCCGACAATGTCAAGCCTCTATTCCGACAAAATTCTTCGAGGGCGATTAGTGCATATCGAATCGTCGTCCGATAAATGCGCGTAACTTACATGAAATTCGAGAGTTGCGCCAGCGTTCTTCAGCAGGATCCGCCACGCCGCAGCAGGAGGGAAAAACAAGAATGGCTAAGATTTCGCAGGGTCGAGCCGCAAACTCACCCCTGCATGCAGATGCTCGCTTCCATGCGCTCGCTGGGGGCGGGAAGATCAAGACGGGTGGCGGCGACGGCGGCTTTCTTCTTACCGAGTTGGTCCAGCAGCAACACCCAGGTCTGGCGCTGGTACCGCAGCACCTCCAGCGCTTCGTCAACCGGCTCGATCTGGTGGTCGAGATTCGCCTGGATCAGCTTGCGATATGCGTAGTTGTAAAGCGCCGATAGTCGGGTACACAACTCGGGGTTGACATCGTGCTTGAGCGTACACGTCATCTCCGTGAGGATTTTCTGAATCCGGGAGATCAGATGATAGCTCTGCTCGAAGTTTTTCGCCTCCAATGCCGCACGCGCCTGTTCGGCGAACCGAATAGCGCCGTCGAACAGCATAAGCTGCAACTGCTCCGGCGTGGCGGTGAGCACCTTGGTCCGCAGATACTGCTGGGCGGCCTGGGGATTCATAATCAGTCGGCGTTCAACCTGCGTCCGGCGAAGGCGCGGAAGGCAACCTTGACCTTATCGACCACGCCCCATCCTCAAGTTGAGCCGCGTACGAGCGGGAGCCGGTATTCCATGCCCATCGCGGCCGAAATCACGCGGGAGGCTGCCAAGAGCCACCGCTCGGAAACGCCGATGGGCCCGGCGTGCCTTGGATCAAATCAAGTTCGATCCGGATTCACAGGATAAACAGGATTCACAGGATAAGGCGTTCGGGCCTGGTTTCACCGCGCGCCCCGATCCGGTTTATCCTGTCCATCCTGTTGATCCTGTCCATCCTGTCCATCCTGTCTATCCTGTACATAATGTATATCTTATACATCCTGTCTATCCTGTCCATCCTGGTTCTTCCCCCCGGTTCGATCCGGGTCATGTCTCAACGATTCAGGGACTCGATTTCAAATTTCAAATTTGAGATCGCTCGATTCAATGCGCGAGGGAGTCGAAGTGCGGCCCGCGAAAAGTGTCATGCACCCCCAGCCCCCTGGCGATGACTCAGTTTCGTAGGGGCGGCTTTGTCATGCGCCCTGGCGATGACTCCGCCGGTCGTCGCCTTGCGAAAGACGCCGGGGCGGCGGTAGGGTAGGCACCCATGGGCGACTGCCTTTGCGATCAGTGCGCAGCCCTGTGCTGCCGGTATTTCGCGCTGCCGATTGATAACCCCGATTGCGCGCGCGACTTCGACAATATCCGCTGGTACCTCTGCCACGAAAACGTCGTCATTTTCGTGGAAAAAAAGCAGTGGTACATCGGCCTGATGAATCGCTGCAAGCATCTTCAGCCCGACAATCGCTGCGGAATTTATCACACCCGGCCCAAGCTCTGCCGCGAGTATTCGGCGGAGAACTGCGACTATCACGGCGGCGACTACAACTTCGAGCTGCTGTTCACCAGCGCCGAAGTGCTGCGTGAATACGGCGAAAAAACGCTCGCCGAGGCACGCAAGAAACGCCGGCGAAAGGCGCTTCGTCGGGGAAAATCGCCGCGGCGGCCCGGGGCGGCGACGAAGGCGGCGCTGCGGGCATTGGCGGCCCAGCAGGCGAATAACGGCAAGAACGGCTCGTCGAACGGCTCGGGAAATGGTCAGGCCGCCGGTGCCTTGGTGCCGTTGACGGTCCCGCGGCCCGCAGGTCGCGGGCGGCTTGCCTGATCCGGCGTTTTGCCGAAGATGGCCCGGCGATTTCGCGGGAAGGATCGGGCGCTGAGGCGATGATCATCACCATTGACGGACCGGCAGGCACCGGCAAATCGACCGTCGCCCAACAGGTGGCCAAGCGCCTCGGGTTCGACTTCCTCGACACCGGCGCGATGTACCGCGCCATCGGGCTTGAGGCGATTCGCCGCCAGACCGATCTGAATGATCACAGGGAGCTGGCGTTCGTCGCCCGCCATTGCCGGATCGAGTTCGACTTTTCATCGGATCCTCCCGAGGTCATTCTGAACGATGAGCCGGTGGGGCATCTGTTGCGAAGCGCCGAGGCGACTCGGGCGGCGTCGTATGTCGCGGTGGTTCCGCCGATCCGCGAACAGCTCGTCGAGCAGCAGCGCCGGATCGGGCTTGGCCATCGGAATATCGTCACCGAAGGCCGGGACCAGGGAAGCGTGGTCTTTCCCCAGGCCGAACTGAAGATTTACCTCGACGCTTCGCCCGCCGAGCGGGCTTACCGCCGGGTAGGGCAGTTGCGTGCCCCAGGAGAAATCGTGGAGTTCCAGGAAATTCTCGATCAGATCGAGGCCCGCGATGCCCGTGACCGCGGACGCGCCGCCGGGCCATTGGCGATCCCGATCGGCGCGGTGGTGATCGACACGACCGGCTTGACCGAACAACAGGTGATCGACCGCATCGTCGATCTCACCGGCGGGGAGAAAGTATGATGCGCACCGGCCCGCCATCCGCCGGTCGTCTCCCCGATCGTCTCGCCGGTCGCTTCGCTGAAGCGATGCAAACCCTGGGGATCGAGCCGCTGGTCAACTCCAACTCTAACGTCGTGTTCGAGATCAGCCGGGCCGCGACTCGCATCGTCGTCACGGTCCTTTGGGGCCTGCAATCCTTCGGTGAAAAAAACGTTCCCCGGCGGGGCGGGGTCATCCTCGCGGCCAATCACGCCAGCTATCTCGACCCGGTTCTGGTGGGCGTGCGCGTCTGGCGGCCCATCGCGTTTTTCGCCAAGAGCGAGCTGTTTCGCAACTGGTTTTTCGGCTGGCTGATTTCGCGGTTGTATGCCTTCCCGGTTCGCCAGGGCGATGCAGACGTGGGCGCGGTCCGCCAAGCGATCGCCCGGCTGAACGAGGGATACGCCCTGAATATCTTCCCCGAAGGCGGCCGCACGCCGGATGGAAAGCTGCAAAAAATCCAGTCCGGCGTGGCGCTGATCGCTCGGCGCAGCGGCGCGCCGGTGGTCCCGGTGGCGATCGTCGGCAGCTTCGAGGTCTGGCCGCGACGCCTACGGCTTCCCGGATCGGGGCGCGTCCGGGTCATGTACGGACAGCCTGTGGATGTCAGTAATCTCAAAGCCGACGCCATCGCCCGACTGTTGACCGAGCGAATCGGCGACATGATCGATCAACTGCGCCGCCGGAGCCACCCATGAGCGATATGACCCTCCAGCAACTTACCGACCTGGCCCTGCGATTTCGCGATGAGCGTGACTGGAAACAGTTTCATAATCCCAAGGACCTGGCCATCGTCCTGAGCCTCGAGGCCGCCGAGGTCCTCGAGCATATGCTATGGAAAACCCCCGCGGAGCTGGACAAGGGACTGATCGGCCAACACGAGCAGATCGGCGAGGAACTCAGCGATGTGCTGCACGCGGTGATGCTCCTCGCCAGCGAGCTGCGGATCGACCTCGGCGAGGCCTATCGCCGAAAAATGGCGAAAAATGCGGAAAAATACCCCATCCATAAATCTCGCGGCAGGGCGACGAAGTACACCGAGCTGTGACGGGATCTGTGACTCGTCGTGCGGGTTTAGTCTTGCCGCGCCTCGGTTGCGCCCGAGCAGGGCAGGATCGGCTGACTTCCTGGACGGGGCGGCGGGGCGGATGCGTCCGCTGCGCCGCGGCAGGGCAGGATTGGCTGACTTCCTGGACGGTGCGGCGGGGCGGATGCGTCCACTGCGCCGCGGCAGGGCAGGACTGGCTGTCTTCATGGACGGTGCGGCGGGGCGGATGCATCGGGGGAATAGGTGCTGGTGAATGCGCTGCTGACACGCTCGCCGATTGCCATCACTGGCATCGGATTGCAAACCGCGTTGGGCCGATCCGCCGGCGACACTTGGAGTGCGCTTCTCACCGGGCAGCGGATCGTCGAACATCATCGACTCGACGCTTCCGGCGACTCTAACCACTCGCGGGCCGCCCGCCTCGGAACCGCCGCGGCGAAAGAGGCCATCGCCGACGCCGGGTGGAAGCGCCCCGGCGGCTCCCGAGGATTGTTGATCATCGCCAGCAGCAAAGGCCCGGTCGAATCCTGGTTAACCCCCCCACCATACATGCGATTTAGTCCATGCATAGAAGGGGGGTCATGCTCCTTCGGATTATCGGGCCTGGCCGACGAGATCGCCGGGGCCTTGGACCTGCGCGCCTGGGCCCGCACGACAATCTCCGCGGCGTGCGCCAGCGGGCTTCACGCCTTGATCTACGCGGCGATGCGCCTGGCCAGCGGCGAGGCCGATCGCGCCCTGGTCATCGGCGCCGAGGCCTCGGTTCACCCGTTGTTTCTGGCGAGTTTCACCCGCCTGGGGGTCCTGGCGAAGCCCGGCGAGCCATGCCGTCCGCTGGACCGCGACCGCGATGGATTCCTCATGGCCGACGCCGGCGCGGCGATCTGCCTGGAACGATCCGGCGGCGCTGTCGTTCTGGATCGTTTCGCGCTGGCCGGCGATGCATCTCATCTCACCGGCGCCGACGCCGACGGAGCGACGTTGACACGAGTCTTGCGCGAGGTCGTCGCGGGCGATCCGGTCGATCTGTTCCACGCCCATGCCACCGGAACCCACGTCAACGATCCGATCGAGCTGGCGGCGATCGAACTGAGCTGCCCAGCCGAATCACCCCCGACGACTGCCGATAAGTCTCATCCCCAGACGGCGGGCGATGCGATGTCGATTCGGACCATTCCCGACAATTCCTATCCGCGGGCGCCAGACGACGCAGCGTCGGCGCGGGCGATCATCGACAATTCCCGTCCCCGCACCACAGACGATGCGACAACGGCTTGGGCGAACATCGACAATTCCCATGCCCCGACGGCGGGCGATGACGCCAAACCTGCATCTTGCGCAGTCCGGGATCGTCCGCTGGTCTACTCGCATAAAGGCGCGCTGGGCCACAGTCTGGGTGCCGCCGGAGTGGTTGCCACCGCGTTGACGGTGCTGGCGCATCGCCGCGGAGAAGTTCCCGGCAACGTGGGAGTCACCCATCCTCTCGCGACCGATCGCGTGTCGATCCCGCCATTCCCCACCCGGCGAGCGATCCGTCGAAGCATCACCTGCGCCGCCGGTTTCGGCGGTGCCTTGGGCGCCATCCGCCTGACGAGCCAGCGGTAATCCCTCTGACATGCCATCCGCAACGCCCTGGCCTGAGTGCAGAGGATTGAATGGCGCTCGCGGCGGCGGCGGAGGTCGAACCCAGCCTTGGCCCGGCGGCCCGTCGTGCATAAGGAGGAACCCTGATCGTTATAAACGCCCCACCGACAAGCTTAACATAACACGCAAAATCATTTTTAGCTTGCGATGTTAGGGTTGGTCGATATACTCTCTCAAAGAGAAACTTGACGCCGTGGAAGGGGTGCGGTTTGATTACCGCACCTGGATTGGGTTGCGTCAACGACCCGATCCCATCCGTTTGACGACGGATGCTGGTGTGATCGATCCAAGTCGCTTGGTCTCAGTGGCGCTTTGATCGGCCGCACCCCTTCCGCGGCGTCGGTGCTCTCAATGGAGTGAGCGGCTGACCCGCGCGAGGCAAATCTGAGACCCTGCCATTTGAGACCGGAAAGGCTGGCGCAATGCCAGCATCAATTTCATCGTTGCGGAATTCTTCCGCGCTCTGTCCTCTCCCCCCTCCATCGTGCGGCTTCCCGGCTTCGACGGGCAGTTCCTCCGCGTCGGTGATCAGATCCTCAATCTGAATCACGTCACGCGGATCGACCTGCGCGGCGACAGCCACGTCGTCTTCGAGCTCTCCCACGGCCGGCAGCACCAGGTGGTTGAAGTCGATCAGCGCGAGCTGCGAAACGCGCTCGAGGTGGTCTTCGCCAGCAGCGCCGCCAGTTCCACGATGACGTGATTCCTTTCGTGCCTCTCCACCGGCGCATCGCCGCGGTCGCCGGTGGGGAGCTTGTTCGCGCCGCGCGCGTGCGCGGCGTTCCACTCACACGAAAGGAGTTCCCATCATGCAACATCATTGCAGCGTTTTGACGCGCCTGCATCGGACCCGCCCGTTGGCGGGGGCGCAGCAAAACACGCCGCGAGCATCTCGCGGCGTGGGGCACAAATCTGTTCCGATTATCCGGGCGAGTCAGCTCGCCCGCTTCAACACCAGTTCCAATCCCTGTGCGATCAGTTCCGATCGTTTGACCTTGTGCCTTTTGGCAAAGCGATCGGTGCGTTCGAGCAGCCGGCGTTCGATCGTCACGGAGACAGGCTTGGCGCCGGCGCCCACCGTGGGCCGGCCGACCGCCTTGTGCCACCGCTTTTTTTCAGCCGAAGTCAGCCGACGCGATTTGGCCAGGGGAATCCTGCGATCGTACTTCGAGACCTCGGCCTCCTTCCGCTCATCGGGAAGTGCGAGGAACCGTTCGATGGGGGTCTTGTGTTTCTTGCTCATGGCATCGTCTCATCGGGCCGAGTACGCCGCGCCCGGGGCTGGCCCGCGTTCAGCCCCGGCGTCGCCGCGTGGTCAGCGGCATGGCGTGGATGACGTAAATCGTTCCGTCCGGATCGACCAGAAAGATCACCTGGATGACACGATCGCCCTGACCGCGCCCGACCACCTGCCAGCGATCGCGATCGACGCGACGTGGGTAGGGGCGACGGGCATTGAGAACGACCCGCTCGACCTCACCGACCGACACGCCGTGGCGGGTCGCGTGATCGAGGTTCCAGTCGTTCCAGCGGAAGCGTTTGATCACCGAATTAAATATACATCTATCCTTCCGCCGACACGAGAGAAAAATACATACCTGACTACGAATTTGCTTACGCCGACGGGAGCTGTGCCATGCTGAGTGACAAGTGGCGCAGTGTGCGCCGAGATTCACTGTGCCCGATCTGCCAGAAGCCGGACTGGTGCCAGATCTCCAGTGATGGCCAGGCCGCCATCTGCCGGCGTATCCAATCGGCCAAAGCCCAGACTAATGGCGGCTGGCTGCATCGCCTGGACGGCAGCATCCGGGTGGCGCTGTCGATGCCGCCCCGAGCCGTGCAACCCGTTCTGCGTCACGACCTCGCCTTGCTCGCGAGGTCCTTTGCCACCGCGATCAATCCGCCTGTGTTCACGCGATTTGCGCAGGACATGGGGCTGAGCGTCGAGAGCCTGCGCCGTCTCGACGTGGGCTGGTCGATCGACAAGAACGCCTGGTCATTTCCGATGCGCGATGCCGCGATGGAGATCCGCGGCTTTCGGATGCGATCCAAAGCCGGGCGCAAGTTCGCGATCACGGGCGGGCGCGAGGGATTGTTCATCCCGCGCGACTTCCCGGACGAACAGCCGACGCGGCTAATGATCTGCGAAGGGCCCACCGACACGGCGGCGCTGCTCGATCTGGGCTTCGCCGCCATCGGTCGGCCGAGCTGCCTGGGCGGGCGCGATCTCATCCTCGATCTGCTCAAGCGTCGTCACCAGGACGGCGCGGCCATCACGCAGCTCGTGATCGTGGCCGATGGCGACAAGCCAGGCCAGCACGGCGCAGCGATCCTCGCGGGCGTGGCGCGTCTGTACTGCCAGGTCGTCCATATCCTCACGCCGCCGGCGGGGGTGAAGGACGCGAGGCAATGGAAACAGAATGGAGCGACGGCCGCGGATGTTGAGCGCGCCGTCTGGGCATCACCGCGATGCAATTTGAAAGTCGCATCGCAACTGAAAGGAATCAGCCAATGAACAGAACCAATGTGATCGATAAGACAGAGACCATCGCCCTGCACGCCGGCGGGCGAGACGACGAACGCAAGTTAGAAATCGTCGTGACCATGCCGGGAGGCGAAAAGTTCAAACGATTCGTGTGGGTCAGTGACCGTCAGGAGCGGAAGCATTTTCTCGATGAACTGTGCGCGAGCTATGCCGGCATCGGCACTGAGGAGGGCATCACTCTCCGCAACGAGCTGGCGAAGCTCAGCAGGGAACACGAGCTCGACATCGAGATCCACCTGCCAGCCAGATCCAACGGCACATGCAAGCTGGCGATCGACTACTACCGCGGCAGTCGCAAGGTGTGGATGACCAACGGAGAGGCGGTGAACGATACCGGTCGGCTGGCGCTGGCCGAAAAGATCGCCCAGTTCCATCTGGGCAAACGCAGGGCCTCGCCGGCCACACACCGCCGGCTCATCGAGTTGCTCGATCAAAAATTCATCGTCGCGATCGAAGCCGGGAGGCGTCAGACAGAACCTTCACATCGAGCGGCGATGGATGACGAGCGCATTGCGTATCACGCCATAGAGGGCGTGGGACTGTACTGGCGTCGCAAGGCGATCGGCGGCGAGATTCCGGAGAAGCTCACGAACTTCACCGCCCGGATCACCGCCAATGTCGAGCGCACCGACGGGAGCGAAGAATCGACCAACGAAGTCGAACTTGAGGTCATGCTCGAGAACGTCACTCGCCGCATCGTTGTCAAAGCAAGCGAGTTCCGCGCGATGGCTTGGCCTATCGAGCGGATCGGCGGCAAGGCGATCGTCTTTGCCGGCAACACGTTCGCCGAACATGCCCGAGTCGCAATCCAGCTGCTCAGTCCTGAGCAGATATCAAAGACCGTGCACACGCACACGGGCTGGACCGTCCAGCCCGAACCCAAGGAGAAACAATGAGTACATCATTCTGTCATGCAGGGGGAACGATCTGCACGGGCGCTACGAAGGTAGAAGTCGAACTCGATGGACCTTTGGCGCTTTACGAGCTCCCAGCGCCACCCGCGGAGAAGCTGGCCGTGCGTGCAGCGGTTCGGGCATCGCTCCGCATGATCGGGTTGGATCCGCATCTTCGTCTCGCGCCGGAGCGTCTCGTCGTGCCCCGGCCTGATCGTTCGCTGCCGATATTGCTCCGCCGGCTGGCTGCCGCGCCTGACCGACTCGGCCGAAGCGTTGCTTCTTCACGCGCAGAAGCATCACATCCAGCTACCGCGACTCTCGCGTCGTCCCACCCCGATTCTCCGCACGATTGAAATCACATTGGGTGGTCATCCGTTTCTCATCCGACATCGCATCAGCGAGCAGCGTGCCCATCGCGAGAAGACTGTGCCGATTGCGGTTCGCGTCGGCTATGCCCCAGCGGCACAAAATGTATCTTACGTTTTGCAAGATTCTCGCTTGCATCCCTCTCGATGATCTTACATAATGTAATCATGGTTGTTCGGAACCTGTCGCGGCTGGACAAGATACTGAGAAATCATGCGACAGCCCGCAAACCTCTTCTGCGTTGGATCGAAGTTGCGGCGGGTTCCGAGTGGAACAGTATCGTAGACGCAAGACGTACCTGCCCCAGCGCCGACGCGATCAAGGGAACCGATCTGACCTGCTTCAACATCGGAGGCAACAACTATCGGTTGCTGGCTGTGGTGCTGTACGACCGTCAAGACGTAATCATCCAGGAGTTATTGACCCATGCCGAGTACTCAAAAAAATACGCGTAACATCCGCCGGCGCAAGGTGGCGGATGATTATCTCGATCTGATTCGCCGCTTCCCGCTACGGCCGATTCGCAGCGAGGCTGAATACGACGAAGGCGGCGACCTGCTGCTGGAGTTGGCGGGCCGCGCCAGCCGCGGGTGTCTGAGCGCCGGCGAAAATGATTATCTGGACATGCTGGGCCGGATGGTCCGTGAGTACGACGAAAAGCATTCCAGTCTTCTGCGCGATATTCGGGAGAATCCCATGACGCCTGTGGAAGTTCTCCAGACGCTGATGGAGGAGAACGGCATGAACACCGTTTCGCTCGGCAAACTGATCGGCGGCAGCGGCCACGTGTCGCTGATCCTCAACGCCAAGCGTGAGCTGAGCAAGGCCAACATCCGCACGCTGGCAGAGCGCTTCAAAGTGAGTCCGGCGCTGTTCATCTGATGCGCCAAGATCACTCCATAGAATGAAATCACCCGCCGGTTCAGCGCCGCTGAAACGCCGCAGCAGATCGCGGACGCGCTGCCGATCCACGTGCGTCGCGTCTACCAGGTCCGAGGCGAAACGCCATCACGCGTAGAGGGCGTCAAAAGACGTTCCGATAATCCCTGCCTGAGCCAAAAACCGCCTTTTCTGTGCTGAAAATGCGGTTTGCCTGATTCGCCAAACGTATCATCGCTTTCTTCCGTAGCGCGCATGACGCGGGGCAGGGAAGGGGGGTCAGATCGTTTTTCCGATCCGCGCCCTACATAGGGGCATGAAGATCCCCGACGGAGAAAAGATCATTCGAGACCAGCGACTGACGCTCCTGCGGGCGATTCGCACGCTGGCTGAAGAAGCCGACAAGCGGGGCGGATTGCGCGACCAGGTGCGCGAGGCTATGGAGAGGAAAGACGCTCGTTTCGCCGAGGACGATCTCACATTGGCACGGCTGCAGATTGCCAGCCGCTCGGCAGTCAATCCCAAGAATCTGTTCGGTCTGATCGAGAAGGGCAAGATCACCTCGGCGCAGTTCCTGGGCGTGGTGACCGTGCGTACGCAGCCGCTGCGCGAGCTGCTTAATGGACAGGAGATCGAGCGGATCTCCGAGCCGTTTGATGTGCCGCCGGCCCTTTACACCGAGTTCAAACCTGGCGTGGATGCCGCGGCGATCGCGGCATCGCTGCTACAGGCGTTACAGAGCGCCGCAGCGGCATTGAAAGCGGAATGATCATTTGCCTTGGGGAATAATGAATCATATCTCGATAGGGTGCGGGCGCGGGGGGCGCCCCATCCTATTTGAAGGGGGGATAATGTGGGATCCATCCGAAATCTGCGCCGCCCGGGAACTGCTTATTCGGCTGCGGCGACGCGGAAACACACGGGCACTGATTCACGCCATCGAACGAAATCCGGGAGTGTTGGCAACCAGCAGCGGGCGGCCGATCCTCAGTCGGCTGGCGGCGGAGATGCAGGTATCGCTGGGACAGGCACGGGCCGCGATGGTATCGGCGCGCACATGGCTCGTGGCACAGGGGCTTGGTACATGAACGGACGACGCTTTACCCAGTTATTCAGCAAACCGCGTGGCAATCACGGCGAGATCTGCGAGGGGTTGCTGGCCATCGCGCAGCATCAGGCCGGCGGCATCGCCTGGCGATGTTCCGCCGATGAGGATGATGCCGTGCATGACAGCCTGGTCGTAGCGATTAAGGCGATCCGAAAATTCGACTTGACGCGAAGCCGCAACGCCTTCAGCTACTTTTCCGAAGTGATCGGACGGGAGCTGCGCCGGCAGCTTCTAAGACAACATTTGCATCCAACGATCAGCCTGGAAGCCGCCGGCATTCGCTGAAAACCCGGGCGCACGTGAGGGTTTGGCGGCGATTGGCGCACGTGACCGACCGGTTATGTACGCAGGGGGCGGTCATGTGCGCGAGTGGGGACATGCCATGGCAACTTCGGGTCGATCAGCAATCGGTTACCTACGGGTCAGCACTGAAACACAGGCATCCGAGGGCGTGAGCCTCGAGGCCCAGCGTGCCCGCATTGAAGCCTGGTGTGAGCTTAACGACTACCAGCTCCTCGGCATCGAGGAGGACGCCGGCATCAGCGGCAGCCGGGCGAACAACCGGCCAGGGCTGCAGCGGGCGCTCGAACGCGTCTGTTCCTGTAGTGGGCACTGGTCGTTTACAGCCTCTCGCGCATGGCGCGATCCACGATCGACGCGATCATGATTTCGCAGCGGCTCGATCGAGCCGGCGCGGACCTGGTGAGTCTTTCCGAGAAACTCGATACCACTTCCGCCGCCGGGAAAATGATTTTCAGGCTGCTCGCAGTCTTTGCTGAATTCGAGAGCGACGTGATTTCTGAACGCACCAGCGCCGCGTTGCAGCAGCTCCGCCGGAGCGGGCGTCGCATCAGCGGACGTGTGCCTTACGGTTACGACCTGGCGGCGGATGGTCGATCGTTGGTGGCGAATGGGGCGGAGCAGCTCGCGATTCAGCAGATCATGCTCGATCGCGCCCAAGGCGTGAGCCTTCGTGCCATCGCCGCGAAGCTGAACGCCGCGGAAGTCCCCACCAAATTGGGTCGGCAATGGCTGGCGAGCACCATCCAGGCCATCGTCCGCAACCCTTCGCGGCAGCGATGAATTTTTCGCGGCGCGCCTACATAGGATCGTGAACAATCGATCCACGCTCCCATCGACGTTTCTTTCCCTGGCTTTCTCCCTCCTGATCGTCGTGGGCGCCGGATGTCATTTCGCCGGCCAGGTGAATGTACCGGACAGCATCCCGTCCGTGGGCAGCGAGATTGCCCGGACGCGATCCCACATCGAAAGCGCCGATCGTCATGTCATCGCCGCAGTGCCTCATGCGGATGCCGAGGGGCGATCCCTGCTCGGCTCGGCGAGTTACGAGCATCAACAGGCGATCAAAACCAATAACCAGGCGGCCGAGCAGCTCACGCAGGTGGCTGCCGAGCGCGAGAAGCTGAACACGGCGCTCTCGGCCGAGCAGGCGGCCTACCGGGATCTCCACGGCAGGTGGTATGTGCGTTGGGGCATACGCATTCAGGCGTTCTTCTGGATCGGTATCATCGGCCTCGCGGTGCTCGAAGTGCTTTCGCTCTGGCTGGGATTCGGCAATCCGTTTGGCTGGATGGCAAAGGCGATTTCGCTCATCAACATCAAGCCCTGGGTCACGTCGATATTCGGGTTTGTTCGTGGCCTCTCCGGTCATTCCACGCCGGTGCCGGCTGCCGCATCCGCGGGGTCGGCGACCGGCACGAAATGAGTGCCATGGTCATGCGCTCGCTCAGCGCCGAGGACGTGCGCCGCGTCCAGGAGATCCTGGTGGAACCCCTGGCGGAGCGCTTCCAGGAACAACTGGACGCGCTCGCCGTGCGCATCGAAAGAACGATCGACCACCGCATTGCCGCAGTCACGGCGGAGACCGACGAGAAGCTGAAGCGCCTCCGACCCCAGCCGCGGCTGCGCAAGATGGGGAAGATCGCCGCCATGCTGGCCGGCGGCGCGGCACTGGCTGACACGCTGCGGGCGTGGATCCATCGATAAGCAGTCTGGAGTTGACGCGCGGTGATCGCAAGCGCAGGTTTTTGAGTTCCCAGCGGGAGAAGCAACACGATGATCCCATCGACCAAGGGCGAGCCGATCGCCATCACCCCCAACGCCGTCCAGTACTCGATCCACCTGTCCCCCGTCATCCGGGTGGATCGGACGCTCGACGTGCGCTCGGTCATCCAACTCCAACGCGGCGAGCGCACGGAGTCCGGGGAGTGGACGCTCGACCCCGCCGCCGACGCCAAGGCGTCGAAAATGATCCCGTCGCTGGCCACGTTCTGCGCCCAGCACCCCGCCGCGGCGCAGGCCATTGGACAGGCTTGGGCGGCGCTCGACGCCGCCGTCGCCGCGATCAACTCCGAACTCCGGTTGGTGTAGATCAATGGCCGCTTTTGCCTTCAACGTCACCGGTTCGATGTCGATCGCGTCCAATTGGACGCCGAGCGGAACCCCCACCGCCGCCGACACCGTGACCATTTCAGGATCGGGGCGGGCCAACAGCGGCACCTGCAACGCCGGGTCCGTGACGATTGCTGGTGCCATCAGCGTCAACGGAACCGCCACATTCAGTGGATCGGTGACGGCCGCCTCCGGGATCGACGGTGGGGTGTTCAACGGCCCGGTCATTGGCGCCGGCGCTATAGGAAACAACGGCGGCTGGCCGACGTTCAACGGTGGATTGATCTGGACCGGCGGAATAATCCGCCGGGCGATCATCGACTGCGATTCCGAAGTTTCTGGCGCGTCCATCGGAGACAACAGCCTTCCGACAACAATCAGCGGAATTTTGACACTGGGTATCGGTTCCACATTGGACGCGGCGACGCTGACCGGATCGTTGGTCCTCGACGGCGGCTACGTGTCGTCGAATGTCGTCACGCCCACACCCCGTCCGTTGACCTTCAGTTCCGGGTCGATTAACGGCGGCGAATGGACGGGAGACATCACAGTCCACGCCGGCGACTCACTGTACGGCGGGACGTTCAATGGCAACGTTACGCAGAACGGCGCCAACATCGACGGTTCCGCCGTTTTCAACGGCGCGAACAACGTCTACCTCGATGGCGATTTGGCGTCCGGGACGTGGGCCGCCCAGGGCGGCACCGCCACCGCCACCACCGGCACACTTGGCGCAGGCGCCACGCTCATCGGCGACCTCACCATCGACGGTGCGAACTACGCGGGAACCAGCGTCAGCGGAACCGTGACCTATGTGAGCGGCGGCCTCACCGCCGGGGTCTGGAATCAAGACATTCTTAGCGAAACCTACAACTGGACCCAGTTCGGCGGCGATGCGGTGTTCAACGGTTCGGTGACGCTCGCGGGGGAATACATCCAAGGCGGCACGTTCAACGGCCCGGTCTGGCTGACCGACGTCGAGGCCTACGGCGCAGTTTTCAACGGTTCGTTCGCCACCGACAATTACACGATCTACACGGATTGCACTTACGCCGAGAAGATCAGCATGGACGGTGGCTCGACGTGGTTCTATCCGCCCACCAGTGCTGAAGTGGCCCCGCCCGCCGCCGTTCGCGCGGGGGCGACGAATCTGGGCGTGGCCGGGACGCTTCAGCCTGTGACTGCGGCCCCTGCGGCCATGGCAATGGGCTGAGCGCCTACGCAGACGTTCGTTCAGGACAGGTGGGGGACACCATGACAGCGGGACAGCAGAATCTGACGACGGCGGAAACGACGATCTTCGACGCCACGAACGATGGCGGTGGCGCGACCGCAATCAAGGTCCAGAGCGAGCAAAGCAGCGCGGGGGAACTGCTTGTACACGTGGATGGGCTCCACGCGGCGGGCGAATACGATCACCTGCAGCCGGGCCAGCGGGAGTATTACCGGCGTGGCCTGAACGGCATTGCGAAGGTCACCGCCAAGGGGGCGGCGATCGGCGGCGGGGCGGCGACGGCGACGGTGACGTTCGCCATCACTGCGAGGCTCGAGGGCAACCCCGCAGCCTCGTGAGGCCAAGGTACTCCCCAGGGGGGTGGCCATCGGTGCGATGAGGCGACGGCCAGTCTTCGCGCACGCAGCCGACGTGAAAATAAATGCCTAATCGGGTGGGGAAAAAACAACGTGATTGCGACGAGCGGACACGGACCCCTGCGCGGAAGAAGCCGCGAGCGAAACGCGGGAAGCCAACCAAGACGACGCAAAGCCAGAGCCAGGCAGCGGCGACGATTGCCGAGACGGCGAGAACGCTGGAGATCAGCGAGGACACCGTGCGGCGCGATCTACGCCGCGGGGCACCGGTCAGGCTCGATGGGCCAAAATCCGCGGGGACGCGGATCGATGTGGCAAAATATCAGCAATGGCGGCTGGCTCAGGGGCTCGGCGGAGAACGCGGCCGGCCCAAGGACCAATCTGAGAACCTCGAGCGCTTCCGGGCGGCGCGGGCGGACCGCGAGGAAATGCGCCGCGACCGCGAACGCGGAACGCATGTGAAGCTCGAAGAACTCGACGGACTGATCGCAGCGCTGGCCGGGATGCTGCGCGGAGGCATCGAGGCGTTGCAACGGCGTTTCGGCGCGGAGATCGTGACCGCGACCAACGAACTGCTCGATGAGTTTGTGGCGTCCTGGGACCAGGGCCGGCCGGGCAGGCGTAAAACGACAAGGTGATTCATGCTGCATAACCCCACGAGCAAGCCGGTATTCCCCTGGTGGAAGAAATAATGCGTGGGAACCAAACCGAGCAATGCGGCGGCGGGCGCGACGGCGCGGGACGCGGTCAGAAGACTGATCGAACTGGCACGGGTACGAGAGATCCGCTCCATGCGGCAGTTCGCCGAAGAGGAGATCGTTCTCACCACCGGCCCGCACGCCGGACGTAAATTCAGGATCGCGCGGCAGCCTCTGGCCGGGCTGCTGCTGGATGAAATGGATTCGGAGCGCTGGCGACGCTTCGTGGTGACGGGGCCGGCCCAGAGCGGCAAGACGCTGTGTGGTTTCGTGATCCCGGTCCTGTATCACCTCTTTGAGGTGGGCGAGACGGTCATCTGCGGCCTGCCATCGATGGACCTGGCGGCCGACAAGTGGCGCGATGATCTGCGTCCGGCGATCGAGGCGAGTGGCTATCGCGAACTGCTGCCGAGTGGACGCGCCGGGGCGGGCAGCCGCGGCGGCAAGAGCGGGCTGGCGATTCAGTTCCGCAACGGCCGCGTTTTACGGTTCATGAGTGGCGGCGGCGCGGACAAGAGCCGCGCCGGCATGACCAGCCGGGTTGTGGTGATTTCCGAGACGGACGGCATGGACACCGCCGGCGGTGGATCGCGCGAGGCGGACCCGATCGCGCAGCTCGAGGCCCGCACGCAGGCCTTCGGATCGCGTGCCAGGATCTATCTCGAATGCACGGTCTCGACCGAAACGGGACGGACCTGGCAGGATTACATGCGCGGGTCGCACAGCCGGCTGGCGCTGCCTTGCCCGCACTGCGGGGCGTGGGTGACGCCGGAACGCGAGCATCTGGTCGGGTGGCGCGACGTGGAGAACGTCATGGACGCCGGGGCTCAGGCAGCGATTGTCTGCTCGGGGTGCGGAGTGCAATGGACGGAAGGAGAACGCTTCGATGCCAATCGGCAGGCGATGCTGTTGCATGAGGGACTGGAGGTCGAGGGCGGCCAGATTCGCGGCCAGGCCAAGCGGACGGACACGCTGGGGTTCAGGTGGACGGCGGTCAACAACCTGCTGATCTCCATGAGCGATGTGGCCCGGAAAGAGTGGTGGGCGTCGCGACAGGATGATGCCGACGCGGCGGAAAAAGATCTGCGGCAGTTCACCTGGGCGTTGCCCTGGGCGCCGGCGGCGATCGATCTGACGGCCACCGACTGGCGGACGATCTGCTAAAGGCAGTCGCCGCTGCCACGAGGCAGGATCAGTGCCGAGGCTTCGGCCATAACCGTGGGCATCGACCTGGGTAAATGGCTGTGCCACTGGTCAGCCTTGCAGACGGCCAACCTGCGGCCTGCAACCGATGCCGCGGGCGCGATGGAGGGGACGCCCCCCGGCGAGCCGACACTGACGCCGACGGTGATCGACTATGGACGCTTCGAGGTGCCCAGCGATCAGATGGATGTGACGGCGGCGCTGCTGGTGGCGCTGCGGCAGTTCCGCGATCAGGTGTGTCTGCCCGGCTGGCTCGGACCCGATGGGCAGACGATGCGGCCGCGGCTGGTGTTGATCGATGCCGGCGACTGGCCGGATGTGGTCATCCAGTTCTGCGCCGAATCGGGACCGGGGTTTCTGCCCGCCAAGGGATTTGGCACTGGGCAACTGGGGCGGGTGCCAAGCACCATGCGCAAGGCGATGTACGACCCCGGCTACGAAGCGGTACCGCAACCGCCGCCGCGGGGCGGGGTGCTGGTCGAGATCAATGCCGACCGGTGGAAATCGCGGCTGCATGATGCCCTGCAGATCCCGCTGGGGCGGCCGGGAGCACTGGCGCTGTTCGCGGCGCCGGGCAATGAACATGCGAGCTTCGCCCGGCACCTGACGGCGGAGAAGCGGGTCGAGGAGTTCATCGCCGGTAAGGGACTGGTCACCCGCTGGCAGGCGGTCAGCCGGCAGAACCATTGGCTCGATTCGACGTGCCTGGCGTTCGTCGCCGAGCACGGGACGCGCCCGGCAATTGTGCCGGCGGAGAGCAGGCCGGTGAGATTGGCGACGGATGAGCAGAGGGATTTCGTGCCGGACCCACTGAAGTGGCGCTAGCGACAAGGCGATAAGGCGACAAGGGGACCTAGGCGATGACGGCGGCGCAAGAACTTGGCTATGTGGATGCGGCGCTGCAGGCGGCCTACCAGGCTAACGCCTCGGCGTACACGATCGACGCGCGCTCCAAAACACTCCTGGACATCACAAAGCTGATCGAGCGCAAGAAGGAACTGGAGCTGATCATCGCGCGGCAAAGCAACGGCGGGTTCGCGGCGGTGCAGTTCACGCACGTAATCTGAGATTTCGCGGGGGAAGTAATCTGAACGTCCTGGATCGCATCATCGGATGGGTTTCGCCGGGAGCGGGGCTGCAACGGGCCGCGGCCCGGGCGGCGCTGGCGGTCTACGCCGCGGCCGACACCGGCCGGCGCAACCGCGACTGGCGCTCCAACCCCGGCTCGGCGGATCTGGCGATCCTGCAGGATGAACAACTGCTCAATGCCCGGGCCCGGCAGACGGTGCGCGACACCTGGATCGGCAAGTCGGCGGTGCGGGCGGCGCGGCGCAACGTGGTCGGACGGGGCATCCTGCCGGTGCCGCGGGCCAAGGCGTGCGATGGCAAGCTGCTGCCGAAACTCAACGCGCTGGCCCACGAGCTGTTCATGGCCTGGGCGCGGGATGCCAAGCTCTGTGACATCGAGCGGCGGCAATCGCTGTTTCAAAAGCAAAGACTGCTGGTCGGCGAGCACCTGGTCGCCGGCGAGGGATTCCTGGTCCTAGTCGCCGGCGAAGAGCAGATTCGCCAGGCGGACGCCGCGGTGGGCGGAGGGGGGGCGGGGGGATCGACCGATGCGGCGCGGGCGCTGGGCACGGGCTCGCGGGCCGCGGACGTGGGCCTGCGCTTCCAGAGCTACGAGGCCGAGCAACTGGATTTGACCATCGTCAGCCACGGAGAAAACGAAGTCCGCGGCGGGATCGAAGTCGATCGGTTCCAGGCCCCGGTGGCCTACCACTTTTATACCCGCAATCCCTACGACTACCTGAGCCGCCAGACCTTCCAATCGATCCGCATCCCGGCCGAGCGGGTGTTGCACTTCATGGATCAAGAGCGGGTGCTGCAGACACGGGGCGTGACGCAGTTCGCCCCGGTGATGCAGGAGATCCGCGACTTCGACCGCTACAAGGGGGCCACGCTCACCGCCATGATCATGGAGGCGATGCTGGGGGTGGTGGTCAAGCGAAACGGCAATGCCGGCTGGGCCGGAGCGGCGCCGCTGGCGGCCGCCGGCGGCAACCAGACTTCCACGCCCGCGGGACTGCTGGGGGGCGACGGCACGCCGATCACGCAGATGACTCCGGGCATGATCGCCTATCTGCAGCCCGGCGAGGACATCGCCGGAGTGAACCCGGCCCGGCCAGGCTCGCAGTACTCGGCGTTCGCCGACGTGACCCTGCGCGGCATCGGGGCGGGGGTCGGCTGCAGCGCCACGCAGCTCACGCGGCACAGCGACGGAAATTATTCGGCCAGCCGCCAGGACATGCTCGAGGACATCCGCGAGTACGGCCCGGTGCAGGACCTGCTGATCGATACCGTGCTGCGGCCGCTGTACCAGGTCTTCTTCACGCTGGCCGCGGTGCAGGGGCGCTTGGACGATTGCCCGGAGTTCTCCCTGGCGGAGTTCGTGGCCGATCCCGACCGCTTCCTGGCGTGTGAATGGATCCCGCCGGCGGTGCCTTGGATCGATCCGGAGAAGGAAGCCAACGCCTGGTCGATTGCGCTCAAGCAGCGGCTGACCACCCGCGAGGAAATCGCGGCCCAGAACGGATCGCGTTACGAGCACGTGATGGGGCGGCTGAACGTGGAGAAGGCCGAAGCCCAGACGCAGGAGATCACGCTGCCGGAGGATGATGCCGAGCGACAATTTTTACAGGGGCTGCTCACGGCGGCGGCGGGGTACGCAGATTCACGGATCGATGTCGAACACCTGGCCGAACGGTTGGGTGTGAAGCTCAAAGAACACAGCGCAGGCATCGGAGATCAGAAGTCGGCCGAGGTCCAAAGCGCCAGCGCTCCATCGCCCGACGCGTTGGGAGCGCCGGATCTGTCGGGGCAAATCCTCGAGGCGGCGGATAAGCGAAGCGCGGCGACCAGCGGACGAACTGACAAGACGACGCCGGATCTGATCGATGTCGTGGATCCGATGCGGTCGTGCGCCACCTGCATGTTCTGGAAGCGGGGTGGGTGCCAGAAATATTCGCGGCCAAGTGAGGCGAACCAGACGTGCGGCGGATGGAGAAACGTGCTGCGGACGCGCAAGAAGATCGCGCCGCGGCGACCGCCGGGGACGATGGGCATCGATCATGTCGGGGGGTTTGCTCCGGCGGGCAGCCCGAGCAACCCGGCCGGGATGAATGCACGGCAGGCGGCGCCGGGATTCGATCCCAATGAATCGCGGGACAAGGACGGGAAGTTTGCATCAGGGGGTGGCGGGACCTCGGGCGGTAAAGCGCCCAAGGCGGCTTACTCTGGTCCTGACCACACGGCGGCGATCGCGGCGAGATCCACCGGAGGGACGGTTGTGGTCAACGGCGACGAGCTGGGAAAGACGACCGACAAGGATGAGCTCCGCCAGCTCGCACGTTCGTATGCTCAACAACACCTGCAAGGGAAGCAGTTCAGCAATGCAGCGACAGGCGTGAAAGTTGGGGTCTCTGGAGGAGGGGTCAAGAAAATAATCGCCAACACAGCGGACATGCGCCGGGCTCGAATCGTTCCGGCCATACCCGCCATGATTGAACGCGGCGTGCCAGTGGGGTCCGAGCAGAAGGCGGTTGCCGGTGCGAAGTACGCGGCCTATCGGCGATTCAACGTACAGGTGAAATTGAACGGGAAGTCGGAATCAGTGATGTTCCTGTTGGGGCGCGACCACCAGGGCCACTGGTACTACAACCACGACTTTGGAGCGGTGAGAGTGGAATAAAAAAGCCTGCCGGAATGACGGGGACGGCTTTTCGGCCGACGGACCGCCCATCGACAGGCTATCTCCTGCGGGCACGTCTGGCGCGAGCCCCGAAGGGCAGGCAATCCAGCCTACAGCAGGCGACAGTGATATTTTCGGCGCGCCGAGCGGGGGAGTCAAACGAAAAATGAAAAAGGGCGGGAAACACAACCAAAATCGGGCACGGGTCACGGCACTGCGGGCGGCTGAGCCGTTCGCTTCGCCGGTGCGAGTGGACATCGAGGAAGGCGTCATCTACGGCGCCGCCATCATGACCGTGGGGCCGGCGCTGGGCTACCCGTTCGAGATCGACGAGGTGACGCTGCGGCAGGCCAAGGCGCTGATCGACGGCCAGGGTGGATCGGTCAAAAGCCGCATCAAGCACCCGGAGATCAAGAACGGCCAGATCCTCGACGATATGGGGACCACGGTGGGGCGCTGCCAGAACGTGCGCATCGAGAGCGACGGCGCGGGGGGCGGGCGGGTCCTTCGCGGCGACATCCGCATTGGCGATTTCGCCCGGGTGTTGCCGGGTTACGGCGACGCCAGGACGTACCTGCTCGGCATCGCTGCGGCGCAGCCGACCGATATCGGGCTGAGCGCGGTGATCGCCTGGACGCCCGATGAGCAGGAAAAAGCCCAGGGGCGGACGGTGGCTCGATTGGCCGAGCTGTCGGCCGTCGATTTCGTCGGCAAGGCCGCGGCCAATCCCAACGGGTTGCTGGCGGGGCGGCAGAACACAGACAACACAAGCGACGTTTCGGGGAATGTCTCCGGGCGGACGCTGACACAACCGGCTGCTGGGGCAGCCACTTTTAAGGGGGACCATTCAATGGATCCTAAAGTTCGCGCGGCCCTTGTGGCCATGGGTTTGGACAGCGATGCCAGCGATGAGCAGGCACAGGAATTCCATGACGGGCTGACGCCCGAACAGCAGGCGGCCTGCGACGCGGCCGTGGAGATGATGGGCGAGTTCGCCGCCCCGGCCGGGAAGACGCCCGGTGGAGCGGACACTGCGAGCGGGTCTGACGGGGAGAACGCCGCGGCGGCGAAGCTCGAAGGGGACGACGACGACAGGAAGGCAGCGCCACTGGGAGCGCGGGTCAAGGCCGCGACCAACCTGGTGGCGCTCGAGGCCCGGCGCGTGGCGGAGATCACGCAGCTCGGGGCCATCCTGCGTGCCGACCAGAATGTCGTCAGCCGCTCGATCGGCGAGGGGCACGATCTGCGGCAGGCCCGCACCGCCATGCTGGCGGCGCTGAAGAGCCAGTGGAAGGCGCAGCCGACGGTTCTGGTCGGGCGTGACAACAACCTCACCAGTCTGCAGGCGTCCATTCCCGAAGCCATCATGCTGCGGGCCAACGCCAAGGTGGAGAAGCCTTCGGAACGCGGGCAGAAGTTCGCGGCGATGTCGCTGGTGATGATGGGCCGACATTACCTCGCGGCCCTGGGCGCTGTCGATGCGATGGAGGTCTCCACGCCGCGGATGGCGCAGTTGCTGCTCTCGCCGCGGATGCTCGGACAGAGCTATCCGCAAGTGGCGGCGCTGGCCCAAAGCACCGGGGATTTTCCAAGCATCCTCGCCAACACGCTCAATAAGACGTTGCGGAACGCTTACCTGGATGCGCCCAAGACCTGGCCAGTTTGGGCCCGGCGGGTGACGGCGCCGGACTTCAAGCCGCTTAACCGCGACATCCTCAGTGAGTCGCCGTCGCTGACCCCGGCCGATGATGGGGCCCCGATCAATTACGTCACCCTAGGCGATGGTAAGGAGAGCTATTCGCTGGTGAGCTACAACGGCGGCATTAAGCTGACCTGGAAGGCGGTGGTCAACGATGACCTGAACGCCTTCAGCCGACTGCCGATCCTGCAGGCCAACGCGGCATCCCGTTTGGAGGAGGATGTGGCCTACGCGGCCATCACCGCCAACGCGGCACTGAGCGACAGCGTGGCCCTGTTCCATGGCACCCACGCCAACCTGGTCAGCACCACGGCGGCCAAGACCGGCCCCGGCGTTACCAGCCTGGCCAACGCCGAGGCCCTGATGCTCAAGCAGAAGGGACCCAAGGGCCATGCCCGCCTCGAGCTGCAACCCAAGTTCATCCTGGTGCCCACGAGCCTCAAGGCCAGCACCGAGCAGTTCCTGGGCAGCTCACAGCTTCTGGCGATCATCAGCACCAGTAGCTCGGCTCCGCAGACGGTGGGCCAGGCCAACCCGTACAGCGGGAAGTTCACAGTGGTCAGCTCCACCCGCCTGGACGATGACAGCGCCACCGCCTGGTACCTGCTGGCCGACCACCGGGAGGGACAGATCGACACCATCGAGCTGGCATTCCTGGAAGATGAGCCCGCGCCGGTTCTGCGGCAGGAAACGGATTTCGACTCCCAGGACATCAAATACGCCATCCGCCACACCGTGGCGGCCAAGGCGATTGACTTCCGGGGCATGGTGAAGAACCCCGGCGCTTAATCGGCGTGCTGATTGAGCCGAAGGGGGAGATGGGGGATGTACGGGCGGACCGCGCCGGGGGTCCCAGGACCGCTGGCCGGCCGCCAATCATCCTTTTTCCGAACAACAGTCAGAGCGATCAAATTTAAGGTCTCGAACTTGAGAAGGGACAATTATGGAAGCGGCGTTTGTTTCTGAACCGTGGCGCATTGCCTGGACGAACTCCGGCGGCAGCGCCGTGGCGGCCAAGGCGGTCGTCGTTATTGGGTCGATTATCGGCATCGCGCTGGACGCGGTGACAACCGGAGCGACCGGCGTCCTGGAGATCGGGCGCATCTGGAGCCTGCCCAAGCACGCCGGCGAGACGTGGGTCCAGGGCGATGAACTCTATTGGGACGCCACCAACCGCTACCTCACGCTGACCAGTACCGGCAACACGCGGGCCGGCCGGGCGACCGCTAATGCCGCCAGCGCCGCCAGCACCGCCAACATCAATCTCAACGCAGCTTGACTCCTCATTCAGTGGGGCGCCGGGATGTCCCGGTGCCTCACTGGTTAGCCGGCGTTTTCGGAGACAGCGATGGACTGCTCTCATAACGCGGTGATCCTCTGTCCCGGCCCCTCGCTGGCGAGACTGCGGAGATGGCGACGGCATGAGCGCTCAAAGAGCGATCCCGGGCTGGAGCCTTCGCCGAACCTGTTGATTGCGGTCAACCGGGCGGCGTTGGCGTTCCACTGCGACGTATGGGCCGCCGGAGACTGGCCGTTAATCCAGAACTGTCGCGATGAGGTGAATCCCCGCACGACCCTGCTGACGACGCGGAACGCGAAGCAGAACCTTTGGAGCCGGGCCAAGGAGTGGTCTGGATCGACGCACCTCCTCGAGGATCTGTTCGACTACTGCCCGCGTCGGTTGCGCTATGCGATGTACACCGCGACCTTCGCCCTGGTCTATGCGGCCTGGCGTGGAGCGAGGCGCATCGAGGTGTACGGCGCCGACTGGGACGGCAGCGAAGATTACGACGGCATGCAGGCGGGGCAGAACCGATCAAAGCGGCGTTGGAATGATGAGGGGGCGATCTGGGAGAACCTATTGGTTCCCTGGCTGGCCGAACGCGACGTGAGTGTGGAGCGGATCCGCGCCGCAGCGCCCATGCCGCAGGGGATTGCATGTGAAGGATGAGTCGCAGAAGTTTTCGTGGTTGCAACGAACCGATCGCGACGGCGTGACGTGGATCGATATCCGTGGCAACAGCACGTTGACATCGGTCCGCACGCTGGGAAGCACCGGCATGTTCGACGTGGCCACCGTCAGGAGTCTGGTCGTGGCGCTGGCGATGAGGGACGACGCCCACTTGTCCGTCGAGGGGAAACACTAAATCCATGGGCGGCTTTGCTGACATGCTCAAGAGCGATCAGTCCGTGTTCTTCGGCGGCGATTTCGACGAGCCGGCGGTCTACCTTCCGGCAGGAAACAAGCCACAGCGGAACATTCGCTGCATCGTGCGCCGCCAGCCGCCGGCGTATCTCGACGCCAGCGGCAACCTGGTCAGCCCCAAGCTGCTAATCAGCGTGGCCAACAACGTGCTTGGCGGCATCAGCTCGGCGGAGGTCGATGCCCGCGGGGCCGATCGCATTGAGTTGCCATTGCGGGTGGGACAAGCGGCGGAATCATTCGCCCTGTTCGTTCCAGCAAGCGGCGGTGGGGCGTGGCACGATCTGGCCATCCTCACCCTGGAGGCGCGATGAGTCAGGAAATTACTGTCGATGTGCGAATGAACGTGTCCAAGAGCGGCTTAAGCTTCGAGCGCAAGAGCTGGGGGTAGAAGATTGACATGACTGGCACGCGCTACGGCGCGGGGGCGCAGGACCTGGACACCAGCGCCGAACAGATCATCTTCCCGGCGGATATGGCCAGCATCGGACTGGGCTTCATCCGCAATGCCGGGGCCGCTCCGATCCAGATCGGCGTGGTGGTCGCCGCGAGCTTCTATCCCGTACTGGCGTTGGAGCCGGGCGAGGCCTACGTGGTGCGCCTTGGCGATGCGACGCTTTACGCCCTGGCCGACACAGGCGGGAGCAGTCTGGATTTTCAGGTGCTCGAAGCATAACCACGGGAGGTCACCTTCTTCATGTTCCTCCAGGCGCAAACCCTCGACGCGGCACTGGCGGAGATCCGCCAGACGCTGGACCCGCGAGCGGCCCATGCCGCCATCCGGGCAGCGGTGAACGATACGGCGCGGCGGAGCCGAGGCATCATCGCCCGCGCTGCCGGGCGCGAGCTAACCGCGAAGATCAGCCAGGTGCGCAAGGCGATCGGCAAACCGCTGCTCTCGGCCGCCAGTGGCGAGGCCGTGGCCAGCATCGCGGTGCGCTACGCCGCACTGCCTCTGGCATTGTTCGACGCTCTCATCGACGCCGATGAGGGCGTGGTGGCGCAGCTCCTTCGCTCCGGTGGCGCGCAAATGTTCAAGCACATGTTCCAGGCGACGATGCCCAAAGGCTCGGCGGCGCAGAAGCGCGGTCACAAGGGGATCTTCTCCCGCGTATTGAATCAACCGAAGTACCCGCCACAGCGCGGGGCCTACGCCGGGCGCACGATCCAGCGCGGACCGCGCAAGGGTCAGCCGCTCAAGCGGCAGGCCATCAAGGAACAGTTCGGCCCCGCCCTGGTGAGCGTGCTGGAACGGGATGGAACGCTGTCGCAGGAGATCACCCAGGAGATCGATCGGGTGCTGGCCGAGCGGCTGGCGAACAAGCTGCAGTGGCAATTGGAGAAGCGGGGCGGTTGAGATTTCAGATTCAGCTATGGGCATCCCCGTCGATCAGCAGATTTTCGCGAACATCCAGACGACCCTCTCGGCGATCGTTGCCGGCGGCGCCGTCAGTGGCCAGCCCGCGACCACCTTCGTCAACACGTTCACGGTCGAAGTGATCACGGAGATGCCCCCGAGCCCGGAGGACAAGCTGCTGCTCGTCGGGGCTGTACGTCGATGAATCGCCAGACGTGCGGTTCCACGACGTTCTGGTGGTCGAATGCACCCAGCACAATCAGTCTGTCCCCATCGACCCGCGTTTCGTCGAGGTCTGCGACCGAGACAGCATCGAGGTGATCGGGCACACCTGTGACAAGCCGGTGTTGCTCGGCGCCAAAGTGTGGGGCGATGAAATCAGCGTGACGTTCGACAAACAGCAGCGTCGAAAGCACCTGCGGCTGGTCTTTCGCTTGAGCGGGATCCGCCGCGGATTCGCGGACATTCGCTTCACGCCCAAGACCGCCCAGCAGTTCGCCGAGAACGAACGAAAGTTGCAGGCGTTCGGTGTCTGAGTACGGATCGGCCAAATCGTCGAGCATCGGCGCGTCCTCTAGCACCGCCTCCGGGCCGCGTTGCTTCCACAAGTTCCAGACGACCTACGATTGCGACACCGGCTACAGCGCCGTCACGCTGGTCGCCAGCGATTGCGGGAACACGTTCGGTCTCGCAATCGACGTATGGCACTACGATGGGTGCGTCGCCACCAAGGTGCTCAAGCACTTGCTTTGTGCCAGTGTGGCGAATTGCGGCGACTTCTCGCCGGCAACGCCCACGGCGCCGTTGTTGGCGCCGCCGGGATGCTGCGGTTCACCTAATTCATCTTCGTCTTCATCTTCATCTTCGTCTTCGTCTTCATCTTCGTCGGGCGAGGACCCGGCCCCGTGCCAGTGCCCGCCGGCAGGGCTGGCAACCAGTTACCAGGTCACCATTCCAGCGCGCACCATCACGATTTGTTCCGACGCCGGAAATCTCGTGGAAGTCGCGCTTTCGCCGTACACCGTCACCGTCAACCGTCTCGCCGACGAATGCTGGTGGGAGCTGTATGAAGAGTCGGTCGTCGTATCATACACCTATAAATCGTGCGATCCGATCATCGGCGACTGTTACGCCGGGCTCACGAACTGCGGGCCGTGGTCGCAACCAGCGACCGCTTCCATAACCAAAACCACACTCGTAACACTGGAAAATCCTGATTGCCGATGGCGAATTTCCATACTCCTTGAGGGGTTTTTCGCCGGACCTGATGAGGTCATGTACGGCGCAAACTTCGAGTTCAAGGAAACCGGTGGCAGTCCGGTCCTGTCGAACGCCTGGGGCATGGATGTCGCGGAGCTCGAACAACTGGCAAATGTCGTTCGCCGATATCGCGTTAAAACGGTGCTTGAGTTCGGATCGGGTTACAGCACGGCGGCCTTCGCCGGCTGTCGCTGCCACGTCACCAGCATGGAAGCCGACGAACGGTGGTACGCCAAGACAAAACCGATCTACGATCATCCCATGATCGATTTGCGGCTCTACGGGGCCGGTCGTCCAATCACCACCGACTTGCCCGACAGGCGCTACGATCTGTGCCTTATTGACGGCCCGCGTGGGGGAAAGCCATTTTCCCGCATGGATAGCGTTTGCTATGCGATGGATCGATCCGACCGCTTGCTGATACATGATTCGAAGCGCACTGGGGAACGGCAAACACTGGGATTCCTGTCGGCTTCGGGCTGGCAGATCGAAGACCTTCTAAACAGCCGTCGTGGTTTGGTGATGGCAACTGCGCCATCCGTGGCACCCGCGCGAACCAGAATTTGATCCAATTTGTTAGGTATGCGAAGGCAATAGGTTGGCTGGGTGCTTAGCCGCCTTTTCCCCCTGTTTTGCTGAGAAAATTGGCAAGCTTAACATAACATGCATTATCGGACGTTAAAGAACCCCTCTGCTTTTTTCTGGAATTCTCCTTGACAGCACCCGGGGATTGAGTAGGATACCTATTGATATGGAAGACAGGGCTTCTTCTGATACGTATCTCAGCTTGCCAGACCAGATTGCCGGTCGGTTGCGGGCGGAGTTCGTCAACCCGGGGACGCCGGGAACGCGGCTGCCGACGGTCGTCGAATTGGCCTGCCGCTATAGTGTCAGCAAGCACACCCTCACCAATGCCTTGGAATTGCTTGCACGCAAGGGGCTGCTCACCAAGCGCCAAGGGCGCGGGGTGTTTGTGGCCGAGCAGAAGACTCACTGCCGGATTGGGATTTTATCCGAAGTGAACCTTCTGAACCGGCGGATCAGCCACCATTTCCGGGCGTTGACCAGTGCCTTGAAGATGGATCTGGAGCACCGGGGATACGAGGCGCATTTGTACGTGGGCAGTGCCGAGCCGAGTCCCGAGCCGTCGGAATCCCCGACGTGCCCGCGGTTCTGGAGCGATGCATTGGACGGGAAACTCGATGGCGGCGTGATCGTGGACGTGCCGTCGATGCCGGCGTGGCACCGGCGGGTGCGGGCGTGTCCGGTTCCGCTGGTGGGATTCATGACCCCGTACACCGTGTCGGTGGATTTTGACGCCTTGATCGGGGCTGCGGTACGGAACCTGGCCAAGCAGGGTTGCCGACGGCTGGGCCTTCTGGCTTGGAACAGGGTCCAGCCGTTCCGCCGGGCGGTCGCCGAATGCGCTCTGTGTACCAGCGATGCGTGGATTCGCGCCGACTTGAATCCCGGCCTGGCCGGATCGGGATGGGAGGAATTCCGCGAAATCTGGATGACCGCCGGGGAAAAACCGGATGGAATGGTGATCCTGGACGACATGCTGTTTTACGATGCGCAATTGGCGATGGCCGAGCTGGGCGTGCGCGTGCCGGAGGAATTGCGGCTGGTGGTGCAGACCAACAAAGGCAACGCCCCGCCCATCCGGTTGCCGGTCACGACGATCGAGTTTGATCCATCGGAAATGGCCGAGGCGCTCGGGGATTTGTTGGTCAAGCGTCTGCACGGGGAGTTGGGCGACCAGGAGACGCGGACGATGTCGTTCCGCGAGCATCCGGCCGACACCCACGGATATCCGGCGGGGCCGGTCGTGCGCCCGGCGGCTGTAGCCGCTTTCACGCGGCGATCGAAGGCACGCGATGAAAGATCGGCGATCGAGGTTTCCACTTGAGGGTTCTATTCAATTAAACGAGGGCACCGGCCACAATTTCGATCTGAATAACGCTTCGGTGAGTGCCGAGGCGGGATACGAGATGGGGTCGGCACCGATGAGGAGAATGCAATGAACAACACTTCACGCAAACCGAATTCGAATCGCGTGGGTTCAACCCCCCGCCGCCGGTCGCTGGGCCTCTTGGCACCGGCGGTCCTCGCGGCTCTGGCGACGACGCAGGCGCAAGGCGCAGCGCTGACCTGGGATGCCGATACCGGAACAACCTTGGCACAGGCCGGCAATGGAACTTGGAACACCTCGAACACCAACTGGTGGACTGGCTCGGCCAATGTCTCGTGGAATAACGCCACCCCGGACGCCGCAACCTTCGGCCAGGGCGGGCTGGCGAACGGCGACAACTACACCGTCACCCTGGGCAGCGACATCACGGCGGCGAGCGTCACCAGGAGTGGCGGAACCACCGGAATGCCGACCATCGCCCCGGATGGCGGCAATTTGTATAAACTGACGGTCAATGGCGGGATCACGGTCACGCGGGGGATGCAGATCGACGCCCCGTTGGTGCTGGCGGGCGGGGGCAGCCATTCGCTGGGCGGCTCGTATCCGATCATCATCAATGGCAAGATCACCGAAACCGGCGGAGCCAACTCCCTGGCGGTGAACAGTGCGCAGTTGACGCTCGCCGGGAACAACGCCTTTTCGGGGTCGATCACCCTCGGCGCCGGAAGCGTATCGCTGGGACACAACAACGCCGCCGGCACGGCGTCGTTGAAATTTGCCGGCGGTTCCAACAGCTCGGCTACCTGGAACGCGATTAACGGGAATCGCACGATCGCCAATGCCTTGGACGCGGTCACGGGGATCGGCGCCACCAACAACGCCGTGACGTTCGGAGGGGACAATCTCACCTTCACCTACTCCTCCCCCGTGACGATCGAAGGCAAGACCGGGGGGACGAACACGACCGATTTTTTCAACATCAACGTCAACAACACCCGCACGGAGATCGCCGGCGGATTGAACAACGGCGTCGGCGGGCTGCGGGAGATCGGGTTCGTCAAGAATGGCGCCGGCACGCTGGTGATCGGCGGGACCTCGACCTTTACTGGGGATTCGGGCATGACCAACGCCTTTGAGGTCAATGTCGGCACGTTGCTGATGAATGGCACGGCCGAGGCGTACGCCGGGGCCGGGCAAAAGAGCTACCAGGTTGCCGGTAGTGCCACGCTGGGCGGCAATGGGTCGATCAAGTTGGCCAGCGGCAGCTTGCTGAATGTGGTCGGCGACGGGAATGTGGCGCCGGGTCAGGCCACCGGCGTGAGCATCGGGACGTTCACGGTCAACGGGAACACCACGATCGCCGGAAACCTGCTCATCGACGTGGACAGCGCTGCGGCGGGTCAGAAGATCGACCTGCTGACCGGGCTGTCGGGTCTGGACCTGTCATCGGCCACCGACAAGCTGTACCTGTCGGGCACGCTCAGTACCGGCACGACCTACACCTTGGCGCAACTTTCCAGCGGTTCGATCGGCGGGACGTTCAACGGGGTGTACTGGAACAACGCCCTGGTGAGCAACCCGACGACCGGCGGGATCGGGAACAGCGGGAACTACAAGCTGGTCTACAACACCGATAGCATCCAACTCGCCATCATCCCCGAGCCGTCAACCCTGATGGGGCTGGCGGGGATCGGTGCGATGCTGGGCGCACGACGCGGGCGCCGGCGCGGGTGAGGCGGGATTTCGAGACGGACCGGGAGGGATTTTCTGTGGCGATGCATGCCACGAACCTGGGCGCCATCGGCGCGAAAGGAGCCACTCATGGTCAGGCCGACACGATCCACCGAGGCGCGGCTTGGTTTTACCCTGGTTGAGTTGCTTGTGGTGATCGGGGTGATCGCCGTGTTGATCGCCATATTGCTTCCCGCGCTGAGCAAGGCGCGGGAGGCGGCGGTGCGGGTCTCGTGCGCCAGTCAGTTGCGGCAGATCCACATGTTCATGACGATGTATGTGGCCGACCATCGTACGGTCCCCCCCGCCGGGCGGGAGATGAGCAAGGAGGCGTTCGGTCGCGGGGCGGGGAACATCCCCGACTCGATGACCGCCGGGTTCGGGCTGCTGACCCATCGCGGATACACCAAGAGCCAACAGATTTTCGCCTGTCCGGCGACCAACTACCTCCCCGGGGCCGGGTTTCAGTTATCGCAGCCGGGGTTGAACTGGTACCACTTCCGCGAGCCGAATTGCTTCCCCGTCCAAGGCGTGCAGACCTGGCTGTACAACAAGGAGGAGGAGCAGAGCCCCAGCAAGTCATCGGGTTACACCTCGAGCTACTGCTATCGCAATTCCTCGGACATCGCCGACTACAACTTCAACACAGACCCGAAGACGGGCGACTACCTGGGGTATTTCTCGGTCCGGAAGATCCAGATGCACCAGCTTCCGCCGGCGTACATGGCCTGCGCCCAGCAGTGGCCGGGAGGCGGCCCGGGGCAGGCCACGGCCGCGATGGGTGCCAACTACACGCACAACCGCACGGGATCGAACGTGTGCTACCGCGACGGGCACGTGGTGTGGCTGTCGATGAAATCCGAGCGCAGCGGCATCCCCTGGCAAGCGGGCAAACGCCCCAAAGACTTCGGGGCGCCGGATGGGTATCTGCCGTTCCAATATCCGTTTGACTACAAGTTCAGCTCCCCCGGCCAGTTTTTCTGGTACGTGGCGGATCACGAATAGACGCCGGCGGTCATCCGGACGGCGGCGCGGATCATCGACGGTTGGGATGGGGCTTTTTGGAGAACCACGGGTCGTGAAGAAACGAATCTTGGGCCGAACGGGCCTGGCGGTGAGTGAGCTTTCGTTCGGCGGGCTGTTTGTCGCGTCGTTTGCCGCGGAACTGGAGGTTGCCAAGGCATCGGTGAAACGGGCGGTGGAGTTGGGGATCAACTACATCGACACCGCGCCCACCTACGGCAACAGCGAAGAGGTGGTGGGCCACTGCCTCGAGGGGATCGAGCGGCCGCTGGTGGTCTCGACCAAGCTGGGAGGACGACCCAAGTCGTTCGATCCGCACGACCGCAACTGCCTGATGGAATCGGTGAAGGAAAGCCTGCGCTTACTCAAGCGCGATCACATCGACATTTTGATGGTGCATGAGCCGGAGCGACCGCTGCAATACGACTGGTGGACCGATTGGCAAGGCCCGCAAGGGCCGGTGCTCGAGGTGCTCGACGAGTTGAAGAAGCAAGGGGTGATCCGCTTCACCGGGCTGGGCGGAACGACCACGACCGAACTGGCATACCTGGTGCGGACGGGCAAATTCGACGTGGTATTGACGGCATACAACTACAGCCTGCTGTGGCGCGAGGCGGCGATCGAGGTGATCCCGGCGGCCAAGTCGATGAACGTCGGGGTGATCGTCGGTTCGCCGCTGCAACAGGGGGCGTTGGCCAAGCCGTATCGGGGGTTGCTGGACGATCCGAAGGTGCGATGGCTATCAGTGCCGCGGCGAGAGCAGTTGCGGGCGCTGTACGACCTGGCGGAGGAGGTGGGGATGTCGCTGCCGGAGATGGGGCTGCGGTTCGTGCTGTCCAACCCGGATGTGGGGTGCGTGCTGATGGGGGCGAGGTCGGTACAGGAGGTCGAACAGAACGTCGCCGCCGCCGAACTGGGGGCGTTGCCGGCGGAGCTGCTCAAAAAGCTAGATGACATCGCGGCGCGGGTTCCGTTCCGCCCTACCGGCGAGCCGTTCGGGATCGGGTGGTTGATGAACGCGCCGATGAACTACCGCGGAATGGGGGTCGCGTAATGAAAGCGGCCGTGGTCCACGGAAAAGGGTCGATCGAGGTGATGGACCTTCCCGAGCCGACGATGGGCGAGTACGAGGCCCGCTGCCGGATGCTGTACGGCACGGTCTGCGCCGGCACCGACACGCACTTGGTTTCGGGACACGCGCCGTTTTGCCATTGGGTGAAGTTGCCGTTCATCCTCGGCCACGAGAGCGTGGGGCGCGTGGTGGAGGTGGGGAGAAAGGTCCGCAATCTCAAGTGCGGGGACGTGATCACCCGCGTGGGCAGCCCGGCGGTGGACGGGGTGACGGCAGGCTGGGGCGGATTCGCCGAGACGGGGATCGCCACCGACTTCCGAGCGATGCAGGAGGATGGCGTTGAAGGGTGGAACGGTAAGACGGTGCAGCAAGTGTTGCCGGGCGACATCGCTCCGATGGTCGGGACGCTGTTTATCACCTGGCGCGAGACGCTGAGCTACCTGACGCGGCTGGGGGTGGGACCGGGGGCATCGGTGCTGGTGATCGGCTCCGGGGGCAATGGATTGGCGTTCGTATCGCACGCGCGAAATCTCGGTGCGGCACGGGTGGCGGTGGCCGGATCGGCCGAGCGCGGCGCCGATGCCAAACGGGCGGGCGCCGGGGACTATTTCGACTATCGCGACGCCGAGGCGTGCAAGGCGCTCACCGAGGGGTTCGATTTCGTCATCGATTCGGTGGGCAAGACGACCACGGTTGAGATGGCCCAGCGATGCTTGAAGACCGGCGGCACGCTGGGCATCTACGGGCTGGACGAGGCCGGGCAGACCAAGCTGGCGCCGGGCCGGACGTTCCGATTCTACAACGGCGGCTATGACGAGGCCGAAGCGCACGATGCGGTACTGCGGTTCTATCGCGCCGGCAAACTCGATCCCGGCGTGTGGATCGACCGACGGAGGGTGTTCGCGCTGGCGGAGATCGCCAAGGCGCTGGAAGCAGTGCGAACGCGGGAATTGATCAAGCCGGTGGTGAGGTTGGGGGAGGAAGGCACGAAGGAGCCGCGCACGAAGTAAGCGGGACTTTCCCGACCACGAACGAGAATTAAGAATTGCGAATTAAGAATTACGAAGAGACTGAGGGATCGAGGGTCGAGGGGGCTGACATTCGGGAGTTTAGAACACAATGAAAGCGCTATTAACGAATTCGCGGGTCGGGTGCTGGGGTTTCGGATGGTGGGTAATGGTGGGCATGATGATTCTCGCCACGGGAGAGGTTGGCTGGACGCAACCGGCGGCGCCGGCGCTGCCGGAGTTTGTGAAGAAGGTGCAGTTGCACAATTTCGCCGGGGTCGAGCCGACCGAAGACGGGGCGGGGGTGATCCTGCATCGGTTGCCCAAGTCGGTTCTTGATCAACTCACCCACAAGACCAAGACCGGCAAGACCGGCGCGGATGTGATGCGCAATGCCGCGCACAGCGAAATTCGGTTCGTGCTCAACGAGGGGGCGAAAATCGGGGATGTCCTGGTCCACCTGCAATCGTCCGGCCCGGCCAATGTCGTGTTCTTCTGGGGGGACATCCTCTGCGGTGATGGCAAAGTCGCTCCGGCGGGCAAGGCCAAGCCGCTTCGCCCGGCGGGTCATGGATTGCTCTACAGCCTGATGGAAAAGATCCCCCAGGGGCGCTACGCCAACCGGGTCTGCCGGATGGTAATCAGCGGCGGGGAACTGACGCTGACGGGCATCGACGGCGACGTGCGCCCACCCAAGCCCGAGGAATTGGCGCCGATCCTGATGAGTTACGGCACGTCGATCACCCAAGGGCACGCGGCCAGCCGATCGGACCTGGCGTGGAACGCCCTGACGGCGCGAGCGCTGGGGATGGACCTGGTGAATCTGGGAAGCAGCGGGACGGCGTATTGCGAGCCGGCGATCGCCGACTATATCGCCAAGCAGCCGTGGGAAATGTGCGTGTTGGAGATCTCGGTGAACATGATCGGAGCCGAGTTCTCGACGGAGGAATTCCGCAAACGGGCCGCCTACATGATCGACACCCTGGCCAAAAGCCATCCCGATGCGCCGATTGTGTGCATCAGCATTTTTCCTTACGGGGTCGGCGATTACTGGACGAACAATCCGGGCCACGCACGGGTGAAGGAATATCGCCAGGCCCTGGAGGAGGTTTGCAAGGCGTCGGGACACAAAAATGTTCATTTCGTTGCCGGGCCGGACCTGTTGAGCTTCCCCGGATTGAGCGAGGATCTGTTGCATCCATCGGATCACGGCGAGATCGAGATCGCGACGAAACTGGTCGAGCGAATCAAGGAGTTCAAGAAGCAATGAAACGATATCCCCTGAAAATGCGGTCGATGGTGTGGGCGGGGCTGATCTTTGCGACGATGACGCTGCTAAGCCCCCCGCCGGTGGGTTCGGCGCCGCCGAACCGTCCCAATCCGTTCGACGCGGTGTACGAGAAGGTGGTGGCGAGCCGGTTGGCGCTGGCGGTGTCGCCGGAAGGTACCGGGGCGGTGCGGGTAAAAGTGGGGAATGCACCGGAAGGCGTGACGGAATGGAAGCTGGCGCTGTCGCGGCCGTATCTCGACACGAAGATGATTTCGCGGACGGTGGCGGAACTTGCGGGTGCCGCGCCGATGGATCCGCAAGGTCAGGTGTGGAAGTTGCCGGCGCTGGAACCGGGGCGATATGACCTTCGGGTTTCGTTGAAAACGGGGGAAACGTCCCGAAGCGTCAGCCAAGCGATTTGGGTCGCGGCCGATGGGAAGATCGTCACCGACGCCGATGCGCGCTTCGGCGTGGTGGCGGCGAAGCCGACCGGGGCGGCGAAGAATGCGCCCAATTCGGGGATGCTGCGGTTGATCGATATTTCCACCGCCCCCGAGGGATGCGACGCCTGGGCGCTTGAGCTGCGCGAAGAAGGAAAGCAGGCCGCGTTGGCGAAACTGGACGGGTCATTGCCCTATGACCGCAAGACCAAGCCGGCGACGATCCCGGCATTGCCGTTCGGGCGATACCAAGCCGTGCTGACCTTGAGCGGCAAGACGGAAAAGCGGGAGTTGCGGCAGGACGTGCTGATCGAGCCGGAGTTCCGCTACGCCTATTTCCCATCGCACAACCTGGTGCGTTTCCTGGCACCCGAGCCGCCGGAGAACGTGACGGGATGGAAGCTGGCGCTGCTGGGCGACGGCCAAACCACGCCTCTGGCCGAAGCCAACGGCGTTTTCCCCATGTCCCCGGCGGGGATGAACCTTACGACCCCGGACCTGCCCGAGGGCCTCTACGCGGTTCGATTGACCCTGACCGGCGGGGACAAGCCGATCATCGTCGAACGACCGTTCCGCCGATTGCATCATCCGTGGGAAAACGACAAGCTGGGCATGGAGGACGTGTTGGTGCAGGGCTTCGCCCCACTGCAAGTGGACGCCGGTAAGAGAACGGTGCAGGCGGTCTTGCGAACCCACACGATGAACGACGCGGGGCTTTGGGACCAGGTGAACAGTCGCGGGGAGGATATTCTCGCCGCCGCGGTGCGGCTCGAGGTCGTCAGTGACGGCAAGACGTTCGTCGCCCACGGCGATGCCCCGACGTTCGGCGCCGGCAAGCCAACGCGGGTCGAGGGATCGGCATCGTGGAAGGCCGGACCGCTTGGGGGGCGGACGGGATTCGCGTACGACCAGGACGGCTTCATGCAGGTGACGCTCGACCTGGACAAGACCGATCGGCCGATCGAACGGATGCAGTTGGTGATCCCGCTGAAGGCGTCGCAGGCGTGGCTGATGCATCCGGTGACCCAGCAACTGCGCATGCACTACGCCGGTCGGGTGCCGGCCGGTGAGGGGAAGGTCTGGGATTCATCGGGGACGCGGGCGAAGGTGGGCGGCAACTTCGTGCCGTACATCTATGTCGGCGGCCCGGAGCGCGGGATTTGTTTCGCGGCCGACAACGATCGCGACTGGGTGCTGGACGAGAAGACCCCGGGCATCGAGATCGACCGCGAAGGGGCGACGGTAAATCTGCGATTTAACCTGATCGCCGGGCCTAAGACGCTGGATCGGGCGCGGCGGATCGTGTTCGGGTTGCAGGCGACGCCGGCCAAGCCGATGCCGCAAACCCCGGTGAGCTGGAGGCGCTGGTCGGTGGCGGGGACCGATTCAGCAGGCCCGGGCGTGTCGTTCGGCATGTGGGGCGGGACGCTCTATTGGGCGGCCAAGACGAACGTGGTGGACTTCGGCCCGATCGACAACGAGTTCGCGTTCTGGGACGAATTGGCGCGTCTGCGGCGCGAGCAGCCCAAGCCCTACCGCGGGACGGAAAGCCCGTTCCTTCTCGATTATTTAAGCCGGTACGGTAACGCCTCGCAGGAGCACTTGCAGGGAAATTACGCCAGCTTCAGCAGCGGGTTGGAATGGGCGTCGTTCACGCCGGCCAACACCCCCGAGACGGTCTTGCATCGCTATATTTTCCCGTATATCAGCCCGCGCAGTGCCAGCCTGTCAGACCCCGGCTTCGGGCAGACGTACATGGATGAGTGGTCCACGATGGACATCGCCGATCCGAAGTGGAAGCCCGGCCCGCCCAGCCGCGCCACCCGCCAGAATCCGCTGGGGATTTACTACGACTGCGAGCCGGTGCAGAGCAATGCCGACCGGATTCTCTGGTATCACCAGCGGATGTACCAGACGTTCGCCGACGGGGTCTATTGGGACAATTACTTCCTCAAGGCGTCGTATGTCCCGTCGGAGGCGGGCGGACCGGGATACATTGACGACGACGGCAACCTTCGCCCGGGCGTGAATCTGATGGCGTTCCGCAACCTCGCCAAGCGCAATGCCGTGATGATGCAACAGATGGGCAAGCGTCCGCTGGCGTGGATCCACATGACCAACGTGAACATCGTCCCATTCCTGTCGTTCGCCAACCTGAATTACGAATGGGAATGGCGCGACTTGGGCAAGTTCAAGGAGATGGACATGCAGCAGCGATTGCGGGCCGACAAGGACACGGCCTTGATCCTGGTGCAAAGCCTGGGGCTGAAGTCCGGGAATATCACCGTCGCGTGCGACCGGTTCGACCCGGCGCAGCGGGCCTGGCAGGCGCGATCGACGCTGGCCGTCTGCCTGCCGCACGAGATCAAGCTGCATTCGGCCGGGCTGGTCGGGAAATTCGTGCAGGATCGGTTGAACGAATTTGGCTACGGATTGGAGGATTGCCGCACCTACCGCTATTGGGAGGAGGGCTTTCCGCTTCGAACCGAGGGTGCCAATAACCACGCGTTGGTGTTGTCGCGCGGAAGCAAGGCGATGATCGCGTTGGGCAATTTCGGCGACGGCAAAGCGGGCGGCGCGGATGCCAAGGCGGGCGTCGAGGACGAGGGCCGGGAAAACGAGTCGGTGACCGGTTACGACGCGGTGCGCGATAAGCAGGCAAAGACCGGCGGGGGCGAGGTGAAAGCGGTCGTCGAGACTTATCCGGTGGTGCTGAAACTGGATCTAAAGGCATTGGGCCTCGGCGAATCGGTTCGGGCGTTTGACGCCGAGGCACAGGCGGGTCGGGCCAAGGCGGCACCGGGCGATGCAAAGGAACCGAAGCCGGTGCGTGGGAAGGCCGCGAAGGCGGATGCGCCGGGCCCGGATGCCGGGGAACTCAAGCGCCTGGCGCCGGGCGTCTTCCAGGTCGATCTTCGTCGCAACGACTTCATGTTGATCGAGGTGCGATAAAGATGTCGTTGGACCTTGGGCGCAGTCCGTTCCGGGTGATCGAACACCGCGTCGATCTGTGCGTGGTGGGCGGCGGCATGGCCGGGGTGTGCGCCGCGGTGGCGGCGGCGCGACACGGGGCAACGGTGGCGCTGATGCAAGATCGCCCGATGTTGGGGGGAAATGCCTCGAGCGAGATCGGGGTGCGCATTCTCGGGGCCGACCGGAACGCCACCATTCCATTCGCCCGCGAAACGGGCCTGCTCGAGGAACTGCGGTTGGAGAATCTGGTTCGCAATCCCCAATGCAGCCTGTCGGTGTGGGACCTGGTGGTTTACCACATCGTGCGGCACACGCCGGGTTTGACCTTGCTGCTCAACTGCTCGTGCTTGGACGCGGCGATGGAAGGGGCGCGGATCAAGTCGGTGACCGGCTGGCAGCTTTCGACCCAGACCTGGCATGTCGTGCATGCCCGGATTTTCGCCGACTGCTCGGGGGATGCGATCCTGGCACCGCTGGTCGGGGCCGAGCATCGCAGCGGACGCGAAGGCGCCGACGAATATGGCGAATCCATCGCCCCGCCGACGCCCGACGGTCGGTCGATGGGCATGACGCACATCCTCTACGCCCGCCAGCACGAGCGTGAGATGCCGTTCCGGGCGTTCGATTGGGCCAGAACGTTTCCCGACTGCGACGCCCTGCCTTGGGGCGCGGCCGGCCATGGGCATCTAGCGTGCAGCCCGTGGTGGTGCGAACTGGGTGGCGAGGGCCACACCATCCATGACAGCGAACACCTGCGCGATGAGTTGTTCGCGGTTCAACTTGGGATCTGGGATCACATCAAGAACGGCAATTGCGTTCATCGTGAAGCGGCGCGGGCGTGGGCGATCGAGCGGCTGCAATTCGTCCCCGGACGCCGGGAGAGCCGGCGTTACGTCGCGCCGCACATGCTCAGCCAGGGGGACATCGAATCGGGGGGACGATTCGCGGACGTGATCGGTCACGGCGGTTGGACGCTGGACGATCACCACCCGGCGGGCATCGACTCGTTCGCCAAGTACGGCCAGCCCCCGACGATCCACCATCCGTCGCCGTCGCCGTATGGAATCCCCTACCGGTCGCTGTATTCGAGCAACATCGAGAACCTGATGTTCGCAGGTCGGGTGGCCGGCTGCACCCATGTGGCGATGAGCAGCACACGGGTGATGGGGACGTGCAGCGTGATGGGACAGGCGGTGGGGACGGCGGCGGCGATGGCTTGCCGGCGGGGGTTGATGCCCTGCGACGTGAGCGATCTCATGCGCGAGCTTCAGCAGCGGCTGCTCACCGACGATGTGTATCTGCCAGGGGTGTCGCAGGATGTCGGCGACACCACGCGCAGCGCCGAAATCCAGACCAGCCCCGGCACCGGCGACGGGGAACCGGTCCGCGATGGGGTGTCGCGGCCGGTATCGGACGATCCGTTCGTCTGGATGCGAAAGCCCCCTTTCGCCAAGGCCGGTGCCGACGACTTGGCCGCATATCGCCCGCACAGTTGGACGGGGCGGGTGGGCGATTGGGTGGGCTATCGATTCGCGCGGGCCACTCGCGTCGAACGAATCTCCTTGGCGCTGGACAGCAACCTCGAGCGCGGCATCGCGCTGAGTTCGCCGGGCCGGCAGAACGCCTTCCCCGAGAGCTTGCCGGCGTCGTTCCGCATCGAGACGCTGAGCCCGGGCGGGTGGGAGACCATCGCCCGCGTTGACGACAATACGCGCCGTGTCGTCAACCTGGCGGTGAAGGCGCAAACCCACGGGATTCGATGGGTCTTGGAGCGGACCCACGGCGGCGTCGAGAGCCGGCTTTATTCGTTCCTCGTCAACCCCCCTGCCCATCCGCACGGCACCGAGGAGGACAACGACGAATGAGCCGGCGATCGAACGTCATTTTCCTGTTCTCTGACCAACATCGCCGCGATGCCGCGGGATGCTATGGACATGCATCAGTCAAGACCCCGAACATCGACCGGCTAGCGCGGGAGGGAACCCGGTTCACCCGGGCCTATGCGGCCTCGCCCATCTGCCACCCGTGCCGCTCGGCGGTGATGACCGGCCGGCACGTGCATCGCTGCTGCGCCGTGCGGGACGGGAAGTTGCGGCTGGATATGAACCTGCCGGTCTTGGGCGAGCTGTTTCGCCGGTCAGGATACGTCACCGGCGCGTTCGGCAAGGTGCATGTGCCCGGCGAGGATGCCGAACACGACCTGGGGTTCGACGAGCGAGCCCTGCGCATCTACACGCCGATGGACAACGACTACCAGCACGCCATCGGGCCGGACAACTTCTGGAAGTATTGCAGCTATCTCCCCCAATATCGGCCCGCGGGCAATCCACCGCAGCGCAATGGACTGAATCCCACCAATGAGCCGATCGACTTGGCCGAGGAGATGATCTTCGATCGCATGGTGGCCGAGCGGTCGGTGGAGTTCCTCGAGCGGCATCGAGGCGGGCCGTTCTTCCTCTGGGTGGGCCTCGAGAAGCCGCACAACGAAATGTACGCCCCGCGGCGGTTCCATGATCTGTACGATCCGGATCGCATGGTGCTGCCGGGCAACATCTGGCAGGGGCGCGATGGCTTGCCGGACTCGATTTACGACAACCCCACGTTCCCCATCCTTACCCGCGAGGCATACACCGACCACGAGCTGCGCTGCTGCATGGCGGCGTACTACGCCAGCGTCAGCTACATGGATGAGCAACTCGGTCGGGTCCTGGACGCCGTGGACCGCCTGGGGCTGGGGGACGACACGCTGGTGGTCTACAGCTCAGACCACGGCGAGAACCTGTTCAATCACCAGATGGTCCAGAAACATTGCTTCTTCGAGACGGCCGTGGGCGTGCCGTTGATCGTGCGAAAACCGGGCCTGGCGGCGCCGGGGTCGGTCCGCGGCCAACTCACGAACCTGCTGGACCTGCTGCCAACGTTCTGCGAGGCGTGCGACATTCCGATCCCCGCGGGCGTGGATGGGCAGTCGCTGATCCCGGCGATCGCACACGACCGGCCGGTCCGCGAGGCCGTTTTCAGCGAATACTACTCGGCGGGCATCCCCGAGCGCATGATCCGCACCCCCCGATGGAAATACGTCCACAGCGACGGCGACCGACATCAGCTGTACGACCTGGAAGCCGATCCCGACGAGAACCACAACCGGATCGACGATCCAGCGCTGGCGACGACGGCGGTGGAACTCGACGAAAGAGTGCGGCGAGATTGGGCGATGCCCGACACTTACATCATGCGACGTCCGCGCGGCGATGCCCGTCCGGGTCAGCGCGGGGCGAAAAGGAATTAACGTCATGCCGACCGTGCATCCCGACCCATTGCGATGCGACGACTTTGCCGTGACGGTCAACGGTCGAAGCATTGACGTGCATGGTGCCAAAAGCTGCCGTGCGCCGTGGCCATTTCGGTTCTGCAAGGCCGGAACCCATCCGGGCATCCGTCTTGCGCGACCCGATGCCTGGGGCGGACCGGTGCAATTGGCACCCGGCGGCAACGCACCGTACGCCTTTACGGGATTCGATCTTGAAGGCCCGGCCACGGTGACGGTCGCGGCCCGGGGCCTGCTGAATCCCGACGCCGTCCGCCCGGTCGGAGCGGCCCGGGTGAAATCGCTCGATCCCCACACGCTGGAACTGATCCTGGACCGTCCGATGAAACTGTCGATCGAGCCGGCGGGCCGCCACGGCGGGCTGTTGTTGTTCGCCGACCCCCCGCTCGGGCCGTCGCCGGATCCGACCGACCCGCGCGTGCGATATTTCGGTCCGGGACTTCATCGCCCCGGGCTGATCGAGCTGCACAGCGATGAGGTGCTGCATCTGGCCCGCGGCGCGGTCGTCGAGGGCGGAATCAGAGTCGCCAATGCCCGCAACGTGCGCATCGAGGGGCGCGGCATCCTCTGCGGCGATCCGTGGGGCTGGCGCGACGGGCCACAGCCGCACATGATGATGTTCGAGGACTGCCAGAACATTCATATCCAGGGGATCACCGTGCGCTGCTCGTGGCAGTGGACGCTGCGTCTGATGGCCTGCCGGGATGCGACGATCCGCAATCTCAAGATTTGCGGCGGCAAGAACCTCAACGACGACGGGATCGATCCTTGCAGCACGCGAGACGTGGCGATCGAGGACTGCTTTATCCGCACCCAGGACGACTGCATCTCGGTCAAGGCGCACTGTGACGACCGCCGCCCGTGCGAGCGGATCCTGATCCGCGATTGCCTGCTCTGGAGCGATCTGTCGCGGGTGCTGATGGTCGGACCGGAATCGCATGCCGACCGCATCGGGGATATCCAGATGCGCGATTGCCAGGTGCTGCGCCTCGGTCCACGGCTCAATGAGGCCGGGGTGGCTGATTGGAACGGATGCGCCTCGGCATTCTGTTTCGAGGCCGGGGAGGATTGCCGGATGGAGGATATCACCGTCGAAAACGTGAAAATCCACGTCGAAGCCAACCGCGACGGGAAGGATGTCGTCCTCGTCCAGCCGATGATCAACGCCTTCATGAAACGTCAAACCGCCGGCCATCTGCGCGGGATTCGATTCCGCAATGTGGCGTTCATCGGGGAGAAGTGCCGGCCCAGGATTCGGTTGCAGGGCAAGGACGAGGCGCACACCGTCGAGGACATCGCCTTCGAGAACGTTACGTTGTTCGGCGAGCCGCTGACGGCCGACCATCCGGCGCTCGCCGTCGGTCAACATACCAAGGACATCCGCTTCTCATGAGTTGCCGACGCAACATCCTGTTCCTCTTGTCCGATCAGCACCGCGCCGACGCGATGGGCTGCGCGGGGCATCCAGTGGTGAAAACGCCGCATCTGGATCGTCTGGCCGCCGAAGGCACGCGGTTCGAGAACTGCTATTGCGCCACCCCGGTCTGCCAACCGTCGCGCGTGAGCCTGGCCACGGGGCGGTTTCCCCACAGTACCGGAACGTCGACCAACGGCGAGGGGTATCTGCATCCCGACACGCCGATGATCAGCCACGCCTTCCATGACGCCGGCTACCGCACGGCGCTGCTGGGCAAGCTGCACTTGCGGCACGGCGCCCTCGCGGGCGATCCGGCGTGCGCCGACTGGCTGCGCCGGGCCGGCTACGACGATTTCATGCCGATCCACGGCAAGGCGTTCTCGTGCATCTATGACGAGCCAGAATTCGACGATTATCTCAAGTATCTGAAGACTACCGGCAAGCTGAAGGCCTTTCGCCAAGACTACCGCCAGCGCTCGTTCGGGTGGAAGTTCCCCGAAGTCCGACCCAGGCCCAAGGGGTATGCCGCGCCGTCGGTGCTGTCGCCCGAGGAACATCAGGATGGCTTCATCACCCGCCGCACCTGCGAATGGATCGAACGGCTCGACGACTCGCGCCCGTTCTTCTGCTGGGTCAACTGGGGCGGGCCGCACGATCCATGGGACGCGCCCGGGGAGTTCGGGACGATGTACGACCCGGCCGACATGCCGGCGCCCCTGGACGACGACCTGTCCGGCGCGCCCGAGAAGCTGCGCAAACACTCCGCTAAATACATGACGGGTATGCCCCCCGAGGCCTGGCGGGCCGTCAAGAGCCAGTATTTCGGCTCGATCAGTTTCATCGACAACGGCATCGGAAAAATCCTCGCGGCGCTGGAACGCCGGCGGATGCTTAACAATACCGTCATCGTCTACGCCAGCGATCACGGGGAAATGCTGTTTGACCATCGAATGCTGACCAAGTGGGTCATGTACGAGGCCTCGGCGCAGGTGCCGCTGATCGTTCGGGTTCCGCGAGAATCCGGTCGATGCGTGAACACGCCGGTGTCGCTGCTGGATCTGGCACCGACGCTGCTCGACCTGGCGGGGATCGACCTTTCGGCGATGCCGGTCCTGCACGGCAAGTCAGTGCTGCAAACGCTTCAAGGCCGGCGGCAACCGAACAATCGTCCGATCTTCTGCGAGATGGATCACACCAAGATGGTCCGTCACGGGACCTGGAAATACAGCACCGATCCCGATTTCGAGGTCGATCAGTTGTTCAACCTCGAGACCGATCCGCGGGAGTTGGACAATCTCGCCCGGCGGCGGGACCACATGCACTTGGTCGACGATTTTCGTCATCAGTTGCTGAACTGGATGATCAAGACCCAGAACGTTCCGATGCCGCGGGGGATCGCCGGCGAGGGATAAAGACCGACGACGAACTGATCGCGACACCCGAGCAATCCATGAACCGACCCAATTTCCTGATTTTCTGTGCCGACCAGATGCAGGCGGCGTGCCTGGGCTGCAACGGGCATCCGGTGGTGCGGACCCCGAACATCGATGCCCTGGCGGGGCGCGGGGTGAACTTCCATCGCGGGTATTGCAACAATCCGGTATGCATGCCCAGCCGCGCGAGCATGATCACCGGAAAGACGCCGCGTCAGCATGGGCTGCTGACCAACGGCAACGCTCTGAGCGCCGATGTGCCCACCGTGACGCAGGCGCTGGTTGATAGCGGGTACCGCACCCACGCCGCGGGCAAGTTGCATCTGCAACCGTTCGGGGGCTGGCGCGGGGAGGCGCTGCATTCGGCCGAGGCGCATAAGCGGTGGCTGAGCGGGGAACTGAAGTCGCTGCCAAGCCCCTACTACGGATATCAGTCCGCCGATTTCGGCGGGCACGGGGTGAAGATGGCCACGGGGCAGCATCGCCTGTGGTTGCGGGAACATTACCCCGAATCGCTGGCAAATTTTGGGAAGGCGTACGCCGAACACGGCCAGGCGTTTCGGCTGGTGATCCCAGAGGAACATCATTACAACCACTGGATCGCCGATCGGTCCATCGACTTCATCGAGGGTGCCGGCGCATCGCCGTTTTTCCTGTTCTGCTCGTTCCCCGATCCGCATTTTCCCTTTGCCGCCTGTCGCCCGTACAGCGAGATGTACGACCCCGACCGCGTCGAACTGCCCGAGGACTGGTTGGATCGAACCGATGCGATGGGGATGCTGGCCACTGTGCGGGCGAGCAGTCCCGGCAATCGCGCCCCGGAGGAAGCGGAAATGCGCCAGATCATTGCCCAGACCTGGGGGATGATCACCCATGTGGACCATAACATCGGGCGAGTGATCGAGGCGCTGGGGCGCCGCGGCCTGGCGGACAACACAGTCGTGATGTTCATCGCCGATCACGGGGAATATCTCGGCGGGCACGGTCTTCTGCGCAAGGGCATTTGGCCGTACGAGGAATTGTGGCGGGTCCCCTTCATCGCCGCGGCACCGGGACGGGCACCGTCGGTTTGCCAGACGCCGGTGAGTCTGCTGGACCTGGCACCGACGTTCCTGGATTACGCGGGGATCGACCTGATGGTGCTGGACATGCGCGGACCGGCACCGGTGATGCGGTTGGGATTGGCCGGGCAATCATTGCGCCCTTACATCGAGGGGGATCTTTCCGCGCCCCACCTGCCGCTCGTGATGGAATACGACGAGGACTTCCACGACGGCGCCCTCTGTCGTTTGCGCGGGCTGATCGACGGCGACTGGAAGATCGTGATGTACGCCGGGGAAAGCGCCGGGGCGCTGTTTCACCTGGGGGACGATCCACTGGAGCGGCGCAACCTTTGGGAAGTTCCCGAGACGCAGGAACAAAAAGCCCGCCTGCTGGCGCGGTTGGTCGAGCGTCTGGCCGCTACCGACCGCTTCGACGGTGCCCGGGTAAGCGGGGCGTGAAAATGAAAGAGAACCGTATGCAGCCGTTTCGACAAGTTCATCTTGACTTCCACACCCACGGTTCGATCGACGATATCGGCACCGACTTCGACCCGGTTGAATTCGCCGACACCCTCGTCGAGGCCCGCGTTAATTCGATCAATCTTTTCGCCCGCTGCCACCATGGGTATCTGTACTACGACTCCAAGCGTTTTCCCGAATCGCGCCATCCCCATCTCGTGGGCGATTTGCTGCCGCGGCAGATCGAGGCGTGCCGCGCCCGCGGCATCAAGGCACCGATCTACGTCTCGGTGCAATGGGATGCGCTGATGGCCGATCGCCACCCCGAGTGGCTGGTCCGCGCCGTCGATGGCAAGGTGAACATCCCGGCGTTCAATCCGGGATTTTACAACACCCTTTGTCTCAACACCGACTATGAGAGTTACCTGCGCGACGTGGTCGGGGAGATCATGGAACGGCTGCCGGTGGATGGATTCTGGTTTGACATCCTCCTGCCTTACGACTGCTCCTGCGGGCGCTGCCGCGACGGGATGATCGAGCAAGGACTCGATCCGTCCATCGAGGCGGTGCGACGTCGCTTTGCCATCGACACACTCTCACGCTTCAAGCGGTCGATGACCGATTTCGTCGCCGCCGCCCATACCCAGGCGACGATCTTTTACAATTCCGGGCATATCGGCCCGAGTGTCCGCCGCGATCTGGACACCATGACCCACCTGGAACTCGAGAGCCTGCCCAGCGGGCAGTGGGGCTACAGCCACTATCCCTCGACGGTTCGCTTCGCCCGCACCCTCGGCAAGCAAACGCTGGGCATGACCGGCAAGTTCCACACCACCTGGGGCGACTTCCACTCCTTCAAGAATCCCGAGGCGCTTGCGTTCGAGTGTTTCAGCATGTTGGCTCATGGTGCCCAATGCTGCGTTGGCGACCAGCTCCATCCGCGCGGGCGGCTTTGCCCGACCACCTACGAGTTGATCGGCTCGGTCTACCGCGAAGTGGAAAAGCGCGAGCCATGGTGCGCCGGTGCCGAGGCGATGGTGGACATCGGGGTGCTTACCCCCGAGGAGTTCACCGGCGGCGGGCGACACACCAGTCTGCCTGCGATCATCAAAGGCGCGATGCGGTTGCTCCAGGAACTGCATCACCAGTTCGACATCATCGACAGCCAGGCCGACTTCGGGCGATATCGAGTGCTGATTTTGCCCGACGAGATTCCGGTGGATGAGGCCCTGGCCGAAAAGATCAAACGGTTCCTCGCCCGAGGGGGACGCTTGATCGCCTCGCATCAGGCGGGGCTTACTCCCGATGGTGGGCATTTCGCCCTGGACCTAGGCGTGAAGCGCCTGGGGCCAGCGCCGTTCACGCCGATGTTTCTCAAGCCGCGCGCCGACTTCGCCGGCGGCCTGGCGATGACCGAGCATGTCATGCAGGAGACCGGGACGCAGGTCCAGGCGCAGCCCGGGGCGGAAATCCTGGCCGACAATATTTCGCCGTATTTCAACCGGACCTGGCGGCACTATTGCTCGCATCGACACGCGCCGTCGTCCGGAGAGGTCAACGGCCCGGGGATCGTGCGATCCGGATCGACGATCTATTTCACCCAGCCGATCTTTACCCAGTATCACCGAACCGCGCCGCGCTGGTGTCGAACGCTGCTCGCCAACGCCCTCGAACGACTCTTGCCCGAGCCGCTGATCCGGATCCAAGCGCCACCGACGCTGGTGGCCACCGTCACGCACCAGGCTAATCTCGCCCGAGTCATGGTTCATTTGATGCACTACGTCCCGGTCCGTACCTGCGAGGAAATGGACGTGGTGGATGGGGTGATTCCACTGCATGATGTCGCCGTCTCGGTTCGCGCCGACGATCCCGTGGCGGCGGTTCGCTGCGTGCCGGAGATGATCGAGCTGAAGCTCGAGCGGCAATCGGGTCGGGTGAACTTCACAGTGCCGATCGTCCGGGGCTACCAGATGATCGAACTGTCACGTTGATTTTTTTTCGGAGTGCGACCATGACGAATACAAGTTTCCAGCGCAGCGGGCTTCATCGGGCGACGGTGAGCGCGGGTCGGGCCGGCGCGGCGGTCTTGGCGTGTTTGATGGCTTGGGTTTCGTGGGCCGGCGTCTGTGCCGCGGCGACCCCACCGGACGAAGCCTTCCGGTATCCGCTCGTCGCCATTCCCTACGCCAGCCACAAGCCGGTAATCGACGGGACGGTCGATGAGATCGAATGGCGCGGAGCGATGAGCCACCAGGCATTGTTGACCACCGGCAAGAAACTCAGCGCCCGCCAGACGCGGTTCTGGATGATGTGGGACGAGGAGAATCTTTACGTGGCGATGCGCGACCCGCTGCGCAAGGGCGAGCGAGTGCAGCAGAAGCATCGAACCCGCGAACGCGGGACCGATCAGGACGTGATCTACGATGATTGCTACGAAATATGGATTTCGGTCGGTGCCACCGATCCATTGACCGGCCAACTGAATTGCTCGACTCAGTTCGTCGCCAATTTCGCCGGCGCGCGCCACGACGCCTTGCATCAGCCCGCCGTCGGCAACTCGCGCACCAGCAGCTACGACACCGATTGGGAACCCAAGAGCCGGATCACCGCCGACAATGAGTGGGAAATGGAAGTGGTGATCCCCCGCGCCAGTCTGGGCACCACCGAAGCGCCGTTCCATGACGGGATGGTTTTTCGGGCGTTGCTGGCCCGCAACTACAAGCGGCCCTGGGAGCAGAACTCCTTCGAGGGTACCTCGACTTTCTCCGTCATCGACACCCATTCCCGGTTTGTCATGTCCAAGACCGCTCCGGCCCTGCATCTGCTGAGCGTCGGTGACGCCGCGTCCGGCACGATCGGATTACGCCTCGCCGCGCAGGGACAGACCGACACGACGATCCACTGGAGCTACAAATCCGACGCGGTCTCGAAAAGCGGCGACGCCCAAGTGAAAAGAGGCGTCTATGCCGAGATCGTCAACCAACCCGAACTGGATCGTCCCGGCACCGGAAGCGCGCGCATCACAGTGACCGACGCCCAAGGTCGAACTCTCCTTGACTGGTCGGGTCTGCGCGCGTTCGGGATGGCGAAAAAGCGAGTGGCCCCGGCGCCCGGCGAGAAGCCGCAACTCATCGAATACAACCCAGCCACCGAGACACTCAACGACAGCGACGACGTGCTTGACTTGAGCATCGCGTTCAACCCGGAGCGGGACTACGCGCGAGTGTTCGGGGATTTCATCAACTTCGCCCGGCGCGATCAGATCCGCTCGATCGTGGTGACGGTTACGGACGAAAAGGGCGCGACGGTCAAGCGCGTCACGACCGGAATCGACGCCTTGGCGTACGCGCGGGCGGTGATCCAGTTTGAATCACTTGCGCCGGGAAAATACGCGGTCCGGCTGGACTGCCTGGGTCCGGACGGTGCCGTGATCGCAAGCAAGGACAGCGCGTTCGAGAAGGAGAACTTGGCCGCCAAGTACGAATGGTGGGCCACCAAACGCGGCAGCATCGAGCGGGTCGTTGCCCCGTGGACCCCGGTGACGCGAAAGAACGCGACCCTCGGCGTGTGGGGCCGCGACATGGAGATCGGCACCGCGGGATTGCCGGCGAAGTTCACCACCCAGGGCAAGGACATTCTCGCCGCTCCGGGCCGGCTTCTCGCCACGAGCGCCGACGGTGGGTCGATCGAGGCGAAGGGCGCTGGCATGGAGACGCTGCTGGATAAAGATCATCGCAAGATCGTCGAGGTGTCCAGCGCCCTGGGCGACATCGACATCAAGTCGCGCGTGCAGGTCGAATTCGACGGCATGTACAAGCTCACCATGACCCTCACGCCCCGCCAGCCAACCACGGTCAAGGATCTGCGGATCATCCTGCCCTACGCTCCGTCGATGGCCGAGTATCTGCACGCCGCCACCAGCGAGATTCGCAGCGGATACTGGTACGGCTTCATCCCGCAAGGCAAGGGCCGGGTCTGGGACAGCACGATGCTGGGCGATAAGACCATGAAGATCGGATCGTTCATCCCTTACGTCTGGCTGGGCAGCACGCAGGGAGGCCTGTGCTGGTTCGCCGACGGCGACGAGGGATGGACTCCCAGCGACGCCACGCCGGCCATCGAGGTCCAGCGCAACGCCGACGACCACGTGGACCTGGTGTTCAATCTCATCAGCGGCGAACAGACGCTGGATCGGCCAAGGGTCATCACATTTGCGCTACAGGCCTCGCCGGTGAAACCGATGCACGCCGGCTGGCGCGAGGACAATTGGTGGTGCGGCGACACGTTCAAGAACTACGCCCACGACGAGAACTTGATCTTCCTGTCGGTCCCCTTTGTGGTGCCGAAATATGCGCAGCAAGCCCGGCAAATGGTCGAGCAGCAGCACAAGGGAGGTCGCGCGGCGGTGCCCTACTTCATCCACACCCAGCTGCCTGGGGCACTGGTTCCGGAGTTACGTGTGTTCGGCGAGCAATGGAAGACGACGGGCAACGCCCTGTGTTACGGCGGATCGCTCAACGACTACATGATCGACAACTGGAGCAAATGGGCCGAGGAATACGGCATCGACGGCTATTACATTGACAACATGGCGCCGCTGCCGTGCGACAATATCGAACACGGATGCGGATACCGTCTGCCCGATGGACGGGTCCAGCCGACGTTCAAAATTTTCGGTACGCGCGACTATTTCCTGCGCAGCCGCGCCTTGTTCCTCGAACAGCACCCCGACAGCCGCCTGGTCCTGCACATGACCAACAACATGATCCTTCCCTGGGTCGGGCCTGCCGATGTCGCCTATGACGGGGAACATCACGTGATCTACCCCGAAATGAATAAGGACTTCATGGACTTCTGGTCTCTCGAGCGGATGCGAGTGGATTACCCCGGCCAATGGGGCGTGGCGGTAAACTTCATGCAGGAATACCAGGGCCAGGGCTGGGATCCGGTGAAGCTGCACCAGGCGTTCCGGTCGTATTTCGCCACGGTCATGCTGCATGACGCATTGCCCACGGGCAACCACAATGGCCAGGCCCGGGAGCTGCTGGCGATCCGCCATGACTTCGGGATCGGCGCCGACGACGTGAAGTTTCTGCCCTACTGGGACCAAACCGCTCTGTCCGCCGAGGCCAAGGACATCAAAGTCGCCGGCTGGTTGCGACCGGGAAAACTGCTGCTGTTGATCGCCAACTTCGGTGAGTCGCAGGACGCGGCGGTGACATTGGACTTTCAGCGCCTCGGATGGGCGGGCGCTACGATCGGGGTGAACGATCCCGAGACGTCGATCCAGCGCAATGGAACGCGGTTCGACCCCAAGACACCCGAGGAAATCCAAGCTGACCGCGCCGGCTGGGACGCCGCCGAGACCCAGCGCATCGCCCGCCTGACGGCGGCCTTCGAGCGCAAGTCAGCCGCCGTCGCCAAGGCCGGTGGACCCGCCGGGCCCAAGCCCGACCTCAATCCCAGGCCGTATATCGAACGACCGACCAAGCGGGTCGATGTGCCCGTCTTTGACGGCACCCTCCCCCCCCCGCCGCGATTGGATGGCAACGAGCTGCGCGCCCGGGTCGACCGCCATGGGTATCGCTTGCTGATCGTGGAGCGAAAGTGAGACCGGCAAACGAATCACCCGGCACCGCAGCCTTGCGGCGGCGATCCGTCGAACCATCGACCGGGCAACCTTTGGGCAAATCGCTTATCATGTCCCCTGCGTCCCCGGTCGGACCGCGGATGCGACTATCGAGCGGATCAACCGCCGAGGCGAGAAGTTCAAGGACGACCGTGATCCCCCAGCGACTTGGCCCATTCACGATTCGCAGCCGCAACCTGGTCCGTTTCGCTCGTCACCTGCCGATCGAGACCCTGGATGAAGCTTTCGCCGGCGACTTCGCCTTCCGCGACGCCGGCAGCCGCTTTTCAATCCTCAAGAGTCCCAAAACCGCGCCCGGGCCGGATGAATGCTTCGGCCTGTTTGCCCGCGACGCCCGGGTGGTATTCGACAAGCTGTTGGGGATGCAACTCATCTACGATGGCCTGGACGATGCCCGTCAGGCGCGATTGACGCCGTACAACTCGATGAACTATTTCCGCTCGCACGTGGTCGAGCATTTCTGCCAGAACGGCATCGAACCGATGCCCCCGATCGAGGGCGAATGCGTCATGTGGTTCGCGGCGGCGGACGTCCTGTGCGTCCGCTATTGCCTGACCAATAAGTCGGACGTCGATGTGCCGGTGCGGCTGACGTGGTTCAGCGAGTCAGCGCCCCCCCCTGGGGCTCCGCCCCAGCGCATCGAGCTGGAGCCGATCGCCCGTGGCTTTCGAGCCGGCCTCCCCCACGTCGTGGGGCCTATCCACTATACCAGTCGCGCTGAACTCATCGGTGCCGACGGCGATCTTCGCTTCATTATCAACGACGGTCGTGCCCGAAGCGAACCGGTCGCCCGGGTCATCCCCGCGCATGGTGAGTGCATTTGCCGATTCGTCGTCCGCCTGGCGTTCAATGACGAGCCTTTGCCCGATGTGCCGACAGATGTATGGACCGATGCGGGATTGGACGCCGCGATCGCCTCGACGGAAGCGGCCTACGCCCGTCTGCCGGCGCTGGCACCGTCGGTGTGCGGGCACTTGGACTTGACTCTCAAGGCCGCCGGCGTGCTGCGCAGCTTGCGTTACCGCGATTTTGATGAAGGCGGCGAGGCGCGGATGACGATCCACGCCGGCAAGACCGGTTGCGGTGCCACCTGGTTCTGGGACACCGCCGCTACACTGCCCGGCCTGGGCCTGATGCGCGAGCGCGACGCCGCGGAGGGCGCGCTGCGCCTCTTGTTGCGGGGGATCACGGAGAACGGGCAACCGCCCGTGACGTACGAAAACCGTCGCTACGGCTACGGTGGACACCAGATGCCAATCCTCGCCTGGGGCGCAGGGCACTTTCTCGCCGCCTGTCCGAATCGGGCACTGCTCGAGGCGGCCTTCGAGCCGTTGTCTCGCTACGTGCGACATTGGCTGGAGAACTTCTCCACACCCTGGGGATTGGTCAGGCATCCCCCGGGATTCTCCAGCCTGGATGATACCCTGCGATGGCACAGCGGCTTTCCCCTGGTGCCGCGACCCGGGCAGGCGTGGACCGAACAGCGCTGGGGTCGAATGCAGCCCGGGCATTTTGCCAGCCCGGACATCAACGCCTTCCTTGTGCTTGAAATGCGGACGCTGGCGGCGATGGCCAGGCATCTTGGCCGTCCCGAAGAGACGGCAACGTGGCTGGAACGCGCCGACATCCTCGGGCAGGCGATCAACCAATGGCTGATCGAACCGCAAAGCGGCGTATACCAGGACCGGCACCTCGAGTCCGGGGCGTTCAATGGGATGGTCCACATGGGATCGTTCATTCCCGCCTACGCGGGGCTGGCGCCGCCGGCGGTGCTGGGGCGATGCGGTGAATACCTATTGTCGCCGGAACACTTCCTGACCACACTTCCGTTCCCGGTCGTCGCCCGTTCGCATCCGACGTTCCGGTCCGGGGGGTTCCTGCATCGGCCGGCGCAGTCGCCAGGGTCGCTGGTACAGCAAAGCTATTGGCGCGGTCGCACCTGGATCCACGCCGATGTGTGGCTTCTCGGATGCCTGTGGCGGGCGGGGTTGCAAAATGAGGCCGACGACATCGCCGACCAGATCCTCACCGCCGTCGGGCGCGGCGAGGGAATCTGCGAGTGTTACGACAGCCTCACCGGGTTCGGCAACGGGCATCCCGAGTTCATGTGGTCCGCCGCCGCCGTTCTGATGCTCGCGCACCGCTTCTATCGGCGCGACCCGGTGGCCGAACTGTCGCCCATGAACGTGCTAGCGCCGGACCGCCCCGCAAATCCATCGTGACCCGGCGATGAATCATCATTCGGAGAACTCGCGTTGAAATCGATCGAACGACATTCCCGCATCCTTACCCTCGCCGACGGCCGATTCAGCTTTAAGGCCGCGGGCAAGAATCTCGGTTGGGATCGCATCGGCTTTTCCCTCACCACGCATTACGGCACGGGCAAAGGTGGATTCGAGTATTCCACTCATACTGAACCGGAGGTTTTCTCGGCGGAGATGATCGAGACGACCGATGACGGGGGAACCATGAGCGGGCGCTACGCCGCGCCCGGACTTGTGGAAACGATCACCTTCCGCATCGTCGCCACGGGCGCCCTTCGCGTTGAACGACGTATCACCAACACCGCCAAGACGTCTCATGCGATCCACGGTGCCTCGGCCGGCGCCCTGGCAGGCATCGGGGGTCCGGTCTTCAGCGATAACCACATCTGGCGGGTACGCTACGCCCACATGGACAATGTGCGCACGGAGCAGTTCCCCTGGTGCCGGCCCGAGTACCCGTACGTTCGCCCCTTGCCCAGGAGCGACACAATTACCGGCGCCCAGGAGAGCCAGCCCGCACCGGCGCTAATCCTCACCAACGACACGTTCACCCAAACGCTTATCGAAGGCCAGCTTCGGCAGGATCGCACCCGGGCCTGCTGGATGCTCTCGGCCGGCGCCGCCCGCCCCGTCCGCAGCCACGAATTGCATTGGTCGATGCACACCGGGGGATTCCAACTGGCACCGGGACAAAGCGTGGACCTCGAACCGATCCATTACCAGATACTCGAGAACGTCCATCCCCAAGACGCGTTGCGCGGGTACTTCGACGCCGTGATCGCCGAAAACCAATTGATTCGACCCAACGACGTGCTGCTGTCCAAGGCTTTTTACTGCTCATGGAATTATGGCGTCTTCCAGGACATCAGCGAGGAAAAACTGCTGCGGACCGCCGCTTTCATCGCCGGGAACATGCCCAACATCAAGCATTTCCTGATCGACGGCGGCTGGCAGCGGACCGAGGGCGTCACCTGCCCCGACTGCTCCAATTTCTACCTGCCCGAGGATCAGTGGATCCATGCCGAGCGGTTCCCCAACGGACTGAAAGCGATGGCCGACGGAATCCGCGGCCTGGGCCTTTCCCCGGCGATCTGGTGGACGCCGGCCGTGGCGCTGCACTCCCGACTGGCGGCGGAACATCCCGAATGGCTGGCCAAGGACGCCGACGGAGGCGTCTACCGCATTGGCCAATCGGGCTACCTGGATTATTCGCTGGCTCCGGTCCGCGAATACCTCCATAAGACCTTCACGATCCTGTTCCGTACCTGGGGCTTCGAAGCGATGAAGATGGACTTCTGGAGCCAAAGCGTCGAATCCCAACAGATTCGCTTCGCCACCGGCAGTGGGATTCAATGGCGCGACTGGCTCTTGTCGACCATCCGCTCCTATCTGCCCGAGGACGGGTTTCTCATGACCTGCGTGGCCGTGGCGATGGGCAATCCATTCCTGGGCAAGGGCGCCAGCACCTACCGCTGCTCGATCGACGTCGGCGCCGCCCGCTGGCACGAACACGTCACCTCGTCGGTCTGGAACCTGCCGCTGCTGGGAATTCCCGGCAATCGCACCTGTCTGCTCAACGTCGACGGCGTGGGCTGGAACCCCAAGCTCTCCGACGGGGAAAACCTGCACCGGCTCACCTATGCCTTCATCACCATGGGCAGCCTGGAGATCGACGGCCGCTTGGAAGAACTTCCGCCCGACAAGATCGCCTTGCTGAACCGGCTGATCGCCCACATGGATCGCGGCCATCCGGTGCGATGCCCGGATGAACAGGCATTTACCGGCGTGCCCTTGCCCCGCGTTCTGTACGTGGACTACCCCCCCGACAGCGGCACCGCCCGGCGCGGCGTCGCCAAACACGTTGCCCTGTTCAACTGGACCGACCGCCCCCAGCACACCGGCTACACCGGTGTCGACCTGGGCATGTCACGGACGGTCACCGCACGGGATTATTGGACCGACGAGCCTGTGATGTTCACCGACGGCGGGATTTCTGAACTTCTTCCGGCCCGATCGGCCCGTCTCTATGAATTCCCGTGCTCGTAATCACCTGCCCGGAAACGAATCGTTGCCGCGACATATCAATGTTGCGACTGATCCCGCTCTGGCGTCAACCCGATAGACAGAAAATACGGAAGATGTCACCGGCTCGATACGGACGAGCCGGGTCTTCAAAAGCACCGGGTCGATACCCTATACTTCGACTCGTCGAAAATTTCTTCAACGCGCTCGAGAGGATCAATAACATGCAAACGGTTGTCCATGTGACCCATGAAGCGATTCAGAAGATCGGCGGCATCGGCGCCGTGCTCCATGGATTGCTCACCAGCAAAATCTATCTCGAGCGGGCTAAGCGAAATATCCTCGTCGGGCCGTTCTGGCCCAGCGACACCACCGGCGAGCGCCGGCTCGGGCCCAATGCCGAGGTGCTCTACTCGTCGCTGGACAACCTGTACCGCTCGCCGCTGGCGAGTCGATTCCGCGAGATCGAGCAAGAGTTCGATGTCGGGATCGTTTACGGGCGGCGCCGGTACACCGACAAGGATTCAAACACGACCAGCACGCCGGAAGTGCTGCTGATCGATGTGAGCCGCTACGACACGCGAAAGATCGCCGAGTTCAAGTTCCAGTTGTGGGACCGGTTCGGGATCGACTCGCAGAAGTACGAGAACATCTGGGACTTCGAGCAGTACATGCGGCTGGCGCGGCCGGCGCTGGCGGCGCTGCACGCCCTGGGCGCCGGCAGCGAAATCGAGCCGTGTACGATCCTCTCCCACGAATACATGGGAATGCCCACGGCCCTGGCAGCGATCATGGAAGGGCCGAACTCCAACTTCCGTACCATTTTCTACGCCCATGAAGTGGCGACCATGCGCCGGATTGTCGAAGGCCATCCCGGACACGACACCATGTTCTACAACGTGATGCGGGCGGCGATCGCCGGCGGGCATTACGTCGAGGATGTGTTCGGCGATCAGCACGGCTACTACAAACATTCGCTGGTCAAGGCCGCGCGATTCTGCGACGCGATTTTCTGTGTGGGCGATTACACGCAGAAGGAAATCCGCTTCCTCGGCCCGGATTTCGTCCATGTCGATTCGCAGCTCGCGTACAATGGTGTGCCCTGCTCGAAAATCAGCGTCGAAGAGAAAATGGCGTCGCGCCAGAAGCTGCGCCAGTACTGCAAGACCCTCTTGAAATTCGAGCCGGATTACGTTTTCACCCATGTGACTCGATTGGTCCCCAGCAAGGGGCTGTGGCGAGATCTGCGGGTGCTGGAGCATATGGAAACGATGCTCCGCGATCGCAATGAGACGGCGGTGCTGTTCGTACTCAGTACCGAAATCCCCGGACGGCGCGGCGATGATATCCGCAAGATGGAAGAGGCCTATCGCTGGCCGGTAGTGCATCGGGAGGGGCTGCCGGACCTGTCGCATGGCGAAGCGGCGTATTACCAGGGAGTGCAGGAGTTCAACGCCCAGGCCCGCAACGTTAAGGTGGTCTTCGTCAATCAGTTCGGCTGGGAACGGGCCTTGTGCGGCAACCGGATGCCGGCGGACATGGAGTTCATGGACATCCGCAAGGGTTCGGACGTCGAGTTCGGCCAGAGCATCTACGAGCCGTTCGGCATCGCACAGGTCGAACCGATCAGCTTCGGAGGCATCTGCGTCTTCAGCAACGTCTGCGGATGCGCCGGCTTCGTGGACAAGGCCAACGGCGGGCAGCCGACGCCCAACGTCATCGTCGCCGATTACACCGATCTGCCGCGGAAGGATTTGCGCCCCGAGCAGTTGATGAGCATCGGCCAGCCCCAGCGCGACGAGATCGAGCACGCGGTGGCCGAAAAGGTCGCGCGAGAATTGATCCAGCGCCTGCCGCGCACACCGCAGGAATTCGAACAATTCATCGAGCGCGGATACGCCCTGGCGAAGAATATGAGCTGGGACGTGGTCGCGCGGGATTATGTGCTGCCGGGCATCGCCCGCGCCGCCAAGGCCGAGCGGCTCAAGCAGATCGCGTGACGGCGCAGCGAAGCCGATCGAATCAGACCGGCCCGCCGACCGTCAGGTTCGGCGGGCCGGATCATTTCAATCGATTACTTGCTCTTGGCCACGCCGATCACGCCACAGGCGATTCGGCCGCCGGCATCGCCGGTCGGCTGGGTGAACTGATCCGGCTTGGCATGCACGATCACCGCCCGACCGAGGATCGGGTTCTCGCCCGTAATCGAGGCATTTTTCAGCTCGAGCTCGAGGTGAGCCTTGCCGGATGCATCGGCCTGAAGATTACCCATGTCGCCGGCATGGCGGGGCCGTGAAGTCGGCGCGGCATGGTGCCCGGTATGCGACGGATCGTAATGCGAGCCAGCGCTGGTTCCATCGGGCGCGGTGCAATCGCCGTATTCATGAACATGGAACCCATGCTTCTGACCCGGGGTCAGGCCGCTGACATCCGCGATCACTTTAAGCGAATCGCCCCGCTGCCTGAACCAAACCACGCCCGACGTCTTCGCACTTCCCAGCGGATGCAGCACCGCCACGGCGTCGGTGATTTCCATGCCGTGCGCAGCCATGGCCATGTCGGACGAGCGATGCGCGGTCGCTCCGGTCGTCTCGCCGGACTTTGCGCAGCCGGCCGCGGTTAGGATCATTAAGGAAGTTGCCAGGGTCATGAAACGGATCATCGGGAGTCTCCTGTCTTGAGGGTCGATGCCAATGGCGATGTCGAACAACGGCTCGATCGTACGCTGGGCCGATTCGACCCGACAACGGCGAAAACTTCGGAAAATCCGATCATCGCATGCGACTGCGTTCAGGCTGGATCATCGACTCGAGTTGATCGAACTCGATCGCCCCGCCGATCCGGCGACCGTTGAGGAACAGCGCCGGCACCGCGTCGAGATGCATCGCCCTTGCCGCGGCGAGCGACCGCGACACGCGGTGAGCCGGCTCGGGCGACCGCAAACAGGCGTCGAACTTGTCCAAATCCAGTCCGACTTGCGCGGCATACTCGCGCCAATGCGGCTCGAGCGCGGCGTTTTCCCGCATCAGGCGATCATGATACGGCCAGAACAGCCCCTGCTCGGCGGCACACTCGGCGGCCTTGGCCGCGTCGGCGGCCAACGGGTGAACGTCCATCGGAAAATGGACAAACGCGACCGAAACCTCGAACGGGTGCGCCTCGATCACTCGGCGCAGGGTCGCCGACAACTCGGCGCAGTACGGACACTGAAAATCGCTGAACACCACCAGCCGGATCGGCGCATCGGGGTTCCCCAGCCAATGCGCCAGCGCCGGATCGTAACGCAACGTCGTCGCATAGGGTTGCCTGAGATAGACCCGCACGTCGCTATTTCGACGAAGCGACTCGACGAACCGCTGGCGCTGCCGGCGAACGAGGTCCTCGCGGGCGTGCCGGCGGACTTCCCACCAGGCGGTGGGATCTTCTGGATTCGCCTGTTTCTGCCGAGCGATCCATGCGTCCACGCCCGCCAAGGCATCGGCGATGACGGCCTCGATTTCCGACTCCTCTAGCGCCTCGGGCGTGATGCCCCGGCGCTGGGCCTCCTGCGCGATCAACGTTTGTTCGATTTTCGACTCCAGCCATTGGCGCTTCACATCGTACAGCTCCCGCTGAAGCTCGATCAGCCGTGGCGGATCATCGCGGTTCAGGTCGATCGAGGTCAGCGGCGTGCCGTTGATGCTGGCGAGCAATTCCACGCCGCCGGAATGGGGTTGGGCGATCGCCACGTAGGTCAGCCAGCCGATCGGCAGGAGGCTCAATCCCAGCCCAGCCGCCGCGAGGGGGCTCGCCGGCTCGTCATGCCGTCGCAGCGCCTGCCACCACGCGATCAATAGAAGTCCGCAGAGAACCGCCGAAAGCGTGCAGACCGGACAGAACGCTCGAATGACCCCGAACTGCACGACCATCAGCCCCGCGGACACCACCGCCGCCAAAAGGATCAGCACGAACAAGAGCCGGGTGAAGATCCGGCGAAATCGTCCGGGCGGTGCCCCAAGCCGAACGACGGCGGCGAGAAAGGCGATCGCGTAGAACCCCAGCCCCCCCACCGCCACCGGCACGCCGGCAACGTTCGCCCAGGCACTGGCGCGAACCGCAGCGCATCCACCGCCAGGACCGCAGGCGCGTTCCAAGGCGCGCGGATCGAGATGCTGATACGAGAGAATTCCCGCCGTCACCAGGCCGGCGAAGGCGAAGAAAATGGCTCGCGTCGTCGCGGTCATGATGCGATGGTCTCCGGATGCAGTGCCTCGACTTGGGCCGCCAACGGCCACAGATCGGCCAAGTTTATCGGCGACCCGATCGTTCCGGTTTGCCACCGCGATGAACGGCTTGTAGGAGTCGTCCGCCCTGAATCACCCACCGGTGGTTCGCAACAACGACCGATGGCCAGCGTGAAGGGTCCGTTTCTTAATCCGTTCACGAATCGCCATGGACGGCAGAGTCTTCTTGAAAACGCCCCGATGATACCACGGCATTTTCTTCGAGCCATGGCGAGGGCGCGGTGTGCCGGACCTACAGCCCCAGCCGGTCGCACTCGCGGTGGATAATTTCCCAGGCTTTGGCGTGATAGAAACGGTAACCGGCCAGGGGCGTGCCGTTGGGGATGCGGTGGTCGAGGCCGAAGGTCACGCCGCCGCTTTTCACCAGCGGCGGGATTTTGTGTTCCAGCTCGGCGGTGATGGCGTCGGGGCCGGCGGCGAGGACATACTTATTCAGGCCGCCCAAGATCGCCAGCCGCGGTCCATAAGTCGAGCGCACCGCGACGATATCCTGCCCACCGGTCGGCTCGAAGGGGTACATGAAATTCAGGCCGCTTTCCAGCAGTTCCGGGATGATCGGGCGCATGTCGCCGTCACTGTCCTGCTTGAATAGCCGCGCCCCGGCGCGGCGGGCGGCGTCCCATGTCATGCGGTAGTACGGAACCATGAACTGGCGCACGTGATTCGGCCCGATCAGTGGACCAGCGCGGCCGGCCATGTCCTCGTGGACGCTGAGCTGGTCGATGCGCACCTGCTCGCCTACCAGGTCGATTACTCGGCAGGCGGTCTGACCGATGGTGCCGAGCATGTCGTCGATCAACTCCGGCTGTTCGTAGATCGAAAGGCAGAAGTTTTCCTCGCCCATCAACTGGCGCGGCTCGTCAAACCCGCCGGGAATGTGGATCGCGAGGACTTTGCCATCAGCCAGAGCCTTGCGGGCGCGGTCGAGCCATCCACCGCCAAGCCGCTCGGGATCGAACTCGTAATGCGACTTGATCCGGCGCCACGAATCGAAATCCGTAACCGGATAGTCCAGCGGCAGTGCTAGCGTCGCCGCCTTTTTCGACAACTTCACCCGGCGACCGTAATGATCGGTGGCGATCACTTCATCCTCGGTCTCCTCGAGGATTTTCTCCGGCGCCCCGCGATGATGCCCGGTGCGAACGCCCACTCCCGCTTCCTCGGCGAATCGGAAATGGAACGCGCTCATATCCAGCTCACCGGCCGAAGCGCCCTGGGCCCGCCACTCTTCTTTCAAGCCCAGCAGCGGTCCGAAAATCTCGGTGAACAGCGGCTTTCCCGGGCGGGAAAATGTCATGTAATCCAGATACTCATCCCGAGGCACGATCTGGCCGGTGCGGCGGATTGCCAAGTCGCGGTGATAATCGGCGAGGGAACGACGGGGTGCAGCCATATGCAAAGCGTCCTTGGCGTTCGAGATTACGGCGAATCCTACTACAATCCGGTCGATGCCGCGATACTTCCCGGATTACGAAAGTTTCATCGCCCACGCGCGCGACGCGCAAATCGTCCCGGTGCATCGACAACTCCTGGCCGACCGGCTGACACCCGTCAGCGCCTTTGAGGTGCTGGGTCGGGATGAACATGCCTTCCTGCTCGAATCGGTGGTGGGCGGTGAGAAAATTGGACGCTATAGCTTTATCGCCACCTCCCCGTCGCTCGTCTACCAGGTACTCAGCGGCAAGGCGTCGATTCAGCATGTCGGTGAGCCCCCGCGCCAGTTCACAACGACGGATCCGCTGGCGGACTTGGAGAAACTCCTTCCGCGCCGGACATTTCACCGCGATCCACGGCTGCCGACGTTCACCGGCGGGCTGGTCGGATACGCCGGCTACGACACCGTCCGGTACTACGAAGCGGAAAAACTCGCGCATCCCCCGCGCGACGACCGTCGGCTGCCCGACCTGATGTTCGGGCTGTACGGCGAGCTGGTGATCTTCGACCACGTGGACAAGACGATCAAGGTGGTGGCCAACGCCGATGTAAGCGCATCGTCGCCCGCCGATGCCTGGCGCGACGCCTGCCGGCGGATCGACGTGCTGGTGACGCGGATGCAACAGCCGCCGACTTCGGCGCTGGGAGAAATCGACGCCTCCGGTGCCGCGACGTTGGCGTTCGAGTCAAATTTCGCGCGGGATCAATTCGAGGCGGCGGTCCGCAAGGGGATGGAGTACATCCGCGCCGGGGATATTTTCCAGTTCGTTCCCAGCCAGCGTCTTCGCGTGTGCAGCACCGCCGACCCGTTCGACGTGTACCGCGCGCTGCGGGTGATCAACCCGTCGCCTTTCATGTTTTTTCTGAAAAGCCCGTCCTGCACGTTGATCGGCTCAAGCCCCGAAATCCTCTGCCGCGTGCAAGATGGGGTGGTGACTTCTCGTCCCCTGGCAGGCACTCGCCGGCGCGGCGCCAGCGAGCGGGAGGATCAGGCGCTGGAGAAGGAACTGCTTGCCGATCCCAAGGAGCGGGCCGAACATATCATGCTGGTGGACCTGCATCGCAACGATGTCGGCCGGGTGGCGCGGATCGGAAGCGTGGTGGTCGGCGATCAGATGACCATCGAGCGGTACAGCCATGTGATGCACATCACCACCAACGTCACCGGGCAGCTCGATGAAGGCCGCACGGCGCTGGATGCGCTGCGGGTGAGCCTGCCGGTGGGGACCGTCAGCGGCGCGCCGAAAATCCGGGCCATGCAGATCATCGACGAGCTCGAGCCGACCCGCCGCGGCCCGTACGGCGGGGCCATCGGCTACCTGGACTTCGCCGGAAACATGGACACCTGCATCGGGTTGCGGACGATTGTCTGGAAAAACGGCACGTTCGATGTGCAGGTTGGCGCGGGGGTCGTGGCCGATTCGGTCCCGGCGACCGAATACGAGGAGACGGTGAACAAAGCCAAGGCGATGCTCAAGGCGGTGGAGCTGGCAGAGAAAGGTTTTTCCGGTGAGTGAACCGGATCGCCGCACCGCGTCAGGCGCTCATCCCCAGCCAATGCTGGAGCGGCCGGGCGCCGCGCCGCTCCGGCGCTGATTCCCAGACAACGGTGGCCAGGTGTCGCGCCGCTTTAGGCGCTCATCCCCAGCCAATGCTGGCGGGCTTCTTTGCGCTGAAGCTCGCCGCAGATGCGCGACAAGATCGCCAGGGCATGGCGACCCTCGAGGTCGCGCTCGAGTTCCTTGAATTGCACGCCGCCATGGCAGACCTCTGCGGTCAATCGATCGGGATAGCAGAGCCGACCTTCGATCACCAACGCGGTCTGGCTCTCGGTGACAATCTGCACACGCAGGCGGTCTTCGTGGGAAACGATCGCCGGATTGCCGTTTTTCCCGTGCAAAATCACGCCCATTCCACCCGTGCTGATGTCATATAGCTCGACCTGGATTTCCTGCGACGCCACCGGACGATCGCGCGGGACCGCTTGCGGGGAGATCCGCCATAGTCGCAGAGTCAATCCCCAGTCATCGGGCACGCGCACGCGGTAATTGCTTCTCCGTTGAACGCTCTTTACTTCTCCGGGAAACCGCAGCATCACCGCCGGCAGGCGCGTCTGGGCGTTGATGGCGAACTCGGCCTCGCAGCGCAGCAAAGGCGTGGTGAAGACGACCTTGTTGATCCCGCTCTTGAAAGCCACGCCCGCCGGTTGCCCGGATTCGATCAGCGCGTCGATGAGCGGACGCTGCTCGGGATCGGCTTCCATCCAGAATTCGCCGTCATTGGCAGCGAGGAACCGGGTTCGCATATGGCGGAGCATCCCCTGCGAAGGAAGGGAAAGCACGGCCGAAGCGTTGCGGGCGATGGCGTCGAGCAGGATTTGGTCGTCGGCAGGCTTCATTGCGGGCTCCTACCCTGGGTCTGAATCCCCTTGCGCGTGATGAAGCGCAGTCTTTGCGGATTTTCGACGCAGATGCTGCTGCGCACGCGAATCGACGGTCGCCCGCTCACAACCTCGGCGCGATCGTCGGCTTGACCCTATTGCATCGGATAGATGGAGAAGCGTCTTTAGGCCCGATTCGGCTACAGCCGCGCTGCGGCATCGCCGGTCCCGGGAACTCGCGGCTTTCGGCCCACCTGGGTTTGGAAGCTCTGGAGGTAGGAGATCCACATCATCGAAAGCCCCATGCCGTACGCCCCCTGGATAAGAAGCTGCATGTAATGCTGCGTCGGGGGGATGTGAAAGCGATCGACGTTCAGCCCCTGATAGGTGATCGCTTTGACCGCCTCGCCCTTGCCCAGCGGCGCCACCGTCACTTCGATTCGGCGATAGACCCCCATCTCGGTGCCGGCCGGGTCGATCCGCCGCCCCACCTTCATGTCCAGCAGCGCCAGGTCGTTTTCACTCAAGTCGAACAAGGCCCCGGCGACGTATTTTCCGGGGTCGTACACAATGTCACCGATCCCCCCGCCCCAGTAATCGCTGTAGATGGGAAAGCAGAGCCGGTAGTTGTCCAATACACCCGGCTTTCCCCCCTTCATCGGCGAAGGTCGATGCCCATAGTGACGGCACCACTCCGCCACCGCCCGGACATTCAGATTCGATCCGTAGGCAAAATACCACATCCGCGCAAACGCTTCCTCGTCGATCGCCTCCGCTCGGGGCGCTCCAACCGCCAGATCCGCAATTCTCGCGGAAATGCCGGCGCAACGCAAAATCGGCTAATCGACCCTTTTTCACACCGAACGAGTTACTGCGGCGCTTGCCTCGGCGTTGGCTTGGCGCTCGAAGGGGTTGTCATGGTAGGGATGCCGGCCCCGCAGAAGCTGAAACAGGCTGGCGCCAACGTACGCGGACAGAAACAGCGGGCCCCAGCGCTCGGCTTGGCGGACGTGGACCCGCTCGTGGGTGCCGGTGCGCTGGATGCAGGCGAGATCCCGTCCCAGCACGATGTGGCCGAGGGTCATGGCGCTGGCGCCGTGCGGAAGCAGCGTGCATCGCCGAAGAAAAAACGAAGCGAACCCGCCGTGAACTTCGAGAACGCCATCGACAACCCGCGCTCGCCCGCCACTGATCAGGGCCAGCGCGGCCAGGAGCAGCCCAAGCACGCTGTTGGGTGCGGCCCAGACGAGAATAAGCAGACGAACCAGCGCGGGCATGAGGAATCAACCAGATCGGAGGAATATTAAACGCGAAGCGGCGAAGAAGATTCTTAGGAATCGGTTTCCGGAAACTACCGGAGTGTGAAGCAGCGTCGGTACTCAATTCATCCGGCATCGCACATGGGGCGAAACACCGAGAAATCCCTTCGTGTCCTCCGAGCCTTGTGTTGAAAAAATCCCCTGATCCAGCGACGCACAACTGGCAAAAACGAAAATCTTCGCCCCTTCGCGACTTCGCGTTTAATCCAGCTTTTCCGGGTCGATGCGGATATTCGATTCGCCGCGAGCTTTCTTTTCGGAGTATTTGCGGACCCATGTTTCCCAGCTTTTGCCCGAGGCGGTGTCTCGCCCGGAAAACTCGATGCGGGCGATGTCGGCGTACGGGATGCAGACCTTCTCCGCGGCGTCGGCGGGGAGCATCCGCAGGATGCACTCGTCCAACACGGGCGAATCGGCGCGGCGGTCGAAGAGGTAGCCCTCGATCCGGCGGCCACCCCGGGTCGTGATGGCGACGTCGCCGCGATAGTCGAAGGCCTGCTCGACGGCGCGACGCACGTCGGCCTCGGAATCCAGAGCGGGCACCGACCCCTGGAGTTGTTCATGGGCAACCCCGGGAACCGAATCCATGGCGTCGGGATCTTCGTTCGCAATTGACATCATCCGGCCTTGGCGCTGATCCGCACGTTGAGTTGAACCGTCGGACCCGCCGACAGGTCGGGCGACTGCATCGCCGCGGCGGTGGCGGGATCGCGGTATCGCCGGAACAGCGTCGCCCGCGCCGTAGTCAGCAAGCCCTTGAGCGATCCGAAGGTCTCATTCACGGCGCTGGCCTCATAGCCGCTGTGAACCATGCAGTTGGCGCAGCGGGGGTTGCCACTTTCGGTGCCGTAGCGCTCCCATGCCGTGTCGCGCATCAGTTCGTCGAACGTGTCGGCGTAGCCGTCCGACAACAGGTAGCAAGGCTTCTGCCACCCGAACACGTTGTAGGTGGGCATTCCCCAGGGCGTGCAGGAGTATTGCCGCCGGCCCATGAGAAACTCCAGAAACAACGGGCTTTGATTGAAAACCCATCGCCGTGAACGATTCGAGAGAATCTGGCTGAACAATTTACGCGTGCGGGCGCGACCGAGGAAGTTTTGCTGATCCGGTGCCTTGTCGTAGCTGTAGCCGGGCGAAAGCATCATCCCTTCGACGCCCATTTCCATCATCTCATCAAAAAACGCGCGCACGCTTTTCGGATCAGCGCCTTGAAACAGTGTGGTGTTCGTTGTGACGCGAAACCCGCCGGCGACTGCTGCGCGGATCCCCTCCATGGCCAGGTCATACCCCCCCTCTCGGCAGACGGCGAAGTCGTGATGCTCGCGCTCTCCGTCCAGATGGACCGAAAACGTGAGGTACTTCGTCGGCTTGAACAAACCGAGTTTCTCTTTCAACAACAGCGCGTTGGTGCAGAGATAGACGTATTTCTTCCGCGCCACCAGCCCGGCGACGATCTGCTCGATTTGCGGATGCAACAGCGGCTCGCCGCCGGGGATGCTCACCATCGGCGCAGCGCATTCTTCGGCGGCCTTGAAGCATTCATCGGGGGAAAGCTGCTTTTTCAGAATATGGGCGGGATACTGGATTTTCCCGCACCCGGCGCAGGCAAGATTGCATCGAAACAACGGCTCGAGCATCAGCACCAGGGGATACTGTCGCCGTCCGCGCAGCCGCTGCTTGAGTACGTAGCTTGCCACGGTCCACATTTGAGAGAGAGGAACGCCCATCGGTTCGCGGTTTCCTTTACAGGTTGAATATCCGTATCAAAAGCATACCCGGGCGATGGTTTGATTCAACGCCCGGCGGATTCACGTTACGATCGTAGGCATGAGCGACGCTCGTCCGCTGGGCATCCTGACCCCCCTGCTCATCGAAGGCCGGGCCGTCTGCCGGGTTCTTGGGCTCAGGCCGGCGCGGGTGTCGGCGGCCTCTCGCGGGCGAATCGACGGAATCGAGGTCGAGGTCCACGTCATCGGAATTCGCGGCATCGGACTGCGATCGATCGAACCCGGGCGGTTTAGCGTTGTCATCCTTGCCGGTCTTGCCGGCGGGCTGTCGCGTTCACTACGCATCGGAGATGTGCTGGTCGATCGCCCTGGGTCGCCCCGGCGGATCGTCAGTAGTTCGACAATCCTCGCCACAGCGCGTGACAAAGCGGATCTGGCGCGGCGAAGCGGAGCCGAGGCCGTCGAGATGGAAGCCGAAGCCCTTCTCGCCTGGGCGCGTCGGGCGGACCTGAATCTCTGGCATCTTCGCGCGATCAGCGATACGTCCGATGAGGCGGTCGATCCGCGCATTCTTGATTTGACCGATGCCGGGGGACGACTCCGCCTGGCCCGCATTTGCAAATACGCGTTGACCGGCGGGATGGGCGATCTATGGCGTCTGGCCAGACAATCCCGCATCGCCTGCGCCCGCTTGGGCGAGGCGACGCGGGAACTGGTTCGGGAAATCAGCGCGATCGAATAACCTCGACCTTGGGGCTCCCGCTATTTTTTCGTCGCCTTGGCGGCGTCTTTGGCCGCGTCCTTCTTGTCCATCGCTGGCTCGGCAGCGCGGGCTTCGGGACGGGCGATCAGATGCTGCGGACGCCCGTTTTCCGGCCAGTCCAGGTGGAAGAAGTGCCCGCGCGGCTGATCGGTGCGCTCGTAGGTATGGGCGCCGAAGTAGTCGCGCTGCGCCTGGAGCAGATTCGCCGGCAGCCGCGCCGATCGATACCCATCGTAGTACGCCAAGGCGCTCATGAACGCCGGGGCAGCCACGCCGTTGTTCGCCGCCAGCACCACGACTTTTCGCCAATTCGACTGCGCATTCTCGATCTGCTCGCGGAAATAGGGATCGAGCAGCAAATTAGTGAGACCGCCGTTGCGGGTGTAGGCCTCGGTGATCTTCTGAAGAAAGCGCGCTCGGATGATGCATCCGCCGCGCCAGATGCTGGCGATCTCGGCGAAGTTCAGCTCCCAGTGATATTCCTTCTGAGCTTCGCGCATAAGCTGGAATCCCTGGGCGTAGGCGCAGATTTTCGAGCAGTAGAGGGCGTCGCGGATCGCCGCCACCATCGAGTTGGATTCGATTTCCGACAGCTTCATCGGGGAAATCACCGGGCCCTTAAGCACCTTGGCCGCCGCGACTCGCTCGTCTTTAATCGCGCTCATGCAGCGGGCGAAGACGGCTTCGGCGATCGAGTTGGCGGGGATCCCCATATCAAGAGCGTTGACGGCGGTCCACTTGCCGGTCCCCTTCTGCCCGGCGGTGTCCAGCACCTGGTCCACCAGATACTCCCCCGGCTTCATCGGGTCGGGTTGCTGGAGGATGTCGGCGGTGATCTGGATAAGATACGAATCGAGGTCGCCCTGGTTCCACTTTCCAAAGACCTTGCCCAGTTCCGGCGCCTTCATCCCCAGCAGGTTTTGCATGAGAGTGTAGGCCTCGCAGATGAACTGCATGTCAATGTATTCGATCCCGTTGTGGATCATCTTCACGTAGTGCCCGGCGCCGTTCGGCCCGATGTACGCCGTGCAAGGCACGCCCCCGACGACCGGCTTGCCCGGGGCGTAATCCTCGAGCGGCTTGCCGGTTAAGGGATCGACCTTGGCCGCCACCGCCTCCCAGATCGGCTTGAGATGCTGCCACGCATCCTTGTCCCCCCCGGGCATCATGCTCGGGCCGAAGCGCGCCCCGACCTCGCCGCCGGATACGCCCGATCCGAAAAACTTGCAGTGGGCGGCATATTCCTTTTCCCGCCGGATCGTGTCGGTCCACAGGCTGTTGCCGGCATCGACGACGATGTCCTGTGGCTCGATGCCGGCGGCGATGAGCTGCTTGGTCACCGCGTCCACGGCCGCGCCGGCCTTGACCAAAATGATCACCTTGCGCGGGCGTTTTAGCGTGGCGACGAATTGCTCCAGCGTGTCGGTGGAGATCACCCGCGACGCCGACGGCTCGCCGGCTTTCAGCGCGTCGATCCAGCCGCGCGTGACCGAGGTGGTGCGGTTGTAGACGGCGATCGTGTAGCCGTGGTCGGCGATGTTCAAGGCCAGGTTCTGACCCATGACGGCCAAACCAATCAATCCAATATCCGCGCGGGGTTGCTCAGCCATGATCCGTTCACTCCAAAAAATCGAGGGTGCGAAGTTTAGCGGTGCCGCCTCCAACGGCCAGCGCCCGCCGAGCCATCCACCAATACGCCAAGAGCGGCGTGATGTCCATATACAGACGTCGGTCCGATCGGTAAAAGGGCCGGCGCAAAACCAAGATTCGCGGCAGGCCCGTGCAGTGACCAACATTTAGGCACGAGGCGCGGCGGTGATCCGAGGTGCCGCGTGAACAAGCATTTCGCAGCGCGGGACAAACGGATCGGGAAAGGAAAAGCGTTATCGCCACAAAGTATTTTGCCGGCGTTAGTTATCAAAATTATGACGATAGCGAAATGGTCCGCTTCGGCTTCTGGCACGTCGATTGATTATGGCCGGTTCATTGGCGGCGCCGATGCGCTGCCCGGGATGGGGCAGGGTCGAAGGGAGCATGTTCATGCGGATGATTGAAGCAGTTGTCAAACCCCACAAGCTCGACGCGGTAAAGACCGCGCTGGCGAAGCTGGGAATCCTCGGCGTCACGGCCATCGAGTGCAAAGGGTTCGGACGCCAGATGGGTCACACCGAACGCTATCGTGGGGCCAAAATGGATGTCGGCTTCGTCCCCAAGATCCTGCTGAAAATCTGCGTGAAACAGGAAGAGGCCGAGAAAGCGATCAGTGCGATTACCGAATCGGCACGGACCGGCGAAGTGGGTGATGGGAAAATTTTCCTTTACACGATTGACGACACGGTCCGCATTCGCACCGGCGAACGCGGGCAGCAGGCATTGTAGCGCGATCGGGACCCCACTCCGGCGCCGGGGTGGGTTTTCTCGCGCGGATTGACCTTTGGGAAACGAGTGCGATTCGGCGGCTTGGCGGCCTGCGAATCGCCGGAAAACAGCGGCGCACGGCGAGGATCGACCGCGCCGGCGCGGCGGAGGAAACATGAACGGGATTCACCTTTCGAGCCGGCTTATGCCGGCGGGACTGCTTTTCGCCACGATGATTCTCATCAGCGCCGTTACTTCGGCCCGCGCCGATGCGATCAGCGCGCCAGACCCATCGCCCGCGCCCGCGGCGACGGCGAAAATCGACACCGGCGACACCGCCTGGATGCTCACCAGTTCGGCGTTGGTCTTGATGATGACAGGCCCGGGGTTGGCGCTGTTTTACAGCGGGCTGGTCCGCCGAAAGAACGTTCTGGCGACGATGATGCAGAGCTTCATCCTCATGGCCGTGGTCTCGGTCCTGTGGGCGATCATCGGCTACTCCCTGGCCTTCGCCCCGGGAAACGTCTTCGTCGGCGGGCTGAAATACGCATTCCTCAACGGCGTGGGCGCTGAACCGAACGTCACCTACGCCCCCACCATCCCCCACACCACCTGGATGATTTTCCAGCTCATGTTCGCCATCATCACCCCGGCGCTGATCTGCGGCGCCTACGCCGAGCGGATGAAGTTCAGCAGCATGTTGCTGTTCAGCATGGCGTGGCTGCTCGTAATCTACTGCCCGATGGCCCACATGGTCTGGGGCGAAGGCGGGCTGTTCAACTGGGCGATGAAAGGCTCGATAAGTATCCCGGCGCTGGATTTTGCCGGGGGAACGGTGGTGCATATCAGCTCGGGCGTTTCAGCGCTGGTCTGCGCGATGGTGCTGGGGCGACGGCGCGGCTACGGGCGCGTTCCCATGCCCCCGCATTCGGTGGTCTTAAGCGTCATCGGCGCGGCGCTACTTTGGGTGGGATGGTTCGGATTCAACGGTGGCAGCGCCCTGGGGGCCAGCGGGCTGGCCAGCGCTGCGTTTGTCGCCACCCATTTCGCCGCCGCCGCCGCAGCGTTGGGGTGGATGTTCATCGAATGGATGCGCACCGGCAAACCCACGGTGCTGGGTGCCATCTCGGGCGCGGTCGCCGGCCTGGTCGTGATCACGCCCGCCAGCGGCTTCGTCGGACCCATGGCCGCGATCGCCATGGGATTCGCCGGCGGAATCGTCTGTTACCTCGGCGCGACGGTGCTCAAGCACGCGATGGGATACGACGATTCACTCGATGCCTTCGGAGTGCATGGACTCGGTGGCACGCTGGGCGCCGTCCTGACTGGCGTGTTCGCGTCGGCAGCGGTCAACCCGGCCATCAAGACCGGCGGCGTCAACTACACCGGCCTGCTCAGCGGCAACGGCCAGCAACTGCTCAACCAGGTGATTGCCACGATCATCACCTGGGCGATCGCCGCGATCGGCTCGCTGATCCTATTGAAACTCGTGGACTTGATCACCGGCTTGCGGGTCGATGAATCCGACGAATACGACGGGCTGGACCTCAGCCAGCACGGCGAATCGGGCTACAACTTCGAGGAAGCCTTCCCCGGCACCGTCGCCGACGAGGAACCCGGCCTGCTGGATCGCATCGGCGTGAACGACCCGGAACCGGCGAACGGCTGAACGGCCCGCACGGCCGCCGGCGAAGATACATCGTCGATTCGCCGATGAGGATTCAACCGATGACAACGTCCTCGTAGGCATAGCGGAACTGGCTGGCGCGGGTCGAGTGGCGGGTGGCCAGGGCGGCGGCGAAGGTGAGGGGGCCGACGCGGCCCACGAACATCAGCGCGATCACCACGAACTTGCCGAAGTCGCTCAGGCCGCTGGTGACGCCGGCGCTCAGGCCCACGGTGTTGAACGCGCTGACGGCCTCGAACATGTGTTCGAGAAACAGCCCGCCCCGCTCCATGCGCGGCTCGAACGCCGCCAAGAGGAAGATGCCGGCGGTCACCACGCCAAAGCAAACGACAAACAGCCCGACGGCGCGCTCGATGGTTTCGTTGGGGATCGACCGCCCCCAGAAACTCACCACCTCTCGCCCGCGCAGGCGAGACCAGGCGAGCAGCGCGATCAACGCGACCGTCGTCGTCTTCACTCCGCCGGCCGTCGAGCCGGGGGAGCCGCCGATCGCCATCAGCAGGACCGTCAAGAACTGCGATCCATCACTGATCGAGGTGTAATCGACCGTGTTGAACCCGGCGGTTCGCGCCGTGACGCTGAAGAACAGCGCGTTGACCAGCCGATGCGGCCAGGGCATCCCGGCCAGCGATCGGTTCCACTCGAAAATCGCGTAGAAGACCCATCCCCCGATCAGCAGCAGCAGGGTGACGGCGATCACCAGCCGGGTGTGGATCGAGACGCGAAATATCTGTTCCCGCCGACGGGCCTTTACGCGCAGGAGGAGTTCCTCCAGCGTCAGAAAACCGATCCCCCCCGCCACGATCAACCCCATCACCACCGACAGCGAAAGCGGGCTTCGCTGCATCCCGATCAGCGAATCGGAGAAAGTCGAAAAGCCGGCGTTGCAAAATGCGCTAACGGAATGGAACACCGCCGGCCATGCCGCGGTGCGCCATCCATTGGGAAGTTGCGGCGCCCACAATAGGTAGAGCAGCACCGCCCCCGCCGCCTCGATCGCCAGCGTGAACCGCACCACGTCGCGCATCAGGTAATGCCGACTGATGTGCGGCGCAACGTCGTACAGCGACGCGGCGCTGGTCATCGCCTCATGGCGCAGCGACAGCCGCCGACCCAGCGCCACGATGATCAGGCTGGTGAACGCGATCATCCCCAGCCCGCCAAGCTGGATCAGCAGAAGAATGAACAGTTGCCCGGCGAAGGTGAAGTAGGTCGCGGTATCGACGACGATAAGCCCTGTAACGCACGAGGCGCTGGTCGAGGTGAACAGCGCGTCCTTCCACGACAACGCCGGTCCGGTGTACAGCCCGGGCAGAACCTTCAGCCCCACAGCGCCGAACGCGATCAGCACGGCGAACGATGCGACGAACAATTGCGCCGGACGGACCGTCCGCCACAACGCCAGGCGCGATCCGCGGGGAATGTCCCACTTGCGAAAGAGAATGCTCCCGGGCGGATGCGCGGCCATGAATTGCAGACTGTACGCCCCGGACGACAACCCCTCAACCGAGCCCCTCGCCTCGCCTCCCCTCGCCCCGGCGCCCCCCTCGACCCCGCGGCGCTGAACATCCGCGGTGCCGAACGTCCGCGCCGGCGCGCCGCTCGGGGGCGACGTGGCGCGTTGCAGTACTTCACCTCAACACAGGGACGCCAAATGCCGCGACAGCCCCTCGACCAGCGGGGTCACCGGCACCGCCAAGCCGTGGGCGCGCGACTTATCCATCGCGTACACCCGATGACAGCAAAAGCTCGCCTGCTGGGGATTTTCCCGCACGTATTCCTGGATCGACGCCTCCTCGATCTTCAGTTCGACCCCGAGTTTATCGGCGATGATCCGGTAGTACACTCGCGATTCGACGACATCGGGTCCGGCGGCGAAATAAATCTCCCCCGCCGCCCGCGAGCAACTTCCGGCAGAATAAACAAATCTCGCCAAGTCCTCGACGAAGATCGGCTGCTGCAGAAAATGTCCTGCGCCGACCAGCCGAAGCGCCCGTCCGGCGCGAAGATGCTCGATCAGTTTTGGATCGCGCCCATGGAGCGGCAGGCACCCCAGCTTCGACCCCGGCCCGTAAATGTGACAGGGGCGAACGATCGTCCATGGCAGGGATCCAGCGCCGGCGTCGAGAAAAATCTGCTCGGCGGCGCGCTTGTTGGCGCCGTACGGCGCGGTCTCGAAGCGGTCGTAGCGCTCGTCAATTCGCCAAGGTCGATCGATCGGGCTGCATGCCATGTCGGTGGAAATGAACACCCCCCGCGCAGTCCGCCCACGGAAAACCGCGATATCCTGTCGAGCATCATCGGCGTTGAAACCGATGCAGTCGATCACCAGGTCCCACTGTCCCGAATGTCGCTCGATCGCCGCGGCGAAGCCGGCGCGATCCTTCCGATCGGCGACGATCGGCTCGACGCCCTCGGGAAGCGGCTTGTTTCCCCGCGATAATCCCCACACACGATGTCCCGCGGCCAACCCATGACGAGCCATCGTGCCGCTGACAAATCCGCTGCCGCCCAAGACAAGAATGTTCATGCTCGAATCGTGGACCCAGGCGCGCGGTTCGTCAATTCGCCACCCAATCCCGACTCAATCCAGCCGAAGCAGTCGGCGATACATCGGTAGCACGATCTCCCAGGTGAATCGTCGGCGCACATCTGCCGCGGCCTCGATGCGAAGACGGTCTCCAAGGCCCGGATCCAGGCGCAGTCGCTGGATCGCATCGGCCAGCGACCGCGGCGAGGCCGCCGGGACCAGCAAGCCGGTTCGCTGGGAATCGACCACGTCGCGGATCCCCGGGACATCGCTCGCCACCACGTTGACTCCCGCGGCCATGGCTTCGATCAGCACTAGCCCAAATCCTTCGGCCTGCGAGCATAGGACCACCGCGTCCATTGCTCCCATCGCCCCGCGCGGGTCGGCGGTCGCGCCGTGGAAGCGCACGCGATCACCGAGCGGCGCTGCCAGTGCTTCCAGCCGCGCCCGTTCCGGTCCATCGCCATGGATGTCCAACTGAAAGTCATCGCCGAGAATCGCCATGGCGCCGATCAGGTCCTCAACCCGCTTGACCGGATCGAGCCGTCCGACAAATCCGACACGAAACCGCTCAATGGAGTCGGGGCCGGGTGGACCCCGCAGAATCCAGCTCACCGGGTCGATCGCATTGGGGATCACCTGGATCTTCGCGCGGGGGATGTGCGAGCGGGCCGCCGCCGCGTCGGCCACCGATGCCGACGGGACGACGATCATGTCGGCGGCGTGATGGATCAGGCCCTGGGCGATCCAATGCCAACGCGGCCGCGGCTGCGTGGTCTGGATCGACTGGATCCACCGCCGCCCAAACCGCACCCACGACGCGGCGGCGGCGGCGACATTGGCATGGACGAGAAAGCTGAAGACCGTGTCGAACCCCCCATCGCGAATCAGACCGATCAGCCGCGCGATCGCTCGCAGGTCCCGGGCGCTTCGAGCCCCCATGGCCGTGACCCACAACCCCGCGCTATCCAATTGCTCACCGACCGGTCCCATCGCCGACAGGCATGCCACGGCCACTTCGCATCTCGGGGGGTCGTTCAGGCGAATCGCCAATTCGCGCACCACCGTCGGGGTTCCCCCGATTTCCAGGTCAGTGATCAGCAGCAGAATTCGACGCATGGATGAAACCATTTTTACGGCGTCGTTGCCGGGCGCACGATAAAGAGAAAGAACACCGCCCCGAGGATGCACACCCCCGCCGCCGCGTAATTCCACGTGAGCTTTTCGCGCAGGTATAGCACGCTGAAGACGGCGAAAACGCTGAGCGTGATCACCTCCTGAAGAAGTTTGAGTTGCCCGCCGCTCATGCCGGCGTTGTGCCCGATACGGTTCGCGGGGACCGCAAAGCAGTATTCAACTCCCGCGATCAGCCAACTGATCAGAATGACCGTGGCGAGCGCGGTCTTCTTGAACCGCAGATGCCAATACCAGGCGAACGTCATAAACACGTTGGAAATGATCAAAAGCACGACGGTTTTCATCGGCGATGAAGCATCGCCAAAACCTCGTTCGCCTGCAAGTCGCGCTGGGTGAAGTGCTCCCCAAAAACTGGGCGCGCCCTTAAGGTGGATTCGTCGGCCTGAAACGGGAGATGAATCATGAGTGGGCAACGTCGTAGGTTTTCATCGGCGATCAAGGCGCGTGTTGCGATCGAGGCGGTCAAAGGTCATC
>JBBQNJ010000002.1:0-126487 GCA_038329845.1 Tepidisphaerales bacterium | reverse complement strand
CCGGACCTCAATCCGATCGAGATGGCCATCAGCAAGGTCAAGGCGCTGCTGCGAAAGCTGTCGCGGCGAACGGTGGAGGGGGTTTACAACGCCATCGGCGAGGCGCTGGCCTCGATCACCCCCCAGGACGCCCGCAACTTCATCGGCCACTGCGGCTACGCTATGACCGGATGAAAAATGTTCTAGGGTCGGGCGTCTTCTATTGCGATCCCAGCTCCGCAGGGGTGAAGACTCCCGACCCCTTCGGCGTTCCCGGGACTGGCGAGTTGATCGCCCAGCGTGTCCGATTCGCTGCGGGTCTTGGCTTTGTGTGATCTGTCACCGGAGCCGTCTGACTTGCCCGCGTTGCCCGCGTCCGCCGCGGCGAGGGACGCGAAGACGCTCATCGAGAGGACCGGCACGATCAAGCCGGAAAACCAGCATCGCATGGACGCCTCACTGTGGAGGAATCATACTACGGTATCCGATTCATGAATAGCTTACCGCCCCCCGCCCCCACGGAGAAAGTCAAGAGAAAAATAAAAAAAGTGGGGACTCGCCAGGCATCGTGCCCCTTGCGGGGATTCGCGGAGGCGGCCGAGCATGGTTTTGCCGCACCGCCAGGCCACGGGCGGGGGCGGGATTCTCGGACCCGGCCAGCGGCACTTATTCCAGGTAGGTATACCCCTCAAGGCCATTCTCGTAGAACTTCAGCAGCACCCGCGACTCATCGAGAGTCAGGCGCTGATCGCGCAGGGCCCGCTCGACGCGCTTGCGCATCGAGCGCATCAGGTCATCGGCGCTGTACTGGACGTATTGCAGCACCTCGCGCACGGTGTCGCCCTCGATCACCTCGTCGATCGAGTATCGACCCTGCTCGTCCACGCTGACATGCACGGCGTTGGTGTCGCCCAGCAGGTTGTGCAGGTCGCCGAGAATTTCCTGGTAGGCGCCGACGAGAAACGCGCCCAGATAATACTCGTTGCCGTCGTAGGGATGAAGCTCGAGTACGCTCTTGACGTCGCGCCGGTCGATGAACCGGTCCACCTTGCCGTCAGAATCGCAGGTGATGTCGGCAAGAATCCCCCGGCAGGTCGGCTCTTCTGTGAGCCGATGAATGGGCATGATGGGGAAAAGCTGATCGATCGCCCAGGAGTCGGGCATCGACTGGAAAATGGAAAAGTTGCAGAAGTAGGTGTCGGAGAGCATGGCCTCGAGGCCATCGAACTCCTCGGGGACAAATTCCATCCGCCGGACGATCGCCAATACTTTCGAGCAGACCCCGAAAAACATTCGTTCGGCCAACGAGCGATGCTCCAGCGAGCAGTAACCGAGATTGAAGAGATTGAGCACCGCGTCCTTACTCAGGTGGGCATCGTGGTAGTACTCGGCGAAGTTCTGCTCGTTCAGGTCGCGGTAGGTGTCGAACAGGTTCAACACCGGGGCCGGCATCTCGAGGCGTTCCTCGGGGGTCAGGGCCTCGGGCAGGGCAAAGCGGGCAAAGCCGCTCCATCCCAGCACGTTGAAAATCAGCACGCTGTGGTACGCGACCATCGCCCGCCCGGATTCACTGACGATGGTGGGATGCTCGACCTGGGCCTGGTCGCAGATTTCCTTGATGTGGAAGACGATGTCGTTGGCGTATTCCTGGAGGCCGTAATTGATGCTCGATTCGAAGTTGGTCTTCGAGCCGTCGTAGTCCACCCCGACGCCGCCGCCCACGTCGATGAATTTCAGGCCCGCCCCGAGGCGTTGAAGCTCGGTGTAGACCCGCACCAGCTCGATGATCGCGTTCTTGATGTTGCGGATGTTGTTGATCTGGCTGCCGAGATGGAAATGCAGCAGGTTCATGCAGTCGCCCATCCCGTGAGCCCGCAGATAGTCCAGCGCTGCGACCACTTCCGAGACGAATAGCCCGAACTTACTGCGCACCCCCCCGGACTGCTCCCATCGCCCGGCCCCCTTGGCCGCCAGCTTCACCCGCATCCCGATCGATGGCTTGACGTTGTGCAGCTTGGCGTACTTGACGACCAGTTCCAGCTCGCTGAACTTTTCGACCACCGGGATGATGTTCTTGCCGATCTTGGTCGCGAGGATCACCGCCTCGATGAACTCATCGTCCTTAAAACCGTTGCAGATGATCGGCGTGGTGTCATCCTCGGTGATCGCCAGCACCGCCAGCAGTTCCGGCTTGCTGCCGGCCTCGAGGCCGAAGCCGTACGGGCGGCCGAAGCCGACGATCTCCTCGACCACGTGGCGCTGCTGATTGACCTTGATCGGATAGACGCAGCGGTACTCGCCCTTGTAGTCGTTGTCGGCGATGGCTCGGGCGAAGACCTCGTGCAACCGCTCGACGCGGTGGCGCAGGATATCGGTGAAACGGATGAGCATCGGCGGCTGGATGTCGCGCTCGCGCAGTTCGTCGACCAGTTTTTTCAAGTCGATCCGCTGCTGGGGATTCTGCGTCGGATGGACGGCGACGTGGCCGTCATCGTTGACCGAGAAGTACCCCTGCCCCCAATCGCGCACGCGATAGAGTGCCGCGGCCTGGGCGACGGACCAGTCTTTTCGCGCAATTTCGGGGACAAGGTGGCCGTTGCCCTGGTTCGATCCAGACGGCGGGCGGGCCGGTTCAGACACGGGGGGATGATCGAAGGTGGTCACCGAAACGTTCCGCCTCGAAAAAGAGTACGTGCTGCAACGGCCCGCCGCCGGCGACGAGCCGATGGCGCGATAGTATACCGCGCGACGAGGCACGGCAACGATGAGGGAAATGGCGAAGCTGGAAAGTGGATAGTGACCCGGAATGTGGTGACCGGGAGGACGGGAACACGGGGACATCCAGAATATTCCTTGAAGCGATCTTCCCTGTTCACGCGGTGCCCGGGAATATTCTGGATGTCCCTTTCGCCCCCTTCGCCCTTTCGCCCTTTCGCCCTTTCGCCGCGTGGCTTGTTGCGAGTGGATCAGAGGTGCTATGATGGGAGGGACGAAACCAACCAAGGAGACTTCATGTTCAAGCAAGCAGCGATAGCGGGTGTACTGGGTGTGGCGGCGATGGGGTGCATGAGCGATAGCGCGCCCAAGGCGATGGCGCTGACCGTTCCGGCGGGGACGCCGGTGGCGGCGTACGGAAGGATGGACACGCTGTACCTTCCCCCCTCCAGCGGAAGTCTCTACTTTGTCGATGACCAGACCGGGCAGGTCGTCTACGTGATGACCCTGGCGTCGGTGGATCGCACCGGACCTGTCGAGATGGCCAACCTGCCGGCCTCGGTCCGCAAGACTTTCGATCCGGCCAAGTATTACCGCGTTTATGTGGTGGACCGCCGCGGCTGGGGCTCAGCCACCCGCCCGTGATCGCCGGCCGACACCCGCCGCTAACTTGCCTCCCCGCGCCGTGTCTGAGCTTATGGGACGGATCCCTCTCCGCCAGGTGCGGTTCTCTATGCCAAACTCCTCGGTGACCCCTCTTGCCTGGTCCCAGCGCGATCCGCGCCTGGACTTTTGGCGCGGACTCTGCCTGATCGACATGCTGCTGGTCCACCTCGTCTACGAGGGCCTGATCTTCCCGGGTTTCGTCGGCGAACTGCTCGGACAATGGATGCGTTTCGCCGCCGGGGGATTCATCTTCGTCGCGGGATTGAGCATCGCCGTGATCTACCTTCCGCGGATGCGCGATCCCGCCCGCCGGCGCAGCGCCCGCCAAGGCCTGGGTCGCCGGGCGATCTACCTGCTGCTGGTTCATTACGCCGCGTCGCTCAGCTTCGTGTTGGTCTCTCCGCTGCGCGAATACTACGGCCCCTTCCCCTCCACCGCCGGGCTCGTGCTCGATGTTCTGCTGCTGCGCCAAGGCAATGACCTGCTGCTGTTCTACGTGGTGATGGTCGCGTTGTGCCCGCTACTGCTGGAGCTGCTTCGCGGCGGGCGAACGACCGTTCTGCTGGTGGGCGTGTGCGTGATCGCGTTCGCGCTGGGCAGCGCCTATCCGGATGCCCTGACCCTCTCGATCCAACACAACTTCCCAGTCGTGACCTGGCAGGCGCTGTTCGTGGCCGGCATGATCGTCGGGAAGTATCTGCCTGGCTACGATGCGCTAAGCCGGCGGCGGCGAATCGCCACGACCGCCGGATCGAGTTTGGCATTGTTGGTCCTAAGCGCCCTGGCGTTCGGTGGCGAGTGTGGATGGGGATTCATGGATTCGGCTTGGCTTTTCAGCAAAAGCCCGTTGAGCGCCCTGGAGGCGCTGCGATATCTGCTGTGGATTCTCACCCTCATGGGAGCGTCGGATCTGCTCTGGAGCCGCATCCGGTCCAGCGGCCTGGTAGCCTTGGCGGGGCAGCTAGGACGCAAGAGTTTGGCCGTCTACATCGCCCACGTCTGGGTGGTCGCGTTGATCATCGCGGTGGCGTGGCGGGTTCCCGGCTGGGGGCCTTGGCAGGGTTTATTGGCGCTGGCGGCGATCGTGCTGCTATGGGGATGGGCGCGGTGGCTCGAGCAGTGGGAGCAGTGGCGCCGTAACGAGCGGCTGTTCACACTTAGCGAGATGTCCAGCCGACTCCGCGGGTTGCTTCCCGACCGCGCCACCGCGGGAATCTGCGCCAGCGCTGGCGTGGCGATGGCGATGATGCTCAGCGTCCACCGGATGATGCCCGCGCCGGTGATGGAAAGTCCGCTGCACGCGGTCGTTCGCGGCGCGGCGATCGCCGGGGCCGATGATGCGCCGGGATTCGAGGTGGACGCCAACACCGATATCCTGCCCGATCCACCGGTGCCGCTGGACATGACGCCGGGCGTCGAGCGGGCGTGATCCGCTCAATCGATCGCAAATGATTCGTCGGGGGGGGCGTCGGCCGATTCACCAGTCGATTCAGCCGTCGAGCGGGCGTGATTCTCCCACTCGGTCGGTCGCAGATGATTCGTCGAGAGCGTCGTCTGCCGATTCACCAGTCGATTCGACCGTCGAGCGGGCGTGGATCCGCTCAGGCGATCTCGGCCGATTCATCGGCGGCATCTTCCGCCAATTCGTCGGCCGGTTCGTCGGGCGGGCGGGTCAACGACTCGCCTCCCAGGACCAGTCCCGCCGCCGTCAGCATCAGACCCAGACCGCTGAGATAAAGCTGTCCGCGAGGCTGGCGACAGATTTCAGCGAAAGACCCGCCGATCGAGCGATACGCGCGCAGCGGCACCGGCGCCGGGACATTGATCATCGTATAAGGCGATGACAAACCGTGCCCGGTCGAATCATCTCGAAGCGCCAGTTCGCGGGTTCCGGCCCGGACGAGTTTCATCTGCCGCTGGGCCAGCCGCTCGATCAAGTTGGCATCGCCGGCCAGGCGATGCAGAAACTCATCGTTCACCGCGACCTGCTTTTCGATCTGTTCCAGGTCCCGCTTCAAGCGCTCCCGCTCGTACGCCAGACGGCGATTCTCATCGACCTGAGGGATCAGCACGCAGCAGGCGATCAGGCCGATTCCCAGGCATAACAGCGGAAGCGTCCAAGCCGACCCGCGCTCGGCGGCATCGCGGGGCACCGAACCATACTCGAGCGGCGCGGCAAACGACCCGGACGATGGAACTTCGTCCGGGTCGATGGTTTCAACAATGTCGTTGCTGTCGTCGGCATCCATCGGATCGTCCATGACCGAACAAGGTCAAACCGATCCGACAGCGCATCGCGATGACGCCGGTGAGCGGATCGGGGAGTTACTTGTTCCAGAACATCGCCCCGTATTGCGCCCGGTCCCCGAGCATCTCGTCAATACGGATCAACTGGTTGTACTTGGCCACGCGGTCGCTCCGCGCCGGGGCCCCGGTCTTAATCTGGCCGCAATTCGTGGCCACCGCGATGTCGGCGATCGTCGAGTCCTCGGTCTCGCCGCTGCGATGGCTCAGCACGGCGCTGTAGCCGTTGCGCATCGCCAGCCCCACCGCCGCGAACGTTTCGCTCAGCGTCCCGATCTGGTTGACTTTCACCAGGATCGCGTTGGCCGTCTTGCTCTGGATCCCCTTCTCGAGGAACTTGACGTTGGTGACGAACAGGTCGTCGCCCACGAGCTGGACCTTTTCGCCCATCGCGTCGGTGAGCTTCTTCCAGCCGCTCCAGTCGTTCTCGGCCAGCCCGTCCTCGATCGAGCGAATCGGGTACTTTTCGCACCACTTCGCCCAATAATCGACCATCTCTTCGCTCTTGAAGACCTTATCCGGATTGCTCTTGAAGAAGCGATAGCCCTTTTTCTCTTTGTCCCACATCTCACTGCTGGCCGGGTCCAGGGCGATAAAAATCTGTTTGCCAAAGCTATACCCGGCGGCCTCGACGGCCTCGCCGATCACCTTCAAGGCGTCTTCGTTGTCCTTCAGGTCCGGGGCGAACCCGCCCTCGTCGCCGACTGCGGTGCTCATCTTGTTCTTGTGCAGCACCTTCTTCAGCGAGTGGTAAATCTCGACTCCGGCCCGCATGGCGTCGGAGAAGTTGTCGAAACCCCAGGGTTGGATCATGAACTCCTGGAAATCGACGTTGTTGTCGGCGTGTTTGCCGCCGTTGAGGATGTTCATCATCGGCACCGGCAGCGTGCGGGCGCCTGTCCCGCCGAGATAGCGGAACAGCGGCTGGTTCGACGCCGCCGCCGCCGCCTTGGCGACGGCCATCGACACCCCGAGAATCGCGTTGGCGCCGAGCTTGGACTTATTGGGCGTGCCGTCGAGTTCGATCATGAGCTGGTCGATCGACTCCTGGTCGCTGGGGTCCAGCCCGATCAGTTCCGGGGCGATGGTGACATTGACGTTCTCGACGGCCTTGGTCACACCCTTGCCGAGGTAGACTTTCTTGTCCTCGTCGCGCAGCTCGCAGGCCTCATGTTCGCCGGTGCTGGCACCGGAGGGAACCGCAGCGCGGCCGCTGGTGCCGTCCTCGAGAACGACTTCGACCTCGACGGTGGGGTTCCCGCGCGAATCGAGGATCTGGCGTGCGTGAACGTATTCGATGCTGATGCTCATGAGCGACTTCCTTGTTTTATCGGACGAATGGATTGGAACTCTGCACCCGCCCGGTGAACGCTTGCGTCCGTCCGGCTCGCAAGCCCCAGGCGAGAAACGCGAGCAGTGTAGGCAACCCCGCGGCGCTGTCAAAGCTCGCTGCCGAATTATCGAATGGCGCATCACGCCGCGTGCCCCACCGGCGCAGCGCCGACGCGCTCGCGGGTGGGAAAATCAACCCCCACGGGAGGTCATGTCATGCAACAGGTGCTATTTCGTCGGATTCTGATTGCCGCGATTTTTCGCGCTCGGTGCCAGGTCGGTTCGGACCGCCGACGACATCCCCATCGGGCCGAAGAGAAAACGGGATAAAAAAGAAACCAGGGCATGGTTCAATACGGGCCAGACCCGACGCTGTTGGACGGTATTGAGGTAAGGCCGTAAAGATTGCATTCCTGCCGCGTCGGGCCCGCAATACTCCTGTAGGTCTGGGTTACCATGGGTTGGCCCGTGGGGTGGCGATGTTGAGCGACTGACCTGTCCAACCGCCGACCGAATGGGTAGAATTTGCCACGAGCCGCACGACCCAGGAAGAACCAGACGCCCTGCGCCATTGCGTGAACCGGGGCTGTCCATTCGGCCAAGACGAGTGGCAGCAGGCGACGGGGGCACGACTTGGATTGGAACCGACGTTGCGCCTCCGAGGCAGACCGAGGAAAACAGCGGCTGAAAGGGGAATATGAACCATGTCCCGTTTTCCGGTTCCGGATTGCTCTCATTTCATCGCTCTGCCTTCAATAATAAAAACGCCGCATCGTTCTGGAGGACGCCGACATCGTCGTGGGCATGACGAAGCGGCGGTTTGTTCGCCGCCGCTCAACTTTCCCCGCACCGCTTGCCGATGGTTCGGGCAGATGATCCCCTTCGTCTATCTGATCTGCGCGGTGATGGGCACTTGGGCCACCCTCAGCGTCGTCGGTGCCGAGCGCCAACGCCGATTTCGAATCGCCCTCACCGAACACCAGGCCCGCACCAAGGCCCGCATCGACGCCCAGGCCGCCGCGGCCGCCGTCTCGACGACCGCCGCCAAATAACCCCGAATTCCCAGCACATTCATCCCCCTCAGCCCCCTCTCAGCCCCGATTTCACCGTTGCCGTACGATTACACGCGGGCGCGGGATCCTGATCAGGGGCGTTGGGCCGCTCTTCGTGGGAATTTCCCGTATGGTTACACGCAGGCGCGGGATCCTGATCAACCCGCCCCCACGACCTCCCGCCAAGCCGGTGCCGCGACCCCAACCCGCCAATCCCCCACCCCCCCATCAGGCGTCGAAAAATGTCGGATACGGCCCGCCCCCGGCCATCCGCTTGATCAGATTGGCCAGCTCCAGCAGGTGGTAATCCCCCCACATGCTCGATTCACCCATCGGGATTTTCCGCCCCGGCGGCACGTAATCCCACCCGTTCGGGCGATGATACACGCTGTGCAACAGCAACCCCTGGTGCCGTGGAGCCGTTGAAAGATACGGGATGTCGAAAAGCGTGCGGGCGACGGTCAGACCGGCTTGAAGATACCGCTTGCCCTTGGCCGCGCCGAGGTAATTGCCAAGCCGGATCAACCCCTGCCCCGCGATGGCACTAGCCGATGCATCGACCGGCTCGAAGTCATTTTCCGGCTCGGCCGGCCGCGAACGCCAATCCCCCAATTTGTGCAGAAGCGGCGCCCCATCGTCCCAGTAGGTGATCCCATCGCTCGCCGTCACATCGTCGATATAATGGTCGCACGTTTGCCGCGCTGCCCGCTCGTAGCGCGACAGCACCTGCCGGCGGCTCATCCCCACGGCGGATTTGATCGCCTTTTCATCCAGGGTCTTAAGAAATTCCATCTCCTCGGCAAAACCCAGCATCGCCCACCCCAGCCCGCGCGTCCATGTCGAGAACGGCGAATACCCCTGCTGCGTGGCCCGGGCCCGAAACCGCCCGTCATTCAGATTGAACGTCCCCTCGTGCGCCGTTCGCCCGCGAACATCGTACGTCTGCGCCGAATCGCCATGGAAGATGATGAAACGATCGGTCGTCAGCCCATGCTGAATCGACCGGCCCAGCAGGTTGATCTTCCGATCGTTTTCCCCCATCAGCACGTGCCCCAGTTGATGCCCCAGCCCCAGGATGCGGATCGTGCGCATCGTGTCGATGAACAATGAATGCGGCCCATTGAAGCTGTAGACGAACCCCAGCGGCCCCTCCCCCGGCCCCGACAACTCGCCGTTCACATCCGTCCACCGCGCCGCCTGCACCGCCGCGCTGCTCTTGAGCGCCATCTCATAAAAATGCATCTCCCAGGCGTCGAACTCGATCCGCTTCTCACGCATCAGCCGCCGAAGATTCCCGTAAGTCGACAGATTATTGAACCCGTGATCATGCACCCCGACATGGGTGACGTGCGGGGCCATGCGCCGCAGCGTGTTCTTGCGCCCCAGCTCCAGCAGCTTGCGATCCTCCGTCGCGTCGAACGTCAACAGGCAGCAGCCGTACTGGAACCCCTGCGTCCATTCCGTCCAGCCACGCGAAGTGTACTTGCCTTCGACGGTGAACACCGGCGTGCCCTGGGATGAATCCCAGGCCCGCTCGATCATGCGCGCCTTCTGCTCGGCCAGATCGAACACCCGGGTCACCGCGTCGCTCAACTTCGCCGGCGAAACTGTCGTGTCGATGTTCATCGCTCGCTCGCAATCAAACGATTCTCCGCCGTTCTCACAGCGCCGCCCGCCGCGTATGCCAGTCGGTCCGCGATTCGTACATCCGCGCGATCCGCAGCAGCTTCTGCTCCGACAACGCCGGTGCCAGCAACTGCATCCCGATCGGCAACGGCCGCGGCCCGGACGTGAAACCGCACGGCACGCTCATTCCCGGGATCCCCGCGATGTTGCACGTCACCGTAAACACGTCGGCCAGATACATCGTCAGCGGATCCCCGCTCTTCTCCCCGATGGCGAACGCCGCCGTCGGGCTGGTCGGGCACACGATCACATCGCACCGCTCGAACGCCCGGTCGAAATCGCGCTGGATCAACGCCCGCACCTTCAACGCCCGCAGGTAATACGCATCGTAATACCCACTGCTCAGCGCGTACGTCCCGATCATGATCCGCCGCTTGACCTCGTCCCCGAACCCCTCGGCCCGACTGCGCGAAAACAGTTCGATGATGTCGCTCACCGGCTCGGCGGTCCGGTGCCCGTAATGCACCCCGTCGTAGCGGGCCAGGTTGCTCGACGCCTCGCACGGCGCGATCACGTAATATGCCGCGATCCCGTACGCCGTGTGCGGCAGCGAAACATCCACAATCGTCGCACCGGCACCGCGATAGACCTCGATCGCCGCGTCGATCGCCGACTTCACTTCCGCGTCGGTCCCGGCATCCTGGTTGAACTCTCGGGCGATCCCGATCCGCAGCCCCTCCACCGGCTGCTCGAGCGGCTCCAAAAAGTCCGGTATCGGCTCGTTCAGCGAAGTCGAATCCCGCCGATCATGCCCGCAGATCACGTTCATCAACAGCGCGGTGTCCGCCACCGTGCGCCCGAACGGTCCGATCTGGTCCAACGATGAGGCGAACGCGACCAAACCATAGCGGCTGACCCGCCCGTACGTCGGCTTTAGACCCACCAACCCGCACAGCGACGCCGGCTGGCGGATCGACCCCCCGGTGTCCGAACCGATGCTCGCGCAGCACATCCCCGCCGCCAGCGCCGCTGCGCTGCCCCCCGACGATCCCCCCGGCACCCGATCCAGATCCCACGGATTCCGCGTCACCTTAAACGCCGAGTTCTCGGTGCTCGACCCCATGGCGAACTCATCCATATTCGTCTTGCCGATGATGATCGCTCCGGCCGCCTCCAGGCGACTCACCGCCGTCGCGTCATACGGGCTGCAAAAGTCGGCGAGCATCTTCGACGAGCACGTCGTCAGCCCGAACGTGGTGCAAAGATTGTCCTTTATGGCGATCGGAACCCCCGCCAGCGGACCCTCCACCCCTGCCCGGTCTACCGCGTCGGCCCGCTTCAGCGCCCGCTCGGTGAACACTTGGTTGAACGCCCCCACCCGCGGCTCCCGTGCCTCGATCGCCGCCAGCGCCTGCACAGTCAGTTCCCGCGCCGACACCCGCCTTTCGCCAAGCGCCCGCCGCGCCGAAATGAGCGTATCAAAACCCAACATCGCGCGGCGAAGCCTACGGAAAGCTGTTCCCCCTGACAAGCCTTCACCCCCCGGTTCATTGATCGTTCTCGAATCTCAAACTTTCCAAATTCCTGATTCCCAATTCCGCCGCCCTCGGTAGACTTTCGGGGATGAGATTGCTGATCCCGCCGCTGATGATGCTTGGTTGGATTTCAATTGTCGCCGCGCAGCCGGCGACGACCTCGACGGGCCACGCCGCGACGAAGCCGGCCGATCCTCCCTTGTCCGTCACAGCCGCCAGCGTCGTCATCGACGGTCGCTCGATCGATTATCGCGCCACCGCCGGACAATTGCCCTTGAACGATCCGGCGACGGGAAAGCCCCGGGCGAATCTCTTTTTCGTCGCCTACGAAAAGATTCCCGTCGATAACACCGCCCAGCGCCCGATCACCTTCGTTTTCAACGGCGGACCGGGCGCCGCGGCGGTGTGGCTTCACCTCGGCGCCGCTGGCCCGCGCCGGATCGATGTGAATCCCGACGACAACGCCCCGGCCCCGCCCTACCGCCTGGTCGAGAATGAATCGGCCTGGCTCGACTTCACCGACCTGGTCTTCATCGACCCGCCTGGCACCGGCTACAGCCGCCTCGAACCGGGCGCCAAACGCGAAGACTTTTTCGGCGTCGAGCAGGATGTCCGCGCCGTCGCCGACTTTATCCGGCTCTACGTGACTCGATATCGGCGCTGGCTCAGCCCCAAGTTTCTCGCCGGAGAAAGTTACGGCACCACCCGCGCCGCAGCGCTCGCCCAGCATCTGCACGAAGTCGTCGGACTCGATCTCAATGGCATCGTGCTGATCTCCGTCGTGCTGGACTTCCAGACGATTTCCTTCGACGCCGGCAACGATTTGCCCTATGTGCTTTACCTGCCCGCCTACACCGCCGCGGCATGGAAACACCGCCGGCTCGAGGAATCCCTGCAAAAGGACTTCTCGGCGGCGATGGAGGAGTCCGAGACCTTCGCGATCGAGGACTATGGCCCGGCCTTGGCGCGGGGGTCGGCTCTGAACGACTCGCAGCGCCAAGCGATCATCGCCAAGCTCTCGCGTCTGACCGGCCTGGATGCGAAGTTAATCGACCAGGCCGAACTGCGCGTGCCCCCGTGGGTCTTTCAGAAGGCGCTGCTCGATCCGAACCGCAAAATCATCGGACGTTTCGACGCCACGATCACCGGACCGGACGCCGATCCGCTGCAACGCGCCGCCGGTTACGATCCCAGCCTGTCGCGCTACCTCGGCGTCTACACCGCGGCGATGAATGCCTATGCCAGAGAGACACTGGAATACGAGAACGATCTTCCGTACGAAGTGCTGAGCGGGCTGGTGCATCCCTGGGATTTCGGACGCGACGGGCAGGGATATCTTTCGGTGTCGGACAAGCTGGCGTCGGCGATGGTTCGCAATCCGCACCTGCAGGTGATGTTCGCATCGGGCCGATTCGATCTGGCCACGCCCTATTTCGCGTGCGATTACACGCTCCGCCACCTGGACCTTCCCCCCGAACTGCGCCCCAACCTGGTTCAGCATCGCTACGATGCCGGTCACATGATGTATCACGACCCGGCATCGCGCCGAAAACTTCACGACGACATCGCCCGCTTCGTGCGGCAATCGCTCCAGCCGGCTACCGCGCCGTCGCGATGAGCGCGGCCATCCGCCCGGTCACGCCGGCATCGCGCCGATGGGAATAGAACTCCTTGGCGTGGGTGAACGTGCATCGGTCGGTGGTATCGATAGCAACAGGATCGATCCCCATCTCGATCGCCTGCCGACGCGCGGCACCGCGAAGATCAATGTGCCCTTTGCCGTCGCCGCAACGGCGAATCAGTTCCGGTGCATCGGGAAATACACGAGCGAAGGCATCGAGCACTTCGTCGCCGACCTCGAACGCATCGAACCCGATGCACGGGCCGATCGCCACGATCACCTGTCGTGCCCCATAGCCGCCAAGACGCCGCAGCTCGCCGATCGCCTGCGGAACGACCCCACCGACCACCCCGCGCCATCCGGCGTGCGCCGCGGCCACCGCCCGGCCATCGGCACCGGCGATCAGCACCGGCACGCAGTCGGCCACCCGCACGCTCAATACCGCCTCCGGACGCATCGTCACCAGCGCATCGGCCTTCCGACCCGAATCCCACGGCAGGCCCGCGACCTCGACAACCTCGGCGCCATGCACCTGGTGTACCCGGCACAACTGTCCATCCCCGCGCCCGATCGCCGATTGAAGCTGCGCGTAGTGGTCCCAGATGCGGGCGTAATCATCCTGCACGGGACATCCATTGGGATTGCCCAGGTTGAACGAATCGAACGGCGGGGGACTGCTCCCCCCCAGCCGCGTCGAAAAGGCGTGCGCCACCCCCGCCTCACGCAGCAGCGGCGAGACGTAGTACGACAGACACCCCGGACGATCGACGCGCTGGAGCGCCAGGACTACTCCTTATCTGCCGGCTTTTCCGCATCCGCCGGCTTTTCCGCGGCCTTCTCTGCCGCATCCAGCTTCTTGAGGTATTTCTCCGGGTTCTTCCGGAACGTCTTCTCGCAGTCGCGGCAGCAGAAGCGAATCTCCCGCCCCTCGTAGTCGATCACGTGCGCTTTACCCATTTCGCCGAGCTTCTCGCCCGACACCACGCAGACCGTCAACGGATACGGCTTCTCGGGCTTCTTTGCGTCCGCGCCCGCATCGGCGGCGAACGCCATCGAAGCCGTCCCGATCATCGCCGCGCCAAACCAAACCGCCAGTTTCTTGCCCATTTGCATAGCACACTCCTTGGAGTAAGAGAAATCGTTACACCCATTATAACGCACCGGCAGGATGTTTTGGTTCAAAAAATAATGCTCGCGAGCGAATGCCATACACCTAAGTTGCAACCGGCTGGAAAACCCGATTTATCGGTCCTAAAAATACAGTTGAGGTCGCCGACTTTGGCCCTTGCGTGAACGGCGTTCGCTCGCGGGTTTTATTTTTTGGGAGCCCTGTCGCGGACGCGACCAAGGGTTGGCTTTTTATCCTCGCCCTAGGGTAAAATGTGTCCCCATGGACTCTTATACTCTCCAGATCGCCTCGGGCATCCTGCTGGTCGTGCTGATCGTCGCGTGGATCCTGCTTAAGAAAAGCGGGAAAATCTAACCCGATGTCACGGCGACGATCGAACCCGCGGCCAGACTCGATGCCGCGCTGAGGCCTCGACGATGGGATAGCGCCTGCCCGAATCCCGGGGCGTTGTTGCGCATTCACCATCAGCGGCGCCGATCCCGGACCTTGCTCTGGCGATTTCGCCGTGATTCCCCGCCGCGGGGGCTTTTGCTCTTGCTAAGTTCCTTGCCGCGCGGCGCGGGTCGCTCGATCCGCGCGCCGGCAACCGCGCCGCCCCCGGGCCCGCCTCCACTGCGGCCGAGCAGTTCCGTGATCGCAAGATCCAGCTCTCGACGGGGCATGTCCACCTTCACGATCGACACCTTGACCACATCTCCGATCCCGATCTTGCGCCCGGTGCGCTGCCCGCGGATCGCCCCGGCCCGCTCATCCACATCCCACCAGTCGTCCATCAGGTCTTCGTAGCGAATCAATCCATCGATCAGGTAATCCTTGATCTGGATGAAGATGCCGAACCCGGTGATCCCCGTGATCACGCCGAGGTATTCCTCCCCGATTTTCCCGCTGAGCAGTTCCAGCACCTTCACCTGGCGCAGCTCGCGCTCGGCATCCTCGGCCCGTCGTTCGGTGAAGCTCAGATGCCGCCCAAGCTGCACCAGATCATCGACCGACGGCACCCCGTCCAGCTCGACTTTGCCGCGCCGATTTCGCCGCCCGCCCGCTTCGACCGCTTCGACCGCTTCGAGATATTTATCGAGCAGCCGATGGATCGTCAGATCGGCGTAGCGCCGGATCGGCGAAGTGAAGTGGCAATAGTGTTCGCTCGCCAGCGCGTAATGTCCCACCGGCTGCGGCGAATACTCCGCCCGCGTGAGGCTCTTGAGCACCGCCAGGTTGATGGCGAACGCCTCGGGACGGCCCTTGATCGAGTCCAGCAGTTTTTGCAGTGCCTTGCGATCCAGATCCTTGGGCACCCGATGCCCGGCCACCTCGACGAACATCCGAAGCCGTGAGGAGGCATCCAGGTCCGGATCGGGATGCACCCGACGCAGGAACGGCACGTCGATCCCATCCAGCAGCCGCGCCACCGCCTCGTTGGCTTCGACCATGAACATCTCGATCAGCGTGTGGGTGAAGCTCTGATCCTCGGGAATCGCATCGGCCACCCGACCGTTCTCGTCCAGCACCAGCTCGACCTCGGGCAGATCCAGCACCAATTGTCCCTGTTCGCGGCGGCGCTTTTGCAGCCGCGTGGCCAGGTCGTTCATCTGCCCCAGCAGACTCACCACTTCGGGCTTGTACTGCCCGATCGGACGCGGTCCATCGGGATGGGGAATGATCTTTTCTGCGTCGATGATCGCCTGTGCTTCGCGATAGCGCAGCCGGTTGGCCGATCGGATGATCGTCGAGGCGAATCGGCTTCGCACCGGACGGGCCTGGTCGTCGTAGATGATGAACGCGCTCTTGCACAGCCGCGGAACCCCTTCCTGCAACGAGCAGACCCCGTTGGATAAAATCTCCGGCAGCATCGGGATCACGAACCCCGGAAAGTATGCGCTGTTGCCGCGCTCGCGAGCCTCTTCATCCAACGCCGAACCTTCCGGCACAAAATGCGACACATCGGCGATATGCACCCCCAGTTCCCAGTCGCCTCCCTCAACTTGACGAAGGCTGATCGCATCGTCGTAGTCCTTGGCATCGTCGGGGTCGATGGTGCAGATCACCATGCCGGATAAATCCTCTCGCCGGGCCATGTCGCTCGAGGGATCGAACCGATCCACCGCATCGCGCGCCTGCTGCCAGGCGGCGTCGGGGAAGGCATCGGGCAGATTGAACTGCACCAGGACGCTGCGCAGGTCCACATCCTTTTCCCCGGCCTCGCCCAGCACATCGGTGATTACGCCCTGGCCACGTTGGCCGGACTCGGGATAGCGAGTCAGTTCCACGACCACTTTCGTGCCCGGCTTGAGGTGGCGTGACGCGGCGTCGGGGGTGAGGATCGGCTCGGGTAGCGTGTTGCCATCCGGCATGACCAGCCAGGTGTGATCTTGGCGCAGCAGCGATCCGACGAAGCGGTTCTTGCCGCGCTTGAGGATCTCGACGATCCGTCCCTCGCACAGCGATTTGCCATCACGCTCACCGCGATGAATGATCCGCGCCCGCACCACGTCCCCGGTCAGGGCCGTGCCGTTTTCCCCGCGACCGATGTACAAGTCCGCGTGACTCGAGGGATCGGTCGGGATGACGAACCCGAACCCTTTGCGGTTCTGGCGGAACGTGCCGATGATTTCATTGCGACCCTGAGTGCTGCTCGGGGGCATGATCGCCCCGCGAGCGCCCAGAATGATCCGCCCCTGGTGCATCAGGTCACGCAATGCCGTGCGGAATTGCTGATACGACGGTTCGGCCAACTCCAGTTCGTCGGCCAGTTTTCGTGGCTGCTGCGGGCGATAGCCGGCGCTGGCCACATGTTCAAGAATCTTTTTTTCCAGTTCAGACATATTTTTTCTTCGATGGTAGGCACGCCCCGCGGGACGTGCGATTCGCCTCGCTCGCCCGACCGCAACGGCGGTGCTCGGCAAGCGCGACTTGGAATTGATGACGTTGAAGGTCCGACAATCGGATCTTTCGACAGCTTCGGTGGTGAGAAACGTTCCTCGTGAGGGCTGGGCGGGAAGAAAGGGCTGCAACCGGGCGGAATGGATCAGCGGCGCTCTTCAGGCGGCCTTGGCGATGTTGAGTCTCATAGCGGAGCGACTACCCCATCATCGGATAATCCGCCGCAGCGGTTGATCCGATGAGCTATCCTTGCCCGGTCGAGCGATATTGTCAACTCCTTGACGTCATGAGTCATCCCGGAGCCCCGGGGGGGGCGTGCCCACGGATTTTTGCACGGGTTCAGGAAACCAACCCTCATGGCCATTCGGAAACCGCGTTTTCCCTCTGAAACCTGGGAAGTTCGAAAAAATACCCGCACGCCCATCCCGGGTTCAGGGCTTCGGGGAGCCGAAGAAGTGCGGCGAGTCCCGCGAGTACCCCTTGAAACCGCTTGTTCACGGCTGGGGCAACATCGGAGCGGAATATGCCGAGGCGGTGAGTACGCGGCGCAGGCCCCGGGGGCCAGGGGGGGGTGTCATCGCAACATCGGGGCGGAATATGCCGAGCCTGTGAGTACGCCTTGAAACCGCTTGTTCACGGCCTCAAGCCTGAAAATCCCGAGAAACGGTGAAATCGACATGCATTAGCCCTGCCGTGCGCCATTGAGAAGATTTCCCGCGAATCTTGACACATTGGGCCGTTCCCCTATCATCGGGCCGCTGGATTGAATGGGGTATGGTGTAACGGTAGCACAGCAGACTCTGAATCTGCTTGTCTAGGTTCGAATCCTAGTACCCCAGCTTTCGACCCCCCCTCGACTCATATACCGCTTGCGGCCTTCGGTGAGACATCTACAACGGCTCGGAACCTGCCCGGGTATCCCGTGTATCTCCAAATGGGTTGTCTCACTCTGGCCCGCGATCGGCATAGCGACTTCAAGCCACAGATCGCTCCCAAGTGACGGCTCCGGTCGGCCCCGGCGGGCTGGGAGCGTCCACGCTGGCTTCTGGCCTATAGCCCGATTCGCGCGATCCATCCGCGTCTGGCGATCGCCTCACAAAAAAAAGCGCGCCCACCTGTTTCTGCCCTGTCAAGGGCAAGACAGGCTGGGATGCACCGAGACTCTCTCCATACGGAAGCCTTCGGCCCACTGAACGCATCGAATCGGGCCGAAGGCTCCCGGTTTCCTGGCCGCCTTCGCCGGCGGATTGGTCTGCGGCCTGCTCTGGGAGTTCTGGAACTATTACGCCTTCGCCAAATGGACCTACTGCCTCCCCTTCCTCGGCTCGCTGGAACATTACCGCTACTTTGAAATGCCCCTCGTCGGCCTGATCGGTTTCATCCCCTTCGGCCTAGAATGCTGGGTCATGTGGCAAACCATCCGACTCCTCCTCGACGGCATCGTCGAACCCCTGCCTGATGAAAGATCGTTGCTTTGATCCCACCACAAACGCACCTACTGCAGCAAGAATTGGCCAATCAGTGACCCTCTGTGATCCCGCCTCACCTCCTGCTGCCGCGTAAAATGCGACCCAAAAATATTTTTCTTGACTTTTACGCACGCGCGTAGATAATAGGATATCGCGTAATTACGAGCGATTCCGCGTTCAATGTTTACGACGGGTTCCCATGGCTGTCACCTCCCAACAAATCGCCGAGGACTGCGGGGTTTCCCGCCCCACGGTCAGCCGTGTACTCAACGGTTCGTCGGTTTACAGTGACGAAACCCGTTCGCGCGTCTTCAAAGCCGCGCAGCGACTGGGATATCGCGTCAACACCGCCGCACGATCCACCGCAAGCGGTCGATTCGACGCGGTTGCCCTGCTGCTTTCCGAATCCTACGCCGACTCCCTCCTCCCCGGCCAACTCCTTCGCGGCATCCAGGCCGGGCTTAAAGACCTCAATAAACACCTCATGGTCGAAACCCTCGGCGATGACGCACTCACCGATCCCGCCCGCGTCCCCAAACTCCTCCGCGAACTCTGCTCCGATGGGCTGCTGGTCAACTACAACGCCCACATCCCCGCCAAGATGGTCGAACTGATCAAGCAATACGGCCTGCCGGCGGTCTGGATCAATTCCCAGCATGACACCGATTGCATTTATCCCGATGACAGACTCGCCGGTGCCGAACTCACCCGTCAGGTAATCGAAGCGGGGCATTGCAACATCGCCTACATCGACTTCATCACCCCCGCGACCGCCGAGGCGCACTACAGCGGCATCGACCGCCATACCGGCTATGCGGACGTGATGACCCGGGCCGGGCTGCAACCCCGCCGATTCGGCAACCAAAAACTTCTTTACAGCGGCCAGGCGGTTCAAGCCCTGCACGAGTTGCTCGCATCGGACGACCGACCCACCGCCGTCGTTTGCTACTCCGATGATGACGCCCGCCGTGTCATGCTTGCCGCAGCAGCCAACGGGTTGCAGGTCCCCCGTGATTTGAGCGTGGTCTGCCTCGCCGGCGACCAGGTGCTCGACGCGGGTCTGTATCTGACGTCCATGCTTTTGCCGCACTTTGCCATCGGCCAAGGCGCGGTCGAAATGCTGGCGGAAAAATGTCGGAAACCCGCCGGCGCTTTACCGCCCCGGTGCGTGCCTTTTGTGAAACAAGCCGGGCAAACACTGGCCCGATGCAGTTAGGCGACCGGGGTGTTCTCGGTGGCCGTTTGGTTCATGTTTTTCGTCCCCATTTTGGAGGTTTGATTATGTTGTGTTCGAGATGTATTGGCGTTGCCCTGTTCGCCGCAACAATGGGGTTGGCGGTCGTCCCCACCCATGCGGCGGTTGTCACCACCTCCCAGGGGTGGTCGGCCAACGCCCTAAGCGCGAATTTCACGACCGAAGGTACGAAGGACTGGGTGATCTGGGATTCCAGCAACAATCCAACGTCACTGACCGTGATGAATCGCAAAACCGGCACGGCCAGCATCAGTAATCTGAGCGTGATAGGCACCCAGTCATCCGGCACCGGTGGCAACAACGCTGCGATCTGGGACAGTAGCCTTGAAAACTTCAGCCCCGGCCTGACTTTTAGCTACACCAATGGCGTATCTCCCGCCACCAAAACTGAAGATTCCCCCGGAGCCGCATTCAAACGCTGGTACGGCAACGTGTGGAACAGCCAGGTTATCTTCGATGTCCCGGTGACGGCTTCTTCACAGACCCTGGAGTTGTACATTGCCACGGTCAACGGTGCTTGGACTGGCGTCAAGACATCCTTTGACAATGGCGCAACCTTCAGCGCTGTGACCGACAACGCTCAGACGACAGGCAACCGCACGGGCACGTTCAAGTTCGTGTACAGCGACCCGGTTGCGACGACGATGAAAGTCTACGTCACGCAGAGCTCGAGCTATCAGCATGCCTCCAACTACTTGATTCTTGGCGGAGCCACGCTGGTTCCCGAGCCGGCGTCGATGGCGCTGGCGGGTCTGGGCGGGCTTGCGCTGCTGGCGCGGCGGCGGCGCGTCGCGGTTCAATAGAACGACCTCCCGCGCGATGGCCTCGTAACCGGGGCCGCCGCGCTTTGCCGGTGCGCATGGCGATGCCATGTGCCGGGACATCCCCGTCTCCCCGTGACGCCCTCACCCCGCGTCGCTCCCCGGCGTGTTCCTGTTCACGAGTGTCCAGCCATCCGCCGGTCCCTTCTTTCACCGGAGCCAATCATGCCCAGGAAAGGCTTTACACTCGTCGAACTCCTCGTGGTCATCGGCATTATCGCCCTGCTCATTAGCATCCTGCTACCCGCCCTCAACCGCGCCCGCGCCAGCGCCCAGGCGGTCGCGTGCGCCAGCAATATGCGACAGTTGCACCTGGCCCAGATGATGTATGCCGGGGACTATCGCGGCACGCTGCGGCAGGCGTGGTCCAACAAGAACAATGACGGCGGGTTTCAGGAATGGAACCGCTATCTCGCTTCGGCAGGTTATCTCAGCAATAGCGTCAAGTCGCAGTGGGCGACGGGGGGGGACGATGCCCGGCGTGTTGATCTGTCCGGCGGCGGGGGTGGGGCCGCAGCATATCGGCCAGCCGTGGGATGCGGTCAACGGACGTAAATGGACCTCCTACATCCCCGGCGAATCGATCCTGGGTTCATGGACGACGTATACCAAACTCGTGAACACCACGCCCACTTGGGCAATGTACATTGAAAAGGTGGATTACGACGTGGGGTGGTTCATTCTGGATAACTCTGAAAGCCATATCCGCATGATTGCCTGGCTGAACAAGTGGGAATACAAGCAGAAGGTGATGCAACAATACAACTGGCTGGAGATGCGTCATCCCGGCCGGACGCAAAACGCGGTCTTCTTTGACGGCAGCGTGCAACGCATCCCCGAAAAAGCCTTTCATGCCGCCGCCGACCAAGGCGGGGCGCAGTTTATGAAATACCTGCGCTGAGCCGCTTGGTCTCACAAGGCAGACTGCCCCCTCCGCCCGCGTCATCACCGGTGCAGGCTTCCAGCCTGCTGGGATCAAGAGGCAGGTGAGATGCCTGGACCACAATGGGAGGCTGGGGGGAGCGGGGAGGGCGGAGGCGCTTTTAGGATGTCGCGGGTGCGAATATGGGAAAGATGAGGAATAATTCCCAACTTCGGGCGTTGGATGAGGTACAATTGTAGGTGGGCCGATCGGGGGCGGGTATGATGGGGCGAAGGCGGGTGGGATGATTACACGTTGGCTAGTCATAACGGCCCTGGCCGGGACGATTTTCAGCGCGGGGCAAACCGCGCCGGCGAGGGGGCCATTGAAAGCGGCGGCACCCGCGGCACCGACGGCGGGGCCGTTTGAAGGGGCGGCGACGCTCACGCCGGAAAACGCCATCGACCGGGTCGTCGCGGCGCAGTGGGCGCGGCTGGGGATCACGCCGGCGGCGGTCTGCTCGGACGCGGTGTTTCTCCGCCGCGTTTATCTCGACGTGATCGGGACGATTCCGACCGCGAAGGAGACCAGCGATTTCCTCGCCGAGAAGAATCCCGCCAAGCGACGGCTGCTGATCGACCGGCTGCTCGAGCGCGATGAGTTCAACGACTACTGGGCGATGAAGTGGGCCGACTTGCTTCGGGTCAAGGCCGAGTTCCCGATCAATCTCTGGCCCAATGCGGTCCAGTGCTACCACCGCTGGATCCGCGACTCGATCAAATCCAACAAGCCGTTCGACCGCTTCGCCCGCGAATTGCTCACCGCCTCGGGCAGCAACTTCCGCGACCCGCCGGCGAACTTTTATCGCGCGCTGCAAGGGCGCACGCCGACGGACCTGGCCAAGGCCGTGGCATTGACGTTCATGGGCGCGCGGATCGAGCCGTGGCCGGCGGCGCGTCAAGCGGGGCTGGCGGCGTTTTTCTCGCGGGTCGATTTCAAGAACACGGACGAGTGGAAAGAGGAGATCGTCTTCGACAATCCGGCCAAGGCGTCGGGCGGGCCGGGGGCGTCGGGCGGGCCAGGGGGGCCAGGGGGGTCGGGGGTAGCGGAGCAGGGGATTTTCCCCGATGGGTCGGTCGCAGCGTTTTCGCGCGAGCGCGACCCCCGCGAGGTTTTCGCCGACTGGCTGATCAACCCGCGAAATCCCTGGTTCAGCCGGGCCATCGCCAACCGCGTCTGGGGCTGGCTCGTGGGGCGCGGGGTGGTCCACGAGATCGACGATCTTCGCCCGGACAACCCCCCGAGCAACCCGGAACTGATGGCGCTGCTCGAGCGCGAACTGATCGCCGCCCGATATGACCTTAAGTCGCTGTTCCGGCTGATCCTCAACTCGCGGGTGTACCAGTTGTCGTCCATCACGGCCACGAACACGCCGGCGGCCGAGGCCAACTTCGCCAGCTATCCGATCCGCCGTCTGGAGGCCGAGGTGCTGATCGACGCGGTCAATCAGATCACCGGAACGACGGAAAAGTATTCCAGCCCCATTCCCGAGCCGTTCACGTTTATTCCGGAACGGCAGCGGTCGATCGCGCTGGCCGACGGGAGCATTTCCAGTTCGTTTCTCGAGTTGTTCGGGCGATCGTCGCGCGACACCGGGCTGGAATCCGAGCGGAACAACCGCCCCAGCGCCGGCCAGCGGCTGCATATGCTCAACTCGAGCCACATCCGCAACAAGATCGAAAAAGGCCCGCGTACGTCCGGGCTGCTCAAAGGCTTGCCCACGCCGCAGACGATCACCACCTTGTATCTCACGATCCTGTCGCGCTATCCGACCGAAAAAGAACTGGCGATCGTGAAGGCTTACGGCAGCGGTCACGAGGCCGTGCAAGACATGGCCTGGGCCCTGTTCAACAGCGATGAGTTTTTGTTCCGGCACTGATCTTTCACCGAGGCAATCTGATGTCGCGTGATTCACTGTTCGATGCGTCGCTGACCCGCCGAGAGGCGTTGCGGAGTGGAGCGGGCGCCGCCGGGGCGCTGATGGCGTCGCGGCTGGGACTCGCCGGCATTTCGGGCATGGCCGGCATCGCGGGCGCTGCGCCGCGTTCAGCGCCGCCGGTGGCCAAGGCCAAGGCGGTCATTCAGATCTGGCTGTGGGGCGGACCGTGCCACATCGACACTTTCGATCCCAAGCCCGAGGCGGGCGGCGACTACTGCGGGCCGCTGGATAAGCCGATCGAGACCAACATCAGCGGCATCCGCATCGGCGAACTTCTGCCGCTGCTGGCGAAACAAGCCGACAAATATTCGATCCTGCGCGGGATGACGCATGGGGTGAATGGGCATGAAACGGCGTCGTACCTGGTGCAGACCGGTCGCAGCACCGGCGACGGGATCGTCTATCCGGCGGTCGGGGCGGTGGTGTCGCATTTCAAGGGATACGGCGCCGGCTACAAGGGGCTGATCCCGCCGTACATCGTGCTGACCGAGCCGCAGGGACGATTTTCGGAAGCGGGATTTCTCAACACGCGATGCAAGCCGTTCGCCACCGGGGGCGACCCGGGGAAAACGCCGTTCGCGGTCGAGGGGATCGTCGCCGAGGGGATCACCGAGCAGCGCCAGCGCGATCGCCGCAACCTGATGCGTCAGCTCAACACGCTGGGCACGGCGATGAAATCCGACGCCCGCATCGTCGCGACGGGGCGCTGCGAGGATGAGGCGTATGACCTGATCCTCGGCGATGCGGGCAAGGTGTTCGATTTGTCGCAGGAAAGCGATGAACTGCGCGAGCAATACGGGCGGAACACCTTCGGTCAATCGTGCCTGATGGCCCGCCGGCTCGTCGAGCGCGGCGTGCCTTACGTAACGATCAACTACAAGGGTTGGGATACTCACAAGCAGCATTTCCAGGCCATGCGGCGCAAGCTGCCGGAGATGGACAAGGGGATGGGCACGCTGCTGGAGGATCTGGCCTCGCGCGGGCTGCTGGACAGCACGATCATCTGGTGGGGCGGGGAGTTTGGTCGCACGCCCAAGGTGCAATGGGAAGCGCCGTGGGGCGGCGGTCGGGGGCATTTCGGACAGGCGTTCTGCTCGGTCATCGCCGGCGGCGGGTTTAAGGGCGGCCACATCGTCGGCGCCACCGACACTCGGGGAATGGCGGTGACCGATCGCGCGGTCTCCCCCAGCGACGTGATCGGCAGTATGTACGAGTTGCTGGGGATCGACCCGGAAGGAACGCTGCCGCATCCCCAGGGAAAGATCGTCCGCGCCACGCCGCCGGCATCCGACGGGATCAAGACCGGCGGGCGTCTTCGAGAGATCATGTAGAGCGGGGAGAAGCTAATGAATCGAGCGGCATGGCTGATGGGCATCGTGGCGGGCGCGGCGTTCCTGACGTCGTCGGCGGCGCGGGGACAGAACAACGAACCGCGGATCGGATACGTTTATCCCGCGGGCGGACAACGCGGCACGACGCTTCGCCTTACGCTCGGCGGGCAATCGGTCAACGGCGTGTCGGGGGTGTACATCTCGGGCGAAGGGATCAGCGGGACGGTGATCGAACACGTCAAGCCGATGTCGGTGAAGGAAGGGCAGGTTCTCAAGGACAAGCTCAAGGAACTGCTGGACAAACGTGAAGCCGCGCTGGTGCGGCGCGGGGGAAAATCGGCGCCGGCGTCACGTCCGACCTGGACGGCGGCCGATGAGCAGAAGCTACAGGAAACTCGCAGAGCTTTAAGCCGGTTCGTCCCGCCGCAAAAGCTGACGCAGGCGCTGCGAGAGTTGGTGGTCGTCGAGCTTACGATCGCCCCGACCGCCGCGATGGGCCAGCGCGATCTTCGCCTGCAAACCCGCTCGGGCATGACCAACCCCCTGGTCTTTTGCGTGGGGGCGTGGCCCGAACGATCCGAATCATCGGCATCAGCGCAGCGCGAGGGTCGCGGCGACAGGCCTAAAGCGCCGAATCAAGCGGGCGATTCAGGAATCACTCTCCCGGTGACGCTCAACGGGCAGATCATGCCCGGCGGGGTCGATCGCTGGCGGTTCATCGCCCGCCGCGGACAGCGACTGGTGGCCGTATGCAGCGCCCGGGCGTTGATCCCCTACCTGGCCGACGCCGTGCCGGGATGGTTCCAGGCGACGGTCGGGGTCTATGACGAAAAGGGCAAGGAGATCGCCTACGACGACGACTTCCGCTTCAGCCCCGATCCGGTAATCAGCTTCGAGGTTCCGCGGGATGGGAATTACTTCCTCGAGGTCAAGGACGCGATCTATCGCGGGCGCGAGGATTTCGTTTACCGGGTATCGCTGGGAGAGTTCCCGTTCATCACCAACATTTTTCCGCTGGGGGCCAGTGTGAATAGCCCCACGGCGGTGCAGTTGCGCGGGTGGAATCTTCCAGTCCCGCGGCTGCTCGAGCCGGCCGCGGCGCCGGCGCGGTTGGCGACGGTCGGTTTGCAGCGCGGAGGAATGGAATCCAATCGCATGGCATTCCCCATCGGCGATCTGCCCGAAGGGGTGGACCAGGAGCCGTGCGACGATCCGGCGCATGCCCAGGCGCTGGCGCTGCCGATCGTGATCAACGGGCGGATCGACCAGCCCGGCGATCGAGACGTGTTCAGCTTCCAGGCCCGCGCGGGGCAGGAGATCGTCGCCGAAGTTATTGCTCGCAGGCTCGGTTCTCCGGTCGATTCGATCCTGCTGCTCAGCGATGCCGCCGCAGCGCCGCTGGCGTCGAACGATGACCATGACGATAAGGGCGACGGGCTGAATACCCATCACGCCGACTCGATGATCCGCTATAAAATCCCCGCCGACGGCCGATATTTCCTGACCCTGGCCGACGTGCAGCACAAGGGGGGAAGCGAATACGGCTACCGGCTGCGGATTAGCGAATCGAGGCCGGATTTTGATCTTCGGGTGGTTCCATCGGCGATCAACGTTCGCGGCGGGGCGACGGTGCCGCTGACGGTCTTCGCGCTGCGCAGGGACGGATACGATGGTCCGATCGATCTGGCGCTCGTCGGTGGCCCCAAGGGGTGCGTATTGAGCGGGGCGACGATCCCGCAAGGCCAGGACAAGGTGCGGATCACGCTCACCGCGCCGCGCACGGCGACGAAGGGCGCGATCGGCCTGAAGATCGTGGGTCGGGCGACGGCGGGCGGGAGGTATCTGGAGCGGCCGGCTGTCCCGGCCGACGATGTCATGCAGGCGTTCATCTATCGCCACCTGGTTCCGGCACGGGAGCTGCTGTTGAGCGTCTTGGGTGGCTGGACGAGCAAGCCGATTGCCCAGCCGATCAGCGCCCAGCCGGTTCGCATCCCGGTGGATGGGTCGGCCACGATTCGCCTGGCTGGGGCGGGGCAGTCGGACAGTGGCTCGCTTCACCTGGAACTGAGCGAGCCGCCGGAGGGGCTGAGCATCGCCAAATGCACGATCCGCGATGGCGGCATGGAGCTGACCCTGCAATGCGATCCGGCCAAGGCCAAGCCGGACGTGCGTGGGAACCTGATCATCAACGTGTTCAAGGAAAGCGCCCCGGCGCCTGCGCGTCCCGCGCCCGCCACGGCGCCGACCACCGCCCCGGGTACGGCACCGCCAACCACCGCGCCGATCAAACCTCCGCCATCGCCCAAGCGGTCATTCATCGGCACCCTGCCCGCCATGGCGTTCGAGATCGTCAAGTGATGACTTGCCGGAAGAACCGCCCGTAGTCGGCGGCGATGTTCGACCAGGCGAAGCGCTTCTCGACCAGCGCCCGTCGTCGCGCGATATGAACCGGGTCGGTCAACGCGGCGGCGCCGGCAATCGCCCGGGCCACGGCGGAAAGATCATCGGTCGCCAGCATGACGGCACAGTCCTCGAGCGTCCATCGCGTGACGGCGCGATCCTCCGTGACGATCGGCAGGCCCGTGGCGAGCGCTTCGAGGTAGGCGTTGGCCGATGGCTCGTCCTGGCTCATGTGCAGGAAAACTTTGGCTGAGCGATACAGCTCGGGCATCTTTTCGCGGGGCAGTTGCACATTGACAAACCGCTCGCCCATCAGCTCTCGCCCGATCCGGCGGACTTCCTGACGCAGCTCTCCATCACCGGCGACGATCAGGTGCGCCCCATCCACTTTGGCCACGGCGCTAATGCCTTCGATCACTCGCTTGCTGGGGATCAGGGCGCTGACCATCAGCACCACCAGCGCATCGGGCGCGATTCCCATCGCCGCGCGCACGCCGCCGTCCCCGCCGCCTACGCTGCCGCCGTCCCCCCCGCCGCCCCTGCCGCCTCCGCCGTCCTCGGGGCGATACACCCGCGGATCGACGCCGTTGGGGATCAGCACGCTGCGCCAGCGTTGTTGATTGCGCTGGAAATACTCGGGATTGGTGCAGATCAACCCATCACAGCCAAAAAACCGGAATTCCCAGTCGCGGCTCTGGCACATCCAGTCGCCGTTCTGCGTGACGAAGACGTGCCGCGGCCGGCGGCGCAGATCGCGCCTGGCCCGCAGGACCCAGTTGGCGAACGGGTATCCGCACGTGACCGTCACGTCGAACTGGCGCGGGGAATAGACCCGCGCCAAGCCCGGAGCGAAAGTGAGTTCCTCCCAAGCGTAGTGGCTGCGAAGCCCGGGCAGCGCCGGCACCCGCTCGAACCATTCGCGCCCGATGCACGAAACCCGGCGGTATTCGTATGGCATCCCCGCCGCCGGGGGTCCCGATCCGATCAGCGTGACGTCGAAGCCGGGGATCCGCGCCAGCTCGCGGGCCACGGCCTCGAAGGCCGTTTCCGCGCCACGAATCACCCGGTGAAGGCCGGGCAACGCGAACATCACGCGCAGGTCGCCGCTCAAGAGATCACCGCCCGCGATTCGGGGCCGAGAAGGATATCCAGAATCATCCGTTGCTTCTGACTTTGCGGCGTGGCGCTGCGCCGGCGCAGCCGACTCCATCCGTAGCGCAGCGCATTGGCCACCACGTCGGCGATTCGCACGGCCACGGCGGCACCCGACCCGTAACACTTACGCTGGATCAGGTAGCGCGCCCGCAGCTCATGTTGAAGTTTGCGCCGGCTGGGCAGCGACTGTTCTTTCGAGCTGGCCCCGCCGAGGTGGATGATCGCCGATGCCGGATCGTAATGGACCCGCCAGCCGGCCCGGGCGTAGCGATGGCAGAACTCGACATCCTCGCCCAGGAAAAAAAAGTCCTCGTCCAAGGCGCCCAGCGCCCGCAGCGCCTCTCCGCGGATCAGCATGAACGCCCCGCCTAGCCAGTCGGTGTCGTGCTTGACCCGAGCCAGCTCGGGTCGATCCCCCGCCTTGTCGGCCCATCGGAACAACGATGGCAGTTTCCAGGGCAGCCCGAACGCCGAAAGAACTTCGCTCAGCGGCGTGGGAAATCGGCGCGTGGTGTTCTGCCACGACCGATCGGCGTTGAGCAGCATGCAGCTCATCAGCCCGATGTCCGGCTCGTCGCGCATCGCCGCCAGAGATATCTCCAGCGTTCGCGGCTCGACGATCGTGTCGCTGTTGAGCAGCAGATAATATTCCGCCGCCCCGGCATGTTCGATCCCACGATTGTTCCCGCCGGCGAACCCCCAGTTGCGATCCAGCGGCAGCAGTTGGGCCCAGGCGCTCCAGCCCTCGCGCTGGATCGCGGCGGCAATCCGCTCGGCGGAAGAATCGCCCGAACCGTTCTCGACCACGATCACGCGCACGGGCTTGCCGATTGAATCGATCTGCGGCGCCAATGAGCGCAGGCAGTCGATCGTCAACCCGGGCGTGCGGAAGTTGACGATGATGATCGCCAGCTCAGGCGACATCCCCACCCCCCCGCCGGCCACCGCGCAAAGCATCCCACGCCCAGCACACCACCAGCGCCGTCAGGCACAACTGCATCGGCTCCAGCGGCAGCGCGAACCGCGCCGCGGCGATCGTCAGCGTGTAAGTCAACAGGCACGCGCCGGCAATCAGCAGCGGATACCCAAGCGACCATCGCCGCCACAGCGCCAGCGGCAATCCGATCACCGTCATCGCCAGCAGGATCGAGCGGGATGTGATCACGGTCCAGTTCCAGCTCTTGGGATTGTCCAGGTCCACCCACAAGCTCTTGCCCAGACGGATCAGGCAAAGCCGAAGGTACTCACCGGGATTTTCCGATATCCATCGCTTGGACCACTTTGCGAACAGCGCCTCGCGCTGGGCGTCGGGCCGACCATTCAGTTCGGCCAATTGCCCGGGGGTAAGCGTGGCGTACTGGCGCCCGCGATCGAAGTCGGGATCCACCGCCAGCTCGTCGCTCAGGCCGAACAACTGGCCGCGCAGCGCCTTTCGCATCTCGGGCCGCATCGCCAGCCGATCGGTGCCGGTGGCGCTGGGGTTGTTCCCCTTCCACACGTTCACCCAGAAGGTGCTCTTGATGGGGATCCACTGCCCATGCACCAGGCGATTGCGAACCGTCCACGGCCCGATCACCACGATCGCCGCGCCGAGCAGAATCGCCGCGTTCCGCAGCCGCGCCGCGACCGGGAGCGATCGCCAGAACAGGATGAGGATCCCGGTCAACGCCATCGGCGGCAGCAGGACCGGCTCGGTCAGCGCCGCCAGCGTCCCGATCAGCGAAAAACCGATCCACGGCGCCGATCGACCCGTGCGAACGGCGCTGTAGAACAAGAGGATCATGGCGCAGACCGCCGCGGTAATCAGTGAGATCGCCTGGGCATGGCTGACGGCGTAGACCTGCGTCGGCCAGATGACGAACAGCCCCGCGGCCAGCAGCGCCACGTTTTGCCCGGCACCCACGGCGCGGGCCATGGCGAAGATGAGCCAGACCGTCAGCGCCCCGACGATGGCGTTGATCGTTAAGGCCGCGAAATACGCGGCGGGCGAGTCGATTCCGAAAATTCTAAACAGCCCCGCCAGCAGCAGCGGGTAGGGAGGCGACTGCACGCTGCTGGATCCGAAGTAGCCGAAATCCGAGAAGTTGAACTGACCTTGCTCAACTATTTGTTGCGCAATAAAAGCATGTTCCATCGCCCCGGGCTGGCGCCAGCGATGAAGTCCGACGATCAAGATCATGCGCAGCGCCAACGCCGCGATCACCAGCACCAGCAGAATCCGGCCGGTGCGTCGGGAACAGGCGATGGGGGTTTGAGCCATGCGCGACATCCTGCCTCAACTTCCAGAGAACACGCGGGTCGGTCGCACGCGCACAGCGCCGGGCGGCGGTGCCACATCGCCGAGGATGCGAACCCGCGCCACGCCATCGGCCGCAGCTTTGGCGCCGGCGGCGCGGGCGATGACCATTTCCGCGGCACTGGAAGTCAGTCCCAGCAATACCAGCCAGAACGTGGTGTAGATCTGCCCGCCCCAGACCGTGAACATCGAAACCATCGTCCCCAGGCAAAATGCGAATCCCGCCGCCAGGGGATAGCGCTGCGACGCGGAGGCGCCCATGCGAAGGGCCTTTCGCACCTGCGACCCCAGGGCCACCGGGATCGCCAGCCACAGCGCCAGCCATAGCCACCCGCGATCCATCGTCCATAGAAGATAGGTGTTGTCCACGCTCTCCAATTCCAATTCCGCCACGGGCAACGTCTCGCCATAACCGAGCGGACCGGCCGACATCACGAACGGCCAGGTCCGTTGGATGATCAGCGCGCGAACATTGTAGCTGCGCCCGAAAATCCCGGTCGCATTGCGGGCTTCGATCGAGGTGTCCACGCTGAAACTCGTGGCCAGCATGACCCCCAGCAGCGCCAGCATCACCACGATCGAAGGCAGGATCAACGTCGATCCCGAGCGCAATCGTGAAAAGACCAGATAAGCGAGGATCCCCGAGACCAGCCCGGCGTACGGGGTGAAGCTCAGCGACACGATGGCCGTGACGATCCCGGCGGCCACCGCAGCGCGAACCGTCGGGTGTCGCCACAGTCCGGTGGTCTGACCCAGGACCGCGACGATCGCCGTCAGCAGGACCGCGCAGTTGCCCAGCGAGATCGGGTGATCGAACGAGACGCGTGCCCGATACAGCCCGAACCGATATCCAGCGCCGTAACCGTATTCGGATATCAACCCGAACGCGGCCATAACATTATCGTACAGATTGGGCCGAAACCGCGCTTCAACTACCGCAAACAGTCCCAGGACCATCAGCCCGATCGCCGTCGTCCAGAGCATCATGCGGCGATTCTGAATCGACGTGAACGCCCTGCGGGCCAGGAAGTACGGCGCGACCCAGAGTATCTGCTCGCTGAGCCGGCTCACCCCGGTGTAGACCTTCCCGTTCATGAACGCGCTAGCCGAGACTTCGAGGATCAGCAGGATCATCACCGCGTCCAGGGCGTTCCAGCGAATCGCGGGAAGAAAGCGTCCTTGCGCCACCGAGCCGACGAGGATGCCGTACAGCACCGAAACGATCGGGGTGGCGTCGGGGAAACTCGGCAATTGCAGGCCAATGGCCCGGGACAGGAACATCATCACGGGCATGAGGACCACCGCCAGCGCGAATCCCGGCCCACGCCAGAGGGTCATCCCCAGGCCCAGGCTGAACAGAAACAGCGCCAGCGCGATGCTCATCGCTTTCCCTCGCCTCCGGCCAACGCCGGTTCCGCAACAGAGTCGCGCGAGGACTCGGCCACCGTCCGCGCCTCGCTCAGCCGTCGCGCTGAATCGCCTTCAATGATGCTTCCGATCAGAAACGTTGGACGCCCCTTGACCTCAAGAAATATGCGCGAGAGATATTCCCCGATCACGCCCAGCGAGATCATCTGCACGGCCGAGGTGAACAAGATCAGGCAGGCGGTGCTGGCCCAGCCGCGAAGAGTTTTGATGTCGTAAATCGCCGCCAGCAACACCCAGATCGCCAGCAGCAGCGAGATCCCGACGCTGAGGAACCCCAGCCGCATGATCATCTTTAGCGGCACGCTGCTGAAACTCACCAGCCCGTCCATCGCCAGCTTGATCAGCTTGGCCAGCGTGTATTGCGGCACACCCGCGGCCCGCGCGTCGCGCTCATACTCGACCCCGCTTTGGCGCAGACCCACCCAGGTGCGCAAGCCGCGCACGAAGCGCTGGCGCTCGGGAAGCCCGTTGAGAAGATCGACCGCCGATCGGTCCATGAGGCAAAAATCGCCGCTGTCCAGCGGAATGTCCAGTTCACTGATCGTCCCCAGCAGCCGGTAGAACGTCCAATACGCCAGCCGCTTGCCGAACCACTCCTTGCGCTTGCGGCGAACCGCGTAGACCACCTGCGAGCCGCGCCGCCATGGCTCAATGAACAGCGGCAGCACCTCCGGCGGATCCTGCAAGTCGCAATCCATCAGCGCCACCACGTCGCCGCGGGCCACGCTCAGCCCCGCCGTGATCGCCGCCTGGTGACCGAAGTTCCGCGTCAGGTGGACGGCCCGCACATGATTGTCCGATGCCGCGAACCCATTCAGCAGCTCGGCGGTGGCATCGCGGCTGCCGTCGTTGACGAAGATCAGTTCGTAATCCAGTCCCAGTTCGCGCAACTTCGGACCCATGGCGGTAAATCGCTCATACGTCTGCGGAAGCACTTCCTGTTCGTTGTACGCCGGCAAGACAATGCTCAGCAACTGCAAGCCGTCGCGGCATCCGCGCTGGCCGAGCGGTGACGATGACGAAGGAAAGGATGAAGTCATAACAGTACGTCCGAGAATACACCCCCGCCCGCGGCACCGCCCGCGCGCGCAACCCACCCGGGCGCGCCGCCCCGCTTATCCAGTATCGGCAGATTCTCGGAGGATCGTAGGCGAGGGGGGGGTGAGCGGGTGACGTCGTTAGCCCGAAGCGCCAGCGAGGAGTTGAGCGGATGAAGGGTTGAGCGGTCGAAGGCACGGAACCGTCCAGGCTCGGACGGACGGAAGATGGAAGCGGACGCCAACGCAGCTTATTGCGCCCAGCAGTGTGTCACCTCGTCCTTGTCGCCTTCACCCCCTCCCACCCCCTCACCCTGACGAACAGGGCGGGTATGATATCCAACATGGAACGAGTCCTCGCCGGGGTATTGGCTCTGTTGATCGCGGCGGCGGGATGGCACTATCTGTTCTACTCGACGGTGGCCACGCGCCTTGGCGGCATCGAGGACCAAGCGATCAACCGTCGGCGAGTCGTACTGCGCCGCGTGGGGGGCGGGCTGATGTTCATTCTGGCGGTGCTGTTGACCGCCGGGTTCCACAGCGCCGCCGTTGAGCGGAGCGGCGAATTATTTTTGGCGGTCTGGCTCGGCGTAGCGTCGATCCTGGGAACCTTGATGATCCTGGCGATGGTGGATGTGCGATTGACGCTGAAACTGCGAAGGCGGGCAACGGGCCGAAGGGGCGACGATGAGCGGCAGTGAGCCGAAAAACCAGTCGATGTGGGTGAAAATCGCACTGGCCCTGGCGGGGGCGGGGCTGATCGTTTCGGCGGCGCTGCTCTCATGCCGGCATTGGGCTCATCCGAATAGCGGTTTGCCGACGGTGCGGATGAACCTGGGGTCGCGCTCGTTCACCCTGGAAGTCGCCAACACGTTCGAATCGCGCCGGCGCGGACTGATGAAGCGCGACTCGCTGCCAGAGAACCACGGAATGATTTTCGTGTTCGCCGAGCCGCAAATCCTCGGATTCTGGATGAAAAACACGAGAATTCCCCTCGATATCGTTTATCTCGACGCCGAAGGAAAAGTGGTGTCGGTTCATTCGATGCAGCCGTACGACCTGCGCTCGACGGACTCGAATGGATTGGCGAAATACGCGATCGAGCTAAACGAGGGCGCCGCCGCCGAAGCCGGCATCCACCCGGGCGACCGCGTTGCAATTCCTCCCGCCGCCCGCGAACCGGCTCAAGTCGGATCCGGGGCGCTTGATTGATCTGTCTCACCCCGGTCGGCCGCTGGAGAATTTGAAACGCGAAGTTGCGAAGGCGCGAAGAAGAAGGGTCCGAGGGCGGGGGAATGCCGGGCGGGGGGAATGCATTGCGAGGGAATGCATTGCGGGATTCGCCCAACGATTTCCAGTGCGTTGGCGGCGACCACCCCACCCGTTCAATCGCACGCGAAGGTACAATCCTGCGCGCAACGCAATGTTCTTCCTTCGCGCCTTCGCGCCTTCGCGTTTAATCTCCCGCGTTTAATCCCTCGCGTTTAATCCCCCGCCGCTTCCACCAGCACGCGCTTGAGGACTTTGCCGGTCGGCGATCGCGGCAGATCATCGACGAGGCGGACTTCGCGCGGGCATTTCCATTGGGCCAGCCCCTGCTCGCGGCAGAAGTCGCGCAGGGCATCGGCCTTGACCTCCACGCCCTCGCGGGGGATGACGAACGCGACGATCACCTCGCCGCGGGCGGCGTCTTTGCGGCCGACGACGGCCGACTCGGCCACGCCCGGATGACGCGCCAGGACCTCCTCGATCTCGCGCGGATACGCCTTTTCCCCGGCGATGATGATCATTTCCTTCTTGCGACCGGTGATGTGGAGAAAACCGTCCTCGTCGTGACGCCCAAGGTCGCCGGTTTTGAAAAACCCATCGGCGGAGAACGCCTCGGCGGTCTGCTCGGGCAGGTTGAAGTACCCCTTCATAATCATTTCACCGCGCAGCCAGATTTCGCCGACTTCGCCGCGGGCGACGGGCTGTTGATTGTCGTCCACGATCCGCACCTCGACGCCGGGCACGGGCTTGCCGACGCTTCCCGGGCGATGGTCCTGCGGGACGTTGATCGAGACGACCGGGCCGGTCTCCGTCAGGCCGTACCCCTCGTACAGCGGAACGCCGAAGCGCGTCTGGAACCCTTCGCGCAGCACCGGCGCCAGCGGCTCGCCGCCGGTGATGATCGCGTAGATGCTCTTGAAGTCGTCGGGGCCGGCATTTTTCAGATGGGCCACAGCGCCGAACATGCTGGGCACGCCGAAAACAAGGGAGACCTGGTGTTCGCGGATCGCCTGGATCGTCGCCGGGGCGCTGAACCGCGCGATGTAAACGATCGTCGCGCCGAGCTGGATCGGCGCCAGCATCATCGCGGTCATCCCGAAACTGTGGAACAGGGGGATGATGCCAAGAAACTTGTGCTGGTGCTTCAAGGCCGCGTGGGCGATGCAGGCGTCCACGTCGCTTTGGAGGTTGCCGTAGGTCAACATCACCCCCTTGGGCAGCCCGCTGGTGCCGGAGGTGTACATCAAGACGGCCATGTCGTCGGGCCGGGCGGTCGGGAGTTGCGGCGGCGCGGCGGCCGGAGGAATCGCCGGGAGTTGGGTCAGGTCGATCACCTTCAATGGCGAATCCTTCACCCGCGCCGCCAAAGGAGGGATCGTCACCACGGTGTCGATGCCGCTGTCATTGATGATGTGGGCGATCTCGCGGTCGCCGAGCAGGTAGTTGATGGGAACGACGCTTTTTTCCGCCAGCAGCGTGCCGAAAAAGCTCGCCACGTATCCCGCGCCGGCGGGCAGAAGCAGCCCGACCGAGGGGCGCTGAGTCTGGGCCGCCAGATACATCTTCAGCCCCATGGCCATCGCGCCCAGTTGCTGGTAGGTGACGGCGCCTTTGTCGTCGATGATGGCCGTGGCATGAGGCTGGCGCTGCGAATGGGCGAGCAAATGTTCGAAGAGCATGAAACTCCCATGGGCCACAGGCCGATAAGACCGAATAGAGAAGCGCTGGCACGCCGTGCCGCGGCGCCGGCTGGAAACATTGAACCCTCAACTGCGCCGATCGCCGCGCCCCGCGACAATGATGCGTATTGTATCCCAGGTCATCCTCCAAGGGCATCAGACTTGTCCGATTTTTCGGCGATGGCTTGCGGGCGCTGGATGCGGGCTGCTGGCGGCGATAGTGCTGGGAGGATGCGCTGCGGGAACGGTCGAATCCCGACGAAGCCTCGAGCAAGCCCGATCGGCGTTCGCTCGGCAGGACTTCGCCCAGACCGTCGCCGAAGCCGACAATGTCTTACTGGTCGCGCCGCGCGGGCCGGATGCGGCGATGGCGCTGTATCTGCGCGGGCGGGCGCTTCAAGACCAGGATGCGCGGCCGAATGCCTCATCGTCTACGCTCGAGTCGAACTGGCGGGAAGCGAAGCGCTGCTACCTCGCGGCGCTGCAATTGCGGCCGTCGCGAAGACTGGAAGGTTATCTGCTCAGCAGCCTGGGCACGATCGCCTATTTTGATAACGACTATCCTCAGGCGATCGAGCGATTTACCGGCGCGATGCGTTTACTTGACGATGCCGGCCAACGGTCGTGGTGTCTACTGAGGATCGGGCTTAGCCAGCAGAGGCTGGAGCGGTTCAGCGATGCCGATCAAACCTTGGAGAGGGTGGGGCGGGAGTACCCCGGGAGCGTCGCGGCGCAAGAAGCCGCGCGGCGGCGCGGGGCGAGATCGTTCATGGTGCAACTGGCGACGTTCAGCAATCCCGCTCGAGCGTCGGCGGCGATCGCGTCACTTGTGCGCCAGGGAACCGCTCCCGTGCGAAGCGTCGATTCCATGGGACGCCAGATCGTCCGCATCGGGCCGGTGCCGACCTATGACCAGGCCCTGCGCCTGCGGGCGCAACATGCCGTGACCTATCCCGATGCGCTGATCCTGCCTTGACCAAGCGCCCAGGCCGCCGCCACGGCCGCCGCGGCGACGGCGGCGGTCTCGATGCGCAGGATTGTCGATCCCAGCCGAGCCGGCACGAAACCCGCGCGCGCCATCTGCGCTTCCTCGGCCTCGGTGAACCCCCCTTCCGGACCGATCAGCAGACGCACCGGACCGCCTTGAGTCAGTGCCTCGATGAGCGTCTGGCTGGCGTGCGGGCTGAGCAAACACCCCGCCGGCACACTCTCCCCACCGTCGCCGCCGATCGTCTCGAGCAGGCGCGAAAGATCGGTCAATTCGTCGATCGCCATCACGCCGATCCGGCGGCACTGCTTGGCCGACTCTTCGGCGATCCGCCGCCAGCGATCGAGTTTGCCCGTCCCCGATGGATGAACCACGCTGCGCTGGCTGCGAAGCGGAATCCATCGTGTTACCCCGAGTTCGCTGAGCTTTTCCACCATCCAGTCAGCGCGGTTTCCCTTGGGCACGGCCGAGGCGATCAGCAAATCCACGGCAGCGGCGGGCGTATGAACGGACTGGACCTCGAGCAGGACCGATTCGCCGGCGGCGAGAAAATCGCCGCGCACGATGGCCACGCCCGTGCGCCCGGCATCGTCGAACAACTCGACTTGCTCACCCGCCGAGCAGCGCAGGACATGACGAAGATGATGCGATTGTTTCGGATCGAGCTGGACCACACCGGCGGACAGCTCGCTGACATGAAATCGTCGCTTGGACACCGCGATTCGCTCGCCGCCCGGCGCGAACCCGCCGGTCATAGGACCTCGGTGGCGCGGGGGTAGCTGCCCAGGACGGTGAGTTGCAGACAATGCCCGCGGGCCTGCTCGATGGCGCGCGCCATGGCCGGGTCGGAGATGTGGCCCTGGGCGTCGATGAAGAAATAGTATTCCCAGTTGACCTTCTTGCTGGGGCGTTTTTCGATGTCGGTGAGATTGATCCCGTTCTCCTTGAACACGTCCAGCACCTCGGCCAGCGCGCCGGGCTTGTGGGCGGTGGTGAACATGATCGCAGTCTTGTCCTCGCCGCTGGGCCGCGCCCCTTCGCGCCCGATCACGAAAAAGCGCGTGATGTTGTCGGGATTATCCTCGATGTTCTCGAATAGCGCCCGCAGACCGTACAGCTCGCCGGCGATCGTCGAGCCGATCGCCGCCACGCCGCTCTGGCGGCTGGCGATTTCGGCGGCCTTGGAGGTCGAGGGGGCGGGCTCGATATCGCGCCCCTTGGCGGTGGCCGCCAGCCAGTTGCGGCACTGGCTGAAAACCTCGGGCTTGGAGAGGATGCGGGTGATTTTCTCCCACGGCTCGCGGGCAAGCAGATTGTGATGCACCGTGATCAGCACCTCGGCGCAGATGCGGGCCGAGGAATGCAAGAACGCATCGAGGGTATCGACGACCCCCCCACCGATCGAGTTCTCGACCGGCGCCAGTCCGTAGTCGAGGTGCCCGCGGACGACTTCCTCGAAGACCGAGGCGATGTCGGTCAGCGGGACATACTCGACCGAGGAGCCGAACTTTCGTTTGGCCGCGGCATGGGAGAAGGTTCCTTCCGGACCGAGGAACCCGATGCGAAGCGGCTTTTCCAGCGCGAACGACCCGCTCATCAGTTCACGCCAGACCGCCTCAAGACAGCGATCGGGTAGCGGCCCGCAGTTGAGCCGGCGGACCTTGTCCATCACGGCTTTTTCACGATCGGGGGCATAGACCGGGGAATTGCTCTGCTGCTTGATCCGCCCGATCTCCACGACGATGCGCGCTCGGTCGTTCATCAGCTCGACCAGCCGCGCATCCAGCTCGTCGATTCTCGCCCGCAACGGATCCAGTTCTGCCGCTTGCCCCATGGCGCTCACTTTTACCCCCCCCGCCTCCTCCCCGCCAGCAGCAAGGGGACGCGCTCATTTTTTGGATTTACTCGATTCACAATGAAAAAACGTCGCCGCCGTAAATGATCGGACGCTACACTTGCCGGATTTCGCCGCGGAGGTGTTTTTCGGCCAGGTCGACGTAATGGCCGGCGAGGAAGCGCATGTATTCCAGGTCCTTGTCGGTGACTTGCCGGACGATTTTCCCGGGGATGCCGGCGATCAAGCTGCCGTCGGGGGCTTGCATGCCGGGGGGAACCAAGGCGCCGGCGGCGATGAGGCATTCGCGCCCGATGCGGGTGCGGCCCAGGACCGTCGCGTGCATGCCGATCAGCGATTCTCGCCCGACGAACTGACCATGGACGATCGCGCCGTGACCGATCACCACGTCGTCCTCGATCTGGTTGGCAAACCCCGAATCGCAATGGACGACGGCATTGTCCTGCACGTTGACCCGCGCGCCCAGGGTGATCGGCGCCACGTCGCCGCGAACGACGGCCCCGAACCAGAGGCTGGATCGCTCGCCGATGGTCACGTCCCCGGTCACGATCGCGGTGCGGGCGAGGTAGAACCCGCCGGGATGTCGGGTGAAAAGCGGCGGCGGGGAAATCGGATCGCTCATTGCAGCCGCTCCTTGAGCCGTTCCTGCACGATTCGCGGATTAAGCCCCTTGGCCTGCTTCATGGTCAGGCCCACCAACGCCCCCAGCGCCGCCTGCTTACCGGCGAGATAATCCTGCAACGGCCGCGGGCCGGCGGCGATCATCGCGTCGATCGCGGCATCCACGGCGGCGGCGTCACCGGACTGCAACAATCCCAGCGCCGCGGCCGCCGATTCGGCCGGCTCGTCATGCGCGATGAGACGCTCGATCAGCTTTCCCGCCGGCTCGGCTGGGGCGATCTTTCCGGCATCGACCAGGATGGCGACTTCCGCCAGCCGGCCCGGGTTCAATCCCAAGTCGCCGACCGATACGTTTTTCTCATTCGCCAGCCGCCGGCCGTGCGAGAGGATCAGATTGGCGCAGCGGCGAGCATCTGCGCCGGCGGCAATGGCCGCATCGAGCAGATCCCCGGTGCCGCGGTCGGACGCGAGAATCGCCGCATCGGCGGCGGATAATCCGGTCACCTCGAGATACCGCCGGCGTCGGTCGGCGGGCAACTCGCCGATCCGGCTTTTCAGCTCGCCCAACCAGCGATCATCCACCTCGATCGGGGCCAGGTCGGGATCGGGAAAATACCGGTAATCGTTGGCCTGTTCCTTCTCGCGCTGAAGAAACGTGGCCCCGGCGGACTCGTCCCACCCCATCGTGCTTTTTCGGCCCAATTCGCCGGTTTGCATCCAATGGTCGAGCTGCCGCCGCGCCTCGTAGTCCGTCGCCCGCTCCAGCACGCTGAAGCTGTTGAGATTCTTGATCTCGGTGATCGCGGTCTTATGGACGACGCCCTGGGCATCGGTGATATGGACGTTGATGTTCGGCTCGAAACGCATGTGACCCTGCTGCATCCGCGCGTGGCTGACGCCGAGAAACTGCACCAGCTTCTGCAGCTCCTGCCCGAACGCCGCGACCTCCTGGCCGTTGCAAAGGTCAGGCTCGGTGACGACTTCCAGCAGCGGCGTGCCAGCCCGGTTCAGATCGACAATGCTTCCGTCGATGCGGTGCCCGCCGGGTGCCTCGTGCAGGAGTTTTCCAGCATCCTCCTCGAGGTGGGCCCGCCGAATGCGCACGCGCCGAATGCCCGCCGGCATCTCAAGGTCGAAAAATCCGTCGTGGCACAAGGGCAGATCGTACTGGCTGATCTGGTAATTCTTCGGCAAATCGGGGTAGTAGTAGCTTTTGCGATCCCACTTGGTATGGCGGGCGATCTGGCAGCCCAGTGCCAGGCCGACTTGGATGGCATATTCGACCGCGCGCTTGTTCATCACCGGCAGCACGCCCGGCAATCCCAACACGACCGGATCCACCTGCGAGTTCGGCTCGCCGCCAAACCCGTTGGCGGCACCGGTGAACATTTTGCTCACCGTGGCAAGCTGGATATGGATCTCTAGCCCCACCAGCACTCGAAAGGATTGACAGACTCGTTGTGCCATGCGATTGCGGCTCCCGCGGTTGAAAATCTCCTTCGCGGCGTAAAGTATAGTGCCGCCCAGCGAGGACGGTAGGGGCTATACTGGAAATACGATGGCTGATCTGGATGTGCTGGGTTCGGGAACCAATCGACCGCGCCGCGACGAGACGCCGGCGATCGAAGCGGTGATCACACTGCGCCCGCTGTCGCGGATCCTCGCATTCAGTGGGCGCTCGATCCACGATGTGATCAACGACCCGATCGCCCGCAACGAGGTGCGCGGCTGGTACCGCGTACATCGCCAGGTGCTGCGCATGTCGGAAGTCGGCGAACTCGAACGGCAATGGAACCCGCTGGGCACCGCGTGAGCATCGAGCGAACCTCTGCAGGCCATCGGCGCGCGGCGACGAATCGCCGGCGACGAGCCGATCGACCGACTCTATTTCTCAGGCCATCGGCGCGCGGCGACGAATCGCCGGCGACAAGCCGATCGACCGACCTTCTCAGGCCATTTGGGCGCGGCGGCGAAGCTGTCCGCATGCCGCATCGATGTCGCGGCCGCGGCTTTTACGGACATGAGCATTGACCCCCGCATCGCGCAGAATTGTCTGAAACGCCATCACGTCGGCGCTGCCGGGGCGCTGATAGGCCAGCCCCTCGACCGGGTTATAGCGAATCAGATTGACGTTCGCCCGCAGCGTCCGACACAGCCGAGACAGCTCGCGGGCGTGTTGTGGTTGATCATTGACCCCGGCCAGCAGGATGTACTCCAGGGTGATCTCCCGGCCCGTCCGATCGAAATAATGGCGGGCCGCGTCGAGGATTTCGTTCATGGGAAAATGCTCGGCCCAGGGGATCAGTTCACGTCGAAGCGCCTCGTTGGGCGCGTGCAGCGAGATGGCCAGGTTCAGCGGCAACTGTTCGCCGGCCAGGGCGCGGATTTTCGCCGGTACGCCCACCGTCGAAATCGTGATCTTGCGGGCACCGATATTGAAGCAGTCCGGATCGTGAAGGATTCGCACCGCCCGCATCACCGCGTCATAGTTGGCCAGCGGCTCGCCCATCCCCATAAACACCACATGATTCACGCGATCGGACGATGAAGCGCGTTTGAGCATCGCGTTGATCGCCACCACCTGTTCCACGATCTGCTCGGCCGAGAGGTTGCCTTTGACCCCATCGACGCCGCTGGCGCAGAATCGGCACCCGACCGGGCACCCGACCTGCGAGCTGACGCACGCGGTTCGTCGATCGGCGTCGGGGATCAGGACCGTCTCAGCCACCGCTCCACCGGCGAAGCCGAGCAGCAGTTTTTCGGTCCCATCCGAACTGGATTGGCGCTGAATCACCCGCGCGGTGGCAAAATCGACCCGCTCGCCGAGCGTGCGGCGGTCGGTGATCGACAGATTGGTCATTTGATCCGGCGACAAAGTCTCCTTGGTGTAGACCCATTGGCGCACCTGCCGCGCGCGAAATCGCGGCCAGCCCCATCCGGCCACAAGGGCATCGAAGTCGCCGGACAACAGGCCAAAAAAGCGGGATTTTTCAACGGGTTCGATCGTTACGTCCATTCACGGCATCCTCTGGCGGCAAATTCATGCGGAACCCGGATTGGGGGTCGATCGGGGCCGTGCCGATGAGATTTCGATCCTTTTCCGCGTCCTTCTCTTGGTTCGTGGGTCCCCGCGGGAGCAAAAATTGGCGATAAAGCGTCAACCCCTGGTCAACGGCATAGGATTTGTGATCCGCCTGACTGTGGCCTCGGCGCGTTCGCGCCGATGGCGCGGCGATAGTCAAGAAGATTAGTGGTTTTGTTTGTGTGATGCCATGAGCGTATCCTTTACCGATCGCAACGATCCTCGACCGGCCGACGGCGGTTGCCGGGATAGGTCTAAACTGGGTGATCCAGATCAGGTATACGCCCGCAAGCATCGAGGGGTTTTGAACAACGTGTTGGAACAGCCCGATACAACGCCCGCCACATCCCCCCAGACGCCCCCCAGCGACGAAGCGCTGATGGGACAGTATCGCCAAGGTGATTCCGCGGCGTTTTCCCAACTGGTCGAGCGATATCAGCGGGAATTGTTCCATTTTCTCGTCCGGTTCCTCGGGGATCGCGCCGCGGCCGAGGATGTATTCCAGGAGACGTTTCTCCAGGTCCACCTCTCGGCAGAAGCGTTCGACCTCGACCGGCGCTTTCGTCCCTGGCTCTTCACGATCGCGGCGAATAAGGCACGCGACTTGAGACGCTCGCGGGCCAGGTGCCCGACCAATCCGCTCAACGCCTTGGTCTCCCCCGGCGAGGACGAAAGCGGGCAATTCGTCGATCTGATGGAGTCGGCATCGGCCGCGCCTTGGGAATCGATCGAACAAGAGGAATTGCAACAGCGGGTAATGACTACAGTTATGGCGATGCCAGAAAATCTGCGGGAAATTCTTCTGCTCAGCTATTTTCATCAATTTCCCTACAAGCAGATCAGCGGAATTCTCGGAATTCCTCTGGGAACAGTGAAATCCCGCATCCACACCGCCGTCGCTTTTTTCGCCGACCGCTGGAACACGCTGAACCGCACCCGCTCGGCGTCGTAAAAAGATGCGTTGGCCGATTCCGAACGTTCGGCCCCCGGGCCGGTATTTGCGGGTATCGATTGCCCGCCCCGGGGACATCAATCGAGGCCGTCACATCTGGCCTCGATTCGAGCGCGGATTCATAGCCGGCGACGACGACGACGCCGCGGTTCGACAAGTCCGGGGCCTCTTATGAACTTACAACTTGGCGACGAAGATCGTCGTGCGGTGGATATGTACTTGGATCAAAGCACTTCTCGATCGAATGACGCCGATAACGCGGCGAGTTCCGCCCGGCCGGCGCCGGCATCGAGCGAGTTTCGATCCCGACTGCAAACGATCGAGCGACTGCTGACAACGCTGGACCAACTGCCCGCTTCCGATCCCCCGCCCGACCTCGTGGCGCGAACGCTGCGACGGATCGAAGAACACGACCTCGCCGCCAAGACCTTCGGCCCGGTCGGGGGTGCCGGTGTCGGTGCCACCCGACCCTCGGTGTAAACCTCATCGCCGGTTCGGTTCTGATTCTGACGCTCGACCTTCCGCCCGCCGACCCGTTCGGCGGGCTTTTTTTTCCCTATTCCGAAAAACTATTCAGCGCCGATCGCGTCTGAGGGGATGGCGGCTGTATAATCCGGGGATATGAGTTTCAAGTATTCCCAGCGATCGTTTCGAGCCGGTGAACCGGAGCCAACCATGGAACAAGCCAATCGTCTGATTGAGAGCGTAGTGGGCCGCCGGGCAGCGCGGCTGGGCGCGGCGGTGGTCGCGGCGACCCTCGGGATGAGCGCAACGGCGCGGGCGCAATACCCGGTGGATAACACCCATGTGAACGACGCGAACAATCGAATCGGTTCAGGTGGAGAGAACCAGCGCCGCAACATCGCGCCGGATGTGACACCCAACGACATCGTGTACGGCAACGTCACCGGGGGGCGAGGATTTCGCGCCCCGGCCAGCGGCGATCCCCGCGAGTTCCGCGGGCCGACCGTCGGCCAGCAGGTCGATCGCTTCACCGCCCGCTCGGCCGGTGCCCCGATGGCCGGCGATACCCGCGCCAACAACGACCTGACCGTCGCGCGACCCTATTACGGCGACAGCCGCGCTGTGGCGCCCCCGGCGGGGTATGTCCCGCCGGTCATGGGATCGTCCGGATATATCCCCGGTGCATCCTTGACCACCCCGGTGAACACCCCGGCGAGTCTGCTTCCGCGGCCGGGGGAGCTGATCATCCCCGGCCCGGTCGATGCCCGCCAGCAAACCCTGATCACCGCCTCGCCGGTCTACGGCGTGCGCCCGTGGAACCCCGAGGATCCCGGGGCACGGAATTTTCTGTCGAACTACACCAATCTACGCCCCGGCTCCAGCGCCGATCGGTTCCGGCTGGATGATTCGCAGGTCCGGCGAATGCGACTCGAACTTCAACAACTGCTCGCCGAGCCGCAAGGCGCTTCCGGCGAGCCGGGTGGACGCATCGAGCCCAACAAGTCGCCATCCGAACTGGACGCCGGATCCAGGAATCCCGCGGCGCTGGCAACGCCCGAACTGGGTGCCACGGCGATGCGGACGCAACTGGAAACCGCGGCGCTCACCGCCGACACCCGCACCGATCAGTCGCATCGACAGACCCTGGCGCTGGCGATGCCGGCCCAAGTGACTCCCCAATACGCCGAGTTGCGCCGTCGCCTCCAGGAGTATGAGCGCAGCGAACCTGCCAGCGATGCCGAATCTGCTCGACGCTTCCAACAGCTTAAGCAGACGCGCGACGAACTCGAGGCGGGCAAAGCCGAGCCGCTGCCCGGGGCGGTGCGCCCGCCCGCCGGCACCGGCGACAACGCCGCCCCGAGGTTCTTCCCGGGGGCGCCCGCTCCCTCCAGCGCCCCCACGACCGCCGCGGGCGGCGGACCGGTGAAAATCCCGGCACCCCTGGTTATCTCGAGCCTGGCCGAAGGGGTGAAGGCCCCAGGCCTGGCCGGGCTGCTGCGCGACGCCGAAAAGCTGATGCGGGAAGGGAAGTATATTTCAGCGCTGGATCGTTACGACGCGGCCCTGGAGGTGGCGCCGGAGAATCCGCTGATCCAACTGGGCAAGGCTCACGCCGAGCTTGCCGCCGGGTATTATGCCCGCGCCGAATCGCATCTGCGTGCGCTGCTGGGCAAGGATCAGGCGCTGCTGCTGGGCCGGTATGATTTGCCGGGCCAGATCGGGCAGGATCGACTGCAATTCATCACCCGCGATCTGAAAGAGATCGCCGCTGCCCAGCCGCGGCAAGCCCGCGCGGTGCTGCTGCTGGCGTATATCGCCCACAACCGCGGCGACGACGCCTCAGCGTCGGACTGGCTCGCCGCCGCCTCGAGTCGCGCCGGCGGCGGGGATGCCTTGGTCAAGCTCTTCCAACACCACTGGGGATTGTGAAGAGGTGAGGGGGTGAAGAGGTGAAGGGGTGAAGGGGTGATTCTCACCGTGCCCCTTTTCGCCTTGTCACCCTTTCACTCTTTCACCCTCTCACCCCGAACCGATGGACGGTTCGAGAGCGATACACTTCACCCGGGTTGAGGATAATGCTCGGGAATTCGGGGCGGTTTACGGCGTCGGGAAAGTGCTGGGTTTCCAGGCAGAGCGCGCCGTGACGCGAGTAGACGCCGCCGAGGCCGCGGATGGTGCCGTCCAGGAAGTTGCTGGTGTAGAACTGGATGGCCGGCTCCGTGGTCGAGATCTCCATCACCCGCCCGCTTTGCGGATCGAACACCCGCGCTGCCAGCTTCAGGTCCAAACCGCTGTCCAGCACGTAGTTGTGATCGTAGCCGCCGCCGTCCACCTGGCCGATCGACGCGCCGATCCGCCGGGCGATACGAAAGTCCAGCGGTGTTCCGGCCACCGGCACGATCCCGCCGGTCGGGATCAGGCGCTGATCATTCGGGGTATACCGGTCGGCGGCGATCCACAGCTCGTGATCCAGCACCTCGCCGGATCCGGCGCCGGTGAGATTCCAGTAACAATGATTGGTCAGGTTGATCGGCGTCGGCTTGTTGGTCCGGGCGGTGTAGTCGATGCTCAACTCGTTGGCCTCGTTCAACCCGAACATCACCTTGACATCCAGATCGCCGGGATACCCCTCCTCGCCATCGACGCTTCGATAGGCGCAGCGCACCTCCGCGGCATCATCGCCGACCTGGCGCGCCTGCGCGCTCCACAGCACCTTGCTGAATCCCACGTTTCCACCATGCAGATGACTCGGCGCTGGATTGATGGCGTTTTGCGCCAGGGAATATTCCCGCCCGTTTAACGTGAAGCGCCCGCCGCCGATCCGATTGGCCACCCGCCCGATCGTCGCCCCGAAGTAAGGCACATTCTCCAGATACGGCTCGAGTCGGTCGAACCCGAGATTGACATTGGCACACCGTCCCTGGCAATCGGGGACATGCACCTCGGTGATGATCGCGCCGAAATCGGTGATTTTCACCACCAGTCCGGCGCTGTTGGTCAACGTGTACCGCCGCGATCCGCGCCCATCGGGCAGTTTTCCGAAATCGCTTTCCAAAATTCGCATAATATGCGATCCTATCGCCGCGTCGCCGATTTGGAAAAACGATCTCGCCGCAGCCTTGGCGGCGGCTTTCAGACACAGGAGCAGGATTCATGCCCGCGTTCCCGAAACTCGCCGCATCCACGCTGGTGGACCGACTGCAGCCGCCGGCCAACCCGGTGGAGATCATTCTGGACACCGACACCGACAACGAGATCGACGATCAGTTCGCGCTGACCTACGCGCTGCTGTCGCCGCAGCGCATCCGCCTTCAAGCTGTGTATGCCGCGCCTTATCACAACGCCCGCTCGACCGGTCCGGCCGACGGCATGAACAAGAGCCACGATGAAGCGGCGCGGGTGCTGGATCGAATGGGGGTTTCGCCCGAGGGAATGCTGCATCGCGGATCGGACCGCTGGATGACGGCGGCCGATGAGCCGGTCGCCAGCGCCGCGGCGACGAACCTCGTCGAGCGCGTGATGGCACGTCCGCAAGGATCGCCGCCGCTGTACGTCGTGGGGATCGGGGCGATCACCAATATCGCCTCGGCGCTGCTGCTCGAGCCGCGGTTGATCGAGCGGATCGTGGTGGTCTGGCTGGCCGGACATCCGTTCAACTGGCACACCGCCCGGGAGTTCAATCTCAAGCAAGACCTGCACGCCTCGCGGGTGATGTTCAACAGCGCAGTTCCGCTGGTGTTCGTCCCGTGCCGCAACGTGGCCGAACATCTGCGGCTGACGCGGGCCGAGGTGGACCGTTTCGTCAAGCCGCGCGGCCGGGTGGGTGAGTACCTTGCGAAAGTGTATGCCGACCAGGTGGACGACTCGCCGGGCCGAAGCCGCGTGATCTGGGACATGGCACCGATCGCGTGGCTGGTGAATCCCGCGTGGGTCGGCACGCACCTGGCACCGTCGCCGCTGTTGACCGATCAGATCACCTGGAGCTGCGATCCGACGAGGAGCCTGATCCGCTGCGCCCACGAGGTGAACCGCGACGCGATTTTCGCCGACTTTTTCGCCAAGCTCCAGCGCTGAAGGCCCGGCGGGACGATCGCCCGCAGCACCGACCATACAGCGCCGACCCGTACGGCACCGACGCATACGGTGCCGACGCATACGGCACCGACGCATACGGCGCGGATGCATACAGCGCCGACACATCGAGCGCCGACGCATCCAGCGGCGACGCTTACGGCGCCGACCCATACGACACCGGCGTCTACGGCTGAATTTCCCGCGCCCCGTCGGTGGCGGTGGTGACATGAATCCCCGGGGCCTTGCCGAATCGCGGCGGGTAGACGCTCTCCAGATGCTCACGCAGCGCCTCGACCCACCTGGGCTGGACCAGCGCCACGATGCACCCGCCGAAACCGCCGCCGGTCATCCGCGCACCGTAGACCCCTTGAACGCTCATCGCCTGCTCGCTGAGAAAATCGAGTTCTTCGCAGCTCACTTCGTAATCGTCGCGCAGAGAGGCGTGACTTTGCGCCATCAGCTTGCCCATCCGGTCGTAGTCGCCGCGCTCGAGGGCGCTGGCGGCTTCGGTGGCGCGGGCGTTCTCGCTGATCACATGGCGGCATCGCTTGAACACGATCGGGTCAAGCTTGCCTTCGGCGGCGTCGAGTTGGAGAAGGTTCACATCGCGCAAAGCGCGGATATGCGGATTCGCTTTTTGGAAAAACGCCACCCCGGCCTCGCACTGGCGTCGTCGGATCGCGTATTCTCCGCCGGACAACTCGTGTTTAACGTGCGAATTGATAATGACCACTCGCAGGTCGCGGGGATCAACCGGAATGTGCTGCATCTGCCCCGTTCGACAATCGTACAAGACCGCGTGGCCAGCCTTGCCCGAGGTCACGACCATCTGGTCCATGATCCCGCAGGGAACGTTGGCGTAATCATGCTCGGCCTTCTGGCAGAGCAGGGCCAGGCGATGCGGTTCCATCTCGAGTCCGGCCAGCCGCAGCAGCGCCGTGGCCGTCGCCACCTCGATCGCCGCCGAGCTGGAAAGGCCCCCACCCACCGGCAGGGTGTTGACCATCAGCGCATCCATCCCCACCAGCGGGATCCCCGCGGCCAGCAGTTCGGCCGAAACGCCGCGCGAATAGTTGGCCCACGTCGGCTCGCCCGGGACGATCTTCTCATTCAGCGACCACTCGACGATCTGTCCGGGAAACGCGATGGAAGAAAGTCGAATAATCCCGTCGCCGCGGGCGCGGCAGATCAGCCGCACCTCCGGCTCGATCGCCATGGGAAAGACGAACCCATCGTTGTAATCGGTGTGTTCCCCGATCAAATTGACCCTGCCGGGGGCGCGGATCGTATGAATCCGCCCGCCGCCGCCGTACATGCCCTCAAACTGCTGTCGAAGCTCGCCGCTGTCCATGCCGCTGTCCATAATGAGGCAAATGTAAGTGCCTCTCGCGGCACCGGTCAAGCGCGCCCCCGCGCAGAGTCATCCCCGGTTCTGCCGGCGGTCGCAGTTCCTCATCATGCCGACGCGGGCGTCGGCGTTCGCAATCATGCCGACGAACACATCGTCGCTCTTCGGAACCGACGTCCCCGATAGCTCTTCATTCGCAACCCGTGGCGAGAACACCGGGAATGACCCAGTTCCCCGCGCGCGTGCCCGACTCCTGGGGAAGCGTAACAAATGGTCAGCAATGCAAAAAGGGGACGCGCTCAGCACGCGTACCCACTTTTCGGCAAAATCCTGAATTATAATACGATAATAAAAGTGTGACTCTATTACGCTGCGAAAAAAGAAGCGCGTCCCCTTTTTTCGGCGCGTCCGCCGGGCTTTCAACACAGTGGAGGTTCAACGGGTACATCACAACAGCGAATCCGGCCTGGCTAAGCTCTTTACGAGAAATCCCCATGCGCCTGCGACTTTCCCTGCTGATTTTGACGCTGCTGTGTGCGGCCGGTCCCCAACCGAACCCCGGTCCCAGTGATCAACAACGCTATGACCAGGCCATGAGCCTGCTGCGACCGCACCTGGTTTGGCACGCCCCGGCACTTCCCCCGATCGAGTGGTTGATCGACAGCGGCAACCAACTTGCCCAGGCCCAGGACGAGACGTGGCGCGGCGGGGTGGCCGAATGGCCCGAGGCGCACATCGGCGAGAAAGAATTCGCCGGCGATGTGCCTCCCGGCGATCGCCAGGCATTTGTCCAGGCGGCGGCGGGATTTCCGCAATCGATCGAAACGCAGGCTCGACAGCGCGGCATCAAAATGTTGATGGAGCAATTCGATTTTCATCCGGTAACGGCACCGTTCGCCTGGACCCTGCGCGATCCCGACCATCCCGACGTGCGACGGGCGGCCGCCTTGCTTGAAACCATCCGCCAGAGGCCGCTGGCGAGCCGGGCGGCGCGATGGGCGGTCGAGCTGGATCGCAACAACACGCAAATCACGTTCGACGTGGCCGGAGGGTATCGCTCTGGTGCCGATGCGACGCCGCTGATGGATGTCCGAAATGCCAAGCAGGTCAAGCTGCGGCTTTATCGCATCCGCGATTCAAAGTCGCTCATCGCGGCGCACGCCGGGATCGGCGAGGACTTCATCTATCGGGATTACGGATTGCAGCTTCCCGAGCGGCCGAAACGTGCGATCGACCAGGCAGCAATGGCCATGTCCCGGCAACAGTTGGCGGTCGTTCGCCGCGCTCGAGTGCCGTTCGACCCGCCTGCCGAGGATCTACTGGCCGAATGGAGCGTCGAGGTCGCGTCGTTGACCGCGGCGCCGCGCCACCTCGTTGAGCGAGACGACGACCGCATGCTTAAGTGGGATGACGGCAACCGCGATCCCGATTCCGATTATTTCGGCGACGATGAGTGGGATTTCCAGCAGCGCCTGGACAAGGAATATCGCCCGCCGGTCGATCGGCTCAGTTTCTGGCGAACCGACCGGATCGTGAAGATACCCGGCAAACTCCTGGATCGCCCCGGTGCCTACGCGATCGTCGCCGAGGCGAATGGCCAGCGGGTGATGGCGCCGCTGCTGGTCGATCCCTTGAGCCTGACCCTTGGCCGTTGCCGCGACGGCGTGATGGCGGTGGTGTCCGACAACACCGGCGACTCGCCCGTGGCGGGCGCGACGATCGTCGCCGCCGGGCAGATCGGTGAGGCGACGAGCGACGAGGCCGGCGTGGCGTTCGCGCGCGTTACTGCGGTTTCGACCCGCGCCGTGATCGCGCATAAGGACGGCCGATTCGCCGTTGGCGGTTTCGGGCGAGTTTTCGAGGGAATCTATCGGTCTGTCGCCGATGAGGCCGAGCAACTATGGGGATTCGCAGTTCGCGCGCAGCTTATGCAAGTCCGCGCCGATCTGCCAGCGCCGCAGGCCACGGGCCACGTGTACGAGGACACGTGCGTGATCGCCGCCCTGACCGATCGCCCGACCTATCGGCCGGGACAGTCCGTGCAATTCAAGTTGATCGTGCGCCGCTTGTCGCCATCACCCGCGACCGCCCCGACATCGCCGCCGGCCCAGCGCGTTGCGGCATCGGCGCACGCCTTCCGCGACGATGACTTCGAGTTCGCATCCCGCCTGATCGCCCCGGCCAGCGGCACGCCGCTGAGCTATCGCGTGGTCGATCCCAAGGGGCGAGAGATCGACTTCGGTGAGCTGACCCTGAACGACTTCGCAACCGCCGCTGGATCGGTGACGCTCTCGCCCGAGCAGGCGATCGGAACGTATTCGCTGACCGTCCGCGTCGGCGAAGTCACTTATGCGGTTCCCGATGTCTTCGCCGTCAAGCACTACCGCCGGCCCAACTTCGAGCTGGCGATCGAGGGAGTGCCCGCCCGGGCGACCGAATTGAAATCGCTCTCGCTGCGCTTCTCCGGTGAATATCTATTCGGCAAGCCCGTGAGCGGCAAGGTCGAGGCCCGGCTGGTGGAAGCCGGACAGTGGCAAGCCCTGGTCGCCGCCGAAACCACCCTCAATGACCTGGGGCGAGGGGAACTCGAGATGCAGATTTCGTCGCCTCTGACGCCGGGGCGCTATGCCCTGATCGCGTCGTTGACCGACGCCTCGGGCCGCACGGTGACGCGGACGTCTGCCATCGAACTCACCGGCCCCGGCACCCTCGCGGCGGCGACGACGCTGCCGCGATTTGTTCCCGCCAATGCCGAGTTCACCTTTGCGGCAAAAGGAAAAGTGACCTTCACGCAACTGCGCGACAAGACCCCGCGCTCGGTTTTCGTCGAGGCTTCCAATGGCGTGGCGACCGCCCGCCTCCCCCCGGGCTGGTGGAGTGCCCGCGTCGACGGCCCCGCCCTCGGTACCCGCGTCGGTGGCCCCACCCCCGGTGCCGCCGATGTCGCAACCGTCTTCGCATACGACGGCGATGAATCGCCGTTCGCCTCGGCGCCGGATACGCCGGTCAGGGGCGATGGCTGGGTGAACCTCAGCGACTATCTCGAACAGGAAGACGGCGAACCGGCGTTCGACGAGCCGCTGCGATCGCCCCTCTGGGCGTTGTTCGATCGCCACCAAGGGCAGGTTGGGCAGACGTTGCCCGTTCTGGTCTACGCCCCCCCGGGAGCGCGGCTGCTGTTCACTTTCGAGGGCCGCTCGGTGGTGGACTATCACATCGTCACCCTTCCCGCCGGCAAGGCATGGCATCATGTCGTCGAGCTGCCTCTGCGATCGCGTCACCTTCCCAACGTCTATCTCCAAGGCCGGATCCTCAGTTCCACGGCGATCGCCCCCCAGCTCGAACCGCCTCGCGTTGAAGCACGGGAACTCCAGCAGGCGCTTGCTGAAGACGACTCCGGTGAGAACCCGCTGTGGTGCCGCATCGACGTGACCGACCCCGGCACCTCGGTGCCGCTGGAACAACTCAAAGTCGATATCGACCTTCCCCGCCGCGACTACCAGCCCGGCGAACAGGTAGATGTGGCGCTGCGGGTGACATCGCCGGACGGAACGCCGCGCGCCGCCGAGGTCAGCCTCGCCGCGGTGGACGCCGGGGTCTTCGCTTTCGGCGAAGATCACATCGATGATCTTGCCGCCCGGTTCGCCGATGCCCATCCGCCCCGCGAGTATCTGCCCAAGGCGTGGCGCGCTTCGCTGGGCAACCGATCGTATGCCGCGCGGCCTCGCCGTTTGGCGACGATCGGCCAGGCGTTGCAGAGGGCCGCCGAGGCGATGGCGCAGGCGCAAGAAGCGGTCTCCGAGCCGGCGCCGCTTGCGCCACCGGTGCGCCCCGCGCCGCGCCCGGGTGGCCAGGCGCTGCGGCCGGAGAGCGAGATCGCCCTGCCCGCGCTGCGCTCCGATTTCCGTGAGACCGCCGCATGGTTTCCCCAGCTTCGCACCGGTCCCGATGGCCGTGCCGCCGCTTCGTTCAAATTGCCTGATTCGCTCACCGCCTTTCGTCTCACCGCCGTCGCGTTGACCCGCGGCGTCGAGTTTGGCGCCGGCCGCCAGAGCCTGCGCGTCTCCCGCCCGCTGGCGATCCAGCTTTTTCTGCCGCGTTTCGCCGTCGTGGGCGATCGCCTCCAGGCGGTGGCGGTGGTTCACAACCCATCCGCCGCCGCGCGCGATTGCCGCATCCTATGGACCCGCGATGGCAACGATTTCTCACCGGAGTCGATTACCGTGGCGCCGAACGAATCAGCGCGAATCACCGCCTGGCTCAACTGCGATTCGGTCGGCAACAGTGTGATTTCCGTTGGCGTCATCAGCGGCCCCGACGCCGATTCCGAACGCCGCGAGCTGCGCATCGGCCCTTGCGGACGGCTGCGGGAAGTCACTTTCAACGAACCGATTCATGACCGCTGGATCGGCACCCTGCCCGCCGGATTTGTCCCGGGGGAGCTGCGGATCAGCGTCTCCCGCGACAGTATTTCCGGTGCCCTCGACGGGCTGGGATACCTGATCGACTACCCGTACGGCTGCGTCGAGCAGACGATGAGCCGGTTTCTCCCGGCGGTGCTGGTCGCCGACGCCGCCGCCAAACACGGGGTGAAGATTCCGCCCGAAATCGCTGCGAAAATCCCCGATGTGTTGGCCAAGGGTCTGACCCGCCTGTATGCCTTCCAACACGATGACGGCGGCTGGGGGTGGTGGGAGAAGGACGCGACTAATGCGTCGATGACCGTGTACGTGGTGGACGGGTTGGCGCGCTGCCGGTCCGTCGGCGTGGAGGTGGACGCAGGGGTGTTGCAGCGCGGATGCGATGGGGTCGCGGCGCTGATGTCGCAGCCCGACCTCGATCCGATCCTTCAAGCCCGCGCTGTGCTGGCCTTGTCCCGCGCCGGGCGGATCGACGCCGCCGAACTCACCCGCCAGATCGACGCCGCGTTCGACGCCAAGGCTCCCCCCGCCGCGCTGCAAACCCTGGCGATGGCGGCGGCCACGCTCGATCGCCCCGAACTGTCGCGCCGGCTCTGGTCGTCACTGAGCGAATGGATGCCCGACGACAGCGCCGGCCTGGCGATGCGGCTTAGCATGCAGCTTGATTTGAAAGCGCCGCTGCGCGACTGCTTCGCCACCGCCGAGCGATTGATCGGGCGGCGACAGGGACATCGCTGGGAAAACACCCAGGCCACCGCCGCCGCCATCGCCGCGTTGGCGCGGCTGCTGGAGTATCCGCTGCCGCCGGAATCATTCGAAGAATTATCCATCCGCGTCGGCGGGAAAACCGTTCTGAACGCCGCCGATCCCGCGGCCCTGGCCCGACCCCATCAGCAGGCTCTTCTTGCGGCAACCCAGCTCGGCGGCCTCGAGGCCCTGCCCATCGAGATCATCGCCCGCAGCGCCCAGCCCGTGCGACTTAGCCTCACCGCCCGCGGCGTCCAGCGGCTCGATCAGACTGGAGCCTGCGGCGACGCCTTGCGAATCACGCGGCGCTTCACCCATCTCGACGGGACGCCCATCACCGGACCGGTTAAGCCTGGTGAGGTCATCCAGGCCACGTTGGAATTATCCGCGGCCCGAGAGTTTCCGTACGTTCTGCTCGAGGACCCGCGCCCCGCCGGATTTGAAAACGCCGATGAGTCCCTGCTCACTCCGAGCCTCGCTGCGTCCAACCTCGAATTCCGCGACGACCGCCTGTGCGTTTTCTTCACCGGCCTCCCCCCCGGCCGTCATCTGATAACCCACTACCTCCGCGCCGAAGCCCCCGGCACCAGCCTCGCCCTGCCGGCGAATGCGTATCCGATGTACCAGGAAAAAATCCGCGGCGAGAGCGCTGCCGACAAACTGCAGGTTCAGACATCGCCCTGATCACCCTGAAGTGGACCAAGGGGACAGCGGGACTCGACAGCAGCGGAACGGGGAATACCCCCCGTCGTTCATCGCCTGGCGACCAAGAGACCGTATCCAAAAATTTGAAATTTGAGATCAAACGATAATCCATTACCGGGCAACAGCGAGATCGCAGCCCGCGAAACCGATCATGGACCCGCGAATCGGTTCGCTTGACGATCCGGCTTTCTTGTGCGCGATGGCGCGGCTACAATGGTCTCGCCGGTGACGAAGCGCTCCCGATCTTTTCGGGAATCGACGGGCCGGTGTTTGAGCGGTCTTGACGGCCGAGTCGCCTGATTGGCAGACGATCCCGTCCAAGGCCAATTGTCTCCAGCGTCGCGGTTTATTTCGACGTCTCCTGCGACTTTCCCCGGCGGACTTTTGAGCGTTTTCGCTCGACAGCCCGAACTATCCGGCGGTCGTAAGCCACGTTGAAGCGGCGGGGATCAAGGGTTGCCCGGGGCGCATTGCGCCCGGCCCGCGATCGCCGCGCGCTATCCGCGCAAGGACAGACTGCATCATGGCGATCGATCCCCGCTTCCTAGCCTCGTCGGGCGACGAGGTTTTCACCGGCAACGAACTTTTGGTCAAAGGTGCCCTCGAAGTCGAGGGAGGCGTGCATCTGCACACCGGCTATCCCGGCTCGCCCGTCGCCGGGGTCTTCGACACCCTCGGGGCGGTGGGCGATCTGCTCATGGCCAAGGGCGTTCGCGCCTTCCAGGCCAACAACGAGGCCCTGGCCGCCGCCGCCGTCAATGGCTCGCAGATGGTCGCGTGTCGATCCATCGCCACCATGAAAAACGTCGGGCTGCATGTGGCGGCCGACGCCCTGGCGTTGGCCAATCTCTCCGGCGCTCATCCCGACGGCGGGGCCATGATCATTTGCGGGGAAGACCCCTGGTGCGATTCGACCCAGGTGCCCGCCGACAGCCGATATCTCTGCCAGCATCTGCGGATGGCGGTGGTCGAGCCGGGCGGGCCGCAGCAAGTGAAGGACTGGGTCGATCTTTCGTTCAAGCTGTCGCAGGTCGCCGGGCTTTACGTGGGATACATCATCACCACTGCCCAGGCCGACGGCGGCGGGACGGTCGCCGTTCGCCCCAACCAGTTTCCCGTGATCAACACCAACCAGCGCATGGCGATGGACACGGCGCAGATCAATCTCGAGCGGGTGCTGCTTCCGCCGCGAACGTGGAAGCGCGAATTGGGCGTTTCCGAGCGGTTCGGCGTCACGATGCGCAAGGCCCGCGAACTGGGCGTCAATCGCATTTTCCCCGCCGCCGACAGCGCCCCCGCGCCGCTGGGATTCATCGTCACCGGCATGGGCGGACCGTATCTCATGCACGTCCTGGCCGACCTGGGATTGCATCAGCGGTTCCCCATCCTGCAAATGGGCATGAGCTATCCCGCCGATGCCGAGTTGCTGCGCGAATTCTCTACCCTCTGCCGCCACATGATCGTCGTCGAGGAACGCCGCGGATTCCTCGAATCCAACCTGCGCGAGGCCGCGTTCCACACGCTTGACCACGACCAGGCGTCGGATCTGGCGTCGCGGCTGTTCGGCAAGGCCTTCCCATCGCCGGCCCGGCTGAATCCCGGCGTTTCCGGCCAATCCGAAAAGCCGCTGAGCGGCATCCCCGATACCCGCGGGCTTTATCCATCGGTGCTGGCGCAGTATCTCATCCCGCTGATCCGGGCCTGCCATCAGATCCCCGAGCATCTGCGCAATGGGCGGCTCAACGAAGAAATGGACATGATCCGCCAGGCGAGCCGGCCCAAGCTCAACGTCATCGCCACCGAACAGATCGTCCCGCGCACCCCCACGTTCTGCCCGGGTTGCCCCCACCGCGATTCCTCCAGCGTGCTGCTCGAGGTCCGAAAAAACTTCGCCGACCCGCAATACATGAAAAAGTACCACGGTCGCGGGCCTGTGGACCTGATGGCCCACGGCGACACCGGCTGCTACACGATGCTCATGTTCGCCCCCACCGAGCAGCTCATGCACAACTACAGCGGCATGGGCCTAGGGGCCGGCACCGGCAGCGGCATCGACCCGTTCATCACCAATAAGCAGATCGTCTTCATGGGCGACGGCACGTTCTTCCACTCCGGACAAATCGCTATCTCCAACGCCATCAAGGCCGGACAAGACCTCACCTTCATCATCCTCGAGAACAAGACCACCGCCATGACCGGCCACCAGGAACACGCCGGCACCGAGCTCGATCTGCTGGGCAACCGCTCGTATCTCCAGGACATCGCCGAGATCGTCCGCGGCATGGCCGGCACCAGCCCGCTCACCGTCGCCAAGCTGCGCCCCGACGATCGCTCGGCCTACAAGCGAGTCCTGGAAAAGACGATCCTCGCCGACGGGGTCAAGGTGATCATCGCCGACAAGGAGTGCGGCATCACCTATCACCGCCGCGAACTGCGTGAAGAGCGCAAGATCATCAAAAAGCACGGGTATCTGCCGAAGAAGACGCACATGAACATCACTCCCGAGGTGTGCGAGGCGTGTCTGGAATGCACCAAGCAGACGGCCTGCCCGGGACTGACGACGATTGACACCGATTACGGCGACAAGATCGACACGGACCTGACCTGGTGTGTGAACGACGGCGCCTGCGAGCGGGTGCGGGTGAGCAACGAGATCGGGACGTCGGTCAAGCCTTGCCCCAGCTTCGAGCAGGTGACGGTGTTGCGCAATCATCGGCGGCGATACACGCTTCCGCACATGGCGCTGGACACGCTGCCCGATCCGACCTTCGTGCATGACCTGGGCGCCGCTGGGGCCACCTGGCGAGCGCACCTCTCGGGCGTGGGTGGGATGGGCATCGGCGTCGTCGGCTCGATCCTCGTCCGCGCCGGCCACAAGCAAGGCTACCGAGTGCTGTTCCAGGACAAGAAGGGACTGGCGATTCGCAACGGGGGAGTGTTTGCGCAGATCACTTTTGTAGGAACGGAAGAGGAAGGGACGCAGGGACGCAGGAACGACGGGACGAACGGGGAAGAGGAAGGCGCAGAGGCACGACAGTATGAAGGCGCGAAGGGGAAGGAAGGCGCAGAAGAAGGGACGTCAACATCGTCAATCGTTGGAAACGATCCAACCGCGGGCGAACCCTCGCCTGCGTCCCTTGCTTACCCAACGACCGGCACCATTCCTTACGGCCGCGCCGACCTGTTGCTCGGGATCGACATTCTCGAAGCCAGCCGGTCCATCGATCCGCGCGAGCAGTACCGGGTTGCTTCGCCGCGGCGAACCTGCGCGGTGCTGAACCTGTACAAGCAACCCACCGTCTACGCCCTGTTGGGCCGGCAGGATTTCGACCCCGAAGCGCTGCGGGAAGAGATTTTCAGCCATTGCCGCGAAGAATATTCCTACGCTAAGAATCTCTCGGAACTGTGCGAACAGCGCCTGGGGTCCAAGCAATACGCCAACATCATGATGCTCGGGGTGGCCTACCAGCTCGGGTTGATCCCCGTCTCGGCCCACGCCATCGCCTGGGGGATCAAGGATTCGATCAAGCGCGATCATCGCAAGAACATCAAAGCCTTCAACATCGGGCGAAAGCTGGCGCTGGCGCCGCGGGCCTTGCCGCGAAAGCCCGAGCCGGACACCTGGGAGCAATTGCTCACCAACAAGACCCGAATCCTTCGCAAAACCCGCTCGTTCGGTCGCGCCGCCTCCGCGGCTCTCGAACACGCGGTCCACAGCGCCATGAAACAGATGCGCGACTTGAACGACGAGAGCAAGTACGACCTGGCCCTGCGCATCTACGACCTGATGCAGTATCAAGACGCCGAGTTCGCCAAGCGATACATCGAACGGGTCCGAAGCGTGTATCGACGCGATTCGGCGAGGAAGAACTTCGCCGCAACGCACGCGGTGATCTGGAACCTGGCCAAGGTCATGCTGATCAAGGACGAGGTATACGTTTCGTACCTGCTCACCCGCTACGAGAAAAAGGAGCGCGACCTGCGCAAGTACGCCGTCGATGTCAGCAACGGCGACCGCATGGTTTACCGCCACCACACCAATCCAGAGTTCAACTTAGGCCCGTGGCGAATCCGCCTGCGACTTTCCACCCGCGACTGGCAGCTCAACCTGGTTCGCCACATGAAGTGGTGGCGCCGGCTGCCCGGCTGGCATCGCCGGGAGACGGCGTTCCGCGACTGGTACATCGACCTGATCGATCGCGTGAGTTTGGCCGATGACGCGGCCTACGATCAGGCGGTAGAAAACCTGCGGGCACCCGAGCAGGTCAGCGGCTACCGCGAAATCCGGTATCCCAAACAGGAGCAGGTCCGCCAGGCCGTCGAGTCTAAACTCACCGGCGACTCCAAGCTCGCCGCCGATTCCAAGCTCACCGGCGATTCCGACGCAATGACGACGGTCAACCCCGCCGTCCCGGCCGATCGCCGCGAATCCGTCGAGGTGTGACCGCGCGCTGCGGGCGTGGAGCGGCGGCACAGTCCCCTACTCGATGCGCAATCCCCTCGGCAACGATTCGCCGAAGGCGGCGCGCTGTTCGACGGCGGCGAGTTCTCCGCCGCTCGAGATTAGCGAGATGAGGTGTTCGGACGCGCCGGCACCTTGGAGATGCTCGATCGCCGCGGCGCGGGTGGGGTCATCCACGTCGCGGTGGCGATCGTGCGTACGGCGAGTCAACTGCATCAGGGTGAACGCCGTTTCAGGCGTCGAGGCAGGCCCACTGATCCGCATCAGCTCGATCGCCCACTCGCCGGCGGTGTCGCGCGGGACCAGGGCATTCAGTGGACCGTAAACCGGCGTCCTCGCCCCCAGTCGTCCCAGGGCGAACAGCGCCCCGGCTCGAATCGCCCGCATCTTGGTCCCGCGCCCGATCAGTTCCAGCGCCATTCCTCCCAGCTCCAGCTTGGTCGTCACGTCCAGCAGTTCCAGCGATCCCAGCAACCGCCACACTTCCGTCGATTCATGGTTGCCGAACTGAAACGTCGAATCGCGTCCGCGTACGTTCTGACCGGATTTGCGAAGCCAGGTGCGCCACTCGGCCAACAGCGGCTCGGCGAGTGTCTGCTGCTGACCCTGGGTCAAACCGCCCGCCAGCCGCCGCCAGAGAATCCACCATTCGGCCCGCGACTGCTCATTGCGGGGATGACGCAGCCGCTGTGCAAACAGCTTCCACGTCTGCCCCACGCGCCAGTCATCCACCGCCAGCCCGTAGCCCGGACGCAGACAATACCCGGTGAGATTGAGCCAGCGAATCTCGTGGGCGTCGCAGATCGCCCGTCCCGGCTCGACCTCCATCAGCGTTTCCCAGAACGTCCGCATCAATGTCGCGGGCCAATCGGCCCGGGCGATCTGACTCACCCGTTCCAGCGACCCCATCAGCGATTGCGGCGATTCGGTCTTGCGATCGGCGCTGCGCATGAACGTCGCGCGGATCAGCGCCGTACCCCGCGCCACCGTCTGTTCGTCGAGGGTGCCTTGCGAAGCCCCCGGCGAGGTGGCATCCGCGAGCGACCGACCCACCGGTGATCGCACATCGAATTGCAGCTTCCAGCGCCGACTCCCGACCGCCTCGGCGCACCACAATTCCAGCGTGCCGATTTCCGTTCGCCGGACGTGCAATGTGACGGTGACGGTGTCGGCGGCGCTCTTGCGCCCCGATTGCAGCACGGTGCGAATCGGCGGCAGCGCCGTCATCGCCAGCGGATCCACCGCCAGCACCGCCCCCGGCGCATCGGTCGTGCGCAGGCTCGACTGATAGAGGGGAAACTCAACCGGCTCGCGGATGCGAAGCGTGAATTGGCGGTCGAGCAAATCGACGCCGTGCCCTTCCTCGATCCCCGCCGGCAGTAGACAGACCGCCCGCGCCGTCGAGTCAGCGGATTCGATCCCGACGTAATAGCTGTGGGCCGATCCTCCCGCGATTCGCGTTCCCAGCCCGCGCCGAACCATCGCGTAATACGCCGCCCCCCGCGCCACCGCCAGGTCCAGCCGATCGTTGTCCAACACCCGCGGAGCCGCGCCCCCGAACCAGCCGCCCATCACCTCGAGCAACCGCTTTCGCAGCCGCGGCGACTCGAACAGCCCGCCGTTAAAAAGAATCCATTCCGGACGAAGCGGATCCTGACCGCTTCGCCGTTCTCCCGGATCAATCCCCGCGTCGCGGTGCGCCCGCAAAAAAGCGGCGAGATATCGCGTGATCCCCGGATCGGGCGCATAGGGCAGGCCGAATTCCTGAAACCCGCTTCGCCGCGCTGATGGAGATTCATCGATAGCACAGGCCGGAAGAAACCCCTCGACCAGCACTCCTTCGACCTCTGCGGCGCTCAGTTCGACCTGCCGCGATCCACCGATCAAACCCGACCCGCCCCCGGCGATGTTCACTGTCATGCTCGCGAGAGACTCATCGGCCAGCATCGTCTCCTTGGCTCGACGAGCCGATCGCAGCAGCGCGCCCCAGGCCCGCGGATCCAGCTCACCGCCCAGCTTGCTTTCCAGATGATGCGCCAATGCCAAGTCGAGATTGTCTCCGCCGAGAATCAGGTGTTCGCCCACGGCCACGCGATGGAACATCACTTTGCCATCGCCGGCCGGCTTGACCCGGATCAACGAGAAGTCGCTGGTCCCCCCACCGACGTCGCAGATCAGGATGCGGTCCCCCGGCGACACTCGGGAATGCCAGTCGTCGCGGTGGGCGTTGATCCAGGCATAAAACGCGGCCTGCGGCTCCTCGACCAGGATCGCATGCCCTACGCCGGCGAGGATCGCGGCCTGTACCGTCAATTCCCGAGCTACTTCGTCGAAGCCGGCGGGAACGGTGAGGATCAGTTCCTGTTGCGACAGTGGATGCTCAGGAAATGCGTGATCCCAGGCGCTGCGCAGGTGATCCAGCAGCCGCGCCGAGGCCTCGACCGGCGAGAGCCGCGACACATCCGATGTCCCATGCCAAGGTAGCAGCGCGGCGGTCCGGTCCACGCCGCTGTGGCTAAGCCAGCTTTTCATCGACGTGATCGTGCGATGCGGCGCGCTCGATCCTCGCTCCCCGGCCAGCAGGCCGACCGCGAACGCCGGCGATGCATCGGGCGCGGTCCATGGCAGGCTCAACGCAAGTGAATCCATCTCCTCCACCGCCGGCTCGTAGTGGACCGATGGCAGCCCGTCGCGGCGCTCGACGGTGTTGGGTGCCACCAGTTGCTGAATAGGAAAGTCGCACACCCCCCAGGCGCGGTCCGCACTGTCCACATACGCCAGGGCGCAATTCGTGGTCCCCAGATCAATTCCAACCAGGTAGCGAGCGGGCATGGTCAAGGAGAATTTAGCAGAACGAAACGCGAAGCGGCGAAGGCGCGAAAAAACAGACCCCTTTCCACTCGTCGTGTCCTTCGAGACGTCGTGGAAAAAAGCTCCGTGACAAACGCCCCGCCCCGCATCGCCTCACCGGCGGCAAAAAATCGAATCATCCTCTAGTGCTTTGTCACGCAATGGTTTTAGGATAATGCACTACGATTTACCCCAAAACGCAAGTGTGACCCTGCACGAGGCAAAGCAAAAACCCAAAAGTCTTCTTCGCCCCTTCGTCTCTTCGCGTTTGTCAATTCTTCCGCGATCAAAGCCGGCGGAGCCGGCGAATCGCTTGCGGCGTCAACGCCAGCTCGACCCCGGCGGTCGTGCGCCAACTCAGCGGGTCGGTCGAAGCGAACGACCCCACCAGCGTCGAGCCGTCGAGCAGTTCGACGGCGTACGGTCCCGGCTTCTTCGCCTCGGCCCGCGGTGCCAACTGGATCACCGCCACCTCCGATGCCCGAAAACTCTGGGTGCCAAAAATAATCGACTGGCTATGGATTTTTCCGTACGTCATCTCCACCACCTCGCCGGTGAGAAAATCACCGGCGGTGGTGAGAATCCCTTGCGTCGCGGCATCGGGCGCCTGCCCGGCGAGTTCGGCCGTCATTTCCCGCAAGACGATAGACGCCACCGCGTCGCGGGCGACGCTGATCGTTTGCCCCGAGGGACGCTTGAGGCTCACCGAACCGCCTTTGATGCTGAGCAGTTCCCCGGCGATGAACGAGCCATCGGTCAGGCGAAGCCCGGCGTCGGCCACCACCTCGGCAGCGCCTTCGATCACGGCAACATGCTCGAAGCGCGCCGACGCCTGCGGCGGTCCCACCGGCGCGAAGACCACGCCCATCCAGATCACTTCCGGCAGTTCCATCAACCATCGTCCCTGAAGTCGCCAGTCCTTGCCATCGTCCGAGGCGTAGGCGCGGATGCGCCCGCCGTGGCGCGTGATGCGATACCAACCCAACCCCCTCGCCTGCCCAATCGGTTCGGCCTTGACATATTTCGAGCCGATCCGGCGCGCGACCGTCGCTCCGGCCTCTGGGCTGGCACCGATGGCGATCCAGCGCGAATCCGTCCCCGGGTCCGACGTCACGATCAGCCCCGTGAACGACAGACCGCTCGCCGACGTCGCCTCGGTCAACTGCCCGATCACTTCGCCGTCCCCGCTCATCGAGCGCACCACTTGGCTGTATCCCGAGCCGGTCCAGAACTCGGCGCCGTTTCCCTTCAATTCAATCCGACATTCCCCCTCAGGCGACACCGTCAATTCCACCCGCGGATTCGACATCTTGCCGAACGTCACCGCCCCCCACGGAGCAGCAAGCCCCCCGCCCAGGATCGCCACTTCGATCGCGTTCGAGTCGGCCCCCAGCCCCCGATCATCCACCGCCTGCGCCGTCAGCATGTGAAGTCCCGGCGGCGGGGATTTCCACTCGAACCCGAACGGCGGCGCGGTCGATTCCCCGATTACTTCCCGGTCGTGCATGCCTCCGAGCAAATAAACCACCTTGGCGATTTTCCCATCGGGATCATTCACCACCGGACGAATCATCAGCGCCGGTGGCGATGCGTAACCGCGCGGGTCCATCACCGGAAGGCTGATCCGCGGCGGCATGTTTGGCGGGTCCCCCGGCGGTCGAAACATCGCGGAAGGGATAGTGCGATACTTGCTCTTTCCTTCGGCCCACATCAGCCGGCACTTGCGGCCCCACGTTCCGCTGACCGTCTCGACCACGATCGAATGGCGGCGATTCGCCTCCAGATCGACGGAAAACTCATGCGGCTTTTTCGGCTCGGCCCGATTTTCAAGCGGTTTGCCATCGACGATCAGCCGCAAACCGCTGCCGGTCGAGAGCGTCAGCCGATAGTTTCGTGTTTCGGGAACCACGAGAAATCCGCTAAACCGCAGCGCGATGCTCCCCTTGATCTGCGGATCCAGCGTCGCCGCCCCGTCCCAGTTGATCTGCGGCACCAGCCGCGAATAGATAGGCGTCTCGAACTTCGCATCGGCCAGGCTCAGCGTCTTGCGCGACCCGGGCGACTCGATCCGGAAGACCTCCAGCATCAGTCCGCGCAAATCCCCCGGCCGGGTGGCGGCCAACTCGGGTGCCGATTCCGTCTCCGGACTCTCGACCTCCTCATCGCCGGGGGCCGTGGTCGTCGTTGTTGCGGGCGCTGGCGACGGCTCGTCGAATACCGCTTCTTGCACCTGGTCCAGCGCCACCGACGCCTGCACCCATCCGCCGGGGGACCGCACCACCACCCGACCCGATTCCAGCCGAGTGTGACCCCGCACCACCCCCCCGTCGCGCGCGATCAACATCCCGGCATGCGCCGCGGCGCCCCATGCCACGATGCCCAACAACAGACCCGCTAGCCAAGGCCAACGCATTCGATGCTCCAGTCAAACTCGCGCCGACGGCGCTACTCTCGAGTGAATCTCCGCGCTTCGCCGCCGGAAAAAACCAGGTCCGCACCGTTCTTGATCTCCAAGACGATATCGCTCCCCACCAGTTTTGCGCCGCGGAGAATCGACCCATCCTCCAATTCAGTCTCCAATCCCCCACGATGCGGTGCCGGGTCGCGCGCCAGGAACGCCAGCGCCCCGTCGCCGACCTTGAACCGCTGCGTGCCGAAAATCACCGACCGTATCTCCACCGACCCATCCCGCAGGCCCATCAACTCCCCCTGCAGAAAGTCCCCCGCGCCGGTCAGCAATCCCCCCTGCTCAGCCGACGGAATCGTCTCGAATTGCGACGTCTGAATTTCGCAGAAGATCAGTCGAGCCGCCTGATGCATGGGAATCTCGACCGTTTTTCCGCCGCGACGAATCGAGAACCTTTCCGGATTGGCGCTGACGATCTGCCCGGCGAGGAACGAGCCGTTGCGGAGCAGCACCCCCGGCTCGGCCACCACGCGCGGCGATCCGGCCGAGACACGCACCGACTCGAACATCGCTTCGACATCCCGGGCCTCGGACCGTCCGGCCAGCATGACCCCCGCCCAGAGCATCTGGGGGAGTTTTTCGACCCGCCACCGTCCCCGGGCTTGCCATGTCTTGCCGTCATCGCTGACATAGGCGCCAATCCGCTCACCGGCGCGAGTCAGCTTCAGCCAGCGCGGCGCGCCCTCGCCCGCAGTAGCGTCGATGCCGGTCCCCGAACGGCCGGCGCGGATCACCTCGCCGAACCCGTCGCCGCTCGCTGCGACCACGAACGAATCCGACCCCGGGTCCAGCGCGGTCCTGAAAATTGCCCCCGCGATCGACGCGGCCTCGCCACCATTGACATCGAACCGCGCCAGCTTCGCCACGATCTGCCCGTCGCCATCCAGTTTCTGAACGATCACCTGGTATTCGCCTCCTTCGGCCCAGAAGTCGGCCCCGCGATGGGCCAACTGGATCGACGCCTGCCCGCCATCGACGCGCACGCGGGCCTGCGCCGATTCGCTCAGTGTCTTTCCCGCCGAGGTAGTCTTTCCTTCGACCGTCCGGCCAATCAGCATTTCCGTCCAAGGTAACGGGATCGTCCCGCCACGGTCGCTCGTCACCGTGAACCGGCGCCGCGATGATTCACCCACCAGGCCGCGATCATCCACCGCCCGCAGCCGAAGCTCGGGGTATCCCATCGGGGGGTCCTTCCAGACCATCGCCGCCGAGGGATCGTCCGATTCGATGACATGACGCCATTCCCACGAATCCGGCAATGTATGCAGATCGCATATCAGGCGCGCGACCCGTCCATCGGGGTCGCGGGCGCTGGCGTCAATCGTCAAAGGTCGCGGCGCCACGACCACCGGGTTCGGGGGCGTGTCGCCCCACCCAATGTACGGCGGTAGATTGGGAACCTCCCCCGGCGGGCGTAACGCCTCAGCCGGGACAGGACGCTCCGTAAACTGCGAACTCGACCAATACAGCTTGCAACGCCCCCACCACGGCGTGGGCGTATGCTCAACCCGCAATCGATACCACCGGCCCGCTTCCAGCTTGATCTTCGCCCGCTCCCATCCCTTGCGCGCGATGTCAATCAGCATCGCATCGTCGATCCACACCCGCGCTGCGCCGTCGACTTCCATCGCCAAGGTGTACTCGTCGGTGTGCGGCGGGATCAGAAAACCGGTGAAACTCGCCGCGAAGGGCCAAGTGACCATCGAATCGGTCGGACGGCCGAACTCGAAAAAAATCTCCCCGAACAGCCGGGCATAGGTCCGCTCTTTGAACCGGGTTTGGGCGATATTGGGAAACTCTCCTCCGCCGGTGTATTCGACCGTGAAAAATTCCCCCAGCACCCCTCGCAAGTCCGCCGGTGAGGTTTTCTTCTCCGGCGCAATCGCCACCGCCATCGGCTGCGGCACCGGCACCGCTGTGCCGTTGGTCGCCGGACCGCTCGTCGGCGCCGTCGTTGAACGCGTTGTCGCCGGCGGGCGCGCGTCGATTGTCGCCGCCGCGACCCGATTCAGCCCGATCGACACCGTCGCCCCGTCCGAACTCCGCACCCGCAGCTCTCCCCCGGTGATTTCGACCCTTCCCTCGAACCGCTGACCCTCCAGAGTGCTCAGCACATCGGCGCGCAAGCCCGCGGCGAAAAATATCGCGATGCAGAAGATTCGCCGTGCCCAACCGCTCATGACTCCTCTGATACACCGCAGCATCCCGGGTGTGGAACTTCCGCGACTCTCGCCAGTATGGCGGCGACCCACTGGCGTTCCTCGGCCGCCACCGAATCCGGTACACCGATGAGCGATTCGAGGGTGAACGCGCCGGCATAGCCCAATCGCGCCAATTCCACGATCAGCATCGCGTAATCCACGTCCCCTTGTCCAAGTCGGCTGGGAACGCCGTCGATGCCGTTAACCACCTGTATTCGCAGCAGATGCGGCAGGATCGCTCGCATCGCCGGCAACGGATCGGGGCGAAAATCGAAGGGGTGAAATGTCAATCCGACGTTGGGACGATCCACCTGCTGAACAAACTCGAGCATGGCGGGCACATCCCGACGCAAGAAGCCGGTGCCGCTGTCGCAACTTACGCAATAACCCTCAGTTATAGCCGAATCAGCGATCCGCTGCACGCAGCGCACCGTCCGATCCCAAGGCTCTTCCCCGACCACCATCGCCTCGAGTTCCCCGGTGGAAAGCTCGATCCCACGAGCCTTTAACTCCCGGGCGCAGCTCAACATCCGTTGTGCCGATTCGACACCCGCCGACGCCGACTCTCGCCCACTGGTAAAATCGGTCCGGGACTGGATCAACCCGGCCCGAAGTCCCAATTTGTCCATCAGTTGGCGGATCCGGTGCAGATCCTCCGTGCCGCAGCCCGCAAGATGCGACAGGTCGATCTCGACTGCGCCGAACCCGGCTTGGGCCACCACCGGGAGCATCGTATGCAGGGGCGGTGTCTTCGAAGACGCCCCCGAGCCGAGAAGGTCGCGGAGCGCGCGGGTCGAAAGGCTCAGGTCCATCCACTCAGCTCCAAAAATCCCTGGTTTCACCGAGAAAATCTGCGGGATCGCTATTTCGCGGCCTTGGACGAACCTGGTGCCTGCGGACCGACCCCGTAGATATGAAACTGATGGCTGATGGCCTCAAATCCATGCTCGCGGCAAATTTCATCGCGCAGTTTCTTCAACCGGTCGCTGTCGAACTCGATCACCCGGCCGGTTTCCACGCAGATCAGGTAATCGTGCGTGGTTCGACCGGCGATCACCTCGTAGTAGGATTGCTTGTTGTCGAAGAAAACCGGCTTAAGTATGCCCGCATCCTGGAGATGCGTTAGCGTCCGATAGACCGTCGCCCGGCTGGCGCGATGACCGCGATGGTTCAGATCGGCGAGGAGTTGCTCGGCGTCGAACAGCCCGGTTTTCTGTAGCGCCGAATCAAGAATCATCGCCCGCTCGGGGGTAAACTTCAGCCGCTGGCCATGCAAGTACCGCCGGAATAGGGCGCAGACCGGCTCGTAGGGCGTCGCCTGCTCGGGTCGATGCTCGGCCATCCCCGCACGCGGGATATTGGGCAGAATCTGGGAACCGCTCGTCGCCGAAGTCATGGTGAATCCTAGGAATCGGTTATGCCGATGGAAAGAGAGCCGGTTCGATCCGCGCATTAACGCACCTGTCGGATGTGCCATGGCGCCGGATCGACCGATCGACTTGAACAAAGGGTACTCCAATCGAGTATAATTAGGACATGAACATCCAGTACTTACTCAACAAAACCGTGGACCGTGAGGACATCATTGACCTGGTCCATCGCGCCGAACTTGAACCCAACGATGATGATGCCCGACGACTCGCCCATGTCTGCGCCGAAGCCAACGTGTCGGCGTCGGCGTGGGATGGCGACAAACTGGTCGGTTTCGCCCGTGGCGTGCGGAAGCTGGGAGGCTGCTGCTATCTGCCCGACTTGGTGATCGACCAGGAATACCGCAATCAGGGCATCGGATCGGAACTGATTCAACTGGTGCGCGACGCCGTCGGCGAACACGCCCTGATCATGCTCGTCGAAGCGCCGGACATCGAATACGAAACCGTCTGACCGCGCTGTTGCGATCGCGCCGGCATGGGGTACACCATGGCGATGAGCCAACCGCCTCCTCTGCCGGGAGATCCGCCACCGGTGCCGCGACGCCCGATCGCCACCGCACTGGCGTGGATCGTGATCATCGCAAGCGTGCTGACGATCCTGGGAATCCAGACGTTTAACAACCGGCCGGTGACGCCCTCGGGCGATGTGCGCGCGGATGCGGCGATACAGCTTCGCCTCACCGGAAGATACCTCGTCGGGGTCAAGTCGTTCATGGACCGCCTGGGTGCCGCCCAACCCAAGCTCGGGGGCGAGCTGGCGAGCCAACTGCCCGCGGTCGTCAAGTCGCCGCTGGATGAAGTGCGGGCAGCGCCGATCGTGGGTGAATTGAGCGGTGCAGCCGCGGCGGTGCAATGGCTGGATCGCATCGCTACCGACGATCCCGGGTTGATCCAGGACATCTTCGATTTCCGCGACATCTACCACGATGCCCAAGTGCCCGGCCCCGATGAGCGACAACGGCTGATCGAGCGCCATGGCTGGTTCGCCGAGCTTGCCCTGAGCGCCGAGCTGCCCGAGGCCAATCCGGCCCGCGCTGCGGTATTGGCACCGGCACGCCGGACCATGCTGGCGCTGATCGGGCTGGTCGTGATCGCGGGAATGGGATTCATCGCGGGGATCACGCTGGCGGCGGTGGCGATCTACCGCTATTCGCGGTCGCGACTCTATCGCGGATATCTGGCGACGGTCCGGGGCGGTAGTCGCGGCGCATTTCTCGAGGGGTTCGCGCTCTACCTGGGAAGCATCTGCGTCTTGTCGCTGGGCATCCACTGGCTGTGGCCCGAGGCACCGTTGTTCGTGCGCGGCGCGGTCACCCTGCTGGCACCGCTGGCGGCGCTGTGGCCGCTGCTGCGCGGGATTTCGTGGCGTGAGCTTCGACGCGGCGCTGGCTGGCATCGCGGGCGCGGATTCTGGCGCGAGATCGGCGCTGGATTGGTCGGGTATCTGGCCGGGATACCCCTGTTCGCCGTGGCCATCGTATTCACGCTGATCCTGTCGAGATTCGCCGGCGGTCCGGCGATGCATCCGATCGTCAATTTCATGGATGGGGGGATCGCACAGATCATCGGGTTGTACCTGCTGGCCGCGGTCTGGGCGCCGATCACCGAAGAGACGATGTTCCGCGGGCTATTCTACCATTCGCTTCGAGACCGGATGCCTTGGGCGCTGTCGGCCTTGCTGATCGGGGTGATTTTCGCGGCGATCCACCCGCAAGGGTGGGTGGCGATCCCGGTGCTGACGACGCTGGCGTTCAACTTCGCGGCGATCCGGGAATGGCGCGGATCGATCATCGCCCCCATGACCGCCCACGCTTTGAACAACACCAGCGCCGTCACAGTCCTGCTGCTGATGCTAGGTTGAATCCAGCCCGGCCCGCCGGACGGTATAATCCGTCGGATATGGTTGAATCTCCCGGCGATCTTCATCAGCTTGGCGCCTACACGGTCGTGCAATCGCTGACCCCGGGACGAAGCTGGCTGGCGCGCGACGCCGGGGGCAGACGGCTGGTCCTCAAGGCGGTCGAGGAGGACTGCCTGCTGCGCGGGCAGTTGCATCCCAACATCCATGACCGCTTGGCGCGGGTGCGCGAGCTGGCCCACCCGGGCGTGGCCAATCTCCGCGGCGTCGAGCGCGACGGGGCGCTAACCTATCTGGTCTGGGATTACGTCCCGGGCATTACCCTCGAACAATATCTCACTCGTCCCGTCGGTCCGCCGCAGCCGCTGATCGAGCTTGCCCGCGACCTGGTGTTGGCGGTCGAGCAGATGCATGTGCTGGGGATCGTGCATGGCGCGATTCACGCCCGCAATGTGTTCGTGGACGATGCCGGGGCCGTGCGTCTCACGCATGTCAGCCCGCTGCTCTATCACGATCCCCGCGAAGATGCCCGGGCCTTGGTAAAGCTGCTGCGTCAGGCGGAGACCCGACAGGTGAGTGGCCACGACGAGATCGCCGCGGCGTTAGCCCGGCTGAACGGTTCCGATCCCGACCTGCGCGCGATCTGGACGGCGCTTGCCGGGTCGGCGGCGGACGGTCACGGAGAGTTGGCGCTGCACGCCGACGAGCAGAGCGCCGCTCTTCGCCGTCGATCGCTTATTGGCGCGGCCGGCGTCCTGCTGATCGGCGCCGCCGTCGCATGGGCGATCCTCCGGGCGGTGGGATGAACTGGCCCGCGAAGCTCGGCGGTCTATGATGAGACTGATGATGTGGCGGCTGACCCGGGAAATTCGACTGATCATCGGGGCCTCGGCGAGCGACGAGGCGTCATCGGGCGATGGCTGGAGCGGGCGTCCGGGGTTCGAAAATCTGGGCGATCGACTCGTTTTGATTCGCGCGACGCTCGCCGGATCGCCCGATGCCGCTACCGACTACGTTCGCAATATCCAGGAGGTGGACCGGGCGGTTTATCGGATCGCCAGGCCGCTGCTGGTCCAGGCGATCGCTCAACAACGCCCGGGGCATGAATTGCCGCGGGTGATTTTCCAGGCCCTGCGCGACGCCTGGCCGGGAGCGACGCTGGATCGGCTCAGCGTCCATCCCACCCCCTTCGTCAGCTTCGAGGCTCGCCGCCGGGAGATCCCCATGGTTCGATTCAGCCACCAGTTCGAGTTCTCCGCCGCCCATCGCCTGCACAATCCTCACCTGGACGATCAAGCCAATGTCCACGCCTTCGGCAAATGCAACAACCTTCACGGTCACGGACACAACTACGAGCTGGAGGTGATGCTTCTGGGCGAGCCGAACGAATCGGGCGTCGTGATCGACCCGGAGCGCCTGCGGCGGATCGTCCAGCAGCGGGTGGTGGATCCGATGGATCACAAGTTCTTGAACCTTGAAGTGCCGCAGTTCGCGCAGCTCAATCCCAGCGTGGAAAACATCGCCCGCGTGATCTTCGAACTGCTTGTCGATGCGACCGACGCCGAGACTCGCCCGCGGGCCCGCCTGGCGAGCGTAACGGTCTGGGAGACGCCCAAGACCTGGTGTGAGTACATCGCCCCCGACTTAGCGGATCAAGCATAAGATCCGGCCTGTCTTTGCGAACGAGAATCGACGTGATCGGCATCGCCTTGAGCTGCCTCTCAGGTGGATCGGCGGATGTCGCGCAGATGCAGTTCGACGCTCTGACGGTTCTGGTAGGTGTTGACGATGGGGACGAACGCCAGGTCGAGGCGGATGCCCGGGCGGACCCACTCCACCAGCGACCCACGGGAAAAGCCAATGCAGCGCAGCGTCGCCCCGTCGGCGCGGGCGTAGAAGCTGGCGTGCGCTGCGGTCGTGCCCATCGGCTTGGCGGGCGCGGTCGCCTCGACGCCGCGACAGGCAAGAATCGGCTGGCGATTGCCCTGCCCGAACGGGCCTAGCCGCTGCATCTCCAGGACCAGCGGCAAGGTCATCTCGCGCAGTGTCGCCTCGGCGTCGATCTCAAGCGTCGGCTGGAGTTGATCGACGCTGACGCGCTGGTTGGCGTGGTCGATAAAGGCCGTGCGGAATGACTCGAGCCGCGCCGAGGCCATTCCCAGACCCGCGGCCATGGCGTGTCCGCCGTGATGCTCGAGGTGGTCGCCGCAGGCCAGCAGCGCCTCGGCGAGGTTGAATCCGGCGATGGATCGACCGCTGCCGGCGCCGTGGCCGTTGGTCATCGCCACCAGGACGGTCGGGCGGTGATAGCGATCGACGATCCGCGAGGCGACGATGCCGATCACCCCGGGATGCCACTTTTCGCTGCCCAGCACGATCCCCCGGCAATCGTCGCGGTCGAAGCCGTTGGCCTTGATCTGCTCGATCGCCTGATCAAGGATCGATCGCTCGGTTCGCTGGCGCTCGACGTTTTGAGCGCCGAGGAACTGGGCGATCTCGGCCGAGCGCTTTTCATCGGCATCAGTCATCAGTTCGACGGCCAGGCGGGCATGGCCCATCCGCCCGCAGGCGTTGAGGCGCGGCGCCAGGCGGAACGCGACATGCTCGCTGTCGAGATTTTTTCCGGCAAGGCCCGCCGACGCGATCAGGGATTGGATTCCGAACAGGCGGCTTTGCACCAGGTGTTTGAGTCCGAAGTGGGCCAGGGCGCGATTTTCACCGCGCAGCGGGACGACGTCGGCGATGGTTCCCAAGGCGGCCATGGCGGTGGCGTTGACGAGGAAATCGCGGAAGTCAGCCGCGACTTTTTCGGCACCCGCCATCGCCAGCCCCACGCCCCACGCGAGTTTAAGCGCCACGCCCGCGCCGCACAGGTCGGGGTTGGGATACGGCGTATGCCCGGGCAGGCGGGGGTGGACCACGGCATGGCATTCGGGCAGCAAGGCCCCGCCCGTCGCCGGATCGGGCGTCCACTCGTGGTGATCGCTGACGATCACTTCAGCGCCGTCGTCGCATGCAGCCTTGACCGCCTCGATCGCTGTGATGCCGCAATCGACCGAGATGATCAGCTCGGCGCCCTTGCCTCGGATGGCTCGCATCGCCTCGGGCTTAAGGCCGTAGCCTTCCTCGACGCGATGGGGGATGTAATACCCGACATCGCCGCCCAGCAGCCGGATCGCGTGCCACAGGATGGCCGTGCCCGTGATCCCGTCCACATCGTAATCGCCGAAAATAACAATGCGGCTACGCTGGCGGATCGCTTCGGCGATCCGCTCGGCGGCGCGGGGAAGGTTGGCGAGCAGCGCCGGGGCGTGCAGTTGGGTGAGGCTGGGACGCAGGAACCGCGCTGCATCATCCACCTCAGTGATGCCGCGATTCAACAGAATCTGCGCGAGAATCGGCGACGTGCGGAGCTTTGCCGCCAAGTCCGCGGCCCGCGGATCAGGCGAGCGAACGATCCATCGTCGTGCTTGATCCATCGTTCGATGCTAGGCCTTGGCGAAGCTGGCGCCCATGTCCACCTTGGCCTCGCGGGTCTTAAGCGTCTTTCGTCCGCCGTACTGCTTGGTCATGTCGAGGATGAACTGATCGAACGCCGCCCCATCGATCGGCAGCTCGACGGGCTTGCGGGTCAGGCCGGCCATCAACATGGCGTTGCCCAGCTCCAGCCCTTTCACCCCTTCGACGCCGGGGGCGATCATCGGCTCGTCCTTCAGAATCGCCCGTACGAAGTTCTGGGTGATGCCTTTGTGGCTGTCGCCACCGCCACGATGGGCCAGGTCGATGTCCCAGCACTCGACCGAGGGGAACGACGCGGGGGTGTTTTCGCGGATGTCGCGCACGCCCTTGCGGGTGCGGCGGAAAGTGAGCTTGCCGTGTTCAGCAACCATCTTGCCGCGATCGCCGCAGATCTCCAGGCGGTTGGTTCCGGGCGCCTCGCCGGTGGTGGTGACGAAATGCCCGATGGCGCCGTTGGGATATTCCAGGATGGCGCTGATCTCGTCCTCGACCTCGATGGGGTGGGTCTTGCCGACGAATCCGACGGCGGTGATGCGGCTGGGCATGATGCCGGTGATCCACTGGATCAGGTCGAGATTGTGCGGGCACTGGTTGATCAGCACGCCGCCGCCCTCGCCCGCCCAGGTTGCCCGCCAACCGCCCGAGGCGTAGTAGCTCCAGGACCGGAACCAGTCGGTGATCAGCCAGGTCACGCGGGTGATCTCGCCCAGTTCCCCGTCGGCGATCAGCTCGCGCATCTTCTGGTACATCGGGTTGGTGCGCTGGTTGAACATGATCCCGTATTTCAGTTGCGGATACTTCGCGGCCGCGTCGTTGGTCTGGCGGGCGTCGGTCACGCTCACCGAGGCGGGCTTTTCCGACAGAACATGGATCCCCTTGGCGAATGCGGCGCGGGCGATCGGGCCGTGAAAATAGTGCGGAGTGGCGATCAGAATGGCATCAACGCTCTTGCTGTCGATGAGCTTCTGGGCATCATCGAAACCCGGGACGTTGTATTGCGCGACCTTGGCATCGAGCTTGGCCTTGTCGGTGTCGCACAAGGCCGCCAGGCCCGCTCCCTCGAGGCTGTTCATATAATTGGCGTGGTGCGAGCCCATGCCGCCAATGCCGACGATGCCGAAGCGAATCTTGTCCATGGTTTGCAAATAGGGGTAAAAAGGCCGCCCCGGGGCGCATCGCGGCTCGATTCAGGGAACATTCCCAAATCCGCCTCGATTCAAGGCGTCCGCGACCCATCCTTTCGGGGTCAACCGGTGATAAGTCGGCGCGACCCGACTGTCAATCGCCGGCTATCCTGGCCGCTTGACGCCTCGGGCGCTTGAGCCAACCATCTTGTTGATTGAGCCTGTTGCATGAGGTCCTTTCGCGGCCAATGGGCGTAAAATCTCAGCCCGCGAACAGAGTGGCGCACCGGCTGGAATTGAATCGAAATATCAAGGCGGCCAACACGGCACGTGTTCTCACCCGTCAGGCCACCAGCCGGGCGCGGGGGGTGACGGTGAGGCGGATTTCCAGACGGCAATCGAGTAGCGACTCGAGCATCCGCAGCTTTTTGCGGCGGCAATAGAATGCCGCCGGATCGGCCTGGGGTTGGACCGTCACGCGCAATTTCCGTCCGCGGAGGCTGAAGTTCAGGCGAGGCGGCGTTCCCGAGCGGGCGTCCATCGCGTCGGCGGCGCGGAGAAACGCCAGCATCGCCCGCATCGCCCGGCGATCGTCGCGGCGGGCGAGGTGGCGCTCACACCCGCGATCGGGCACACGCCCGCGATGATGGCGAGTGAGAAACGCCAACGCCCGGCGCTGCTGATTGTCCAGCGGCAGGCGATCATCGCTCAGCAGAAGCCGCGCGCCCTCGGCGGGATGGTCCTCGCGGTCGACGGTCCGCCCGACATCATGGACTAAGCAGCCCAACTCGAGCAATCGTCGATGCCGAGGCTCCAAGCCATGCCGGTCGGCGGAGAGATCGAACAGCGCCAGCGCGATCTTCGCCACTCGACGCTCATGCTCGATATTCCCCAACCGCCGTCCAACCCATCGCTCGATCGTGTGAGTGATGATCATCGTACACCATTCGTCCGGATGACAATTGTTATCGTCCGAAAACGTCAAAGACAATCGGTCGCCCCGCTTTTTCGACCGGTTCAGGGCACCGGCGGCCCGGGTGGCACTCGCTTTTTCAAGAGTTCCAGGTCCTCCGAGCGGTTTACCTGCCAGCAATCCGGCCAGTCCGAGGGCATCGCCAGCGACACCGTGCGCAAACGATCCAGAAGCCGCTGCATGCTTCGATTCTCGGATTGAAGCTGCCCACGAACGAGCGGGGCGCTCGAGGCGGCAAACAACGCCGGCACCGGCTGCCATTTTTCGCCGCGAAACGCGACGGCGTCGGCCTCGTCGGAACGATTGTCCAACAACGTCGTCAACCAATGCTCCTGGATAACCACCGCATCGCAGGCGCAGAGCATCAACCATGGGGCATCGCCGGCATGGGTCAGGGCCGTGGCAAGCCCGGTGAGCGGACCAAGGCCGGGCAGATCATCGGCGATGGTGGGTAGTTGCAAATCGGCGTATTTGCCCGGCTGATCCGAGACGACAGTGATGCTTAAAGCAACCGACGCCACGAGCCGGCGCACGCGACAGATCAGCGGCTCACCATCGAACAACGCTCGGGCTTTGTCGGATCCAAATCGGCGACTTCTACCTCCGGCGAGGATGTACACGGGAACGCGAGGCTCCATAAACGGCTCCGTGACTTCTCCAGCGCGAACGTCGGTGTTCATCCGGCATCGCCATGCCGCACCACTTTTCCGGTGGTGGCGACGGCCTCGGAACGGCCATCGTCCTGAACCTCGCCGCGAAGGGTCTCGATGGCATGCGGCAGGATATCCAGCAAGGCATCGAGCGATTCGCTGGCGCCTCGGAGCGAACCGGGGAGGTTGATAATCAAGGTTCCACCCAGCGTGCCGGCTTCACCGCGAGAAAGAAACGCCCGGGGCGTTTTGGCAAAGCAGCGCAGACGAATCAGTTCCATCAGACCGGCGTGACGGCGATCGATCACCTCGAGGGTGGCCTCCGGCGTCACATCGCGGGGCGCCAACCCGGTGCCGCCGGTAGTCAACACCAGATCGGGTTTGGGATCGTTCAAAGCCCATGCCCGCAGTTGATCGGCGAGCCGCGTTCGATCATCGGGCAGACAGGCAACGGCGACAATGTCGGCATGAAGTTGCTCGCGGCAGATCGCCTCGAGTGCCGGTCCGGAAGTATCGGTTGCCGCCCCGCGCGAGCAGCGGTCGCTGACGGTGAGAATGGCGACACGAATTCGAGTCACGTCAGCCCCTGAGCGTGAAAGTCGCCGCCGCGACCGCCGGATTTCTCGATCAGCCGGATCGATTCGATCACCATGGTCTTGTCGACCGCCTTGCCCATGTCGATGACGGTCAGGGCCGCAACCGCGACGGCGCAGAGCGCCTCCATCTCGACCCCGGTCTTCCAGGTGGTTCGCGCCTCGGCGCGAATCAACACAACCTGGCCCTCGACACTCGCATGGACATCCACCATATCCAGCGGGAGCGAATGACAAAGCGGGATCAGTTCATCGGTGCGTTTTGCGGCGGAAATTCCCGCCAGCCGGGCCACTTCCAGCAGATTGCCCTTGGCCACCTGGTTGGCTTCGATGGCCGCGGCGAGCTTGGCGTTGATGCGAACGCGGCCCTCGGCGACGGCACGCCGGATCGTTGCGGGCTTGGACCCGATGTCCACCATCCGCGCGATCCCCCGCTCGTCGAGGTGAGTCAGTCGTTCAACCATCGCTCAGGCTCCAGGAGTAAAACGGCCAGGGGCCGGGGCCGGCTTGCCCGGAGACGATTTCCACCACCCCGTCGCTGCGGGCAGCGCTCACCAAGTCGCCCGAGCCGCGCGAAAAGACCAGTTCTACCCGTCCATCGTCGGCACATCGCACCGGGCGGAACCAATGCATGCCGATGCGCTGGTCATCGGGATTGGACAGCATCGCCCACCGCGGCGCCGGCCGCAACGTCGCGTGCCCGGCGCATCGCCGCAGGATCGGGGCGGCGAACACGCGCGCAGTGGTCATCACCGACAGGGGGTTTCCCGGCAGCCCCAGGATCGCCTGGCCGCGCGGACCGATGGCGCCGAGAATCGGCTTGCCGGGACGGATCGGCAGCTTGTGAAAGAGGATCCGGCAACCCAACTCCTCCAGCGCCGCCGGAACGAAGTCATAGTCGCCCATCGACACCCCGCCGGTCAGGATCAACGCATCGGCTTTCTCGAGTTCGTCGCCGATGGCTTTGGCAAGGCGCGCCGGTTGATCGGGCGCATGAACCACCGGGCGCAGCTTTATCCAACCGAGGCGGACGAACATCGCGGTCAGCGCCGCGGAGTTGCTGTCGCGCAGTTGCCACGGCTGGACCGGCGAATCCACCTCGCGGACCTCGTTGCCGGTGACGATAATCCCCAGGCGCACCGACCGGTAAACCCGCGGGCGAGATACGCCGAACGCCGCCAGCGCCGAGGCGACGACGGCATTGATCGGCGATCCGGCCGAGACGATCGTCTCGCCCTCGATCCCGTTCTCGCCCCGCCGTCGAATATGTTGCCCGGGCATCACCTTCAACCCATCCGGCAGGTCGATCCGCCCGGGGGACTCGATCAACTGCTCGCGGGGAATGACGGCACCACACCCCTTCGGAACCGCGGCACCGGTGAAAATCTTCAGCGCCCGCCCCGCGGGCATCGGCGGTGCCGGCGAGCCGCATGCGACTTCGCCCGCGACCGCCATCGTGGCGGCGGGCAAATCCTCGAAGCGCACCGCGTAACCGTCCATGGCGCTGACATCGCACGCGGGACTGGGCCGGTCGGCGACGATCGGCTGAGCCAGCACCCGACCGGAACAACGCCGAAGCGAGATCGTCTGGACCGAGGTGGGCCGCAGTTCAGCGGCTATCGCGGCGATGGCGGCGCCGGGCGAGTCAAACGCGAACGAGGTCGGTTTCTTCGGCGACGTCATGGGATCGGACCTCGATGATTTTCCGCCGGTGCCGGCCGCTTCCAGATCGGCACATCCTGCTTCATGCGATCGATGAACCAGTCCATCGCCGCCAACGCCTCTTTGCGATGCGCCGAGGCGATCCGCAAGCGAAAGGAGCATTCACCGGCGGCCACGGTCCCCCGGCTATGTTCCACCGTAACGCCTAGCAGGCCGAACGATCGGGTCGCCTCCTCGGCCAGCCGGCGCAGATCAAGCTCGGCCATCGGATCGTACGTCTGGTAGATCAACCCCGCGATGCGCCGTCCGTCCTCGATCGGGCGGACGATGCCATCGAAGCAGACGACCGCCCCGGCGCCTTCGGCGCCCCAGCCAACCGCCGGCGCCAACGCGCCGTCGCATAGGACGACCTGTATGCTCATCCGCCGCTCACCAGTCCCACAATCGCAAGCTCATCCCCCGCGTTCACCAGCGTTTCATCGCCAACCCGCCGGCAATTCACCGCGAGGATGGCATGGGCGAGCAGGAGTCGCAGGGCTGGCTGCTGCTCTCGCAGCGACTCCATGACCACCCGTGCGGTGACGGTCTGGTCGTCAAGCAGCGTCACGTCAACGCGGCCTTCCCCAACGGCCTCGGCGTACGGCCCGAAGATCAGCACCTGGTGGATCACGGCTTTCCCTCCGACTCTTCACGATCCCGATCGAACTGCTCATGGGCCCAGCTCCAGGCCGCCACCGTTCGAGGAAACCCGATCGTGTTCATCCCCAGCGCGATCGCCTGCTCGATCTGGGCGACCGTGGCGCCGGCTTCGGCGGCGCGTCGGACGTGCGACCGCAGCGCCGATTCCAGCCCCGCGCCCAGGCTGATGCCGATCTTGATCAGCGCGCTGGTCCGCTCGTCGAGATGCCCCTCGGCGTCGATCGCTTTCGCCGTGCGCTCATGGTTCTCGACCAATTCCGGAAACCGCGCGGCGAACCGCTTAAACGTTCCGGGCAGCTTGCTGGACTTTTCCGAACGCGGCATATTTTTCTAACCTCCGAGGATAGTCATCTGCGTAAACCCGTTGGCCGGATGCTCCGCCGCCTTCTGGCCCAACGCACGGCGCAAAATCATGTCGAGCCTGTCGGGGTCAAAGGCTGGGCTCAACGCGGGTGAGATGTTCCCGCGCGGCTGGTCCATCAGGCAGGGATAGACCTCGCCGGCGGCGGTGATGCGGATGCGGTCGCAGGCGGCGCAGAAATTACAACTCATGGGGGTGATGAATCCGACCGTGACGCGCTGTCCGGATCGAAGGCGCAGTCGATGGCGGCGAGCCGAATCGTGGCCCTGTTCCAGATCGCTCCACTCGACGACGATCGGCTCGAGCCGCCGCCGCATCTCCGCGGCGCTGACAAATCGCCGCGACCACTGATCGGCCAGCGGCCCCATCGGCATCAACTCGATGAAGCGAATCTCCAGCCCACGATCGGCGGCGAATCGAACCAAGTCGGGAATTTCCTCATCATTCTCACCGGCGAGGATGACGGAGTTGATTCGAATCGGCCGCAACCCCGCCTCCATCGCCGCGGCGATCCCCTCGACGACGCGCAGCGGTCCTTTTACCCCGGTCATCCGCAGGAACGTGGCCGGATCGAGCGAATCAAGCGAGACATTCACCCTTCGCAGCCCCGCGCGGCGAAGTGGCTCGGCTTGTCGCACCAACGTCAGGCCGTTGGTCGTCATCGCCAGGTCGTCGATGCCGTCGATCCCCGCAATGCGATCGACGATCTCGATTAGATCACGGCGGGCCGTCGGCTCCCCGCCGGTCAGACGCACCTTGTGCAAGCCCCAGCGACGGACCAAGTGCCTCACCAGCCGCTCGAGCGTCTCGGGCGACAACGTTTGATCGGTCGGCAGATCGTCGATCACTCCCGGGCGGCAGTACGTGCAGCGCATCGGGCAGGCCGGCGTCAGCGACAGCCGTAGATACCCCACGCCGCGCCCGTGCGGATCGGTCGTCGCGGGTGAATCGCCGGATATTGCGGAATGTGCCGCGGCATCGTTCAAGTCGCTCTCCCGACGAGACGTGCCCGTCCTCCACGGATCAACTGGACGAGCAATCCCAGGAACGTCAGACCCCATGCCGCCAAGGCGACATAGACAAAGTACCGGGGAATGATATGCAGGAACGGCGTGTCGATCACGTTGGCCAGCCGGAACGTGCAGACGGTGTACATCCCCAGAGGGAAGACCGCGCCCCAATAGAGCGGATCATAGCGAAGCGGAAACCGGCAATAGAGGTGCCGCCATACTCCCAGCGTGATCAGCATGGGGATCCACCAAGTGGCCGTCGCCCAAAAAGCCAGTGTGGTTCCTTTGATGAACGGCATCAACTCGACGATCAGCGGGCTAAGCCCGCGGGCATCGATCAGAAAGGTGCCGGCGAGGGTCGAAATGGCGACGGCGCCCATGTTGATCCAGTAGGGCGGAGCCAGGTCCGCCGGATTCATCTCGAAAAATGTGTAGCGATAGAAAATCATCGAGATCAGCCAGATATAGAGCATCCCGCCGCCCAGCCACATCACCAGGCAGAAGAACAGCATCGGCTGTTGTGCCGTGGCGAACCCCTTGGCCAGTTGAGTGCCGAGGATCGACACCGATTGCGCCGCCACCACCGCCACCAGCCAGCCCCCGTTCAGACCCTTGGTAAGCTCCGGCTTGGCCGGCTGCACGGTCAATAGCGTGAACACGCCATAGATCAATACGACCCACAATGCCGTTCCAAGACACCACAACCCCAGCGCCACCGCGGGCATCCCCGCGATCACCACGAACTGGCTGCCCAGCACGCAGGTGCCGGCGATTATCGTGAAAAATCCGACGCCCCTCGCATGGCTGGAAAAATCCGAGCGCATTGCAGCGCCATGCCGCGCCGCCCGCAGGATATACAGCAGCCAGAGAATGACGTACGCCACGATGTTGATGGCGAACAGGCTCCAGGCGATCGGCCTGAATCCCAGCAGATAGCAGGCGATTGAGACAATGCCGGTGGCCATCACCAGCGCGAAGTAGGCTGGATGCAGGGTTTGCAGTGCCGATGCCGGGTGGGCGGCGATTGGGGCGGGTGCGGCGGAAGTCATCGAGCGCTTTCCATTTTGTGCAGATAGCGCAGCAGCCCAACATTCAGTCCAAGGCAGAGCAGACTGGCGATCGCCGCCGGCCACACCACCGTGTCATCCCCACCAAGAAAAGCGTGAACTGTCGCGGTGATCAGCCAGATCTGGCAAACCACCAAAATGAGAATGAAGCTGATCATCCCATAGACGACCGCCGTGCGCTGGGGGCGAGAGAAGGGCAACTGCGAGAGAGGTTGCTGTCCGTTCATGTGCTTAGCTCCACGCCCGTGGCGTAAATGATGCCATCCCGCACCTGGAGGGTGATTCGCGGCAGCGGCCGTCGCGGCGGGCCGGCCAGGGGCTGGCCGGTGCGGGCATCGAAGTGCCCATGATGACACGGGCAGACGAACTGCCCGTTGGGAAGGTCCGGGATCACCGCGCACGACAGGTGCGTGCATTTCTGACCGAAGGCGAGCAGTTTGCCATCCTCCAACCGGGCCAACAGGCATGGCTCTCCCGGGTCGGGGTAGTTGAATCGCACCACCTGCCCCACACCCACGTCATCGGCGCGGGCGATGCGCATCGCATCGGGCTTCGACGCCGATTTTCGTGCGATGCTCTGGCCCACCAGCGTCGCCTGCCCCACCGCCATGGCGCCGCTGGTCAGGACCAGGAACTTGGCGAAGTCGCGCCGGCTGACGTACTCGTCCTGGGCCGTGTCGATCGGGAAATCCCGCCGCCAGCGCGGCTGATCGGCCGTCGGCTTCCCATCGGGATGCTTGGAGTCGGAGGATTGTGGCATCGCGGACACTCCTATAGGAACACTGGCAATCAAAACATCGCGTCTTCCATAATCGCCAGCCGCACGGTCCGGGGCGATTCGGCATCGAAAATCCCCGCCGTGATATCCACCTGCTCGATCCGGGCATCGTGCGGCACCATGAGGTTCACCTTGGTGCGGATATTCTGCCCACCAAACCGGAACTGGTTGATCGCCCGCGATCGCGGACGCAGCTGCGCGATCTCCTCGGGCGTGCCGAAGATCAGCGCCCCGCTGGGGCAGACCGTGGCGCACATCGGCTTCTTGCCCACCGAGGTGCGGTCGTAACACATGTCGCATTTCATCATCAGCGCCTGATCGTCCATCATCTTGGGCACGCCGAACGGGCAGGCGAGCACGCAGTTATTGCAAGCGATGCAGCGCGGCTTGCGGGCCGACTGCACCACCCCATCCTCGGTTTTCTTGATCGCATCAGCCGGACACACCTCGGCACAGGTCGGGGAGTCGCAATGCATGCAGACCACCGGCACGGTCTGTGTCGAGATCGACCGCTCGACATAATCGAGCTGGATCATCGACTTGCCCTTGTGCGTATCGCACTCGCTGCACGCCTGCACGCACGACTGACAACCGATGCAACGGTTGGGATCGATGAAGAACTCATGATTCTCAGGAACAGGCATGGAACACCTCGGAAGATGAAGGGGTGACAAGGTGAGGGGGTGGGGGGGTGATCATTCCGACCAAAGTGGCGATGATGTGGTCGTAGGACTTGTAAAGGTCTATCGCCTGTTCACGCTGTAGATGTCCACACTCAGCGGCGAGCTCGAGCCACACTTGTGACTCAGCGGCTTCGGCTTCGGCATCGGCATCGGACAGTTTGCTGATGAACGCTGCCTCATAGCGCCGCTTGCGCCAACCCTCAGCCAGAGTCGCGCAGACCGATCGAGAACTCCGCCGAATCTGATCGGTCAGCGAGTATTGCTCGCCGGCGGGGAATCCCTTTGACAATTCGTATATCTCCATCGCCACACGCATCGCCTTTTGAAACACCTCTAACTCCCGATGCGACCGTATCCGCTCAGTCACCTCGCCACCTCGTCTTCCCGTCACTCCCTCATCTCCTTGCTGGCGCTCACCCGCTCATTCCCTCGCTAACGAAATCGCCGCCTTGTCCTCTCGCTGGCGCTTCGGGCTAACGAAATCGCCGCCTTGTCCTCTCGCTGGCGCTTCGGGCTAACGAAATCGCCCCCTCATTCCCTCGCTGGCGCTTCGGGCTAACAATCACCCTCTCACGCGTTCCTTATTGCTGCGCCTCCAGCTTCCCGGCGTACGGCGGCGGACCATCCGCCTTCCTCACTCGCACGGCGCACACCTTGTACTCGGGGATCTTCGAGATCGGATCCTGCGCCGAGACGGTCAGTTGGTTGGCGCTCTTGGCACCGGGCCAGTGGTACGGAATGAAAACGGTGTCGGGACGAATCGTGTTCACCACCATCGCCCGCAGCGTCGCGCTGCCGCGGCGGCTCTCGGTCGTCACCCAGTCTCCATCCACGATGCCCAGCTTCTCGGCCAGCCGCGGATGCATCTCGGTGCGCGGCTCGGGGTATTGATCCACCAGCGGTCCGATCCGCCGGGTTTGTGTGCCGGAGAGAAATTGGCTGACCACGCGCCCGGTGGTGAGGATGATCGGATACTCCTCATCCGTGACCTCCGCCGGCGGCGTGTACGGCGCTACCACGAACCGGGCCTTGCCATCCGGGAAATAGAACGGCCCGCTTCCCTTGGCCACCGGATTCCACGATCCCGGCTCGAACAATCGCGGCGTGCCGGGATGGTCGATCGGCCTGCCGCTGGGGTCTTCACTGGGACACGGCCAGCAGACGCCGTAGTTCTTCTCGACTTTCTCCCAGGTGATCCCCGAATAGTCGGCCACCCCGCCCTTGCTGGCGATGCGCAGCTCCTCGAACATCTCGCGCGGCGATTGAAACGTCAGCCCGTGGCTGCGCCCTAGCCCCGCGGCGATGTCCTGGATGATCCGCCAGTCCTGTGTCGCTTCGCCCGGCGGGTCGATCGCCTTGTTGATCTTGATGACCTTGCCTTCGATCTGCGTGACGACCCCTTCGTCTTCCTCCTGCAACGATCCGGGCAGAACAATGTCGGCGTGGCGAATCGTCTCGTTGAGGAAAAAGTCGATCCCCGCGAAAAACTCGAGCTTATCCAGGGCCTTGGTGATGAAATTGTTGTCCGGCAGCGAGACCTTGGGATTGAAGCAGATCGAGATCAGCCCCTTGATCTCGCCCTTGTCGATCTTGCGAAAAATCTCGTAGGCATCGACGCCGGGGCCGGGGATGTCCTCTTCCCTTACGCCCCAGACTTTTGCGATATAGGCGCGATGCTCGGGATTGGCGATGTCGCGCGCCCCCGGGAGCTGGTCGCATTTGCTCCCATGCTCGCGCCCCCCTTGGCCGTTGGCCTGCCCGGTGATCGTCGCATAGCCGCACTGCGGACGGCCGATCCGACCCGAGGCAAGCACGATGTTGATCGCCCCCAGCACGTTCTGCACGCCGTGACTGTGATGCTCGATCCCGCGGGCGTGCATCAAGAAGCTCTTCTTGGCCGTCCCCCACCACTCCGCGGCCTGGTGGATCAGGCGCTCGGCGATGCCGGTCTCCTCGGCGGTCTTCCGCGGCGTCCATTGGCTGACGTGTTCGGCGAGGGCATCAAAACCGACGGTATGGTTGTCAATGAAATCGTGATCCAGCCAATCCTTCTGGATCATGAGATTCAAGATGCCGTTGAACAGCGCGATGTCCCGTCCCGGCTTGATCGGCAGGAACAGATCGCACGTCCGCGCGATCGGGGTGATGCGCGGATCGACGACGATGATTTTGGCACCCTGCTCGCGGGCCTGCCAGACGTAGTTAGTGGTGATCGGGGCGCACTCGGCGACGTTGGCGCCGCTGATCCAGACCACATCCGTGCCGATGATGTCCGACCAGGGGTTGGCCGCCCGGTCGATCCCGAACGCCTTCTTGTTGCCCGCCGCGGCGCTGACCATGCACAGCCGCCCGTTGTAGTCGATGTTCGAGGTCTTCAGCCCCAGCCGGGCGAACTTGCCGATCAAGTACGACTTTTCCGTCGTCAGGCTCGCCCCGGTGAGGATCGCCACCGCGTCGTTGCCGTGGGCCGATTGAATCCGCTTGATCGCCTCGACCGTCCGCGCCATCGCCTGCGCGTAGGGGATCGACGAAAAACCCCCCTCGACACCGGGATCGCGATGCAGCGCGGTGGTCAACCGATCCGGGTGCGAGCCTTGTAGATACCGCTTGACGCCCTTGGGACAGAGCATCCCCTTATTGAACGGGAACTCCATCCACGGCTCGAAGCCGACGACCTGGTTGTCCTTGACCTTAAGCTGGATGCCGCACTGCTGGCCGCAAAAGCAGCAATGGGTCTTGATCAGCCGATCCGGCTCGACGCCCGTGTCCAGCCGGCTGCCGCTGGAAAATGCCAGATGTGGGCCGAAACGCTCGATCGTCGCGGTGATATTCTCGGGAAGATTAGCCATGGTGGGGCAACTCCTGCGCTGCAAACGGATCCCCGCTCAACTCCCCCGCCCAAAGCTCCCCCTGGGCGATCGCCAGCAGCGAACGGCGGCACTTGGGACAGATTCTCTGATAGTGGCTCGATTCACCGCCGTCGCCGTGGGTCTCATATCGATACCCAAGCTGTCGCTCGACGACGATTAAGTCTTCGATGTGCATTTTCGAGCCGAAATCTTCGCCGCAGCGCTGGCATAGTGCCCGCTCGGCGCTATTGCCGGCATCCTTGTAAAATGTCACCCCCAGTTGCGCCGGTCTTTGGAAAATGTGGAAAAACTTCCCGAACGGCAGCCACAGCAGCGTGAGGATGACCGTGATGGCGTGCAGGATCGCCAGAAAGCTGTAAGCGTAGCCATGCATCCAGCGATAGCTGATCCAGATCAGCAGCCCCGTGATGCTGATGGCGAAAAGCATCACCAGCGGAAGAATATCCTCTCCGAACCGCTGCAAGGCCGCGGCACCGTGTTCGCGCATTCGCCGCCGAAACGCGAGCATGACGCCGGGAATGACCAGCAGCGACGCCCAGATCAGCCCGTGAAAGGTCATCGTGGCGAACAGCGAATGGACCGGAAAGCTGATCGTCGGGAATCCGAACACATAGACGCGATACGACTCGAAACTGTCAGGCAGGGTTTGGAAATGAATCCAGCCGAAGACCAGCGGAAAGGTGATCGCCGCCGCCAGGATGCATCCCCACATGATCAGCCAGTGCGCGATGCCGCGATGCCACCCGCGCTCGAAAATAAAGTCGTTGATCGCGAACCGGCGTATCAGCAGGCCGGGAAATCTCGCCAGATTGCGACCCATGCCGCGAGGATCGAGAAAGACCTGCCACCCTCGACGCCAGTACAAGGCCGTCGGCGGGCGCTGCAACCACATGCTGTAGCGGTAGGCGATTCCGAAGACGGCGAAGACGGTGGCGAACAGATAGGCGAACAAGGCCGCATCGAAATGCAACAGGTTGCGCGATCCCAGCAGCACCAGCACCAACAGCACGGCCGTGGCAATCAAGCCGGTGATCGTCGCCTTGAGGGTCTCACGCGATAACATCGAAAACCTCCACATCGGAGCCCGCCACGGCCACCAGGGGATCGAACGACCGTGACAAAACTGAACCTATCACCTCTTCCAACCGAGTCAAGTGTGCATGGATGCGTTGAATGAACGCGGCGACCCTGACCGCGGTCGCGGGATGAAATTTCACCAATCCCCTGGTCTGTGGATCATCGATTTGTCTGAGATTTCCGATCCGGCATTTGCGGAGGGCACAGGTGAATCGGCTCAATTTGGCACGCGAGCGGTATGAGCGCGGAATAGGAAAACGTCCTCCCACCCGTTGACCCGCCGCCGTGGTGCCCGCGGGCCATGCCTTTCCCCGGTTTCGCAGCCCTCTGCCGATATGCCGGAGGAGGGAAGAGTTCTGGCGTTTCTTCGATCACATAAACCCATACCCAACCTACCGTTGCGTACGGGGAGACGACAAGAAAGCCGCCCGCGGAGAAAGCTGTTTCCCCCCTGCGAATTAGTTCAGGATTTTTCTTGCATTCTGTTGCGATTGGTTTACAATAGATAACACTATCCGAAATGCGGGTTTGAAGATCCGTGGATAGTTCACGTTTTGCGAGGAGAGAAAATGAATCGGTTCCAGAAGAAGCTAATCGTCGCCGCCGTCTCGGGTGTTGTTGCGAGTCTTGCGGGGCAAGTGAAAGCCGTAACCTACACCTACACCGCTCCTGCCACGGCCGTGACGCCGGGGAACTGGACGACAGGTACCAATTGGTCCGCCGTACCGGTCAGCGGAATTGACACCCAACTCATCTTCGGCGGCGCCTTGGACGCCTCCGTCGCAACCGTCAGCACCAACAACATTGCGAGCCCGCCCTTCCAGCTCAACAACCTGACCTTCAACGCCTCAGGTACGACCACGGCTGGCACCTACACCATTGCGGGAAGCCAGCTTGAGTTCATCAATGACTCCGGTGCGATCACCCCGACGATGACGCTCAGCGGCGGCACAACCACCCCAGCCCTGACCATCAGCAACACTTTCAAGCTCACCAACGACCTGTCCATCACCGCCACAACCGGCGGCACGCTCAGCGGCGTGATCAGCGGCGCCAGCAATCTGGCGATCTCCGGCGGCGGGACCGTGTCTCTCGGCACTGGCACCAGCACCTTTGGCGGTGTTGGAAAAACGATCACGGTGAGCGACGGCAGCACTGTGCGGACGACCAACAACTCAAACTTCAACGCCTTGGGCAGCGGCTCCAACAAACTGGTGCTCAATGGTGGGGGATACACTGCTTCAGCCGGAAACGATTACGGCAGCACGTTTAGTCGTGCCATCGAACTCCAGACCGGCGGAACAAACACGATCCAAAATACTGCGAGTTCTTCAAGAGAATTGTTCTTCAGCAGTCTGTTAACCGGCAATGGCGGATTTACCAACGCGGGAAGCAACGCGGAACTCGTTTTCGGGAATCTATCCAGCACCTTGGGTGGTACCGTGACTTCTGCTGCGGCGGGGATTTATGCCCGCGCAGATGCCACGGGCGACGCGTTAGGGTCGGCCAACCTCGAAATCGCCGGCAGCAACTTTATCTTTGGAAGCAACAGTGCTTCACCGATCGTAATTGCCGATTTCACCCGAAACCTCGCGGTTAATGGCAATGGTGGCTTGAATGCATCAGATAATCACACCCTTAACATGACCGGCCTTCTGACCGGCTCATCAAATCTCTCGATCAACAACGTGACCGAGAATCAAAGTTATGGTGGCCTCGTCGTCAACGGCGCAGGCTCTAATTCCGTCGTGAATCTGAGCGGCGACCTGTCCGGCTTCACGGGCGGCCTTAGCGTGAGCAGAGGCACGCTGGTCTTGAGTGAAACGGGGGCGAACGGAATCACGAGCCTGGCAATCAGCAACGGTGCAAGGGTTGACTACCTCCCCACGACCGTCGGTAGTAATCTGGCTTTGGGGTCTTCGACCCTGAACTTTGCGGCAGGCAGTGCCGTCCGCCTCGCATGGGATGCGACGACCAGCAACAAGATCACTGCAGGGGGTGCCGCGACTATCAGCGGCGTATTCCTGGACATGACGGGAAACTATACTTCCGGCACGACGTATGACGTCCTAGCCGCCGGCAGCGGACTAGACACCGGCATCTATAACTTTCTCAATACCACCGACTATACGGTAGCGGTCAACAAGACTGCGACCTTGGTGTCGATTACACCCACCTCGGGTGCCACGCCATTGACCGACGCCTACTGGAAGGGCGGTTTGGCGGGTGCGAACAACGTCCTGACTGCCTCGGACGGTTCGACCGCCAGCAACTGGGTGGCAACGGACGGCGGGGCCGACCAACCGCTGACGCCCAGCGTCGGCACCAACGTCATCTTTTCCAACTCCACCGTCACCACTGTCCCCACAGCCACGAAGCTGGGTGCCGACATGAGCATCAAAACGCTCACGATCAGCGACACAGTGAACGCTATCGGCATTGTTGACGAAGGCTATAAGCTGACGATCACACCGACCAGCGCCACCACCGGTATCACGATAGATAGCGGAGCCAAGGCCAGCTCGATTGCCACCGACGTGGCGCTCGGAGCCGATCAGACTTGGACGAACAACAGCGCCAATACGTTGTCGGTTTCCGGAAGGGTGAGGGGCGCCTTTGCCTTGACCAAGGCCGGCACGGGCACGCTGCAATTTGTTCGGCCGGACTCGGCCAGTTCCCAAGACAATGACTTCTCGGGTGGATTGTATGTCAATGCCGGCACAGTGTCTTTTGATGCGACCGGCGGCACGCCCAACACCTATTCCGGGTCGTATTGGGGATCGGGAACGATTTATTTGGGTGATACGAGTGGGAGCGAAAACACCGCGCTTTCGACCGACAAAAACCAGAAGGTGACGGCCCCGATCGTTGTGCGTGGCGGAAACAGCGGCATCGCAACGCTGAATCTTTGGAATAGCAACCCGACGGCCAATGCGATGGTTGTCTCCGGCGGTATCACGCTCGGCTCGGATAACGGCAGCGGCTATCTCGCGCACGACGTCACTATCGGCGGCAGCTTGTCCAATGTTAACGCCTATGTCGGATCCACCAGCGGCGGCACGGGCCTCGGCATTTCCGGCACGGGAAATGTGACGGTGAACTTTGCCAATAGCAGTGCCGAACTGAAGCTGAATGCCAATAACACCTACACCGGCTCGATGACGCTGGCCACGTCCAACCTTGGCGTGGCCTCACTCAACGGCACCAACGCCAACGTCACCGGATATGATGTTCAAGGCGGCACGCTTAAGATTGGCAATGCTGCCAATATCTCAAGCACCTCGACGGTGAATGTCGGTGCGTTAGGCAAGCTCGATTTGAACGGCAAATCGCCAACGATCTACTCCTTGAGCGGCTCCGGCCTTGCGACCACAGGCGCCACCGGCACGCTCACCATCAGCCCGGCGGCTGGCTCGACCGATTTCTCAGGCACCATCCAAAGCACGCTGGGTACACTAGCGGTGGCCAAAACCGGCAACGGAACCCAGATTTTCAGCGGCCCCAACACCTACACCGGTGCCACCTCGGTCACCGGCGGCACACTGCTGGTCAACGGCTCGCTGGGCGTGACGGCTACCTCCGTCAGCACCGGTGGCACCCTCGGCGGGTCGGGTGTGATTGGCGGGATGGTGACGGTTACCGATGGCACGCTTGCCCCCGGTAACGTCGTCGGCACGTTCGCCATCAACAACACCTTGGGTATGGGTGCATCCTCAATCCTTGCTGTCGACCTGAATGCCGCCGACATGACCGTCGGTGGCGGGATCAACGATCTGATCGATGGCGTCACCACCCTGACGCTCGACGGCAAGCTTAACGTTGCCAGCGCGCCCCTGGATAGCGGCACGTGGCGGTTGATCAACTACAGCGGTTCGTTGAACAACAACGGCTTGGACATCAACTCGATCAGCCTCATGGCGGGCCGAACCGCCTCGATTGACACCAGCACCGCCGGACAGGTGAATCTGGTGATCATCCCCGAGCCGGCCACCGTCAGCCTGCTAGGCTTGGCCGGATTCGGCCTGCTCGCGGGTCGGCGTCGTCGGGCATAAGCGGGTTGCAGGCGTTAGGAAAACCAATGTCGGCGGAACTCACGCGAGTTCCGCCGACATTTTTACGCGCCGAGACTAAGACGTTTGCCGCGCCGAGACTAAAGCGTTTGCCGCGCCGAGACTAAGGCGTTTGCCGCGTCGCTACCCGCACCCAACACTGCGGTATGGATCGCCTATTGACCGCTAAGTCGCATCCTCTTCGGGTGCCATGGTCTATGCGACCCTTCGGCGGGCACTCGAAGGAGAAGGGAACATTTCTCATTGAGCCCTCTTCGGTCGTCCGCGCAGACGGATGGCGAACCGCAGGGCACCTCGTGGTACCCTAAGGGGTTTGGCAACACACAGGTGCATCGCAGGTGTCGTAACGCGACCACCACTCGTCAGAAATTAGAAATGTCCCTTTTCGATTCGACGCACACCATCGTGCGAGTGCTCGATCTGGAGATGAAGCCTGCACCCCAAGCGGCCTGCTTGGGAGGTAGCCGTCCCGGCCGATGCGAGAGCGGCAGGCTCCGAGGCCTGCACCAGGACATAGGCACATCGGAAAGATCAACCCCAAGCCACCATTTTGCCCGTTGCAACGATTCGGGGCGGGCGCGGTATATTATTCGTTGGCGCGTGATCGACGGGGTTCCGTATGTCGCAGTGGCTCGCGGTGTTCGCGATCCTCCCCGTCCGATCTTCCGCCGAGTCTTTTTTCGCACCGTTTCGCCGCCACTGAAGCGGCCCGGAGCGGAGGAGTTCTATTATGCGTCTGGCAACCCACGTGTTAGCCGTTCTCGCGTTCGTCGCGTTCTCGTCGATGGCCTTCGCCGAAGCCGATGCCGGCGGCGCCAAGAAGGAAGGCGTCCACAAGGCCCGGCCCATGATGTGCAAGATCGTCCGCGTGGACGGCGACAAAGTCGTCGTCAGCAGCGGCAAGGCCGATGCGGCCAAGGAATCGACCCTGGCGACCGATGCCACCACCGTCGTCACCATCGACGGCCAGCCCGGCGCTCTGGCCGATCTTAAGGCCGATCAGCATGCCCAGGTGACCCCCGGTGCCACCGCCGATGCGCCCGTCATGAAGATCGAAGTACTGACCAAGGCCCCGGCGAAGAAAGAGGGCGCCAAGAAGGACGGCGCCAAGAAAGACGGTGCCAAGAAGAACGGCGCCGCCGCTCACTAATCGCCGCGGTCCACCAACGATTCCCCTCAGCCCGCGCCTCGGCGCGGGCTTTTCATTGCGCGATGCCATTGGGGTGCGGGCTTTTCCATTGCGCTAGCCTTTGGGGTGCGGGCCTTCCCATTGCGCGATGCCATTGGGATGCGGGCTTCCAGCCTGCTCTTCGTGCAAGCACACCCGAGATGTATTGCGCCCTGGCCTTGCCGGACAGCCTCGGCGCAAGACGGGAAATCACCCCGCGCCCCGGCGGGAGCGCTTCATTGCCCCAGCCCCATCGCGGCCCGGACATATGGATTGTCGCGCAGTTCATCGGCAAGCCGGCTAGGTCCGCCGTGGCCGGGCATCAGGCGAGTTTCGCCCGGCAGCCGCATCACCCGCTGGATGGAGTGGACCAGGTCAGCCTGGTTCGAGTCGGGCAGGTCGGTGCGCCCGACAGCGCCGCCGATGATCAAGTCGCCCCCGATCAACACCTGCTGGGCGGGCAGGTGGTACATCACGTGCCCGGGGGCATGACCGGGAGTGTGCAGAACCTCGACGGACATCGACCCGATGGACAGCCGCCCGCCGTCCTCGACAAGCGCATCCGGCTCTCGCGACGGGATCACAAACGGCAACTGGAAGTGCAGCGCCGACGGTTGACGCAGCTTGGCCGCATCGAGCCGATGAATCAGCACTCGCGCCTTGGGAAACGCATCGGTGACGACCTGGTGATCGGCCAGATGATCAAAATGCCCATGCGTCAGCCATAGGCCGACCAGCTCCCAACCGCGCCGACGAACCTGCTCGAGCAGCGGCGCGGTCGTATGATCCGGAGCGTCGAAGATCACGGCCTGTTTTTCCACTTCATCGGCGACGACGAAACAGTTGGTCCGGGCGAATCCCCCGGTATTCATCAGGATTTTCATGGTCGTTGCGTTGACGTTCAGGTCCATTGCAGGCCGATCTGGCGGCGCATCTCATCGAGAACCCGCATGTTGCCCAGGGTGTCGTCGCGGGTGACGAAGGGCGCTGCGCAGTCGAGGACGCACGCGGCGAAAGCATCGGCCTCAATCGCGTACACATCGCCGGGGGCCGTCACCTCGATGACTTCTCGCCCCGGGCCGACCGCGGGCTTCGACGCGGGCGCGGCCGAGCCGGCGATCGAGTCGGGTGCCGCGGTGTGATCCTGGCGCGGCGGGGCGCCGCGAACGATGACATAGCGGCTTTGCATCGGAGGTTTCCAGGGAACGGGAATTTCCACCGAGCCTTCGGTTCCGCACAGGTGGGCGGTGTTGTCGGCGTGCAGGCTCATCCCGCAGGTGAAGCTGCCGAGCATCCCCCCGCCGAAGCGCATCATCCCGCAGGTGATCTCGTCCACGCCGGTCTCATGCATCGCCGCCGTGGCCCGAAGGCTGGTCGGCTCTTCACCGGCGATCAGGCGAGCGAGGTTGATGCAGTAGCAACCGATGTCCATCAACGCCCCGCCCCCAACCGCGCGATCGAAGCGGATGTTGCCGGCGATCCGCATCGTGCGATAGCAGAAGCTGGCGCGGACCATCCGCACAGTGCCGATCTGTCCCGAGCGGACGCATTGCAGCACTGCGGCGGTAAGCGGATGGGCGCGATACATGAACGCCTCGATGAGAACCTTCCCGGCGCGATCGGCCGCGTCGAACATCGACTGCGCCTCGGCGGCATCCATCGCCAGCGGCTTTTCGCACAGGACATGCTTGCCAGCGCTCAGCGCTTTGATCGTCCACTGATAATGGAGATGGTTGGGCAACGAAATGTAGACCGCCTCGACCGATGGGTTGGCGATCACCTTCTCGTAATCGCCGCAGGCATCGGGAATCGAATGCGCCTCAGCGAACGCGGCGGCGGAATCGGCGCTGCGCGAGCCGACGGTGAGCAGCCGCGACCGCCGCGAGACGTTCACCCCGTCGCAAAACTGCCGGGCGATGTTTCCCGTGCCCAGGATTCCCCAGGCCAGGCGCCCAGCCGCCGAGTGATCGGCCGCCGGGGAAATCGAGCCCGACGGAATCATTCCTTGGCGTCCTTTTCCGCCGCCGCGTCCATGTGGCGAACGATGGTGCCGGCCCGCTGACGCAACACCGGGTTGGCTTGCTCATCCCGCATCAGTCCCTCGAGCAGGCGCCGCGCCTCGTCGATCCGCCCGGACTCGAAATACGCCTGCGACGCCCGCCAGCGAAGCATCGGATCGCGCTTAGGCAGATCCTTGATCTTGTCCAGCGCCGGGCACAAATCGCCGCGCCGGTCGGCCTTCTCCAGCGCGTTCAAGTAGTTCAGCAGCAACCCATCGCCCTGCCCGCGCGTCAGCGCCGCTTCGTACGCCGCGATCGCCTCGGCCGCGCGGTCCTCATCGTTGTAGATGTCCGCCAACACCTTCCACGGTGCCCACGCCCCTGGGTATGCCCCGGTCAACTGTTCGAGCAGCCGAGCCGCACCATCGGCACCATCGCGCAGCGCCGGCTCGATCAGCAGGTTGATCGCCTGCTCATGATTCGGTTCCGACTCGATCGCCATTCGCAACTGCGATTCGGCCTCGGCCCGCAACTTCACCGGCGATGGGGTTCGACGGTGCTGCCGGGCCTTCTCGGTCAACACTTGGGCATACTCGACCCGCGCGCTCACCGATTCACCTCGGGCGAGCGATTCCCGCAGCGCCTCTTCGGCCGCCGACAAATCACGGTGATAGCGGTGGATCATTCCGCGCAGCAGCCAGGTATCGGCGTGGTCGTGGAAGGTCAGCTCGAAGCGCTCGAGTACCCGCTCGGCCAGTTCCGGCATGTCGTCGCCGAGCATCCCCGCGGCGGCGCTGATCGCCACGTCGGGATCGGGGTCCATTTCCTCGATGCGGGACTGAATGTTTTTCAGATATTGCTCGCGCGGGATGTGCGCTACCGTCGCCGGATCGGTCGGATCGGCGAACACTCGCACCAGCTCGCCCAGCGCCACCCGCGATTCGATCGTCAACGGATGGGTCTCGCCCAGCTCCGTGCGGGCCACGGCCAACGCATCGCTGAACCGATGCGGCTGCCCCAGCGAGCGGCAGGTGGCGGCGAACTCGGGCAGGGCCGTGGAATGCGTCGGCTGGAGTTTCAACGCCTGCTGATAGAACTTCACCGCTGCGTTGAACTGACCGAGTTCGCGGTTGGCGCGCCCGCGGGCAAGTGCGGCACTGGGGTCCAGCGGGTCGATCTCGGCCAGGCGCGACGCCAGTTCATCGACTTCGCCCCAGCGCCCGCGGCCCATCCGTTCCGACAGCGCCTTGTAGACGTCGGCCTTTCGGATCGCCAGCTCGAACTGCCCGCGCAGCGGATGTTTTCGGCGACCCGACATGAACTGCTTCATCCACCCGATGGCATCATCGAAGCTGAACTCCCCAGTTTCAGCGCGCTTGGCGTCTGACGCAGGCACGGGCAACACTTCCGGCAGGTGGTGCTCGGTGGTGAAGTCGCTCTTAACGTTGACGAACTTCCACCCTGCTCGCGGCTTTCGCGCCGCCACCACGATCGCGGCAACCGCCGCGACGGCCGCGATGCTCATCGGGATGAACTGATCTGCGTCCATGGCCTGATCATTATACGCGATCCCCGCCCGACATGGCGATCAACGCTCGGCGGTGGACCATTTCAGCCGACAAGCCGGGATTCCCCCCCCGACCCTTACGCCCCCCGGGTTTCCAGACGGGGCACTAGTTGCCATAACGTGTGGTAACAGATGCACTTGCGAGAGAGAAGGTCAAGAGGTCTTCCGGCGCTTCACCGACTCTTCAGCGGCTCTTCAACGAATTGCCAACCCTATGTCACTACACCGATGAGCTGCGGGTTCCCGCCGTCGGGCCGAAACTCGCGGTGATGGGCGATCGCCTTGGCAATGTAAAAGATCACCGGATAGATCAGCAGTTCCATGATGAAGCTGGTCACCAGCCCACCGATCATGGGGGCGGCGAGGCGGCGCATGGTATCGGCACCGGCACCGCTGGCCCAGAGCAGCGGAACCAGACCGATGAAGGCCGCGGCGACGGTCATCATCTTGGGGCGAATACGCTTGACAGCGCCATCGTGAATGGCGTGCCATAAATCATCGCGGTTGCGCATGCGCCCCTCGGCGGTGAATCGCTCGAAGCTGTTGTCCAGGTACAGCAACATCACCATGCCGGTCTCGGCGTCCAGTCCGGCCAGGGCGATCACGCCGACCCATACCGCCAGTGACAGGTGGTAATCCATAAAGTAGAGCAGCCACACCGCGCCCACGAGGCTGAACGGCACCGCCAATAGCACGATGGCGACGCGCAGCCAGCTATGGGTCGCCATGTAGAGCAGCAGGATAATAAGCACCAGCGCCATCGGCACGGCGATCATCAGCCGAGCGCGGGCGGCCTGCATGTACTCATATTGGCCAGACCAGACGATGCTGTAGCCCGTGGGCAGCGAGACCTTCTGCGCCACCACTTTTTGAGCGTTGGCGACATAGGTTCCCACGTCGATGCCGGCGATGTCCACGAAGACCCAACTTGTCAGGCGGGCGTTTTCGCTCTTGACCATGGGCGGGCCTTTGTGGATCACAAACTCGGCCAACTGACCCAGCGGCACCTGTGGCCCGCCGGGGGTGGCGATGAGCGTTTGCTTGAGGGCAGCGGTGTTGTCGCGCAGTTCCTGGGGGTAGCGAAGGTTGACCGGGTAGCGCTCCGGCCCTTCGACGGTCTGGGTCACATTCATGCCGCCCATGGCGCTCATGATCGTCTCCTGCACGTCGGCGACACTCAGGCCATAGCGGGCGATCTCATCGCGGTCGATCCGCACGTCGAAGTAGTTGCCGCCGACGCTCTTTTCGGGAAAGGCGCTGACGGTGTATTGGCCTGTTCCTTCGGAGGTCTTGACCACCTGGGCGATTTGGTTGGTCAATTCGGCGAGTGTCTTGAGGTCCGCCCCCATGACCTTAATGCCCACCGGCGTCTTGATGCCGGTGGAGAGCATGTCGATGCGCGTCTTGATGGGCATGGTCCAGGCGTTCGTCAGGCCGGGGATCTGCACGACTTCGTTGAAGCCGGGAACGTGAATATTCTCGCCTCCGCCGTTGGGCAGTTCGTAGCCGTAAATCAGCTCATCGGTCGTGATCGGGCGGGTGGTCTTGCCGAACCATCCACTGACCGGCACCTGCCGCCATTTGGACTTGTCGCGGCGAAGAGTGATGGTGGTCTCGAACATGCTCGGCGGGGCCGGATCGGTGGCGGTTTCGGCCCGCCCGGCCTTGCCGAAAACGCTTTGGACTTCGGGGAACTGGGCGATGAGCTTGTCGGTCTGGCTGAGCAACTCGCGCGCCTTGGTCAGACTGATGCCCGGATCGGTGGTGGGCATATAGAGCAGGTCGCCCTCCTCCAGTGGTGGCATGAACTCGCTGCCCAAGTGCTGGAGGGGGTAGGCAATACTCACCACCGCCAGCACCGCGCCGATCAGCACCCCCCAGCGGAAGCGCATCGCCAGCACGAAGAAGGGATGGTAAACCCACTGGAGCAACCGCGAGATCGGGTTGGCGTTTTCATGAATGATTTTCTGGGGCACCAGCAACATGCCCGCGAGGATGAACCATGCCAACGCCAGCCAATGGCGTGAGGCGTTCCATCCCCCCGGCAGCGGCAGCATCAGAAGCAGCAAGGCGGGAAACAGCATCACCGAGAGCGTAAGCGCCAGATTTACCCGCCAACCCCAGTGCTTAGGCAGCACGCGAGGAGTGATGAGCATACTCATCAGCACCGGAATGATGGTGACGGCCAGAAACGCGGCAGCGCCCATGGCGAACGTCTTGGTGAATGCCAACGGGCGGAACATCCGCCCCGACTGCTCGCCCAGCACGAAAATCGGCAGGAAGCTGACGACGATGATGAGCAGCGCGAAAAACAGGCTTGGCCCGACTTCGCGGGCCGCCTCGGAAATGATGGCCGTGCGCGGGCGGGGAATCGCGGACTTACCGGCCTTTTGTAGCGCGTGCAGGCGCTCCTCCTCGCGGTCGAGATGTTTGTGCGAGTTCTCGACCATGATGATCGAGCTGTCCACCATCACCCCGATGGCGATGGCGATGCCCCCCAGGCTCATCACGTTGGCATTGATCCCCAGCAGCTTCATCAGCAGGATGCTGGTCAACACGCCGGTGGGCACGACAAACACCGCCACCAATTCGCTGCGGGCGTGCAGCAGGAAAAGAATGCAGACCAGCCCGACAACGATGATTTCCTCGATCAGCGTGCCGCTGAGGGTATGAACGGCGCGGTCGATCAGGTCGCTGCGGTCATAGGCGGTTTCAATCCCCACGCCGGGCGGCAGGCCGACGGATAAGGCAGCGAGTTTGGCCTTGACGTTCTCAATGGTGCTTCGTGCGTTTTCGCCGAAGCGCATGATGATCACGCCGCCAACGGTTTCACCATTGCCGTTCCAGTCGGCGACGCCCCGGCGGATATCCGGGCCGGTGCGCACATCGGCGATGTCGGAAAGGTAGATCGGGCTGCCGTTGAGACTCGCGCCCAGCGACACCTTACGCAACTCCTCAAGGGCCTTGTGCGTGCGCAATTCGCCGATGGATTCGTGGCGGGCGCGGGCATTGGCGATCTCCTGGTCGCTCAGCGTTCCCAGATACCCCAGCCCCCGGACCATGTATTCGGTTTCGCTCTGTTCAATCAGTCGCCCGCCTACATCGAGGTTCGACCGCTGGATGGCCATCTTCACCTTCGCCAGCGGCAGATTGTAGGCCAGCAATTTCACCGGATCGACGGTGACCTGGTATTGCTTGACCATGCCGCCAATGGGAGCGACTTCACTCACGCCATCCACCGCCGTCAGTTCGTAGCGCAGATACCAGTCCTGAAGACTGCGTAATTCGGCGAGGCTGACCTTGGAATCCACCAAAGGCTTGCCATCCAGCGGGCAATTCTCGTAGCCCTTGACCAACTCGACGGGCGCAAGGTGGCCGCGCGCTTCGGGCGGCGCGGCGTCCACGCTGTCATACCGCTTGTTCTCCTGGTAGTCGGCATAGACGACCTTGCGTTTTTCAAACACGCGGTGGTGGATCAGTCGCTTGTGCAGCTGTTCGTCGGCGGGGGCATCATCGACTTGCGCGTACCACTGATCGGTCTGAGGATCATGCCATGCCCCGTTGGGATGCTCGGGGCAATAGCGCCCGGTCACGAGGGCATATTCGTAGACCCAACCCACTCCGGTAGCGTCCGGGCCAAGCTGGGGGCTCACGCCGGTTGGCAGGCGGCTGGCGACGAAGTTGAGCTGCTCGAGCACGCGGCTGCGCGCCCAGTACAGATCGGTGCCATCCTCGAAAATGATGTAGACGAAGCTGGTGCCGAACATGCTGTAGCCGCGCACCACCTTGGCATAGGGCACCTGCAGCATGGCCGTGGTCAGGGGATAAGTTACCTGGTCTTCGACGATCTGCGGGGCCTGTCCGGAGGATTCGGTACGGATGACCACCTGCACATCCGACAGGTCGGGAATCGCGTCGAGCTTGATGGTGAAGACCGCCCAGATGCCCGCCACGACGAGAAAAAACGTCAACAACAGCACCATCGCGCGGTTGTGGATGCACCAGTCAATCAGTTTACCGATCATAGGGTCAACTCATGTTCCTACGCCGTGGCCCCGCCGCAACCGCAGTCTACCCAACATCCAAAACGAGTTGAGCGGCCGGAAAGGTTCATCGCGGAGTAGAAAAAGTCGAGATCGGGCGCGGTTTAGCGATCTTGGTCCTCCGCAGAGCCTGTGTTGAACATGTCGAAGGGATTTACTCGGCATGTGGCTAAACTTCAATCAGCATAAGGCGAATCGCGAATGGAAGATGGAAAGGGACGAACCTATGAAGGCTACCGACCCGTCTGCTAATCTTCTTCAATCTTCGTAACATTTCAGCCGAATGCCGCCACGCTGATTCTGAGGCTGATATCGCGGGTCAGCAGACAGACTCAACTTGACTGAGGCCGCAAAACGGGAATCGCGGCAGACGGCTGAAGTGTTACTAATCTTCTATCATCGGGACATGCAATACACCGCAATTTTCGAGGCGGACTCGGACTGCGGATACCACGCCTTCTGCCCGTGCCTGCCGGGCTGTCATTCCCAAGGCAATAAGCTTGACGAGGCCGTCGCCAACCTCCGAGAAGCAATCGCCGTCTACCTCCAGAGCCTTCAAGCCCACGGCGAGTCGCGAGCTTGCTACGATGGCAGGATGACTTGAATGTCCGCGGCGCGGAAATCGCGATCAAGGGTGAGCAACGGAAGATTTTATGTTTTCGCCAGCGCATAGGCGAAGCAGTCGCCGAAGTTTAATGGATACTGAAGTCTTGCGGATGCGGCGAGTTCGGCCTGGGCGCGGTCGGGTGGGATGAACTGGACCCCGCTGGCGAGCAGTTCGTCGAACATCTCGGCAAAAGTTTCGGGCTTGCGCTGGCGAAAGACGATGAGTGTTTCAGTGAGGTTGACGGTACTCATCAACACTCGACCGGCGCGTGAAATCTCGTCAAGCACCCAAGCCGCGGAACGCTCGCGAAAGGCGACAGCCAGGACGGCAGAGGTATCGAGAATCATGTGGCGGGCTTTTTCATCGAAGGTTTGTTTGGCCCGTTCTCAAGATAGTTGCCGCTCGTGCCTTCCCACAGCGAATCTTCGTCGGCGAAGCGCGGATTTGGATTCGTCGGCCCCTTCAAGCCCAAGCCGAGTAGTTTGCTGAAATCGACCCGGTTGGGCGTGTCGGCAGACTCATCAAGTTTTGCGTCGATCGGCTCAATGCTGATGCGAAGCCTCTGGTTGGGCTTGAGCATCAGCGGCTCATCCGGGACGATCACCTTGCCGTCATAATGGGCGTTTAATGTGACCATAGTGCTTTAATGATAGCAGAAATCACGCCGAAAATCTCAACTATTCCGCATCGTTCGCGTATTAGGGCTGATTAACCGTCGCCGATTCGCCGGCCACGGGTAAAGCCAACCGTTTGTCGAAGCAGCCCGGCATGGCGCTGCCGTAGTACGGATTGGCGACTTCTCCCGCGGTTTGCAGCCAAATGGTGCCGCCCTGGCCCTGGCGATACATCGGGCAATGCAGCTCCTGCACTTCCTGCCCAAAATCCTTCGGTACACCGGTGGCCTTGAGCAGTTTGTCCAGGGCCACGCTCAGGTCGGCGAAGTTCAGACGGGCGGATTCCAGCGACTTGGCCTGTGCCAGTTCCAGAGCCTTGCCGCGCACGCTGGCCACTTCCTCATGCTTGTGCCAGAAGTGGGGATCATCCGGCATTTCCACTTTTAGCAGCGCGGCGACCTGCCGGGCGATGGCACCGGCTGGCTCAGTCGCGCCTTCGATGGAGTCACCGGCCAGCTTCTTCTGGATCGCCAGATAGTTGTTGAGGATGGTCGCAAGCGATTTTGTCGCCGCATCCGGCAACGCCGCCAGAGCGCTCGTGCCCACACTTTCTACGGTTGGCTTCTGGTCCACGGACAGGTTGCCCTTGATCATCTTCGCCAGCGCCTCGCGCACGTTGGCCTCGGAGTCGATGAGGAATTGTCCACTGGTGACGACTTTCTCGCCCGGCTTCAGGCCGTCCAGCACTTCGATCATGCCGTCTTGTGCCTCGGCCCCGGTTTGCACGTTTCTCGGCTCGAAACGTCCTTCGCCCAGGCTCACGAAAGCCACTTTGCGTTCACCGGTGTCGATGATGGCCGAGCGAGGAGCAAGCGTCCGATCCCTGGCCAGTGTGGAGTGCAGTTCCACGGTGGCGTACATGCCGGGTTTGAGCAATCCGGCCGTGTTGTCGAATTCAAGCCGCACATCCACCTGGCGGGTTTTGTCGCTCAGGTACGGATAGATGTAGATGACCTTGCCCTCAAACCGCTGTCCCGGCAGGTAGCTCAGGCTCATCGTGGCGCTCTGGCCGACCTCTACGTAGGGTAACTGATACTCGTAGAGCGTGACCATCGCCCAGACCTTCGACAAATCGGCGATACGATAGACCTGCATTCCCGAATCGACCTTCATCCCTTCGGTGGCATGCTTGGCGATCACCACGCCGTCGTGCGGGCTGCGGAGGGTCATGGTCTTGGCCGGCGTGCCGCGCTCCTGAAGCTCGCTGATCTGCTTCGCCGTAATGTCAAAATATTCAAGCTTAGTGCGCGAGGAACTGAGCAGGTCCTTGGCTCCCTGGGCCGCATCGGGCACAAAGTCGGCCCCGACCTTGTTGCGATTCTTCCAAGCCAGCAGGTATTCCTCCTGGGCGGCGTAAAGCTCCGGCGAATATAGCTCGAACAGTGGCTCGCCTTTTTTCACCGGCGCGCCCAGGGAGTCCACATACAGCTTTTCGATCCAGCCGCCGACCTTGATGTTCACATCGCGCATGGCGGTTTCGTCAAAGGCGACGGTGCCCACGGTGCGAATCGTGCGCACCACCGGGCCGCTGATGATCGGGGAAACCCTGATGCCGATGTTCTGGGCCACCACGGGGTTGATGGTCACTTCACCGGTGAACTTGGCCGGATCGAGCGGCACCAGCTTCATGCCGCAGATCGGGCAGTCGCCCGGATGCGGCAGAACGACCCACGGATGCATGCCGCAGGTATAATACTGGTTGGTTTCCGTTTGAGCCGAGGCTTGCTCGCCGCCGCGCAAAGTACTCAGGAGTTTGTGCCATTCCTTCCCGATTCCAAGTCCGGCGACCGACCCCAGCCAGAGAGTCAGCGCGAACGCCGCGACAATGGCGAGGATGATCCACAACTTCGGCCCGCGCGGCGGCGTGGGGCTGAGCGGCGGGGCCGCGTCGCCGACGCCGCCGTGTCCATCAGATTCGGGTTGTTGTTTCTTCATCGCATCATTTCCATTTTCTCCCCGCACGGATAACCCTCTTGCGCCCTGTCCCCCCTCACCCCCTCACCTAGTCATCTTCCTCTCCCTCCGTCCGCCGGGGCAAGTCACGACCGACCGCCTGCTGCAACTGCGCGTAATCCTTCTCCAGTTCCGCCACGCTCTGGTGGTACATGAGCTGGTAGTTGAGCAGTTTGCGCCAGTTGTCTACCAGCGTCAGAAAATCCACCTTTCCCGCCTGATAGCCGCTGTTGGAGGCGTCCACCGTCTGGCGGGCCTGGGGCAGAATCACGTCCCGAAACAGCACGACCAGGCGCTGCTGGGTTTGGGCCTTCACCGCCGCATCCTGAACGCGGAAGGCCACGCGGTTTCGCGCTGACATCAAGTCGGCGATCCCCTCTTGGAATCCCCGGAATGCCTCGCGCTCACCGGCCCGCAACTTTCCCTCCCAGATCGGCAAATTGATCCCGAAGCTCAGCCACCATTGATCCTTGCCATTGGCCATGATCGCCAAGCCGTCGTCATCGACGAAGTTGTAGGTCAACCCCACCGTCAGGTCGGGCCAGCGGTTGAGCTTGGCCAGCCTTAATCGCTGCCGTTCGCCCTCGATCCGGGCACTGATTTTCGATAGTGCGGGATTGTCCCTCGCGGCTTGTCGCAACAAGGCATCAAGGTTCAGACTGACCCGCTCCAATGTCACCGGATCCGCGGAAGGCAGCGTCGCCATTACCGGCCGATCCAGCAGGCTGTTGAGCATGGCCGCCGCCGTGGTGCGGCGTTGCTGGAGCGTCAGCAGTTCGTTGTCCAGATTGCTCAATTCTACGCTCGCCCGCAGGACATCCTGCTGGGTGGCGAGATTGGCCTTGTAGCGCGACTCAGCCGACTGGCGAAGCTGCGCCAGCAGATCGCGGCTCTGTTGCGTTACCTCAATCGCCCGCGTGGTGAAGTAATATCCCCAGTATGCTTGCCGCGTATCCGCGATCACGCCGAGCTTCGTCTGCTCAAGGTCGCTCGTCGCCATCGCCACATTCGCCGCCGCGATGCCGCCCCTGGCCCTGAGCTTGCCGGGAAAGGGCAGCTTCTGGCTCACGCCAGTCATCACCCCTACCTGCCCGGCGGCCGTCTCGGCCATTTCGCCAACCGGCGTCACCGTCAGCATGGGATCATCGAGGCTGGTCACCTGCGGAATACGTTCGGCGAGGCGCTGGACTTTCGCCTTCGCCGACCGAATGGATGGATTGCGCTCCAGTGCCAGGCGGACATAATCCTCCGCCCCGGCTCCGGCGGGAACATCGTTGATACTGCTGGCCGGCAGCGTCGTCGCCAAGGTGGTCTGATCGTGAATGGCCGCGCGGTCCGAAAGCTGCCAGCGCGCCGCATCTCGCTGCACCCACTCGGTGAGTTCCTTGTCCTCCGGCGAAGTGCTGCAACCCGCCACGAGCAGCAGTCCACTTATTCCGATGGCCCAGACAACTATCGCACGTCTCATCCACTGCTCCTGTCTCAAGGCCGCCCTTGCGACGGCCGGGCCTCGCGGCCAATGCTCAATAGGGATAACGAAGACGATCGCCTCAAAGGTTCAAATCCTTCGTGGAAATGTCGATTCGGCCGAGAAATGGGCAACCAACGCATCCCCGACTCACGGGCAACGTTATTCAAAACAAAGCCCGTGAGTGATCTCGATCAGCCGGTCCACGGGAAGCTCGCCGATCAGGCAAATCCACCGGCCATCCCGCTGCGTGCTGACCATGTTCAGTTCCCCCGACGACTCGACATGGTATGCCTCGCCACCGCGGATCACCGTGGGCGACTGCGGCGAACGAAGATCCGACGACTTGGCCACGCTCAGGGTCACCGGGCGACCGTCATTCCTGAACAGGACGCACGCCATCTTGCGATCCTTGATCGAGTGCATGCAGCAGGCCATGACATGCGAATCGAAGGATCGCGGCAGGCCGGGATTCCGCGGCCATTTTCCGCTCAGCACCTCGCTCGCTTGCCGCATCGAGTCCACCTTGAAGACATCACTGGGGTCATTAAGCATTTCGCGGTGGATTCGGGCCATCTCCGCCGCCGAAGCCAGAACCGGCTCGCCGGCAGTCGTCCAGATCAGGGCTCCGATCAGCGCCATGACGAGCAAACTGGCGGCGATTGCCTGCAACGGCCGCAGCCACCCAAATCGCATGGCACCGCTCCGGGCGGGCGCGGGGGGAATCTTCCCTTCCAGCAGCCGCTCCAGACGGGTCGTGTCCACCGGCATCGTCCGCAGACGACCCAGCCGCTCGGCCACCGCCAAGTCGCGCTCATCATCGAAGTTGTCGCGGATCAGTGGGTTCATGGCCTGGCTCGATTCAGTTCCTCACCCTCGCGATTCAGCAGTCGTCTTTCCCTCGCCAGCGGCGTCAGCGCCCGTCTGAGCATCGCCCGCCCGCGATGCACCCGGCTCTTGACCGTGCCGACAGGGATGTCCATCACGTGTGCCGCATCCCGTTGCTCCATCTGTTGCACATCCACCAGCAGAAGCGTCCAGCGAATCTCCTCCGGCAACGCCTGCAATGCCGTAATGATCTCCTGGTCACCGAAAGCGTTTAAGACCTCCTGCGGATTGTCCCAATCCTCAGATTTCTCCCCCTCACCGGCCGGGTCCATTTGCATCTGATCGAGACTGATGTTCGTCGCCGAGGCGGCCTGGGAACGAAGCCGGTCGATACGCGCATGCCGCAAGATCGTCGCCAGCCACGCCATCATGTCCGTTCCCTCCACGAAGCGATCGAGCGCTTTGAACGCCTTGATGAACGTCTCCTGGGCCAGGTCATCGGCGTCGGCCTCGTTGGCCGTGAGTATCCGCGCAAGCCGCAGCACGCTCGCCCGATGCGGCCAAACGCTGGTGTAAAACCGTTGTGTGGTGTCTTCTTGATCCAAACGGGTTCTCGTGTACCGCTCGTCACTACTATCCAAACGAGCGATGGGGGCTCGAAGGTTCAAAATGGCGGACGCAATCTTGGCCGAGTTCATTCTGACCAGCAAGCCGCCTGGGCTGATGCCCGACACCCCTCGGATGGGCCCGGGTACGCGCATCAGACCGTGACCTACGGGCGCGCCCAAGCGATTGGGACACCCCTCGGACGTGCGCGGATATACGCATCATTGATCCCGTATTCCAGTTGAGGAGAGAATCAAAGGGGTCGGGAGGTCCGGGTCTTTAATTCGGTGGTTTCCCCGGACGGGGCGAAGCAGCAGCGGCATCGTCACGATGGATATCGGTGCGAAAGCCTCGGCCCCGCAGGCCCACCGCTCCACGATCACGCTGCCATAGGAGCCGTGTCAGTGATTGATGCTCCTCGCGTCGATCTCGCTCTTTTCCAAGGGCGCTGGAGTTCTCGACGTCGGGCGAGCGGTTCCCGAGCGGCCGTTACCAGATTCGCATCGCCTCCATCGCGGCAATGCTCAGGCGCGGGACCACCAGAGCAACACGGCGCATCCGGCGACGAGGCGGTAGACGGCGAAGGGGACGAAGCCGTGGCGGCGGACCCATCCCATGAACCAGTGGACGACGGCCAGAGCGACGATGAACGAGACGACAAAGCCGATGGCCAGCACGCCCCAGCGATGCATATCCATGGCGAGCGGCGCCAACGCCCCGTCGCCGCCGCCGCCGCGGATGGCCTTGAGCAGGTCGTAGCCGGTGGCAGCGGCCATGGTGGGCATCGAAAGAAAGAAACTGAACTCGAGGGCGGCGCTGCGCGACATGCCGGCGACCTGCCCGGCGGCGATGGTGCTCATGGACCGGGACGTACCGGGAAAGACCGCCGACAGAATTTGCGCCGCCCCGATCCACAAGGCTCGCCAGAGCCCCGTGCGTTCCATGTCGTCGATCACCGGCCGGTTGAAGGCGACATCAACCACCCACATGACCGCCCCGCCGATCAGCAGTGAAAGGCCGATCACCAGCAGACTCTCGAGGTTCTTACCGATGACCTTGGTCAGCAGCAGCGCCGGTGCGGCCGTGACGACAAACGCGGCCATCGTCAGCGACAAGGGGTGTGTGAGCCAGTTCAAGTCCCCCCGGTGCCCGCGCGGGAAAGATCTCAGAAAATCGAGGATTCGCTTACGAAAATAGACCGGCAGACAGAGGACGGCCCCCAGCTGGATGACGATGGCGTACATCTTCCAGTAATCGTCCTCGAGGTTGATCCCTAGCAGCGCCTGCCCGATGCGCAGATGGGCCGTGGAACTGACGGGAAGAAACTCCGTCAGCCCCTCGACGATGCCGAGGATCAGCGAGATGAGATAATCGTTCATGGGCGCGGGGCCTTGGTGAAAGAGTCGAAAGTGCGATCGCCGATTTACCCGGCCACTGAAGGCCGCGACTGGCGGTTGAACATCAACGCCCGGCGCACGTAAACCCAACCGCTGACGACCGTGATCAGCAAGGTGATCCAGATGCACCCATCGCGGATCCATTCTGCCAGGCGGTTGTAATCATGGAGGAGGATCGCGGGTCGATAATTGACGTAGACCAGGATGATCAGAATGGTCAGCGACTGGGTGACCATCTTCAACTTGCCGCTGAACGAGGCGCCGAATTTCTGGCCGGACGACTCGCTCAACCCGCGCAGGCTGGTGACGAGCAGTTCGCGCCCGAGGATGACCACGACCATCCACGGAACCACGCCGGTGATGGTTTTGACGTTGTGCGGAATGGCCGAGAGGTCGGGCGGCTGGGGGATGGTGAAGTTTTTACCGGCGAAAAAGATGAAACTGCCCAGGACGAGCACCTTGTCGACGAAGGGATCGACGACCCGCCCGAAGGCACCTTCAACTTTCCATTTGCGGGCGAGATAGCCATCGAGAAAGTCGGTGATCAGCGCCAACAGGTAGACGACAAAGGCGATGTTGAGCCAGACGAGATCGCCGTGGCGCTGGGCGCCTTCGTACTGGTAGTAGCCGAGCATGACGAAAAAGAGGATCGCCAGGACCAGGCGCAAGGCGGTCAGCAGGTTCGGGACGTGACGAAACATCGCCGCGGGATTGTACGGACCGGGCCGGGGAAGACCAAACCGCGCCGAAGTGGACGTAGCGTTCCGCCGCCACGAAGGCATCCATCAGGCCGACAAGGGGATTCGGCGACAGGTGCTGCGGCACGGGGACCTCCAGTATACTCCCTCCGGGCCGTCCCCACGTCCCCACGTCCCCACGTCCCCACGTCCCCACGTCCCCACGTCCCCACGTCCCCACGTCCCCACGTCCCCACGTCCCCCGCCAAAAAGCGTCGCGGCGGCGATCGATGCGGCGTTTCTGCGTAAAAAGGGGACGCGCTTCTTTTTTCGAGCGATCAATTACGTTTCAGTGTTTTTCTCACTAATATCCGAGAAACCGCCCAGATATTTCAACAAGGTTGCATCCCCCATTGAAAAAAGAAGCGCGTCCCCTTTTTTGCGTCCGTCCCCTTTTCCGCGTCGTCGGCAGGCTCGAAGCCCGCAACCCAAGGGACCACATTCTCTGGATATCCCGGCGGCTCCGTTGCCCCCGCTAGGTTCGCAGGCGGGGATCCAGCGCATCGCGTAGGGCGTCGCCGACGGTGTTGAACGCCAGCACCGCCAGGGTGATGGCCAAGCCCGGGAAAACCGCTACCCACCAGGCGATTTCCATGCGGTCCTTGCCGTCGCGGAGCATGATCCCCCAGGAGGCGGCGTCGGGTTCGACGCCCAGGCCGAGAAAACTCAAGGCCGCCTCGGCGAGGATGGCGAACGCGAAGCTGAGCGTGGTCTGCACAATCAACGGCGCGGCGATGTTGGGCAGGACGTGGCGAAGCAGAATTCGCGGATGTCGCACGCCGACGGCGCGGGCCGCCTCGATGTACGGGGCGGCCCGCACCTGCATTGCCGCGGCCCGGGCCACCCGGGCGAAGATCGGAGTGTAGACCACCCCAATCGCCAGGATCACGTTGATCAGCCGGGCACCCAGCACCGCCATGATCGCCAGCGCCAGCAGGATGTCGGGAAACGCGATCAGCACGTCCATCGCGCGAGAAAGGATCGCATCGGTGTGGCCGCGAAAGTAGCCGGCGAGAAGTCCGAGGGTTCCCCCCACGACCAGTGCGATGGCGACCGAGACCCCGGCGGCGTAGAGCGAGATGCGGGCACCGTGGATGATCCGGCTGAGCACATCGCGGCCGAAGCGATCGGTTCCCAGCGGGTGCGTGGCGCTGGGCGCCGACAGATAGGCGGACGAATCCACCCCGAACACCGGATCGAACGGAGCCAGCCATCGGGCGGCGATGGCGCAGAGGATCATCGCCGCGATGACCGATGCCCCGAGCATCGCCAAGCGATTGCGGGTGAATCGGCGGATCGTCTGCCATCGCCCGGTCCGCGGCGGCGGGTCGGTGCGAATCGCGCTCGTGGGCGAGGTGGAGACGACAGCGCTCATCGACCCCCCGTTCCGCCGCCGTCGGCGATGCGCGGATCGAGGACCGCGTAGAGTACGTCGATCAGCAGGTTGATCATGACGAAACAGACCGCGACAAAGAGGATCACGCCCTGGAGCAGCGGATAGTCGCGCTGGGCGATGGCGTCCAGCGCCAACTTTCCAATGCCCGGTAGAGAAAAGACCGCCTCGATGACGACCGAGCCGCCGAGCAAATATCCCAGTTGCAGCCCGGCGATGGTGACGACCGGGACCAGCGCGTTTCGCAGGGCGTGGCGGAAGATCACTCGCGGTTCGGTCATCCCCTTGGCCCGCGCGGTGCGCACGTAGTCCTGACCAATCACCTCGAGCATCGTCGAGCGCGACATTCGCATGATCACCGCCGCCACCGCCAGGCCCAGGGCCAGCCATGGCAGGACCATGTGCCGAAGATTCTCGACCAGCCCGCGCGACAGCGGGACAAAATCGCCGGAGGGAAACCAGCGCCAATGCAGTGAGAAAACGAGGATCAGGATCGTTCCCAGCCAGAACCCGGGGACCGATATTCCGATCAGGCCGGTAAAACTGGCGGCGTAATCGGCGGTGCGTCTGCGGCGCATGGCGCTGATGACCCCCAGGGGCACGCCGCTGAGCAGGGCGAACACCAGCGCCCCCGCGGCCAGTTGCAGCGTCATGGGAAGACGGCGCAGAATCGTCGTCGTGACCGATCGCCCGCCGACGCTCGATACCCCCAGGTCGCCCCGCGCCACGTTGGCGATCCACATTGCGTATTGCACCGGCAGCGAACGATCGAGTCCATATTTTTCCCGAAGCACTTGCGCCTCGGCGGGCGAATAATTCAGCCCCAGCATCGCCGTGGCGGTGTCGCCGGGGACCAGGCGCACCAGGAAAAACGCCACCAGCGACACGCCGATCAGCACGGGAATGGCGATGAGGATTCGTCGGGCGAGAAAACCAATCACGGCATCAACGTTTTTGGCGACGGCGAATCACTCGAGCCTCGCGCAGCGACAACGTCGAGGCCGTGGCACGCACGTCATAGCCTTCAAGGGCATCGCTCATGGCGCTGGTCTGATCGTTCAAGTACAGAAACACCATGGGCGCGTCCTCGGTGATGATCCGCTGCGCCCGCGTATAGATTTCCGCGCGGGCGGCGCGAGCGCGGGCACGGCGGCCCTGGTTCAGCAGTTCATCGACCCGAAGGTTGGAGTACCCCTGCTGATTGTACTTGCCGTCGGTGTGGAAAATGTTGTACAGCCACTCGTCGGGATCGACGAAGCCCACCCAGCCGACCAGAGTCATGTCGAAGTCGCCCTTGCCCAAGGCGTCGAAAAAGACGCTCGATTCCAGCGCCTCGATCCGCACGTCGATGCCCAGATCGCGCAACTGCTGCTTGATGACCTGAGCCGCATCCACCTGGTAGGCAAACGCCGAACCGACCTTCAGCGTCACCGAAAACGGCTCGCTGCGCCCGGCCTCGGCCAACAGCGCCTTGGCCTTCTCGATATCCCGGCGCGGATACAGATGAAGATCGGCGTAGGCCCAATACCCCGGGCGGATCGGACCGCCGTCGATCGGCGTGGCTCGGTCAAGCTTGACGATCTGGTTCAGCGCTGCCCGATCCACCGCCCAGGCGATCGCCTGCCGCACGCGCGGATCGTCGAACGGCGGGCGGCGGGTGTTCAGTCCGAGATATTCCCAGAACGTCCCCGGACGCGCCGAGCGGATCACGACCCCGGGCGATCCCTCGACAGCGGCAACATCCTTGGCCGCCAGGTCCAGCACCAGATCCACTTCCCCGTTTCGCAAGGCGATCGTCCGCGCCGTCTCATCGGGCAGCGGGCGAAAGATGATCCGGCGCAGGTGCGGCAGGTTGGGATCGTAGTAGTGCTCGTGTCGCTGCAGGACCGTCCGCACGCCGCGGGTGCGCTCCACCAGCTTGAAAGGTCCGCAGCCGGCGTCGCGGGTTTGCATCGTCTGATCTTCGCCCAGCGCCTCAAGGTCAACGATGGCGTTCATGGGATTGGCCAGGTGCGACAGGAACGGCGCGAACGGCGCCGAGAGCTTAAAAACCACGGTCAGCGGATCGGGCGTCAGGATCGACTCCACCGGCGCGAAATGATCGGCGCGGACCTGCTTTTCGATGATCCGCTCGACAGATCTCTTCACGTCGGCGCTGCTCAGCTCTCGCCGGGAGTGGAACTTTACCCCGGGCCGCAGCTTGAACGTGTACGTCATGCCGTCATCCGAAACCGAATGCGCCAGGGCCAGGTCCGGCTCGAACTCCCCGTACGTCATCGATCGACGCAACAGCGTCGAGTGGAGATTCTCGATCACCCGCATCGACGCGGCATCGACCGCCTGGTGCGGATCGAGCGTGCGGGCATCGTCCTGGATCGCCACGATCAGCTCATCGCTCGGGCGAGCAGCGCCGGGATCGGAGCTTGAGTCTCCGCAGCCGCACAAGGCGGCACCGGCGATCAGCAGAGATATGAACGGCAGTCGTTGAAATACGATCATCACTCGAATAAAGCTCCCTTGGGGTTCAGGTGGGTTGGGTCGGGAATCCTTCCAGCGGTCCCAGTTCGCGCCGATCGCGCGGGTGGACTGGCTCGCTTTGAAGATAGGCCGTGATCAAACGGGTCACGGCGGACAAGGCGTCGAGATGGGTGCGCTCGTAGCCGTGCGAGGCATCGACACCGAAACAGACCAGCGCCGTCCGCACGTCGGTGCCCGCCTCGACGGCGCTGGCGGCGTCGGAACGGTAATGCCGGAACACGTCACGGCGGTAATCAATGCGGTGTTCCTGACATAGCTCGATCAGTTGGCTGCTCAGGTGGTAATCGAACGGTCCGGACTGATCCATGATGCAAAGCGTCACGCCGAACTCATCGCCGTTCTGCCCCGGCCCGGGCGTGGCGTTATCCACCGCGACCATCTCCGCCACATCCCCGGCCAGCACCGCCGATGCCCCCGAGCCGACCTCTTCGGACAGCGTGAACAGCATGTGGCATTCCAGCGGCAGGGTCGCGCCCGAATCGACCAGCGCCTTGGCGGCGGTCAGCAGCACCGCGGCGCCGGCCTTGTCGTCGAGATGGCGCGAGTTGACGAATCCGCTGGGAGTGATCTCCGGGTTGGCGTCGAACGCGACGAAGTCCCCGACATTGATCCCATCTGGCAGGTAGCGCTCATCGACGCGCAACTCGACGTTGTCCCAGCGGACCGGCTGCGAATCGACCTCTTCATTGAAAATATGTCCCGACGCCTTCAGCGGCAGCACCGTGCCGCGGCGACGCCCGTCGTGGCCGGAAAAGATCGTCACCCGCGCGCCCTCGGCGAAGCGGCTGGACCAGGTGCCGATGGGGACGATCTCCAGCCGCCCGTTGGGCTTTCGCTGTTTGACCATCGCCCCCAGCGTGTCAAGGTGTCCCACCAAGGCCCGCGCCGGTGCCGATTGACGGCCCGCCAGCGTCGCGCGGATCGCCCCGCGACGGGTCAGGCCAAACGGGATGCCCATCTGCCCCAACTCGCCGGCCACGAAATGGACGATCTGATCGGTGTACCCGGTTGGGCTGGGGATCTCGAGCATCCGAAGCATCACGCGCTGAAGAAACTGCATGTCCACGGGGATGACGCTCATTGCGGATCCTCACCACCCAGACCGGCGCGGCGACGGGTGTAGGGAAACAGCAGGTCGATAAATTTTTCGGCCGTGGGCTGCGGCTCGTGATTGGCCAGCCCGGGCCGCTCGTTGGCTTCGATGATCCAGTACTTAGGCCCATCCACCCGGGGGACCAGAAAATCCAGCCCCGTGACGGGAATGTCGATCGCCCGCGCCGCGGTCAGCGCCGCCGTTGCCAGTTCCGGATGCAGTTGCGCCGTCACGTCGTGGATCGTCCCGCCGGTGTGAAGATTCGCCGTGCGGCGAACGACCAGCGCGTGCCCCAGCGGCGGCACGTCGTCCCAGTTCAGACCCGCCTCGCGCACGCATCGGGCGGTCTGATCATCCAGCGGGATGCGGCTTTCCCCGCCGGTCGCCGCGGCGCGGCGGCGGCTCTGCTTCTCGATCAGCTCGCGGATCGTGTGCCGGCCCGTCCCCACCACCTGCGCCGGACGCCGGATCGCCGCCGCCACCACCTCGTTGTTGATCACCACGATCCGAAGGTCGATCCCCTCGACGAACTGCTCGAGCAGCACATCGGGACAAAACTCCCGCGCCCGCGCCACCGCCTGCTCCACCTCCTCGACGCTGCGCAGATCCACGCTGATCCCCGCCCCCTGCTCGCCCCGCGCCGGCTTGACAACGATGTGGGAAAATTCCTCGAGAAACGCGGCGTTCGCCGCCGGGTCCGAAGCCGCCCGCTGCGCCGGCACGCTCAGCCCCGCCTTCAGACACAGCCGGCGGGTCACCCGCTTGTCGTCGCAGCGGCTCATGGCGATGGCGCTGGTCAACTCGCTGAGCGACTCGCGGCAGACCACGCTGCGACCGCCGAAATGCAGCGAAAAATAGTTCGCCTGCTCATCCAGCACCTCGACGAGAATCCCGCGCTTGCGGGCCTCGTTGACGATGATCTTCGCGTAGGGATTGAGCTTTTCCTCCGGCGGGGTGGCGATGAACAGCGGCTCGTTAAAGGCGTTTTTCCGCTTGACACAGAAGACCGGCACCCGCTCGAATCCCAGCGCGTCATAGAGCGCGATCGCCTGCTCGTTGTCGTGCATCACCGATAAATCCAGGCACGCCGCCCCGCGCGTCTGCATCCGCTCGATGACATGGCGCACGAGCATTCTCCCCACGCCCGGCGGCTCGGCCTGGGGATCCACCGCCAGGCACCACAGGCTGGCCCCGCGCTCGGGATCGCGGAACGCGGCCTGATGGTCCACCGCGGTCACGGTCCCGACGATCCGACCATCGGCCGTCTGCTCGGCCACTAACCACTCGATGGTCCGCGATCGCAAATGCCTCAGGACGTATCGCGGATCGGATGGAGCCATATTGCGGCAGGTGTGGATGCGATTGATGGCGTCGATGTCTTCCGCTGACCGCGCTCGCCGCACCAGCAGCCCGCGCGGGCGCGGTCCCTCGATCCGCGCCCGATGCAGCCACAGCCGGTAGGTGTGCGACGGGTCCAGAAACAATTCGTGCGGCGCCAGCGACAGCACCACGTGCGGATCGCGCAGGTACAGCGCGATGTCTCGCCGGCCGGGGCGCTCTTCGCAAATGCACCGGACCAGCGCCTCGCTCGATGCGAACGTGTGCCCGAAAATCAGCCGCCCCCACCCCATCGGCAAGGCCGCGCTCGATCGCATGTGATCGCGCACCCGTTCATCCGGCACCTGCCAGTTTCGCAGCGACGGCCCGAACGCCGGGTCGAACCCCCGCCCCGGACCCGGCGCCGCCGGTCCGCCGCGCCGCTGTGAATCATCGCTGGTGTGTTTCTCGTCCATGAACCCGCCTGTCCGTGTCATCTCCTGCCCCTTCACGCCAAAACAATCATCGCCCGCGCCGGCGGCTAAATCCCCTGCCGCCGCAACCAAAACTCCAGCAACGCCACCTGCCACAACTTCGATCCCCGCAGCGGCGTGATGTGGTCCTCGGGCGAATCCAGCAGCGCCTGGACGTACTCTTCACTGAACAGCTCTCGCTTTTTCGCCGCCGGATCGCGGAGAATCTGCTTGACCCACTCGAGGTATTCCCCGCGGATGTATTTCAGCGCCGGCACCGGAAAATACCCCTTGGGCCGATCGATCACCTCGGGCGGGATCACTCGCCGGGCCGCCTCTTTCAGCACGTGCTTGCCGCCGCCTTTGACCTTGAACTCGGCGGGAATTCGTCCGGCCAGCTCAACCAGTTCATGGTCCAGAAACGGCACCCGCGCCTCGAGCCCCCAGGCCATCGTCATGTTGTCCACCCGCTTGACCGGGTCATCGACCAGCATCACCGTCGTGTCTATCCGCAACGCCTTGTCGATCGCTCGAGTCGCCCCAGGTCGGGCGAAATGCTCGGCGACGAACGCCCTGGCGTAATCCTCCTTCACCATCCGCGGATGCACCGCCCGCGCGAACCCGGCGTGATCCCGATCGAAAAAGACCCGCGCGTAATCCCCGACCGGATCGGTGCTGTCCAGCAGCGGCGGATACCAGTGGTATCCTGCGAAGACCTCGTCGGCCCCCTGCCCGCTCTGTACGACCTTCACATGCCGCGACACCTCCTGCGAAAGAAGGTAGAACCCGATCGCATCGTGGCTGACCATCGGTTCGCTCATCGCGGCCACGCAGTCATGCAGCGCCGGCAGCGCCCGCCGCGAATCGACGCGAATCTGGTGATGGCGGGTTTCGTATCGCCGGGCCACGATGTCGGAGTACTCGAACTCGTCGCCCTTCTCCTGCCCGACGGTCTCGAATCCGATGGAAAAGGTCTCGATCCCGCGCTGGCCCTGCTCGGCGAGCAACCCGACGACCAGGCTCGAATCCAACCCGCCGCTCAACAGCACACCCACCGGCACATCGGCGATCATCCGCCGTCGAATCGCCAGGCGCAGCGCCTCGAGTACGCGATCCTGCCACTGATCGAAACTCACATCCGCTTCATCGCCGCGCGGATCGAAGCTCGCTTCCCAATACACCCGCTGGCACCGCTGTCCGTCCGGTGCGATAACCAGCATCGTCGCCGGCGGCAACTTGCGCACTCCCTTAAGGATCGTCAGCGGCGCCGGAACCACCGCATGCCATGACATATAAAAGTGCAGCGCCGCCGGGTCGATCTCGGTGTCGGTCCCTCCCGCCGCCACAATCGCCGGAAGCGTGGACGCGAAGCGAAACCCCTCGGCGGTTTCGGCGTAGTACAGTGGCTTGATCCCCAGGCGATCCCGCGCCAGCACCACCTTGCCGGAGTCGCGCTCCCACAGTGCCAGCGCGAACATGCCTTGAAGGTGATCGACGAAGTCTTCTCCCCAGGCGTGATACGCCTTGAGAATCACCTCGGTGTCGCCAGAGGAAAAGAATGCGTATCCGCGCGCCTCGAGCTGAGCGCGAAGCTCGGGATAGTTGTAGATGCACCCGTTGAAGACGATCCCCAGCCCCAGTGGATTGTCGATCATCGGCTGCTGGGCGCGGTCGCTCAGGTCGATGATCTTCAGCCGCCGATGACCGAACGCCCGTCCGTTGATCAGCGTCGCCCCGGCGCCGTCCGGGCCGCGCGGCGCCATCCGATTCATCATCGCATCCACTGCCGCCAGTGCCGCCGATGGATCGGCCGCGCCGCCCGCACGGGGTATCTGGCCACAAATCCCGCACATACGGCGGTTCTCCTCATTTGAGCGACTCACCAGCCGAGACGGCGCGATACACGAAGGGGTCTCGCCGGCGGTGCAGGTTACGAACTTGAATCGCGCACCAGCCACATCGCCACGTCCGGCGTGACGCCTGGCGGGCGCCCGGTCCGGGCCAGACGTCGGGGAACGCCTGTGATCATCCCGCGCAGGCGGGGGAGCCTGTTCCACGGAACTCATCCCGAACTCGACGGATCGGCGATGCGGAACCCCTCTATAACAAATGAATCCTCATCGCGCAACCCGAAATCCCGGCAAATTCGAAACTTTCGGATTTTTTTTCAAGCGACCGCCCGGTTTACATGCGGTCCGCGGCGCCAACAGACGCAAAGAATTGGGTGAGTTTCTCCCTGGACTTGCGGCACGGTGTATCTTCCACGCCGCTGCTGACGTCCACCGCCCACGGACGAAGGTCGCGGACGACCGACGCCACCGTTGCGCCGGTCAAGCCGCCAGCGGCGATCAGGGGTCCGACACCGGCGAACGCTCCGGCGTCGATCGCGGCGCGGACCGCGGCGAAATCGTTGACCAGCCCTGAACCTCCGGGAAGCCCCCCTCGCGCGGTCTCAACGACGATCGCTCGCAACGGCGACAGGTCGATCGTCCGCCGCGCGTCACGCCACCGGGACAGCTCGGTCTGAAACGTCGTGGCCTCCACGCGGATCGCCTTGATCACCGCCAATCCGCGCAGTTGAGACACCGTTTCGGGCGTTTCTCGCCCGTTGAGCTGCACGCAGCGCAAACCCAGCTTACCGACGGTGTCAAGAATGGCCCCGCTGTCGGCATCGACGAAAAGCCCCACCGGCATGACGAACGGTCCCAGCGCCGCGATGATCTCGCGGGCTCGCTCGATCGTCACGTTCCGCGCCGAAGGGCCATGAAAAACCATTCCCACCGCATCGGCCCCGCACTCGGCGGCCAACGCCGCATCTTCCGGATGGCAGACTCCGCAAATCTTGATCCGCGTGCGGCGCATGGCGGCGACTCTACGCGCGCGAGGAATCTCCGGCAAAGGCGGCGGTGAAGATACCAATCGAAAAACAGCGGACAACCCTATCCGATTACCCATTGACCATTCCGAGCCGGCGATCTAGCATCGCGACAAGTTATTGCAAAAAGGAGCATTCGTGATCCAGCGCTGGTATTACGCCTTAATTATTGTCGCCGTCGTCGCCGGGGCTATTGGGTTTTCCGCGATGCGCAGCGCCGTGGCCGCGCCCGAAGACAAATCGGCCGGGGCTGTGCCTCTGCTGTTCAACATCACCAGCGGCAAAGCTAATCTCCATGCCGCTTCGATGGGTCTGGGTCTGGCGTCCAAGGCGGCGCAGCGGGGACACCCGGTGGTGGTGTTCCTCAACGTCGAGGGGCCGCAGCTTGCGGCCAAGGACCTGGGCGATGAGGTGAAAGTCGCGGATTTCCCGCCGGTGAAGAAACTGCTGGACGACCTGATCGCCGCCGGCGGCAAGGTGATCGTCTGCGAACACTGCGCCCACCTGGCCCATCTGGACAAGGCCTCGATCATTGACGGCGCGACGATCGGCAACCCCGACGCGATGCTGAGTCAACTCAAGACCGGCATGGTCAGCTTTTCGTACTGATCGGCGAGCCTGAAACTGGTCCCTTCACTCGGGCCGGTGCCCGTTCCGGTCCTGACGCGGTCGTCGGCCTTCAGGTAAGGCCAATGACCGCGGGATCAGGGTCGCTGGCGTTTCTGGCCCGCAATTCAACGGCCGCACCCTCGCTGCGCCAGGTCCTGATTTCTAAAACGCTCACCATTCGCTTGAATCAATTCGTTCGGCCGCCGATCACGGCTCCGGGCAGGTGGGGAACCAGCGGCGCTTGTTGGCGACGCGGCCTAAATCGGTCGTGCCGCAGCGCCGAACCAGCGCTTTATAAAAACGATCCGCGCCGCGCGGATCCTGAACCTTGATCCACGATCCGGCGGTGCAAAGCACCGCGGCGGTGAAGTCGCTCTCATCGGGCAGCATCGCCGCGGCGTCCCAGGCGTGCGCGGTGGCGATCCAGCGGTAGTGCCATCGGCGCTCGGGGACACCCGCCTCGGCCCAGGCGCCCAGCCGCGCCAGCTCGTCGTCGCCGCAGGCCGTCAAGGCCCACTTGGCCTTTCGGCGGCTTTCGAGGATCCAGTTGTTCTCGAACGCGCCGCCGCTGAAAAATGCGTCCGGCCCCAGTTCCGTTCCCATCAACTCCATCCCGCTGTTCCGGGCGATTTTTGCGGCTTTCCATAACGACAACCCGCGCTGGTCCCGCGTCAACGTCGTATCGCCGCCGGCGCGGATCGCCTTGACGTAAACGTCGAGTTGGGCCGCGGTCTCGGCGGGCAAAAACTCGGCGGCCTCGGTGAATCGCCCCAGCCGCACCAGGCGCCGGCCCAGCAAGGCGCGAATGCGCGAGCGAGTCTGCGGGGCGCTCATGCGGTCGTTCTCATACCAATTCGCTACGGCGGCCGCCGGTTCGGTCGCCGACATCGGCCAGCTTCGCCGCACGTATTCCAGCAGCTCTTCGACGCGTAACACCCGCTCAGCGACGTACGCAGCGTCAAGCCAATGCCCATGGCGAAGCAGCAGGTCCATCGCCTGGATGTACTGCCCGCGCGCCAGTTTCAGCACACCCAGTTCCCCGGCGATGCGGTCGGCAGGGACAAAGGCCGGCTCGTATGGTGAATGCGAGAACCACTGTTCATCGGGGCTGAATCTCTCGGCGGCCCGCGCCAACATCGCCGTTCCCTCGGCGACTTTCCCCTGGCGCAGCAGCAACTTGGCCTTGATCCATCGGCCCATCCCCGAGCCCTCTTCGGCCAGCACGACCCACCGGCCGGCCATCGCGTAATCGCCCCACTGATACGCCGCCCACGCCAGTGAATCGGCCCCGCGAAGGACCGGTGTCTTGGACCGCTCGACGGCATCCAACCAGGCGCGGATTCGCTCGGACGTCGGGGCGGGTTGAAATGGTCCACCCTCGGCGACGATGTACGCGGTGATCACCCCGCGGACGATTGGGTCGCGGGCGAGGATATCCAGCGTTTCGGGAGTTGAGCGCAGGGCCGCATCGGCCGCGCGGCGAAGCGACATGCTCGCCGTCGGATCGCCACCGGCGAACTGCATCGTGTAGAGCCCGATGGCGCTGGCGACATTGCCGCAATCCAGCTCGAGGCGGGCCTCCCACCCCAGGCTGCCTGCCGCCAGGCCCAGCGAATCGGCGAATCCTTCTGAGGCCAGCCGGCGGGTCATCTTGAAGAAGTCTTTGGCGCGATCCGGCTCATCGCCGGAAATCTTCCCGAGCATGAACACGGCCCAGGTCGAGCGATAGTGGCGCTGGCCGGGCGGTAGCGAAAGCACCGCCAGCCAGAACTGGCGGGCATGATCGATCTGTCCGGCGTGCCACGCCAAGGCCCCGCGGAAGTAGAGGGAAAACTCCTCGGGCAAGCCGGCGGGAACGACAAGCTCGGGGCGAGCGGGCTCGGGGTCGGGCTTGGCATTGCGCTGCCATCGTCGCCACCCCTGGCGCTCGCGCCAGTCGGCGCACGCCTTGGCATACTCGACCATCTTGACGCGGACGGCGGCGAATGGATCGGCGATCGCCGTAACATCCGCCGCGGAGCGTCCGGCGGCGACGAGAGCCGCTCGCAGGTCAGCGATATCCGTTTCGGCCGTATCGGCCGCGGAGTTGCCACCTGTGAAGACCAAAGCGCAGGCCGGCAAATCAAGTCGCTTGATTTCGCGGTTGAAATCCCCCGCGGGCACCTGAAGCAGCGCCTCGTCGCCGGTGCCCACCCCGCCGTCCATTTGGTTGGGAAACGACGCCGAGCAGGCAACCGCACGGGGAGGCGATGGAACACTCACGAGAATGATCGCGGCGACCAAGACCCTAGGGATCGGCGAGTACAGGTACGACATGGGCGTGGACCTCCGTGTCCGTCGGCAGGCGAATCCATCCCACGTTGCGCGATTCGCCGGGGCGCAACGGCGTCTCGGGATAGCGTTCGTGGGGCGCAGCGCGAAATATAGCGCGCCCAGGCGAGGGGTCAAGCCAGAGGTATCCGTTGACGGCGTCCCCGGCGATCGGGCGCTGCTCGCCGGGCCAGGTCGCCTGGATACATTGCGGAAGTTCGGCGTCGGCGCTGCCGGAATTGACAATCGAAATCTCGACAAGCCCCGGCTGGCGGCGCTGCGCCGCCACCTCAACCACCGCCGTCGGCCGCTGGCCGCGCATCACCAATTGCAACGTCGCGGTTCGCCAGTTCAGTTGGTCGGCCGGAACGGGCAGGCGATACCAGAGGATCGACCGCAGCAGTTCCGGGCGATCTCGCCGCCACGACGCGACCAGATCCGCCATCGCCGCCGGATCGGCGCGAATCGCGCGGATCGTCGCATCGGCGGGCCAGGCACCCAGCGGCTGCTCGGCCGAGAGGCCCAGGAGTTTGCCCGCTGGATCGAATGCCGCGAGATATCCATAGGTGGGCAGCGCCACGCGAAACGGCACGCCGATCGACGCGGCCCGCTCGACCGCGCGGCGAGCCTCCCGCGGATCGCAGAGGACGAAATCTTCGCCGGGATGCGATGGAAACCGCAGGGAGTGGACCTGCAACACATATCCGGGCGAGGCCCGCGCCAATTCGGTGAACGCCCGTCCATCCAGCCAGCTCGGCAGCGCGGTGATCACGACCGGCTTGTCGGTGCGGCGCTGAATCGCCGCCAGCCAGCGGGCATACCCGCCGAGTTTCGATTCCGGACAGTCGAAGTCGATCTGTAGTTCATCGGGCACCGGCGGCGCCTCGAGCAATCCCAGCGCCACCGACAGGATCGCCTCGAACAGCGGACCCGACTCATCAAACGGCCCGGCATACGGACCGATCCGCAGCGCCACGCCCCATTTTTTCCCCTTCGCCAAAACGGTCCGATCCACCTGGAACGATTGGATTACCGGATGATCTTTGTTCGGCGTGATCTCGGCGCCCAGCGCGACCAGTTCGGCGAAATCACCGCCGCTGTCGGCGGAGATCACCGCCTGGCGCACCGCTGGCGTCCAAGCGCGTTGCCAGATGTAAGCCTGGTTCTCCATCGCCCCGGCGGTTCGCGCCGGCCGGCTGATCCCCCGCCAGCCGACGATCCCCGCGCCGATCAACACCGCCACGGCCAGCGAACCCACCACGATGGATCGTGAAACGGCAAACCCCCGCCGGCGCGCTGGGCGCCGGCGGGGGCTTGGGTTGGTCAACAAACTGGATCTCAGCCGGCGCACTTGTCGCAGGTCTTCCCGGCCTTGGCGGCCTTGTCGCAACACGCCTTCTTGCTCGGCTGGCTGGTCGGCTCCTTGTCGTCGGCGTGGACCACCATCGCCGTCGAACCGAGGATGAACACAAACGCCGCGGTCACCTGGAGAATCTTCTTCATTTTTGCTCCGTGCCTTTCGCCACTCGCGGTGGCTTTGGACTCTTGTCGCCCGCCACGGCGCACACGCGCCGCGACGTTCGACCCCGGAGTATAGGCCCCGCCCCGCCCGCTGAGTCCAGTGGCGGTGAACCGCCGATTTACATCGTCGCGCCCAGAAACCGCTCGAAGTTGCCGCTGAGGTAGTCCTTGACCGTCCGGTGTACCTCCTCAGCCGTCACCACCCAGCCCGTCCGCGCTAAGTCGGTGAACTTCTCCTTCAGCACCTCGGCGATGATCCGCCGGCTGTGTTCCCATTTGTAGATGATCTGGTCCATCACCCGCGCGTCGGAGTGCTGGGGAATGAAACTCGTTCCCAGCAACTCCATCCGCAGCCGAGTGATCTCGTCGATCAGGTAGGGAATGTTGGTGAACCACCAGCACCCGAAAATCATCAGGTTGCGCTGCTTGCGCCCGGTGACGGCCAGTTCGTGCTGATTCTCGCGGCTGAGCATCGTACACATGAACTTGTTCGATGGATTGGTCGCGCAGATTCGTTCGAGGCTCGAGATATCGCTCTTGCCCAGCGAATCGCCCGCCAGTTTCAGCCGTGGATTCACCTGCCGAGTCACCCCGATCATCATGGCGAACGGGAGATTGCGTTCACGGGCCACGGGAAGCACCGCTTCGTTCAACACCCGCGTCGTCGGCGAATCATCCGGATACCGCCACGTCGGCGGCAACGAACAGGCGCAGTAGATCGGGTTCATCCGATCGCACCACTCGTTGAGAAATCGTCGCAGCTCCCCCATCGTCTTGGCCCCCAGGTCCGAGCCGACCTTGTAGCCGATTCCCGAAAGCGTGTCGGCGACATTCGGCCAGCCGAGCAGCATCGGGTCGATCCGCAGCACCGCCTTGAAACGCGGATCGACCTCGACGCCCTTCATCCACAGCTCGCGCTCCGCCGGATCCAGCGGATCATTGGTCATTACCACCGTATGCACATTGGCCAGCTTCAACACGCGGTCGCAATAGTCCGACTTGCTCTGTGCCCGGAAAAACTCCCGGTATTGCTTCAGATCGCGCGACCCCAGATCCAGCCCCAGCTTTTGCAGCACCGTCAGCACGCCGCGGCACGATTCGGAGATGGGGGATCGCTCGATGAACAGCTTTTTCCAAACATGCTCGGCGGCGGTGCGCTGATCCATCGCCCAGAACTGCTCGTAGCTGACATCGCTGACCCGGATCGTCTCGGCCACGAGGTAGTGGTACATCAACAGATCTTCGATCCCCCAGAGCATGAAGTTTCCGAAGTTGGGGGGATACAAGTGGGTGTGCAGATCATAGACCGGGGTGCTGGCGACCGCCTCGTTGATCCACTGGCTGATCTGATCGGGCGACGGCCTGTCCGGGAAGATGTTCATGAGTTTCTCCTTAAGCATTCGGACAAAGCCGGGCATTGTACCGATCGCCCGCCGCGCGTCACGGGCTTGTCGATTCACGCCGACGGGCGGCGTCAAATGGGTTTCGGCCATCCACGAACCGAATCTGAAATCTGAGATTCCAACTCCCAGGTGTCAAAAGAATCGGCACGAGAGGAGGAATCAGCGGCGTAAATCCGCGATGATCGCACAAAAACATCCGATGAATCGCTGAGGCCTGCGCGGCACGGTTTTTTGCGATTTCGCGGAAAAAGGCTTGACGCCCGACACGTTGTCACGCGATAATTCAGATCATGGCCCGCTATCGGCTCGACAGCATCGCTGAACTGGCGCGGCAACTGCACTTTGCGCCCCACGAGACCCGCGCGCGCCAGGTCCAGGCGGCCGAGGACCTGCTGCTGTCGATCGAGCCGGCCAAGGCCTATCCCTATCCATTCATCGTGTTTCGCATCACCGGCTACCACCCCCGCGGCGTGTGTCCCGATTTGCTCACCGGGTTGGCGCTGCAACATGACCTGGGGCTGCTGATCGAGCAGGTCTCCGATTCCCTCGATGCTCTCGCCGCCGAGTGCCCCCAGCCGGTGCTGAGCATCGCCGACGTGTGCGCCCGCTTTAATGTCACTAGCAAGACCATTCAGCGCTGGCGGCGCAAAGGGCTGGCGGCCCGGCGGTTCATCTTCCCCGATGCCAAGCGCCGGGTCGGTTTTCTGCTGGGCAGCGTCGAGCGGTTCGTCGCGGCGCACGGCGAGCAGGTGGCCCGCGGCAGCAACTTCTCGCAGGTGGACGATGCCGAACGCGAGTTGATCCTTCGCCGCGCCCGCCGGCTGGCCCAAGGGTGCGACTGCTGTCGTGGCGAAATCGCCCGTCGACTGGCGGGAAAGCTCGATCGCTCGCCCCTGACGATCCTCCACACCCTGCGAAAGCACGACCAGGAGTATCCCGAGCAGGCGATCTTCCCCGGCGCTCCGCCGGAACTGTCCTTCGAAGAGCGCGCTGCCGTGATGCAAGGCCATGCGGCCGGCCAATCGCTGCTAAGCCTGGCCAGGCAACTCGGCCGCACGCGGCAGACGATCTACCGCGTCGTGCTCGACGAACGGATCGCGAGGCTGGTCGAACGGCGGATCAAGTTCATCGACGACCCGCTCTACCATCAGCCCGACGCCGAGGCCGTCCTGCTCGAACTGGCTCGGCAGGAACCGCTCACCGACGCGGCCGCCGACGAAGGGTCGGGGCGAATTCCCTGCGATCTGCCGCCCTATTTCGCCGAGCTGTATCGTGTCCCGCTGCTCAGCGCCGCCCGCGAACGCGGACTGTTCCTGCTGTTCAACTATCGCAAGTTCCTGTTCGTCCATGCCCGCCGCCGGCTCGATCCGCAATCCGCCCGGGCTTGCCAGGTCGCGGCCCTGCGGCAAAAGCTCGACGCGATGACCGAGGTGAAAAACCGCATCGTGGCGGCGAACCTCCGCCTGGTGGTGAGCGTAGCCCGCAAGCACCTGCGCCCGGGGCTGAATTTGATGGAACTGGTCAGTGATGGAAACCTTACCCTCATGCGGGCGGTCGAGAGCTTCGATCCCCATCGCGGCACGCGATTCAGCACCTACGCGACCCTGGCCCTGATGAAAGGCTTCGCCCGAAGCGTCCCGCGGATGCAGTCCAAAACCGGCGTGGGTTGGGGCGATGAACAGATTCTCGAGCAACTGCCCGATGATCGCATCGAAGCGATCGCGGCCCGGCGGCTTGACCGAGAGCAGTTGGAATTGCTGCTAAGCCAACTGAGCGGACGCGAGCGCGAGGTTCTGCTGTCACGCTTCGGATGCGCTGACCGTGAAACCACGACGTTTGACGAGCTCGGCTCGTCCCTTGGCCTGTCGCGCCAGCGCGTCCGCCAGATCGAGCAAGCCGCCCTCGCCAAACTCCGTGCCGTCGCCGACCCGGTCTGTCGAGTCATTAAGACGAATTAAACGCGAAGTGGCGAAGTGGTGAAGTGGTTTCTGGTGGGGGGGGGGATTGCACCAGGTTCCCATGGCGAAAAGCGTACATGGGTGGGATTCATTCCCACCAATTCTGTTCGTGACAAAATCAGTCCAGCAAGCCGGGTCGGTTTTTTTTATCACAAGGCCCCTGAGAAGAATTTTACCACGAAGGCGCGAATGGCACGAAGGGGATTGGGGATCTAGTGTAGTGTCTCGGCTTGATTGCATCTTATGTTCAGTAACAAAAGCAACCTGAAAAATATAAACCGAAGGATATTCAGTCGAGCAAGATGAAGTGCTCCCCAAAAACTGGGCTCGCCCTTAAGGTGGATTCGTCGGCCTGAAACGGGAGATGAATCATGAGTGGGCAACGTCGTAGGTTTTCATCGGCGATCAAGGCGCGTGTTGCGATCGAGGCGGTCAAAGGTCATC
>JBBQNJ010000001.1:0-209882 GCA_038329845.1 Tepidisphaerales bacterium | reverse complement strand
GAGGGTCGCCGGTTCGGGGGGTCGCTGGCCGACCTCGACGCCGTCCGGGCCGCGGTGGAGGTCCCGGTGCTGCGCAAGGACTTCATCGTCAGCTCCTACCAGGTGCACGAGTCCCGCGCCCACGGCGCCGACGTCTGCCTGCTCATCGTGGCCGCGCTGGAGCAGATGGCCCTGATCGGGCTGCTCGAGCGGGTGGAGTCCCTCGGGATGACCGCGATCGTGGAGGTGCACACCGAGGCCGAGGCCGACCGCGCGCTGGAGGCAGGCGCCCGCGTCATCGGCGTCAACGCCCGTAACCTCACCACCCTCGAGGTCGACCGCAGCATCTTCGAGCGGATCGCACCGGGGCTACCCTCGGGCGTGGTCAAGATCGCGGAGTCCGGCGTCCGGGACCCGCACGACCTCATCTCCTACGCCGCCGCCGGCGCGGATGCGGTCCTCGTCGGCGAGGGCCTGGTGCGCTCGGCCAGCCCCCGGCAGATGGTCGCCGACCTGGTGACGGCGGGTTCGCACCCGGCGACCCCCCGGCCGTCCCGATGACCCCGACCCAGACACAGACCTCGACCCCCACCACGGAGGCCGCCCAGCTGCCCGATGCCGCCGGGCACTTCGGTCCCTACGGCGGCCGATTCGTCCCCGAGGCGCTCGTCGCGGCCCTGGACGAGCTCGAGCGCGCCTACGCCCAGGCCCGCGTCGACCCGGCCTTCATCGCCGAGTACGACCGGCTGCAGCGGGACTACACCGGCCGACCGTCGCCGCTGACCGAGGCGACCCGGCTGTCCGAGCACGCCGGCGGGGCCCGGATCCTGCTCAAGCGCGAGGACCTCAACCACACCGGCTCACACAAGATCAACAATGTCCTGGGCCAGGCGCTACTGACGAAGCGGATGGGCAAGCCCCGGGTGATCGCCGAGACCGGCGCCGGCCAGCACGGGGTGGCCACCGCCACCGTGGCGGCGCTGTTCGGGCTGGAATGTGACGTCTACATGGGCGCCGAGGACGTTCGCCGCCAGGAACTGAACGTGTTTCGCATGAAACTGATGGGGGCACGGGTCATCGAGGTGCATTCGGGCCTTAAGACGCTGAAGGACGCGCTGAACGAGGCCATGCGCGACTGGATGGGATCGGTCGATCGGACGCACTACATCATCGGAACCGTCGCCGGTCCGCATCCGTTCCCGGTGATGGTCCGCGACTTTCAACGCTGCATCGGCGTCGAGGCGCGCGAGCAATGCCTGGCGATCGAGGGCCGTCTGCCCGACTGCGTGATCGCGTGCGTCGGGGGCGGGTCGAACGCGGCGGGAATTTTCCACCCGTTTCTCGGCGATGAATCGGTGCGGCTTCTCGGGGTCGAGGCCGGAGGTCGCGGGTCGGCGCTGGGCCAACATGCCGCGACGCTGTCGCGGGGCAGGCCGGGGGTGCTGCATGGGGCGATGTCCTACGTGTTGCAAACGGAGGATGGGCAGACCGCCGATGTTCACTCGGTGTCGGCGGGGCTGGATTACCCAGGGGTTGGCCCCGAACATGCATGGTGGAAGGATGCCCGGCGGGTGCAATATACGTCGATCACCGACGCCGAGGCGCTCGAGGCGTTCGAGCTGCTGGCGCGGACCGAAGGAATTCTGCCGGCCCTGGAATCGGCGCACGCGATCGCGCAGGTGGCCAAGCTGGCGCCGGCGCTGCCGGCGGATCAGATTCTCCTGGTGAACCTGTCGGGCCGGGGGGACAAGGATTGCCAGGAAGTGGCGCGATTGATCGGACGATGAGCGGCGGGTAGGTTGATCGCCGTCGGCGTCAGCGCGGTGTCAACATCGACAAGAGGCAAGGAATGAGCGATCCCACGGAACTGGATTTTCCCGCCAGCGGCAGAGTCATCGAATCGTCCGACGGCATGGTGGTTTTCGCCCCGGCGAACACCAATTACGCGCTACGCCTGAGTGCCCGCGGCGGTGAATGGACCGGGGAGGCGAACCGGCTCATCGCGGCGATTATCCGGCTCAAAGCCCGCAAGGTGATGACCGTGCCCAGCGGCGGCAACTTCGTGCAGCCGATCGTCGGCCCGCCGCGAATCGTGCAGGGACGGGTGAGATTCCTCACCGAGCGCTGGCTGGCGGTGCGGGCGGGCTGCCTGTTCATCGTGGACTTGCCCGGCGCTGACTCCTGTTTTGACTTGAACCACGGCGCGATCCGGGTCGGGACGATGGTGAACGTGGCGGCACTGCCCGGGGCGACGATCGAGCCGGCGCCGCAATCTTCAGCGCCGTCCACGCCAGCGCGACACGCCGAAACCATCCCGCAATAGCTGGTGCCGGCGGGGAATCGAGCAACGATGGATCCATTGACGGTGAAGCTCGCCTGGCGTCTGGGGGAACTGGAGACGCGTCTGGGGGAACTGGAGACGCGCCTGGGGCGGGTGACGCCGCGCGCCGATTCGGCGTCCGCCAATGCCCTTCGCCGTATTCGTGGCGACTTATCAGCGCTGCGATTTCATCTCGAGCCGCGAAAGGATCGCCCGCTGCTGCTGGCGATCGTGGGCGGAACCGGCACGGGTAAAAGTACGCTCGTCAACCGCCTGCTCGGCGCCGAAGTTTCGGCCGCGAGTTTTCGCCGGACTTTCACCGCCGGTGCCGTGGCGGTGGCTTCGGACGCGAAAAATGTTCCGGATCGCTGGCTGGAACTCGATGCCCGGCAAGCCGGCGCCGAGCAACTGCCGGCTCGCGGGACGATCGATTGCCTTGTGGTCGTGGTTCACCCATCGGACCTCACGCAGCAGATCACGCTGATCGACACGCCCGACCTCGACGGCGACGAGCCCGAGCATCATCTCCAGGCCGCTCGCGTGTTCCGCTGGGCCGAGGCGATCCTGTTCGTCGTCAGTCCGGAAAAATATCAGATGACCGAATTGCGTGCGTATTACCGGCTTTGCTGGCGTTATGAGCTGCCGGCGCTGTTCGTGATGAACAAGGCCGAGGACGCCGCCATGGTCGAAGATTACGGGCGGCTTCTCGAGCGATTTCGCGCTGGCAACGCCGGTGCGGCGGGCAACGCCGGTGCGGCCGGCAATGCCGGTGCGGCAGGCGACCTCGGTGCGGCGGGCAACGCCGGTGCGGTCGGCAATGCCGGTGCGGCCGGCAACGCCGGTGCGGCAGGCAACGTCGGTGCGGTCGGCGACCTCGGTGCGGCAGGCGACCTCGGTGCGGTTGGCAACGCCGGTGCGGTCGGCAACGCCGGTGCGGCAGGCGTTTTCGCGGTCCCGCGCGACGATGCGGGATATGAGCCTGCGACGGCGATCGATTTGCAGGCGCTTCGCCAGGCGATCATGTCGCTCGCCGCGCCGCCGCCGACCGAGACCGCTCAAGGAGTGCGCCATCGCGCCGCCGACTTGGTGGGCCGATTGCAGGATAAGGTGATTGCCCCGGCGCGGCGACAGCTCGCGACGGCGGGGCGGATTATCGTGGCGCTGCGGGCGATCGAAAGCCCGGCGGCCCAAGTCGATGTCAACCCGCTCACCCAGCAGTTACAGCGCCGGTTGCAGCAGCGCAGTGTCCTGTATTTGATAGGCCCGCAGCGGGTGGTGGATCGCCTGCGCCAGGCGCCGATGCTGCTGGCGCGGCTGCCCCGGGCGGCGTGGGATGTGGTCATTCGCGGTCAAACGCCGGACCTGGGGCTGGAGCAGGCCAGTGCCGCCGATCCCGGGCTGCCGGATTTCGCTCAAGTGCTGCAGGACCAGTTCGCGGTGGTGTTGAGCCGCGCCGACGATGTCCTGGGCGCTGATGAATCCGGGGCCGAATGGATGCGGGCGGACGCGGCCGCTTATCGCGCGGTGAAGATCGACCCGGCCCGCGCCGCGACGATCGTCCGCGAGGAGCTGGCGGACCTGAACGACTGGTTGCAGCGTCGATGGAACGCCACGCCGCGCGATACGGCCTTGTTAATGAAGCTGCTCAAGCATCTGCCGGGGGGGAGTCAACTGACGCGATGGTCGGAGGCGGCACCCTACCTTCTGACGCTGGTGGTGGTGACGCATCACGCGTTTTTCGGACCGTTGGACCTGCTGCTGATCGGAGGGTGGAGTCTGACGACATGGCTCACCGAGAAGCTGAGCAACGAAGTCGCCCCGCGAACCCGTGCCGCCAACCTTCGTATCGCCGAACGGTTCGGCGAGCTTGCCCACGAACAGATCGAGCGGTTATGCGCCTGGGTGCGGGACCAGACGATCCCCGAGTCAGCGCTGATCGAGCTGGAGAAGTCGGCCCAGTCGATCGCCTCGGTGATCGAATAGCGCTGGATCGCTTCCCATCATCGCTGCGCAACGGTGCCCGCCGTCGTGCGCGAATCGCGCCGGCTCATTCCCAATCATCGCCGCGGAACGGCGCCGCGGGCAGTTCGGCGCGGTTGTAGAGGGTTGACGGCGGATTGTCGGCCCATGCGTATCGCGCCGCGATCGGGCAGGGGACTTGCGCCGAGGAAAGAACCACCGTCCGATCGTCCTCGAGCCGCGCCGAAGCATTGAAAAAACGCCGATCCTCCCCGGCGAGGGTGAACCCCTCGAGCGCGGAGCCGCGCACGACAAGCGGGCCGTAAGCGAATCGCAGCCGGACTTCGGCGTCGCCGATCGACATCGACTCGAACGCCGGGCCGTCCGCTTCGATCGTTTTCCCGTGGGCGACCTTCAGTGCCTGTAGCGCCAGTCGCTCACCGACGGTTTGCTTATCGCGCGGATGAATGTCGTCGGCATCGCCGACATCGATCGCCAGCGCCAAGGCGGTGTTCGGTACGGACTGCGACACGTCCTGCTGGGCCTGACGAAGATTGGCCCAGGTGCTGGGCTGCGGATCGGGTGAGCGCGGGCGGAAGTTGGCCAGTTGTACGATCAGGAACGGGAAATCGCCTTGTTTCCAGAGTTTTCGCCACTGGCCGATCAGGGTCGAGAGCAGCCGGTGGTATTGGAACGCGCGGTCGGCGTTGGATTCGCCTTGATACCAGATCGCCCCACGGATGGCGGTGGGAATCAGCGGAGCGATCATCGCATTAAAGAGCGATCCGGGCGGCGTGTGGCTCGACATGGCGGCCGGCGGCAGCGCAAGTTCGACGCGGAATTTCCATGCACCGTCCAGCGGGATCGATTCGCCCGTCGGACCCCGCAGGCTCATCGCCGACCTCGGCCCCATTAACCCGCCGCCGCCCCATTGATCGAATACGCGGATCGCCAGCGTCGCGCTCCCCGCCTGAACGAGTGACCCGGGCACCCGGTAGAGTCGGGGATGCGCCCACCAGTTGGGCGTCTCGGTGCCGGTTTGCCCGACCGGATGACCATTGAAATAGGTGATGTCGAAGTCATCGATCGCGCCCAGTGACAGCTCGAGATCGCTCCCGGCCCATGAATCGGGAATTGTCACCGAGCGACGAAACCAGACCGATCCGTCGATATTCAGCCCGGTGGCTTCCCAAGCCCCGGGCGTGGACATCTGGTCCCAGTCGCGGTCATCGAAATCATTGCTCGCCCAGCCCCAGTTCACGCCCTCGTTGCCGGGATCGACATGCGGCTTGGGCTGGGCGTCTTCGTCAAATTCCTCGCCGCCTTGCCCCGTCGTGACCAGCGAACGAAGCTGCGGATCATCCAGCATTGCCTGCCGCGGCGTCCACGCCTCGGCGGCGCTGCCGCCCCAGCTTGCGTGGATCAGTCCAATCGGCACGTTCAGCTCACGATGCAAGTGCCGTCCGAAAAAGTACGCGACCGCCGAAAATGCCCGGGCCGATTCCGGCTCGCATAACGTCCAATGCGCGTCAAAGTCTTGTCGAGGCTTGGTGGAGGCGTGTCGGGGCACTTGCAGCAATCGAATTCGCGGGTGATTCGCCGCGGCAATCTCCTCGGCTCCATCGAGCGCGCCGGTAACCGGCCACTCCATGTTGGATTGCCCGGAGCAGACCCACACATCGCCGATGAGAACGTCTTCGTAGCGAAGGGTCCTGCCCGAAGCGCGGATCTCCATCGCATAAGGCCCGCCGGCGGACATGGCCGCCAGACGCACCATCCACCGCCCCTGGCCGTCAGCGCTGGCGCTGCCCGTGATGGGCGTGGGCGCAAGCAGCGTCACTTCAACCCCGGCGCCCGGATCGGCAAGGCCGAACACCGGCACCTCGCGGTCCCGCTGCAAAACCATGTGATCGCCAAAGAGATTTGGAAGTTGCAATACGTATGAGTCGGATTTGGACATCAGTTCCACATCAGTCAGCCACAGAGGACACCGGTCCCCAATTGCTGGATTCACTAACCGAGGATCCGGCGACTCCTGCCGCCTGTCGATAGTGTTCAAGTGCGATCGCCGCGGCGGAAACCGCGGCGATCGCCCAACGTTGCTGCGAATCCCGGATGCCGGGCTTCGGCCTACTTCTTGTAATACGTCGGCAGCGGGCTGCCGAGCTTTTTCCACTGGTTGATCACGGTTTCGGCCTTGCCGGCGCTATTCAGCATATGCAGTTTGCGGCGAACCATGGTGATGATCGCTTCGCGTCCAGGGCCAAGGTAGTTCCGCGGATCGAACTCGCTGGGCTTGGTGGCGAACACTTCGCGGATCTTCGCCGTCAACGCCAGGCGAAGGTCGGTGTCGATGTTCACCTTGCACACGCCGTACTTGCTCACGGCCATGTGAATCTGGTCCTCGGGCACGCCCTTGGCGTTGGGCATTTTCCCGCCGTATTTGTTCACCAGGTCGATGAACTCCTGCGGCACGCTGCTCGAACCGTGCATGACCAGCGGCAGGCCCGGGCAGGTCTTCATGATCTCTTCGATGCGGTTGAACGCCAGCTTGGACTCGTGCTTGAACTTGTAAGCCCCGTGGCTGGTGCCGATGGCGACGGCCAGAGAGTCGATCCCCGTGCGCTTGGCGAAATCCACCGCCTGTTTGGGATCGGTCAGGAATTTCTCGATGTTCTTCTCGTATTCCTCGGCGCTCAGGCCCACCACATCTTCCTCGATCCCCCCCAACATCCCCAGTTCGGCTTCGACGGTGACCCCGGCGGCGTGGGCGTGCTTAACCGCTTCGGCGCTGACCTTGACGTTCTCTTCGTAGGGGTGGTGCGATCCATCGATCATCACCGAGGTGAACCCATCCTTGATGCAGGCATCGACCAAGTCCACCGTGTCGCCGTGATCGAGATGGATGGCGATGGGCAGATCGGGATATTCCTCGACCGCCGCCAGGATGATGTGGCGGAGGTAGTTCATCTTGGCGTATTTGCGGGCACCCTTGGAAATCTGAAGGATCAGTGGGCTTTTCTCGGCCGCGCAGGCCTCGATGATCCCCTGGGTGATCTCCATGTTGTTGACATTGAACGCCCCGACGGCGAACCCGCCGTCGTAGGCGAGATCGAACATCGGTTTAGTGGTCATCAGCGGCATATCGGAATCCTTTGCGCTAAGGCGGAAAAAGAGCGGGCGATTGGCCCATGAAAAAACAACGCTCGTGTGCGATCACCCCTTCAAACGGGGCCTTGGGGCGATCAGTGTAGGGCAACGATCGGGCTTTTCAATCCGGGATCGCGGATATCGCACCGGTGCCATGCCGAGTCTGGCGCGGCGGGCCCGCCGTGGCGCTGGCAATCGGCGCCCGGCGGGTCCAGCTCAAGAAGATCGGATTGGATCTCGTGATCAGCGCTAGAACGCATATCCGACGCCGAGCAGGAATTGCAGGTCCGCTTCGGTCTTGCCCGGCGCGGGGGTCGAATCGTAGATCAACGCCACCTTGAACTGGGTGAACCAGGCGCTGGTCATCATCGTGCGCACGCCGATGTCGGTGTTGATCAGGTAGTCGCTGATATCCTCGAGGCTCGGAAGATATTCCAGGTTGTGAAACAGCAGCACTTTTTCATCCAGCAGCTTCCAATCGAAATGGTAGGCCAGCCGCAAGCTCAGATATTCATTCGACCCGGAAACCCCGGCGTATTTTTCGTAGACATACGTCAAGCCGGCTTCGGTATTGAAGTTCATCTTGGCCGTTTCCAGCCATTGATAACCCACGCCCAGCCCGGGCGTGAGCCGCAGGTCGAGGTTGGCGATCGCGTCATGTTCGACGCCGACGTTGCCGAACACATAGAACTTCTTGGTCAGAAAGTAATCGTACTTGGCGTTGATGAAGTATCGGTTCTGGGTTTCGGAATTGGTTCCGGTTCCGGGATCGCGCTCGCGTTGGAACCGGTAGCCAGCGCCCAGCGTGATCCGGTCGTCATCGGTCCGGCGAACAGCGCTGGCGTCGAGCGTCAATCCGATCGACTTGGTGTTCCCGCTGGCCAGCGCGCCGGCCAGGCTGATCGCCCCGGTCCATTTGACGGCCGGGGGGTTGATCTTGTCGATACTCGACAACTGCACGACCCGCCCGGCGGGGCCGGCGGTGCGGACGGTTCCCTCATCGCCGACGGTGATCGACTCCTTGATCACCGATCCATCGGTCAGGCGCAGCTCGACCGGCTCATCCGACGAAAACGTGCGGACGTCCTTCATGTCCACCTTGACTTCGCCCAGCGCATCGGACTCGATCTTGAGATCACCCACGGCGCTGGCGGTCAACTTTCCGGTCAGCCGGTCGCCGTTCTTAAGGATCACCTCACCGGCGAGGGCATGGCCCGCGATCCACCCGGTGAGGATCGCAATCGTCAGGACCGCGGTGAATCGGCGGGCCGTTCCATTCAGCAGTTTCATTGCAGGTCTCAGAAAAAAAAAGGAAGCAGGGGTCTTCAGGCGACGGTAAGGCCGGGGCCATCCAGATCGCTGGTGCATTGCGGGCATCGCGTTGCCTTGAGGGGAATGACCGACAAGCAGCGCGGGCATTCCTTGCTGGTCGGCTCCGACGGCGCCGGTGCCTCAGCGGCCTTTTGCGTCATGGCACCGATCAACTTGACCACGAAAATGAAGACCGCGATCGCAACGATCAGGAACGTGATCAGGTCGTTGATCAGCAATCCGATGGTGATCTTGCCGAGCTTCCAATCGGAAAAGTCGGTTTTCGGCGTGACGTAGCCAATCAGCGGCATCATCAAGTTGGTGACCACCGAGGTAACGACCTTGGTAAAGGCCGTGCCGATCACCACGCCGACGGCCAGGTCGATCATGTTGCCTTTGAAGGCAAAGCTCTTGAACTCCTGCCACAACTTCATGGTTTCTCCTTGCCCGCGACGGGGCGGGGCGAAAACAGCTTCCGGTTCGTCCGCGCCCGCCCGCGGGGCAAGCGAACCGAACCATCGGGCGGTGAGTGTAGCGAACGGATCAAACGCAAGCAAAAATTTGCGATCTTCGCGACACCCGGACACATCAGGGGTACGAGTTTCGCGAGACCCACCACCATAACGGCCTTCCACCCTCCCGCGCTCGAGCCTCCGACCGGCTTTGATCGCATCAACTCGCCGCGATACCCTCGGACGGCATGACTCTGAGCAATCGACTTTGTTTTTCCACGCTGACCTGTCCCGCCTGGACGCTCGAACAGATCGTCGAAGCTGCGGTCGCCAATGAACTGCATGGGATCGACTTTCGCGGAATCGGCGAACAAATCGACATCACCCGGTTGGAGGAATTCAACGCCCGCCTGCCGGACACGCTCGCCTTGCTGGAGCGCAACCGGCTGTCCATGCCGTGTCTGAATACTTCGGTGACGCTCGTGACGCCGGCGCCGGAGCGGTGGGACATGATGCTCGAGGAGTTTCGACGATCGGCGGAACTGGCCGCCAAGACGGGCACCGTCATGTTGCGGGTGTTCGGCGGGGCGGTTCCCAAAGACCTCTCCCGCGAGCAGGCCCGGCAACTCGCCCAGCGGCACCTTCGGCAGTTGACGAAAATGGGACGACCCTTTGACTGCATCCCGGTGCTGGAAACGCACGATTCATGGGCGACGAGTGACGAAGTGCTGGAGTTGATCCATGAGATGCCGCCGGTGGATGTGGGGGTGTTGTGGGATATCGAGCATCCGTATCGCAAAGGCGAATCTCCCGCCGACACGGTGCAGGTGTTGTCGCGGTACATTCGTCATGTCCACGTGAAGGACTCGGTTCGGGTTGACGGGCGAAACGAGCCGAAGCTGATGGGAAACGGAGATTTGCCCTTGACGCTGTGCGCTGCGGAATTGCGGCGCACCGGGTACGAGGGATGGCTCAGCCTCGAGTGCGAAAAGCGCTGGCGTGCCGGCGCGCCCGAGCCGGAGGAATCGCTGCCCCATTTTGGCCGCTTCATGCGACAAGCCTGGGCGTCGGTGTCGTTATAAACGCCACAGCCCGTATAGTCGATCGCATCAGGAATTAATCGCGAAGGGGCGAAGACGAGGCGGAGAATTCGCTGCCCATTTTGCCCATTTCATGCGGCAAGGCCGGGCGTGGGCGTCGTAATAAACATCACAGCCCGTACAGTCGATCGCATCGGAAATTAAACGCGAAGACGCGAAGGGGCGAAGAGGAGCTGTAGGCCTTCCGAGGACACGGCGAGCCAGCGTGGGATAGGAACTCTGCGTCTACGAGTCCGCTTGCTGGAGAAGCGAAAATGGCTTTTGGCGGCGAGATTCCTGCTTCGCACCTTCGCCGCTTCGCGTTTAACATTTTCTCTCCCGCATCCGCGCCAGGCGGTTTTTCCAACCGCGAATTGCTTCACCTCAATCACGGGGTACTATGTACTCGGGTATTCATTGCGCGACGGCGGGTCGCGTGGGAGTGGGATGTCCGGGGTCAGTTTTCCAGTCACTCGTCCGGTGGGGCGCGTGTTGATCGTCGGGAACCCGGCTTGTCGAGCCGGTCCGATGGCGACGATGCAGCGCCTGGGGTTCACCTGCGCCGAGGCGGACGACCCCTACGCCGCCATGATGGAGCTGTGCCGCCGGCCCTTGGCGTATGGGGCCCTGATTTTGAGCCTCAACAGCCTCTTTCGTGAAGAGTTGTCGATTATTCCGGCGGTCAAAACGCGCTGCCCGCATGTGGACCTGTGGCTGAGCGATACCGATGGCCGGGCCGCGGCCATGGCCGAGGCGCTGCGACTGGGCGCTGATGGGCTGGTTTCGGACGATGGCCTGCATCGCACCGCCGTCGGAGGTGCCGATGAAGTCAACGCCCCGCCGCCGTCGCCCGTGCCCGAACCAGCGCGTTCGACGTCGATGCAGCGAATCGCTTTGGAAGATTCGGAAGAGGACTCCGGCGAATCGTTCGGAGAGCCGGTTTTGACAGCCGATGAACTGCGGGCGCTGCTTCAGGAGCCGGCGGTGCCGCGTTCGCGGGGGGAGGACTGATCCGGATGCGATTAGCGAGCGAGCGAATCCTGCTGATTGGTGATGTCGCCCGCCAAGCCCACCCGGCGCTGGCGTCGGCGCTGCCGTCGGCGCGAATCACCGCCGTGGCGCATTATTTCGACGGCATCGCCGAGTTGAGCGCCGGGGACTACACCGCGATCGTGGCCAACACCGAGCCGATCGAACGCCGTCCCGAGCCGGCGGTGCAAACGCTTCGGCGACTGGCGCCCGAATCGCGCCTGGTGCTGTTCGGACATCCCACGCTCGAGCCGCTATCGCGGAAAATGCTCGAGTTTGGGGCCGACGACTATCTCGTCACGCCGGTGAATCCGGGGGAATTGCAGCAGATGTTCGCGGTCGGGCCCGCGCGGCAAGCGCCGCCGCAAAGAGCCGCCGCGAACGATGACGCCGAAGCGCTGGTGCAAAGTCTCTCGCCCGATCGGGTATCCCTGCTCGAGGGCTTGCCGTTGGCCGAACTGCTGCTCGAGGCGATGGTGCAGCATCCGCATGATGCCTTGGCGGCGGTGGCGAAGCAGATCGACTCCAGGATCGCCCCGACGATGCGGATGTCGCTGCAAGCGCCCGGTGTCGCGGCCCCGGCGTCACCGGAGGGCTTTGCCTGCGTCGCGCATCCCGTCCGCGTCAATCAGGTTGAGGCTTCAACGCTCTGTCTGGTCTTGCCGCGAGACGAGGACCAGGCGGCGGCTCGGCATTTCCTGGCCCGGCTCACGCACCTGATGAGCAAGCTCGGCGCCCTGCAGGACCGCCACGTCCGCCTGCAAAAGCTGGCGATCACCGACGAGCTGACGGGGTTGTACAACGGGCGATATTTCCGCCATTTCCTCGGGCAAATCATCGAAAAGGCGCGTCAGCGGCGGTTTCCCGTCACCTTGCTGCTGTTCGATATCGACAATTTCAAGCGATACAACGACCTCTACGGCCACGGGGTGGGCGATGAGATTCTCCGCCAGACCGCGGCATTGATGAAGCGATCCTGCCGCGAGCATGACCTGGTGTCGCGCTTGTCGGGAGACGAGTTCGGGGTGATCTTTTGGGAGAAAGAAGGCCCGCGCCAGCCGCGCCAGCCCAGCCCCGTCCCGCCGCCGCGGGTACCGGCGTCGATCCGAACCATTCTCGAGCGATTCCGCAAATTGGTCGCCGGCGAAGACTTCAGCGGACTGGGACCCGGCGGCAAGGGCGACTTGACGATCTCCGGCGGGCTGGCCGTCTATCCCTTCGACGCCGCCGATGCCCATAGCCTGATCGAGGCCGCCGATCGCGCGTTGATGTTTCAGGCCAAGCGCTCCGGCAAGAACTCGATTCACCTGGTCGGCTCCGACGATGACACATTCCCGCCGCCGGCGCCGCCTCCGACGGCTCCTGCGCCTCCCGCTTCGCCGTGATAGTCGGCAAGGTGCTCGCTTGCCGATCGCGCCCGGTCGCATGCGTCGCCTCCCGCTTCGCCGAAACGGCGGCGAGTAGCTCACTTGCCGATCGCGCCCGGTCGCATGCCGCCCCGCGCGTTCGTAGACTAAAATACCGATGCTGGATGAGCGGGAATTATTCGACCAGGCGATGCGCCGGCGGCCGGCGGCGTTGTCGCAACTGCTCGGAGGCTTCTATCCGCTGGTCCACCGCCTGGCCCATGCCCTGACCCCCAGTTCCCGCACCGCTGATCGCGTGGTGCGGTTGATGATGATCCGCAGTCTCGATCACGTCGGCGACTGGACGCGGGCGGATTCGGCACGGCGGTGGTTCTGGCATCACACCGTCCTGACCACCCGGCGCGTGAAGCTATCGAACGTGGACTGGCGGGCCGATCCTTTGATCACGGCGGCGGGGGTGCCAGACGATGTGCGTTATTCGGCATTTATCTGCGCCATCCGCGCTCTGCCCGTCCAGCAGCGCGAGGCGTTCGTGCTGCACGTCGGCGAGCAATTCGACGCCCGCTCGCTCGGCATCGCCATGGATTGCTCGGCCCAGGCCGCCGCCGCCCATCTCCAGGGCGCCGACACGGCGCTGCGGCAAGTCATGGGAGAAGATTTGCCCGCGCTGATGCGGCGATTGGCCGAGGCGATGTCACGGCTGACCCCCTCCGCGCCGATGGTGATCTCCGTAGTGACCCAGCAAATCGCCCGGCACCGCCGTAGACGCTGGTCTCGAAAATTTGCCAACGCCGCGTTCATCCTGCTGTTGATCGCCGCCGCCTGGGCGGTGTGGAGGATGGTCGAAGTGTGACGAGGAATAATAGGGCGACGTTATCAAACCATGGCGGAATGAAGTTCCATTTCCACGGGTGTAAGAGACCGAGCTGTGGGGAATCTACCCTTTGCATCACCCGACCCCTTGAATCAAGCGCGGTTCGACCATTTCAGGTGCCGACGGCGAACTGCATTTCGGCAAGGAAAGCCAGGGCTGCGGGTCTGGACTTGCCCACGAAATGGTGGGCGCGCCGCACGGACAGCAGAATGGCTGGTCAGAAAAAGCGACATGGCAACTCAGCGGGCGCTCGTTGCGGCGCTTTACTTCGGATCGGGCGACTCAGGGGATATAATCGGGATGATGGCACGGTCGATCGTTTTTTGGGGATTGATGTTTGTCGCGGCCGCCAGCGTATGCATGGCGGCGACGGTGGGCGAGCCGACGACGGCGCCGGCAACGGGCAAGGCCGCCGTGGTGGCGCTGCGCGGCGAGATCAACGACATGTCGCGCGACGCGATATTTCGGCGGTTCGCCGAGGCCCGCAAGACCGGGGCGACGACGATCATCCTGCAGATCAACACCCCCGGCGGGCTGGTCAGCTCGGCGCTTCAGATGTCGCGCTTCCTCAAGCAGCAAAACGACCTGCACATCATCGCGTTTGTCGAGGAAAAGGCCCTCTCGGCCGGGGCGCTGATCTCGCTGGCGTGCAACGAGATCGTCATGCAGCCCACAGCGCTGCTGGGGGACTGCGCGCCGATCAGCTTGGCGCCCGGGGGCGGGCTGCAATCGCTGGGCGAGACCGAGCGGGCCAAGGCCGAAAGCCCGATCCTCGAAGACTTTTATTCCTCGGCGATCCGCAACGGCCACGATCCGCTGCTGGTCCAATCGATGGTCTCGCTGGGGCGGGTCGTGCATTACATGCAGAACGACGCCGGGGAAAAACGGTTCGTCGATGCCGCGACGTACAAGGTGTTGATCGAGAACGGGTGGAAGCCGGTTCCGGGCGTGCGCGATCCGCTCGATGCGGCCGACACGCTGTTGACGGTGGGGACCGACGTGGCGGTGAAAATCGGTCTGGCGTCGGGAGAAGCGATTGATGCCGAGACGCTGGCGCGCTCGCGCGGGTTGGAGCTTGTCGCCCGCTTCGAGCCGGCGGCGGGGGAGAAGATCATCGAGTTCCTCGGGAGCATGACCGTCCGCGGATTGCTCACGACCGCGTTCATGATCTCGCTCTATCTCGCGTTCAGCACGCCCGGGCACGGGGTTCCCGAGGTGGCGGCGACGGTCGCGCTGGCGGTGCTGGTGGGGGTGCCGCTGCTCACCGGCTATGCCCAGTGGTGGGAAGTGCTGGCGGTGTTGCTGGGATTGGTGCTGTTGGCGGTGGAACTGTTCATGATCCCTGGCTTCGGCGTGGCTGGAATTTCCGGAATCGTGCTGGTGTTGTTCGGATTAACCATGACCTGGGTGGGCGATGAGCCGTCGGACCTGCCGGGGATTTTGCCGGTGCTGACCGGGTCGTGGCAGTCGCTGCGGCAGGGGATCGTCGTGGTGCTGCTGGGCATGGCGAGCTCGCTGGTGCTGTGGTGGTGGCTCCAGCGTTTTCTGCCGAAGCTGCCGTATATGAACCGGTTGATCCTGACGGGTCCGCAGGTGGCCGCCGGGGCATCAGGGGTGAGCATGGGGATCGAGCAGGGATGGCCCCGGGCGCGAACGATCGGTCGGGCGGTAACGGACCTGAAGCCCGGCGGAATGGCCGCGTTCGCGGATGAGACATCGGGTGAAGAGCGGGTGGTCGATGTGGTCAGCGACCACGGATACGTGGTCGCCGGGACACGACTGGTGGTCAAGGAGATCGAGGGAACGAAGATTGTGGTGCGCGCGGGAGACGAGAGATAGGATCAGACAAGGCACAGAGGCACAGAGGCACGGAGGGATGGACGGATGGAGGCATGGAAGGACGCAGGGGCGGAGGGACGCAGGCGAGGACGGAGGACGGCAGAGCTTTCATGGAACCGCTCACTTGGATTATTCTTCTCGCGGTCATCGGGCTGGTGCTGCTGGTGGGGGAACTGCTGCTGCCCACGCATGGGATGCTGGGCGTTTTGGGCGTGGCGGCGATCGCCGGGGCCGTCGGGATCTGCTTTTATCTCAACCGCTGGGTGGGGCTGGCCCTGTTCCTGGGCATGGTCGTCGCGTCGCCGGTATTGCTCGATTGGGGCAGCCGGATGTGGGAACGCAGCTTCGTCGGAAAACGCATTTTATTGCCACCGATCGACACGTCGCGCGGGGTGATTCCGGTTCGGCTGGGCGAGATCGGTGTGGCGATGTCGGAGCTTCGCCCCAGCGGCGAATGCGAATTCCAGGGCATCCGACTTGAAGCGGTGAGCGAATACGGCATGATTCACCGCGGCAGCCGCGTGAAAGTCGTCGGTGTGTCGGAAGGCAAGCTCCTGACCGTTCGGGGGATGTCTGATCCGGCACCCGTCGTCGCCGTGGCGCCGAACTCTCAGGACCGAACATGAACTCAATGCCCATTCCGCTAGCCGTCGATTCCGATGCCCTCTTCTGGGGCGTGGTGATCTTCTCGGTCATCATTCTGCTGATCATTTTTGCCGTGCTGTTCCAGTTCATCGGGCTGTATGTCCGAGCGCTGGTCAGCGGCGCGCGGGTGAGCCTGCTGGAACTGGTGGGGATGCGGCTGCGGAAGGTGGATGCCAACACCATCGTCAATTCGCGCATCCAGGCGACCCGGGCGGGGCTGGAGATTCCGCAGAACGAAATGGAGTCGCACGTGCTGGCCGGGGGGGATGTGCGCCGGGTCATCACCGCGATGATCGCGGCCACCAAGGCGAACATTCCGCTGGACTGGAAGACCGCCACCGCCATCGACCTGGCCGGGCGCGACATCCTCGACGCGATCCAGACCAGCGTGAATCCCAAGGTGATCGACGTGCCCTCGGCCGCGATGGGTCGCGCCACCATCGACGCGGTGGCGAAAAACGGGATTCAACTTCGGGTCAAGGCGCGGGTCACGGTTCGGACCAATATCCGGCGGCTGGTGGGCGGGGCGACTGAAGAAACGATCATCGCCCGCGTGGGCGAGGGGATCGTCACCGCGATCGGGTCGGCCGCCGATCACACGGCGGTGCTGGAGAACCCCGACCACAATTCCAAGGCGGTGCTGAACAAGGGCCTCGACGCCAACACCGCGTTCGAGATTTTGTCGATCGACATTGCCGACGTGGATGTCGGGGACAACATCGGCGCCAAGCTCCAGGCCGAACAGGCCGAGGCCGACAAGCGCCGATTCCAGGCCGAGGCCGAGAAGCGCCGGGCGCTGGCCGTGGCCCAAGAGCAGGAAAATATCGCCAAAGTGGCCGAGAACCGCGCGCTGGTCGTGGCGGCCGAGGCCGAGATCCCCAAGGCGATCGCCGATGCCTTCCGAAGCGGCAACCTCGGCGTGATGGATTACTACAAGCTGCGCAACGTGCAGGCCGACACCGCCATGCGCGAGGCCGTGGCCAAGCCGGCTGAAGGCAGCGGCGGCGCTGTCGCAACCCGCGGCTGATCGGCTCGAACCCAGCCTCCCATGGACTTCCCCACCCTCCATCTTCTAGGCGCAGCGCCGGACAACGAGTTCCAGAAGGTTCTGTTTGGTTCGATTTTCTTCATCATCTGGGCGATTTTCGCGGGCATCAACTGGTGGGTTAAGGAGAAGCAAAAGCAGCGTCAACGGCAAATGCCGGTTCCGCCGGCACCGGAAAGTGCGCCGCCGCCCGTGCCCTTGCCGCCGGGTCCCTCCCCGTCTCGCCCGCCGCAGCGCATGCCGCCGGGGCCGTTGCCTTCCCCGTCACGCGCACCGCAGCGCATGGCGCCCGCGCCTCGGCGGATGCCGCCTCCGGTGCCGAAAAATCCGATGATGAACCGTCCCCGCCCGCAGGGCCCGCCGACGGTTCGGCGTCCGGCACCGCCGCGTGTTCCCGGCACGTCCGGAGCATCCCGTAATCCGCCGATGGTCAGCGTCCCGCGCCCCCGGCGAAGTCCGGTCGAGGCGCTCGCGCGCATGACCGAGCCATCGTCAACGACAGCTTCGTCCGCCGCCGCGGCAGCCCCGGCGGGGATCGCCAGACGCCCCGATATCTATTCGACGCAACTTGGCGCCGCCGAAACGGGCGGCAAACGCGATCACCTCGGTGCCGATGCCGCGGCGCTGAACCGCTGGCTCCGCCCGGCGACGCTTCGTCAGCAGTTCCTGCTGACGGAAATATTGCAAGCCCCGGTTGCCCTGCGCCGGGATCATCTCGAATCGTGATTTACCCGATAGCCCGATGGGTCTAATTCAATACCTTGGCGATTCGATCGCCTTTTGTGCCGCCGGTGTCCTCACCGGCGGCACTTCGGCCGCGGCATTCGTACTCTGGTTCTTCCTCGAATGAACCAAGTTTGCCAAGGACAGGCGCGATACCCAGCCAGATGGGTTTTCCGGCGAGATTTCAGAGATCGAAGAACTCAGATCTGAGATTTTTGCAATTCGATGGCGGTGCGCAGTGCGAACGAATGGCGATGGAGGCGGGCAGGGGGATCCCGCCTCGCCAAGGGCGGGTCACGTTGGCCTTCGGCATCACCGGGTGCTACGCGCATCGTCGATCACATCGATGGCACCGCGGCGGTCGCCAACTCGACCGGCCGCGCTCGCGCAAGGCCCTTGGCATCACCGCGTGCAACGCACATCGTCGATCGCGTCGATGGCACCGCGGCGGCTGCCGAAGGCGAACTCACTCGAGCGCATCGACTCTTCGCCGGTGGATTGACCAATGTTCAAGGTCTGGATCGCCAGCGCGCCGTCCAGTGGTTTGCCATCGACGCTGAGCATGGCCTTGCCCGACTCCCATGACAACTTGAACTGATGCCATCCAGCGTCCGGTGCCGAGGTCTGGATCGACTCACCGTCCTTTGCCATGATCCGCATCGACAAGGTGCCGGGCTGCTGGCCTTTGGCGGGTTTCACATCGATCGCCAACCCCGGTGGAAGTGCCGGCTCGTCTTTTTTGACGCTCGGGGCGGCGATTTCCAGGATGGATCCGGCCTTGCCCGTCAAACGGGCGCGAAACTCGCACAAACCCTTGTCGTTTCGCAGGTTCAGCCGAGGAAGCAGCGATACGCCTGCCTCGGCGGACAGCGCCTTGCCATGCTCGCCGTCGATGAGGACATCGGCACCGCTGAACTCGGCGGCGCCCATCGCGAACTCGGCTTGCGGACCCTTCTCGAAATCCGCAAGAAAGCTAGCATCGGCGGTGCCTTGCGGGCGCTGGATCAGCAACACGGCGACGAAATCCCGCTTAAGCACATCCACCGTCAGCCCCGCATCGGTCAAGGCGATCGCAGCGCCGGTTTCAGCATTCACGGCGCTGGTGCGGGCGCGATCCAGACCCAGCTTCTTCCAATCGATCGCCAGATCGATGGCGCGATCCTGCCGCGCCTGGTTGACGATCCACACGATCGCCCGCCCATCGGTGCGATGGATCGACGCCAGGCTTTCGGGGGCGGTGGTTTTCACCGGCACTTCAGCGTGCCAGTAGCCCATGAACTGCACATCATCACGATAGAACCTCGCGGCCTCGGCGATCGGCGCGAAAAAGGTGACCTGCTCGGGCAGAATATCGTGGGCCATGACCCAGCCGACGAACTGGTGGATGTGCTTTTCCGAAAACGCCGTCTTGTGGCGAAGCGCCTGGCACATCATCAACATCGCCCCGCCGGCGGTCTTGGCGCTGCCGATGGCCCGCATCCGCGCTGCCGGCAGGACTTCGATATAGTCGTACTGCTCATCGGTCGGGGCGACGTTCTCGCCTTCCATAAAGATGTCGGCCCACCAGGCGTGATACGCCGATCCGCTGGAAATGTGCATCCACAAGTTCGGCTTGGCGGCGCCGGCATCGTGCAGGGCGTAGGTCAGGCGCTTGTAATAGTCGCGCAGGCCCAAGTAGGTGTAGCCGGGCTGGAGCCGTCCGTCGGCGCGGTAGTAGGCCCCGCCGGTGAGGAAGTTGCGGTCGTAGCTGAGGTAGTTCTCGTCGATGTAGATCATCCTCATGCCCGAGCGGCGGACCCACTCGCTGTAGTTAAAAACCCGGAAATCGATCGGCCCGCGGCTCTGGGTCACGTCGTTGTTGCCCAACGCGCCCGGCTCTTCGCCCCAATCGACGCTGTATTCGGGGAAGTTGCGTCCTTCGTAGTCGCGATAAAATCCGATCGAGTGGGCGATGGCGCCGACGGTGGGGCGGGCCTCGGGTCGGTTCTCGAAGCGGTCGAAATAGCGCTTGGACCGCTCCCAGGAATGCGGGAACGGGCTTCCGTAATAGGGCCAGTTGATCACCCAGTCGGTCCCGATGAAATCGGGGAAGAAGTAGGTGTGACGCGAGCTGGGGGCGCCGGCGACCTTGTTGCCCGAACACACCCAGCTTCTCCACCCACCCGGCAGCGGACGGGCGGGGAATGTCTGGTGGGCATAGCGCAGGCTCGTCGGGCCATTCAGCTTCGTCGGGATCTCGATGAAGTGGATGCGCAGCGTCACCGTCCCGTCCTTGCGGATGATCTCCTGGGTCGGCAATTCCTTTTTATCTTCCGTAATCCATCCTTTGTCGTTGTCGGCCACCCACAAAAACCCGCGGTCGGAATTGGTCAGCCAGATGTAAGGGACGAAATCCCCGATCAACACGCCGGACGCGGTCGTTTGGCTGGACCAATGCGCCGGTGTCTCGTCGTGGACGGCGGACCATCCCCCGGCGGTGGCGGCGAAGTGCGTGGCCTCGGATTCGGGCAACACCACTTCGAGATACAGCTTGTCCACCGAGGCCTCGGCGACCTCGGGGGCGATGGTGAGGTCGGTCAGGATGTAGCCATCCATCTCCAGGGTGTTATGGGCGCTGAGTTTCAGTCCCGCGCCGGTCCCCTCGCCGGTGAACGTTACCGCCGCTTCGGTGCGCTTCTCCACCTTCGGCGCCGTGGTCTTGATCTCGACGGGCTTGCCATCCTTGATCGCCACCAGGCGCATCGAGCGCATCTGCTTCACCCCGCCATTGTCCACGCCGGTGAGCATCCCCAAACCATCCACCGTCAGCTTGCGGTTCCACACGGAAAACTCGTTGCCCTTAACCTCGATGGGCGTCCAGGGGGGGATGACCTTGTCGCTCATGCCAAGCGTGTTGTTCTGCCACGAGAACGTCTGCCGCAGCACCTCGATTTCCTGCCGGGCCGTGCGGATGACGGCGCCGGATTCGTCGGTAACGCCCACCTCGACCACTAGTTTCCGCGGCAGCGTTCGCGGCGGGGCGGTGGGCACCGGCAAGGGCTTGAGGTTCGGGTCGTTGTTCGGATCGACCGGCGTCTCCCCGGCTTTGGGTTTGCGCTCGGACATGGCCTTGCGCTGCTTGGCCCGGTCGCGGTTTTCCTCCTTAATTCTCTTAATCTCGGCCCAGGCGGCATCCTGCGCGCCGTTGTCCTGCACGGGAACCTCGATCCCTTCGAGCTTGAAGTGGATGTCGGAATACGACTCGATGAAGTTGGCCAGCGGATGCCGCGACAGTTCCTTGTCGGCATCGTTGGGATCCAGCAACCGCACCTGCCCGCCGCGCACCTGTTGGCGCTGCGGCAAATCGAGGATGTCGGCCCGCAGGATCAAGGTGTTGCTTTCCGGTCCGTATTTGGCGAAAACGCCCAGTTCCGGCGGGGCGGGTTTGTTTTCCGGCCGGGTCGGGCGCGAGGGGGTCCACCCGGTGGCCACGTAGGGGAACGTCTGGCGCAACAGCGTGTCCCCGCCTTCGACGCTCACGGTGATGGTCAGGTTCCCCGCCGGAACCTCCATCGGCTGCTTGTTGATCGTGACTTTCCGCGCCCACTCGACCGGCACGGCGCCTACCAGCTCGACGGTTTGCGTCGCGCCGGCCGCCAGCGCCACCGTCTGGGTCTGGGCCACGTCCGAGGCATCGCCCGGCACAGGGGCCTTGTGGAATCGCGTCTCGACGACGACCTTCGCCGGGCCCTTGCGCGGCCCGGTGAGTTTCAACGGCATGCGATAGTTGCCCGTGAACAGCGTCTCCACGCCACGCAATTGCGTCACCACCGCGTCGTCGCGCATCGTCACCGGCGGATGTTGCGGGATCTCCCCGAACCCGGTGGTGATCGACCACGACCCTTGCGACCTCGGCCAAGCGCCCAAGGCGGCGCGGCACAGCAGCAACTGCCAAACGTCCCCGTCCTTGATCGTCTTGACGCCGAAATCGGCGATGGGGATCGATGCCTCGACGATATATTCGTCGGGGCTCTCGCTCACCCCGATCTCCCAATGCCCGGTCCACCCCTGGGCGGTGTAGCCGCGCGAGGGGATCATGTGCAGGTCCAGCACCGCCGGGTACGTGTTGATGACGCTTTGGTAGGTCTCGGGGATCGCCTTGGGCGGGGAGACCCACACCTCCACCGACGGATCGCCGAAGGAGTAGCCGTCGTTGCTGCGCACGCTCTTGCTCAGTTTCGATTCACCGGCCGAGCGCCAGCAACGGAACATGAAGTGGAGCTTGGTGTCGTCGAACCCGACGGACATCTCGGTCTTGGCCGTCAACAGCGTGTAATCGAACGCGGCCATGACCCCCGAGGTGGTCAACGCCCCGTCCCATTCCCCCGGTTCGATCTTGCCGTCGAGGACCGGCGCCTTGGCCAGTCGCACGGCGGTGAATTTGCCCCCTTCCGGGCGAGCCGCCGACTTCACCGGTGCCGCAGTGGCGAGAATCGTCATCGTAAAGAGCATCCAGCCGAAAAAGCAGGTTCCGCGCATCATTTGGCTCCTGAAAATAGAATCGCCCGGACGACCCGGGGGGATTGTCAATGGTTATATGATTACTTGGGTAAAGAATTTGTCAAACGGGAAGCGAGCGAACATTCTGGATGTCCCCAGTTGCCCGTGCGTGGAGAATATTCTGGAGGTCGCCTTGGAGTGGATGAAATTCCCGAGCGGCTTGGATAGGATTGCCCGCCTATGCCCAAGATCACCGTGGATGGAAAGACGATCGAGGCCAAGGACCGCCAGATGATCCTTCAGGCGTGCCTGGATGCCGATGTGCCGATCCCGTACTACTGCTACCATCAGGGGTTGTCGATCGTCGCCTCATGCCGAATCTGTTTGGTGGAAGTCGAGGGGGTTCCCAAGCTCTTGCCGGCCTGCCAAACGCCGGTCCGCGAGGGGATGGTCGTTCATTCCCAGTCGACCAAGGCCATCGCCAACCAGAAGCAGGTGATGGAGTATCTGCTGGTCAGTCACCCGCTGGACTGCCCGGTCTGCGACAAGGCCGGTGAGTGCGGGCTGCAGGATTTTTCCTACCAGTATGGCCGCTCCGTTTCGCGCTTCGAGGAAGACAAGGCCAAGAGGCCTAAGAAGGACGTGGGGCTGAATATCCTGCTGTACAACGACCGCTGCATCATGTGTACGCGCTGCGTTCGTTTCACCCGCGAGATCTCCGGGACCAGCGAACTGTACGTCGATGGGCGTGGGTTTCGTGAGGAGATCGACATTTTTCCCGGCAAACCGCTGAACAACAAGCTGTCGGGCAACGTGGTGGACTTATGCCCGGTCGGGGCGCTGCTGGACAAGGATTTTCTGTTCGAGCAGCGGGTCTGGCTGCTCAAGCGAACGGCGTCGATCAGCCCGGTCGACTCTGGCGGGGAGAACATCTGGATCGATCAGAACGAGAACGTCATCTTCCGAATCAAGCCGCGCTACAACCCGGATGTGAACCAATGGTGGATCAGCGACGATACGCGATACAGCTACAAGCCGGTGCATGATCCCGCTCGCCTGCGCAAGCCGCGGCGGGTGCAATACGCAACTCAGATCGAGACGACCTTCACCAACGCCACCGAGGCCGCGGGGGATGGGCTAAAGTCGATTGTGAAGGAAAAAGGCCCGGGAAGCACGTTCTGCTTTTTCTCGCCGATGATGGCGTGCGAGGAAGTGTGGCTGCTGGGGCAGTACATGCGGTCGATCGATCCCAAGTGCGTATTCGCGCTGGGACCAGTTCCCAGTACCGGCGCTGATGAGGTGTTCAAACACTATATCAGCGGCGCCGAGACGTTCCGCATCAAGGCCGAGAAAGTCCCCAACGCCGCCGGCGTGCAGCGGGTGCTGACCCGGCTGGGGGGGATGCAGGTCACCTGGTCGGAGTTTATGGCCGCGGGCCTGCCGGAGCTGAAGAAGCTTGCCGGCGGGTGGATCGTCGGCGGGTATCTTTCGAGCTGGGTGCCCAAGGACGTTCCGATCCTGTTCAAGAAGGGATTCAAGGTCGTGCAGGACATCCTCGCCAGCCCGTTGAGCGACGCGGCGGACGTGGTGTTGCCGGCGGCGTCGTGGGCCGAGAAAGATGGCTGCTGGGAGAACCACGCCGGGCGCATCCAGGCGTTCGCCGCCGCCATCGCACCGATCGAAGGGGCGCGCCGGGAGGGGGATGTGTACTACCAGCTTCTCGGGCGCGAGGGTGTTTACAACGCCGAGCGGATTCGCCAGGAGATGGGCGAGCCGTTCGCCCAAATTGTGCTGCCGCGCGAGGATGTCGAATCGCCGTCGTTCGAGTTCGCCGAACTGTGAAGAATCGCGCGGGCCGCCGCGCCGGTGTATATTTCGGGCAATGGCATTGAGAATTGTCGCAATGACAACGGCGGGAGTGTGGCTGGGGCCCGTGCTGTGGCTGGGCGCGGCGGCATGGGGCCAGACCTCAGCGCCCGCGACGGCACCCACGACCGCGTCTGCGTCCGCGACGGCGCCCGCGCCCGTGCCCACGACGGTGCCCGTGCCCACGACGGTGCCCGCGCCCCCGACCGCGCCGTTGCCCGCGCCCGCGCGCTCGACGGTGCCGGTGCCCGCGACGGCGCCGGCTCGGGCGGTTCCCGGCCCGCTCGAGGCCCTCGCCGAGTACGCGATGGCGATGGTTCAGGGCCAGTCCGAGCGCATCGGCGCGATGTCGCTGGCCGAAAGCCCCGAGGCTCGCCGGATCGCCGATGCCAGTGTCGAGATCGCGCGGGCGGTCGGACACCTTCAGCGGGCGGCGGAAAAGGCGTACGGGCCGGGCGGCTTTTTGGCCATCGGGTTCGGAAGCACCCTCGAACAGGAATCTCGCCGATTCGCCACCAGCCGCATCGTCCTGAATGAAGCCGGCGTCGAGGCGCGGGTCTATCTATCCGGCGAGGACAAGACCCCGACGGTGTTGCGTTTTTCGCCGAAACCCGGCTGGCGGATCGACATCGACTCGACGTATCGCAAAAACCCGGCCCGGACGGCGGCGCGGAAGCACGCCCAGGCCCGGGCCTTCGAGGAATTGGCCACCGAGATCGAGCAGGGGCGCTACCCCATGCCGATGCAGGCGCGGGTGGCGGGGCGGGAAAAAGTCAAAGCCGGCTACGAGGCGGTCGAGTCCGGCACCGCCCCCGGCAGCGCTCCGGCACCGGCACCCTCGGGCGGTTCGGCGCCGGCGGGTTGATCCCGCGACGGCGCTACGCAATACTCGGTATTGTCGCCGCCGGCGGTCGTGCGGCGAACCTTGCTGTCGCGGATCGTGGATCGGATCAACATGATCGACTGGATAATGAATCTCCCCGCCTGGGTATGGCTGACCTTCATCGTTCACGGCGTGACCATGGGCACGATCGCCTACTTGATCCTGCTCGAGCGGAAAACCGCGTCGTGGGTTCAGGATCGCATCGGCCCCAATCGCGTGGGGCTGGGTTTCGGCATCATCCCCTTCGTCAAGAACTGGAAGATGTGGGGACTGGGCCAGCCGATGGCCGATGGGCTGAAGTTCCTGGTTAAGGAAGACTACCGCCCGGCGGGAGTGGATCGGATTCTCTTCACCATCGCGCCGATGATCATGATCATCGCGGTGATCGTGTCGATCGCGGTGATCCCCTGGGGCGGGACGCACCAGGCGGTCAAAGTCGTGGATGTTAGCGGCGCGGTCGATCCGGCCGCCGTCGCTGCGGCCGCGGCCGATGCGGTCCCGCTGGGGGCCCGGATGGTCGGACAGCCGGTCATCCAGACCGCCGGCGGCGATCCATACGCGACCCCCACCACCCCCCCCACCCCTCCGACCGCCCCTCCCACCACCACCGCGACCGTAACCTACCGCTACGCCTTCCAGATCGCCGACTTGGACATCGGCGTGCTTTTCATCCTGGCGATCCTCTCGCTGGCGGTGTACGGCGTGGTGGTGGGCGGATGGGCCAGCAACAACAAATACTCGTTCCTCGGCGGGCTGCGGGCCACGGCCCAGATGGTCTCTTACGAGATCCCCCTGGGCCTGAGCGTGCTGGCGATCGTGGTCATGTTCGGCACGCTGGACCTGGGGCTGATCGTCGAGAAGCAGGCCCACTACTGGGCCGGGTTCATCCCCGCCTGGAACATCTTCGCCCAGCCCCTGACGTTCTTGATGTTCCTGGTCTGCATCCACGCCGAGGCCAACCGCGCCCCGTTCGACCTGGCCGAGGCCGAGCAGGAACTGGTCGGCGGGTATCACACCGAATACAGCTCGATGCGATTCGCCCTGTTTTTCCTCGCCGAGTATGCCGGCATGATCACGACCAGCGCGGTCTGCGTCGCGTTGTTTTTCGGCGGCTGGCACCTGCCCTGGATCGAGTGGCTCTGGGCGCCGTTGGCGGGCAACGTCTCGGATGCCCAGCCGGGGTTGACCACCTCGCTGCTCGCCTGCGCGATCCGGTCGATGGTCTTTTTCGCAAAAACTCTGGCGATCATCTTCGTGTTCATGTGGGTTCGCTGGACCTTGCCGCGTTTCCGCTTCGATCAACTGATGCTGCTGGCCTGGCGGGGGATGATCCCCATCTCCCTGGGGCTGATGCTCGTGACGACGGTGGGGGTCTACTGGATGGCCGGGGCGAATCCGCGGTTTGTCGATGTCGGCGGTGCTGTGAATATCACCATGATTTCCGGCCCCATGGCCGCGGTCCTGCTGGCCGGCAACGCCGTCACGCTTCTCGGGGCGATGCTGATCAGCCGCATGCTGCCGGCGATGGCGCCGATGAATCGCCGGCTGCGCATCCCCGGCAGCCGGTTTACTCACACGCCGTTGCCGGCCATCGGCGCCGCGGCGTCCAACGCCTGATCGGAGCCCTGAGCCATGAAAGATTCCGATGTGATCGTGCTGGAAGAGCCCCGGCTGTCGCTGGGCGATCAGTTCTACATCCCCCAGGCCCTGATCGGCCTGGGCACGACGATGAAGCACCTGTTCGACGTGGTTGTTCGCGGCGAGGATCGGGTGATCCAGTATCCTGAGGAGAAGCGCGAGCAACTGACTCCCGATCAGGGGGGGATGGTGCTGCGGACCTACCGCGGGGTGCATCGGCTGAACAAGGACGAGGCCGGCCGGGTCAAGTGCGTGGCCTGCTTCATGTGTTCCACGGCCTGCCCGGCCCGATGCATCCATATTGAAGCCGCCGAAAGCCCGTGGGACGACCGGGAAAAGTATCCGGTGAAGTTCGACATCGACGAACTTCGCTGCATCTACTGCGGCATGTGCGAGGAGGCCTGCCCGGTGGATGCGATCGAACTGACCAGCGTCTACGACATCGTCGGCCTGACCCGCCAGGAGATGATCTTCGACAAGAGCAAGCTGCTTAAGGTGTACGACCAGACAGTGGAGAAAGAGCCGATGTAAGGGGCGAAGGCGCGACAAGTCGACAACTCGACCAGGCCATGAACTCGACCGGGCGATGAACTCGACCGAGCGATAAACGCGTCGCGGGTTAGCCCGAAGCGCAAGCGAGGCACCAACCCGACCAGGCATCGAGCGCCCCCCGTTAGCCCGAAGCGCAAGCGAGGCAACAAGATCGACCGGGCGTCGAGCGCCCCCCGTTAGCCCGAAGCGCAAGCGAGGCAACAAGCCAACTCGACCAGGCGATGATCGCATCGGGGGTTAGCGAGGGAACAAGCGAGGCAACAAGCGACCAGGCGAAGAACTTTCACCACCAATTGCACGAACGGATTTTTCTTGCGCCTGCCTTCGCGTCTTCGCGTCTTGGCGATGAAACCCCTCCGTTGATCGCCAAGGAATATTCAAACGCGTAGCGGCGAAGCGCAAAGCTCGGATGGGCCTACCCGGCGGGACGATCGCCGAGGCGGCGGATCTTGAGCCGTCACCATCCCAAACGTCAAAGTCGCCGCATCACCGCCGTCCAAATGTTCGCCGAGCGCGGTTTTTCGGTCGTTGATCGGCCCCGCGGGCCCGGGGCCCAAGGACCGTCCCCGGCCAGTCCGGGCGCAGCAGACCGCGAGGCGCGACGAGGACACCCCGCCGCGCTGCCGGTTGCGGGCGGGGCAAACGGGACCTATCGTCGGTGTGGAGGTGTCGATTGTCGCGGATTAACGGTCAGGAAAACGGCGGGGGGGTGGAGTTTCCCGCGGAGCAGCAGGTGCGGGCGCTGATCCAGTTGGCCAGGGCCGAGGACCTTGGCGATCCGGCGGACGATGTGACCAGCCGGCTGCTGGTCGATGCCGGCGCGGTGGGCTGCGGCACGCTGGTGCAGAAGCAGGTGGGGATCGTCTGCGGGCTGCCGATGGTAGAGATGATTTGCCGGGCGTACGATGAGCGGCAGCGTGTCGAGTTGATCCCCGGATTTCATCTGGACGTGATCGAGGGGCGCTTTTCCGACGCCCGGGTGACGCCGCTCGTGCGGGTGCGCGGGCCGATGCGGTCTTTGCTGTCGGCCGAGCGGGTCATCTTGAATTTTTTGCGACATCTCTCCGGCGTGGCGACGTTGACGCATCGGTTCGTCCAGCGGGTGCGGGGGACCGAGGCGAAGATTTACGATACTCGCAAGACGACTCCCGGCTATCGCGCGCTCGAGAAATATGCCGTGCGCCGCGGCGGGGGACACAATCATCGCATGGGGTTGTATGACGGGCTGCTGATCAAGGACAATCATCTGGCGGGTTGGACGACCGGGCAGATCGCCTCGCGGTTGTCGCCGATCGTGGAACGCTGCCGCGGTGAAGATGCCTCTCGCCTGGTCGAGGTCGAGGTCGATTCGCTCGAGCAGTTGCGCGAGGTTCTGAAGGTCCCGGGGATCGACGTGATTCTGCTGGACAACATGGACTGTCCGATGATGCGCCAGGCCGTGGCGCTGCGCGATGGGGCGCGGGGCAAATCGGGCGTGGCGCTGGAGGCGAGTGGAGGAATCGGGCTCGAAATGGTTCGCAGCGTGGCCGAAACGGGCGTGGACCGGATCGCCGTCGGAGCGATCACCCACTCGGCCAGCTCGCTGGATATCGGAATGGATATGGACCTATGAAATTGGCCATGCCGATTTGCCGGCTCCGTATCGTGATCGCGGCGATGCTGCTGGGGATGGCGGTGGCGGTATCGGTTGGGGCGGCGGGCGCGGCGGCAGGGGGGGCGGGCGCGGCCGGGGGGACTGGGGGGCCGGCCGGGACAGGCGGGGCGCAGGGCGGCGCTGCCGAGCCTTCGCCCGCCGGCTTCCATGGCGCAGGCGGGCTGACGGGAACAGCGCCCGAATCTCCCGCTCCGCCGTACCGGCTGAGCTGGACCTATCGCGCTCACCCCACCGAGCGGGCACCGATCGACGGCCAACCGCTTAGGGTCGGCGACACGGTTTATCTCGCCGATGGATTGGGAACGATTCACGCCCTCGACCGCTCGACCGGCAAACCGCGCTGGACCTTGGCGACCGGCGACAGCTTCGAGACCACGGCGTTGTTCCTCGATGGGCGGCTGCTGATCGGTGATTTGTCCGGCGTGCTGCATTGCGTCGATGCGTTAAGTGGCAAGGCGCTGTGGACGCTTCAGACCGAGGCGTCGATCCACTGCTCGTCCAACACCGATGGTCGGCGGGTTTATTTCGGCAACGATGCGGGATTTTTTCATGCCGTGGACCCGGTGTCCGGCAAGATCGTCTGGACGCGGGAGTTCGCCGACCGTATTAACGGCGCCCCGGCGATCGACGTTGCGGCGTCGATGGCATATATCGCCGGCTGCGACGCTCGGCTACGGGCGATCGCGCTGGCCGACGGGGCGGAGAAATGGGTGGCCGACCTCGGCGCGTTGTCGGGCGGCTCACCGGTCCTGGCCGGGGATCGCATCGTGGTGGGCACCGACCAGGGAAAGGTGATCGCCGTAGACCGCTCGGGCAAGCGAGTTTGGACCTACGAGCAGGTCCGCAACCAGGCGATGGTCTACGCCACCGCGGCGGTCGCCGATGGCATGGTCGTCATCGGCGCGCGGGATCGGCGAGTGCATGCGATCGATCTGGCCAGCGGCAAGCCGCGCTGGACGTTCGCCACCCGCGGCGAGGTGGATTGCTCGGCGGTCATCTCCTCGCGCCGGGTTTACGTGGGATCGAAAGACAAGACGCTGTACGTGTTGGACCTGAACAGCGGCAAGAAGCTCTGGAGCTTCGCCGCCGAACGAGCGATCACCGCCGCCCCGGCCGTCGGAGGCGACGGGTTGATCGTCGCGGACACGGGGGGGAACGTGTACGGGTTGGAGGCGGAAGGCACGGAGGCGCGAAGGCACTGAAGGGGGTTGAGGCACGTAGTACAGCCGCCCTCGGCTGTGGCAAGGTGTAGCATAGCCGCCCTCGGCTGTGGCCGGGGTGTTGGACTATGGCACACCGCCGGAATTGTTCAGCGGGCGTGGGCGGCGAAATAGGATTTCGATTCGGTCGTATCGGGCTTCATGGTCGCTTCCCCGGGCTTCCAATTGGCCGGACAGACTTCCCCATGTTCGCGCACATGTTGAAACGCTTGCAGCACCCGAATCGCCTCATCGACGCTGCGACCGACCCCCAGGTTGTTCACCGTGGCGTGTTGGACGACGCCGTCCGGATCGATCAGGAACAATCCCCGCAGCGCCACCCCTTCGTCGGTCAAGACCCCGTAATCGGCCGATAGGGTGCGGTTCATGTCCGACAGCAGCGGGAAGCGCAGCTGCTCGATGCCCCCCTGCTTTCGCGGCTGCTGAGTCCAGGCGAAGTGCGAGAATTTTGAGTCGATGCTGGCGCCCACCACGACGGCACCGAGTTTATGAAACTCATCCAGGCGATCGGAAAAGGCGAGCAATTCGGTGGGACACACGAAGGTGAAGTCCAGCGGATAGAACAGCAAAAATGTCCATTTCCCCTTAAAATCGTCGAGGGCGAGAGTCTTGAACATGCTTTCGTGAACGGCATCCAGCTTAAACGCGGGTGCCGGCTTGCCAATCTGCAATGTCATGAAAACGGTCTCCAAACCAGTGTGTGAAAAAAATCCCAATCAGGCTCGAACGCTGCGAGTGTAGGTGGGGATCGCGCCGAGAGTCAAGAAGTCAGGGGCGAGGGGACCAAGGGACGAACAGAGGCTCCCGGCCCTCGTGGTCCGGGCTTCCAGCCTGCTCTTGGATCTGCAGGCTTGAATCCTGCACCACAACGAAGGCGCGGAGGGGACTTCCGGGCTATAGACTGTCGCCGACCTAGCGCAGACCCATCCCGCTGGCGGATTCGATATCGGCGATCAGGGCTTCGATCGCCTCATCGTCGAGCCAGGGCACCAGCGCGGCGCCCTCGACGGCCTGCGCGCCGAGGGACGACAGTGCGGGCAGTGACCCATCGCCGCGATCCTCATCCGCCAATAGCGCGCGAAGTTGCTCGACAGTCTCTTGAACCCGCGGCGCCAGGCTTTCGATCTGATGCCGCGATGCATCGCGCCGGGCGATGTGCGATGAATAGGCGGCGGCGAGTTTCGCCGGGACCAGCAGGCGATCGGTCTCCAAATCCCTTGAACTGCGAGCGACGATCTCGACCAGATCGCGTTCGGCATCGGCCATCATCGCGCGGGCCTGGCGAAGCACCTGGGAATCCTCGCGCAGCGCCGTCCCCAGCCGTTCCAGCGTCCGAAAAAACGCAATCCGCTTCTGGTACGGTGCCAGTCGCATCAGATCCTCGCGCAGGCCGATCCAGCGATGGGTCGCCTTACGATGTTCGGTCGCCAGCAGCATCCGCGCATCCGGGCGAGAGAGCGGCACCATGAACGCCGCCATCCACCCCGGTGCCCGTAGCGGATCGGTGGATAATTCGGCCAGCCGCTTCGATCCCCGCTCGGCGAGGGCATCGAACCGCCCGGCAAGGGCGGGACAGTCGGTCGATTCGTGGATCGCATCGGGAACGGCCAGGCGTCGAACCAGCGCTTCGCCTTCGTCGAGAAGTTCCGACAGTTCGCGCCATGCGAGCAGGCGTTTCCCGGCGGCCAGACATTGGGCGCTTTCGGCCAGAAGCGGCCGCGCCGAGGCCAGCGCCCGCCCCGCCTCGGACTCGCCGACTTCTCGACGCGGCACCGACCCGGCGGCACCGTCAACACGCGGTGAATCGGCTTGCTTAAAGGTCTTCTCGATATCGCCCACTTTTTCTCGGGCGGTTTCCACCGCCGCAGACAGCGCCTTGAGAAGTGGCCCCAGAACCGAAACGGGGGGAATCGCCGCGGCCACCCGCATTGGATGCGCCGACTCAGCGGGCGGGCAAAGTCCGTCGCCCAGTTCCAGCAGCGGCATACACGATTGATGGGACCTGGCGCATGCCTCGTCCGCCTGCTGGATCGCTTGCTCGATCGCCCGAACGCGCGCCATCGCGGCCAGATCTCGATGGCGACGATCGGCATGTTCGCGGATCGCGCCAAGCTGTTCGACAATCCGTTCCGCCGGATCGTGCAGCGATGCGGGTACTTCGGTGCCCAGAAACAACTCGACCGCGCGGGCGGTTTTCATCAGGAAATCATCGAGCGCTTCGGGCGTGACCGAACCGGCATCCGATTCGATTGATGCGCGGGCCTGCTCGACTCGCCGGGCGATGTCGTCCAGCGTCGCTGGACCGTAGCGGAGCATTCGCTCGATCGGTGCCCCGCCGCTGTTGGGGTAAAAGTCGGCATCGGGATCGGTCGGCACGTGAGATGGATGGGCGATGATCCATTCCACGGCGGCGGGATTTTCCGCCAGCTCCGAGTCATATCGCTGATACGCGAGCAGTTGGCCCAGGACGGAAACCAGGTCGGTCAACGTCCGGCGCGCAGACCAATCGTCTCCGATCCGAATGGCCTGGGGAGCGATGTTGGGATGAAACAGCTCGGCCATGGGACGCGCCAGCGGCGCGGCATCGGGGAAATCCGGGCCTAGCCACAGATGCACCGATGCCCGCTTGATGTAGCGAAGGGTTTGGTCTTCCCCCATCGCCAGGGTGCGAACGCGGTATGCGATTTCGTATTGCTCGGGCGGTTCGCCGCTTAGCGGCAGGATGGTGATAAACGGATGATACGCGAACGCCCGCTGCATCGCCCGCCATTCCCGCTCGAGCCTCGCCCGCCGGGGATCGTCCGTACCGATCGACGATCCGCTTTGGCTGGATGAATGGATGGCCGCGTCCATGATTGGGGGCATTGTATCCGATTCCCCCCCGACCGCGCCTTGCACGCACGCGTTCAACGCGCAGCCCCCTTTGGGAATGAACGGCGAGTGAACCAAGAGCACCCGAGGCGATTGTCACCTTGGCGCCTCCCCTCTGCGTGCCTCGGCGGCGAGAAGGGACATCCAGAATATTCCCCTGCTGCGTTACCCGCGACGGTGAGGGTCTGCCCGAGAACATATTCTGAATGTTCCCGTGCCCTCGTCATCCCCTGCGGGTCGTCGGGCACCTCATCCCCTGCTCATCGCAGCGAATTAATCACCATCCCCGTCGCCAGCTTCGGGTAGAAGTACGTGCTCTTCTGGGGCATCACCTCGTCGAATTTCCCCAGTTCCTCCAGGGCATGCAGCGGTGTGGATTGCAGCAGCAGCGCCACTTGGTGCCGTGAGCCATCCGTCATTGCCGCAACGGCGTCGGGATCGGCGGTGTAGCCGCGGACGATCTCCTTGCCGACGGCGAATCGCGGCTGGATCACTTCGTCGATCAGGTAACGCTGGAGGATCGCCACGTCCAGTCGTCGCCAGGCGTCGCTGTGATTCGGCTCCAGCGGCTTGAGCAGGTCGGGATTTTTCAGCCGCAATTCGATCAGCCGGCCCGAGCGCTGGTCGTACAGCCCGAACGTGTGGGGCGGCTGCTTGGGAAGGATCATCCGCAGATATTCCGCAACCTCGCCGCCACCCAGGGGCGCATCCGACACGTTGAACGCGGGCCGGATTTCCTTGATGAACGCGGCGATGTCAAACGATTCGATCCCGCCCAGCAGCCGGTGGGTCGGCAGAATCAGCAGGCCGGGATCCTGCATTCCGATCAGGACGAACATGCACCAGTTGGCCGGATGGGCATCGGGCAGTTCCCCGCCGGCCGCGGCGATGGCCTCGGCCTGGTGCTGCAGCGCCGTGGTGTAGCGATGATGGCCGTCGGCGATGTAGATCGGCCGCGGACGCATCAGGTCGATGACCTTGTTTTCCGTGTCGGCGTCGGGGACCGACCACAGATCATTGCGCACCTGATCCATCGTCCCGGACAGCTCGGGCTTGCCGACGCTCTTGTAGAGCGCCGCGGTCACCTCGTGGCGCGGATCGGAATACAGCCCGAAAATCGGCGACAACTGGGCGCCGGTGGCCCGCATCAGTTTCAGCCGATCCTCGATCGGACCTTTGTACGTTTTTTCATGGGGGACGACCTGCCCGGCCCCGAACGGCGAAAGCCGAACCAGCGCGATGAACCCGCGGCGATGCACCGTTCGGCCCGCGTGGTCGAACGTTTGCGCGTAGGGATAGAGTGCCGGCCGAATGTCGCGCTGGAGAATTTTGGCCGAAAGCCACGCCTTGAGAGTCTCGTCCGCCGCTTCGTACACCTCGTCCGGCCCGGCCGATTTGGTCGGAAGATGCGGCAGGTCGATGGTGACGATGTTGTTCGGATGCTTGCGCTGGAGCTGCGCCTTGCCCGACTCAGCCAGCACGTCGTACGGCGGGGCGATCAGGTCGGCGAATGAATCGCGCAACTGCTTGGAGTAGCGAATTCCGGCAAACGGTCGAATCAGCGCCACAAGATTCCTCGATCCCAAGTCACGCCGGTTTCGTCCCCGTCCGGCAAATCTCCATCCCCATCAGATATGATCGAAAAGATAGACCGCGGGTTGGAAAGATCAAGACGGCGTAGACTATCGAGCGGAGACGAACCTAGTATTGCGACCTGGATCATGAAGGTCATTCTTGCCAATCCCCGCGGTTTTTGCGCCGGCGTCAACATGGCGATCGACGTGGTCGAAGAGGTCTTGAAGCTGCGCGGTCCGCCGATTCACGTATTCCACGAGATCGTTCACAATCGCCACGTCGTTCAGGAGCTGGGTCGGCGCGGCGTGGTCTTCATCGATCGCGTCGACGAGGCGCCGGAAGGGGGCGTGATCGTCTACAGCGCCCACGGAGTCAGTCCGCGGGTGCGCGACGAGGCCCGCGGGCGAAAGCTGATCGAGGTGGACGCGACCTGTCCGCTGGTGACCAAGGTGCATGTCGAGGTCGCGCGGTTCGCCCGCGAGGGATACACGGTGATCTTCATCGGACATCGCAACCATGACGAGGCGGTCGGAACGCTGGGCGAAGCCCCCGGGGCGATCCTGCTGGTCGAAGGCCCGGAGGATGTGGATCGGCTTCAGGTCCCCGATCCCGACAAGCTAGCCTACGTGACTCAGACGACGCTGAGCCTGTCCGATTGCGCCCGCACCGTCGAGGCCCTTCGCCGGCGATTTCCCAACATTCGCGGCCCGAAGAAGGACGACATCTGCTATGCGACCACCAATCGCCAGGGCGCGGTGAGCGACTTAGCTCCGGAGGCGGACGTGGTCTTAGTGGTGGGAAGTCGCAACAGCTCGAACTCCCAGCGCCTGGTGGAGACGGCCCGCGCCACCGGGCGCCCGGCGTATCTGCTGGACGATGCCTCGGGGCTGGACCCCTCGTGGCTCGACGAGGCCCAGACCGTGCTGGTCACCGCCGGCGCCTCAGCGCCCGAGCACCTGGTGGCCGAGCTTCTCGACGAGCTGCGCCGGCGATACGACGCGGAAATTGAAACCCGCACGCTTGTCGAGGAGGATGTGAGCTTCGAACCGCCGCGAAGCCTTAAGAGCCTTACTGTCGTGCAATAGCCGAATCGCCCTTAGGCTCATCTGGACGCACGGACCGTGCGGTTGTCGGTTCGCCGGGCGGTTCATACCATCGGCGACCATGCCCTTTGAAACGCTGCGCGATTTTATTCATGACCTGGACACCCAAGGCGAATTGTCGCGGATCGCCGCGCCGGTTTCGCCGATCCTCGAGATCACCGAGATCGCCGACCGGGTGAGCAAATCCCCGGCGCCGCACGGGCACGCGGAACTGGATCGCAACCCGGCCGGCAATCTCGGTGGCAAGGCGCTGCTGTTCGAGAACGTCGAGGGATCGGACATTCCCGTTGCGATCAATACGTTCGGAAGCTACTGGCGGATGAACCGCGCCTTGGGCACCGAGAATCTCGAGGCCCTGGCCGACCGGGTGCGCCAGCTTGTCAAGCCCGAGATGCCGACCACGCTGCTGGAAAAGGTGAAAAAACTGCCGGATTTGCTGAAAATCGGCAGTTATCCGCCCAAGGTCGTGCGATCGGGAATCTGCCAGCAGGTGGTTCTCGAAGGCGATAAGGCCGACATCACCCGGCTGCCGGTGATCCAGTGCTGGCCGCTGGATGGGGACCTGGATTCGGGACAGGCTTTTGATCCCGAGGCGGCCCGGCGGGCGGGCGAGCGCGGGACCGGGCGATACGTTACACTTGGGGGGATTTTCACGAAGAATCCCGAAGACGGTAGCCGCAACATTGGAATGTACCGCGTGCAGTTGTACGGCCCGCGACGCTGCGCGATGCACTGGCACATGCACCATGACGGGGCCAGGCATTTTCGCATGTGGCAGCGCCGCGGGAAGAAGATGCCACTGGCGATCGTCTTCGGCGGCGAGAGCGTGCTTCCCTACGCCGCCACGGCGCCACTTCCGCCGGGCGTCGAGGAACTGCTGTTCGCCGGGTTCCTCAACGGCGGGGGCATCTCGCTGGTGCAGTGCAAGACGATCGACATGCAGGTGCCGGTGAACGCCGAGATCGTCGTGGAAGGACTTGTCGATCCGACGGAAAAACTCTTCGAAGGCCCGTTCGGAGATCACACCGGATTTTATTCACTGGCCGACCGTTACCCGGCGTTCGAGGTGACGGCGATTACCCACCGGCGCGACCCGATTTTTCCGGCGACGATCGTCGGCAAGCCGCCGATGGAGGATTACTTTCTGGGCAAGGCCACCGAGCGGATTTTCCTGCCGCTGCTCAAGATGCTGATCCCCGACATCATCGATTATTCGCTGCCAATGAGCGGAGCGTTTCACAACTGCGTGTTCGTGAAGATCAAGAAGGAATATCCGTATCAGGCGCGGCGAGTGATGCACGCGATCTGGGGTGCCGGGCAGATGGCGTTCACCAAGTTCATCATCGTGGTCGATGAAACGGTGAACGTACACGATCAGGAGGATGTGCTATTCCACCTGTTCGCCAACTGCGACCCGCAGCGCGACAGCGAAGTGGTGTACGGTCCGATCGACATCCTGGACCACGCCTCTCCCGATCTCGGGGCGGGATCGAAAATGGGATTCGACGCGACCGTAAAGATCGCCGGCGAAGGCAAAATCCGGCGCTGGCCGGCGCCGCTGACGATGGACCCGGCCATCGCAGCCCGCGTGACGGCGCGGTGGCGGGAATACGGCTTGAAATAAGGGCACGGCCGCTCGCGGTCCGGCGGCTCTTCGCTGCTTTCGATCGCGTGACCCCTGACGGCGCAGTGGCAGGAATATGGTTTGAAATAACGCCGCGGGGCGTGGGGGAGAGGCTGTTGGTCGAATTCGATCGCGCGACCCTGACGGCGTGGGCGGGGGACGCTGAACTTTCGTCGGCGATCAGTCTTGCACTTCGCTCATTTCCAACGGCGCCAGGACCGGGCCGGCGAAGCGCAGTTCGGGCGGCAGAGGCTCGATTCGCTGGCGATACTCTTCGCGCCGGTCCTTGACCAGGCCTCGGGCGATGAGTTCTCCTTCGCTGACAGCGCCCAGATCGCCGGTCCGGGCGATCCACTCATCGAGCCGCCCCCGCAGTTGACCGAGCGGTTCGCCAAATCGCTCATCACCGGCGAGATTGTTCAGGCAATGCGGATCGGCGATGGCATCGAACAACTCCTCGGCGGACCGCCGCGTTTGAAAGAACAGGTCGGCCGGCGACGCCAGCGCCCCGGCGGCATGAAGCCGGCGGATTTCGCTCAACGACGGCATCTTTTCCATATATTGGCTGCGCTGGGCATGGGGTAGCTGGGGGAAGAAATTGCGAATGTATAAGAACCGGCGATCCCGCGCGGCGCGGGCGCGGTCGAAGACCTCGTCCATCCGGTCCCGGGCCGCGAACACGCAGGGCGGCTCGGCGCCGGTGCGATCGCCCAACAGAACCCGACCGTCCAAATCCTTCATAGCCTCCGCCCCGGCGGCCGACAGGATTGTCGGGGCAATATCCACCCAGCTCACCAGATCCTCGCGCACTGAGCCGGCGCAGATTCGTCCGGGCCAGCGCATCACCAACGGCACATGGATGCCCGCTTCATACAGCCAGCGCTTCTCCCGCAATGCCCCACAACCGTGATCGGCCAGGTAGATCACCAGCGTGTTGTCGGCCACGCCCGCCGTCTCCAGCGCCGCCAGCGCCCGGCCCACCTGGTGATCCTGGTAGGCGAGGTTCTGGTAATAGCGGGCCAGCTCCGCCCGCGTCGCCGGCAGGTCGGGAATATAAGGCGGCACCGGCACCCGCGCTGGATCGACCGCCAATGACGCAAACGTCTGCCCCAGCGACGCCGCCGGCTCGCGCCACGATGGCCAGGCCTCATGCGGCCACATCCCGCTCTCGTGCGTGATCTGAAAATTGCAGAAATGGAAAAACGGCGATTCGGGCTTGCGGCCCTGTTCCAACTCGCTGATCCAGTCGCTCGATTCATCGACCCATCCCGGCGGCGGATCGAAGTTAAAGTCGGTTTTGTTGGTCCAGTTCACATGATATCCCGCCTCCCGCAGCGCCTCGGTGAACAATCGCGGCGGATGCAGAAGTGTCGAACGCATGTGATGCGTCCCGATCTTGATGGGGAATTGCCCGGTGATCAGGCTCGAGCGGCTGGGCGCGCAAACCGGGGCGGTAGAGATCGCGTTGTCGAACCGGCACCCCTGTGCGGCAAGGCCGTCAATGTTCGGCGTGACCCGCATCGGATCGCCGTAACATCCATGGTGGCGCCCGGTGTCTTCGGCCACCAGCAAGACGATGTTGCACCGCCGCTGGGCATTCGAGTCGCTCATCCCCGCGAGCATCGCGCGGCAGGCCCCTTCGGTCAAACGACGAACTATCCGAGGGACATCCGCAATCTTCGATGGGATCGAGCGATCCGGCGACACTCAGCGGGCGATCCGGCGACATTCAGCGAGCGATCCGGGGACGCTCAGCATATTCCCCCGGCGGCATCCTCACCGCCACGGGCGTCGCGCCCGGGAAATATTCTGATTGTCCCCTTCGTCGCCCGGGGAGGCTTGCGGCAAAAAAACCGTGGCTACAATCCCGAGGAGTCCAGGCTGTTTTTATCGAGGTTGATGCCGCATTCCACCTTGGCGTGGCCGCTCCAGCGGCCTGCGCGGGGGTCTTCGCCGGGGCGAACAGCGCGGGTGCAGCTTAAAGGGTTGCAGCCGATGGAAAAGTATCCTTGCTCGTATAATGGGTGGTAGGGCAGCTCGTGCCGCTTCATGTAGGCGTGGATTTCACTCCCGCTCCAGTTCAGCAGGGGACTGATGGCATGGCATTGGTATCGGTCGGACCATTCGATGAACCGCTTTGCGCGTCGGGTGTCGGCCTGCCCGCGTCGAATGCCGCGCAGCCATGCCGCCGGACGCAACTGGCGCATCGCCCGTTCCATCGGTTCGCTCTTGTTCGCGGCGCAGCAGCCGTCCACGTCCTTGCGCCAGGTGGGATTGTCCTCGCCGGCCCCGTGCAGATAGGCGAAAGGATCATGGGCGGTTCTAAAGGTCCAGATTCGCAAGTTCAGCCGATGGCGCAGCTCCTCCATGAACCGATGCGTTTCGGGAAACAGATACCCGGTGTCGATGAAAATCACTCGGATGTCGGGCAGGACGGCGCTGGCCATGTGAAGCAGCAACGCCGACTCAGCGCCGAAGGAGCTGCTCATCACCAGTCCCGCGCCGAACTGCGCCGCCGCCCAGCCGATGATTTTTTGCGGCTCGGCGTCCTCGAAGGCGCTGTTCAAGGCGTCCAGATCCAAGCTGGGATTCGGCTCTGCCGCAGCGAGGGGCGAAATGACGGTCGAATCGGGGGTCATATGTCTACTTAATTTATAGGAATAGTAGATAAAAGGCAATCGGTTTCGGGATTTCGATCTGAGATTTCAAATTTGAGATTGGGAAGTTATCTGTAGGTCGGTATTTTATCGGTACTTAGGAGTATTATGCATCTTACGCGTCTACTTGACGTTCTCGAGCGGATCGCACCGACGACACTGGCCGAGTCGTGGGATAATGTCGGCCTGCTCGTCGGCGATAGCGCCCAGGCGATTACCGCGGCGATCCTCACCATCGACTACACCCAGACCGTCGCCGATGAGGCGCGGGAACTGAGCTGCGAACTGGTCATCGCCTATCACCCGCCGATTTTTCATCCCCTGAAGAGAATCACCGCGCCGTCGCTGATCCATGACGCGATCCGCCGCGGGGTGGCGATCTATTCTCCGCACACGGCACTGGATGTGGCCGAGGGAGGGACCAACGACACCTTGGCGGACGTGCTGGAGATTGCGCCGGATTCCCGCGGGCCGCTGCGTCTGATTGAGCCGATCGATACCCAGTGCAAGCTGGTGACATTCGTCCCCGAGTCGCATCGTGATCGGGTGGCCGATGCGTTGTTCGCCGCCGGCGCGGGTCGGATCGGCGACTACACCTCATGCAGCTTTCAATCCCCGGGCACTGGGACATTTTTCGGCGGCGAAGGGAGCAATCCGAAGGCGGGGAAGGCCGGCCGGCTCGAGCGCCATCCGGAGATCCGCATCGAAACGGTGGTCGAGCTGTCGAAGGTGGCCGAGGTTATCAAGGCGCTGCGGCAGTCGCACCCCTACGAGGAACCGGCGTTCGACCTGGTGAAGCTGTCGGCTCCGCCACGGACGATCGGCCAGGGACGACTGGGCGATCTGGCCGTGCCGACGGCGCGCTCGGCGCTGTTGGCGCGGATTCGTAACAGACTGGGATTGTCGCACCTGCTTATCGCCGGACCGACCGACGGGATGGTCAGGCGGGTCGCCTGTGCCGCGGGGGCCTGCGGAAATATGCTCGACGATGCGATTGCGGCCGGGGTCGAACTATTCCTGACCGGAGAAATGCGTCACCACGACGCGCTGCGTGCCGCGGCGGCGGGAATGACCGTCGTCTGCACGTTGCACAGCAATTCCGAGCGCGCGGTGCTTCGGCGACTGAAGGATCGGCTGACGCATGAAGCCGGCGACGTGACGTGGCATGTCTCGCAGCGCGATGCCGATCCGTTTCAGATCGTCGCCGGCGACGATTGAGACGTCGGAATATTTACAGGTAGTCTTGACGGGGTCCTTCGGTTTCAGATCGTCGCCGGCGCGGATTGAGACACCGGCGGCACCTTCGCCGTCTCGGGCGATGCGGGCGGGGCCGCCGTCTCGGTCGGCGGCGTCGATTTTGTGGTCGGGGTCGATCTCGCCGGCGTCGTCGATGTCGATGGCGGTGTCGATTTCCTCGGCGGCGTCGATGCGATCAACGGAAACGCCTGGCGAATAAGACTGTCCAGCGATTCACCGTGTTCGCGCCATTGCGCGCCGAAGCGGTCGAGCTGCTGTTGAGCGCCGCGGAGAGTATGTGCCGCGAGGTCCAGCACTTTTTTTTGCATTCCCGCATCGTGATGGGCCAGCAGTTGATCGAGCGATAATCGCATGATCCGCTCGGTCAGCACGACGTCATCGTGCCACAATCCCAGGTGATCCTGGAGCTTCTTGAACACGCGAAACACCCGTCCGGGGAGCTTGTGACCGTGGGCCTTGCCCATCTCGAGGGTGTACCGCAGCGCCTTGCCGGCGATGCGCAGCTCGTGGGCGTCGAGGTGCTGTCCGGCCGGGAGCGGGCGCTTGCCGATCAACCGGTCGGCCTGCTCGGCGAAGGCCGAAAGCTGCTCGTGCAGCGACTGCGACAACAGCGCGTCGATCGCCGTCGCCGCCTGCTCGACTTCCGGGCGAAGTCCCCACCACGCGCCCAGTTGCGTCAACAGTTTCCCCGCGGCAACCTGCGAGTGGATTTGCTCGCGCAGCTCATCGCGTTGGCGCTCAAGGCATTGTCGCGCCCACGCCGCCGCTTCGGCAACTCGTAGTGGCGGGCGCTCGAGATGTCCGATCATCACGTCCAGGTCGCGCAACGGTCCAAGCCGCCGACGGATTTTTCGCAGCACCCGTTGGAACGGGCGGGCTCGGCGCTTGCTCAACACCGGGGCCAGCAGATCGGCGGCGGCCTTTAGCCGTCGCGTGCAGACCCGCGCCTGGTGGATCGCCGCCGAGTCGGCCTGCTGCACCGCCGGGCAAACCCGATCGCGCAACAAAATGACCAATTGTTCGACGTAAACCAGGAGTGTTTCCGGCTGATCCATGGCTAAAGACGGTCAAATTCACCGGCCGTGATTCTCGACCATGCGGGCGGATAATCAGCCCGCATTTGCAGGCATTTCGCGGCGTTGGGATGTTTGAAAATCACGAACCCCATCTAGTCGGCATTGACCGACTGAACCGCCATGGCGTTGACGGTACTGGCCGGGGGCGACTGGTTCAGGCTCGAGCGATCGACGATGAACGCCGTGCGCCGCTCGCCCAGCAGCACCGGACGGACATTGTTGGGGGGATCCTCCTGCCAGGCCTGCACCAGGATGTAGACGGTAAACGCATCGGACCGGCAGGTCGCGAGGTTGCTTATCCGGTTTATTTGCAGGTAATGGGTCTCGAAATCATCGTCCACGTTGTCGGGGGACAAGTCCCCCTGGTTCTGGCCGGGGTTCAGCGGAATCTGTCCATTACCGGCAGGCCCCGTGGCGAAACCGGGAACGCGGTTCAGGTCGAACAAACTCTTGAACGGCCCGTTGGCGTTGCGGTCGGTGACGATGTCGTGCGCTAACTTTTCAGTCTCTGTAGCCATGACGTTGCCATTCGTCCGATCCACCACCAGCGGCAGCATGGCAAGCACCTGCCAAGGCGCGGTGTTGACGTTCACCAGCCCTTGCACGGGGATGGTGTTCTCGTTGACATTGGCCGACCCGGCGGCGTTGGCGACGGCCTCGGGCTTGGTTCCGGGATAGGCGATGGAATTCACGTTCGGCAGATAATCGTCCGCCGGGGTCGAGAGGGCGGTGAGATAATCGAACAGATCGGCGGCCCATGCATATTCCAGCAGGGCGGCGTCGAAGCGGCCGACGTTCTGGGTAGCGCCTGCCGACCCGTGCGGCGCGAACGCCGCGTCCATCGTCACGCTGTTGATCTCGTGAATTGCCGGGGAATTGCCTTGATCGTTGATGCGGTATCCCCCGATGAAGGGGATCTCGAGCATGTCGCCGTTGCGGGCGAATCCGCCGAAGGGGAACTTGTTGCCCGTGGCGGCAACGGGGCTGGGACCGGCCCAGCCGTCGGCGGCGATCTGGAGGGTGTAAGTCGGCGAGGTGGTGGCCGCGCCGCCCGATCCGAGCGAGCCGCTTCCGCCAGGGACCGAGTTCAGGCCGTTCGTGGGCTTGGCGGCACCGGTGGTGTAGGTTCCCGGATAAACGCACTGCCACGCGACGCCGTTGGTGGGCCGTTCGTAGTCATAGCGAGCCGGCGTGCCAGCGACGGGCATGGTCCCGGACAAATCCACCTGGTCCAGCGGCACCAAGTCATAGAGATTGCTGCTTTCGTTGTATTGCCCGGAAACGGTGGTGAAGTTGCCGTTGGCGGCGCGCGGGCGCAGGAGGATCAATTCCTGACCGATGGCATTGGCCAGATTGGCCGCGACCAGCGGGGTGGGGCTGCTCGGCGGAGGGGTGATCCCCGCCGGAGGCGATACGGCGCTATGTACCACGAAGTACCCGTTCGAGGGCACTGAGTGGCCGCTCGTGAAAGTGACGATCGGCGTGAAGGTTGGCGTCGGACCCGAGCGATCCACCGCCGCCAGTTTCCAGTTTTTCAGGTTGATGGCTTTGCCGTGCGGGTTGTATAGCTCGACCCCGACGTATTTCTTGGCCGCGACATCCACATCGATCAGCACTTCGGTGATATAGGCCTGTTTCTCGCTGCCATAGACCCAGATATCCAGCGGCGAGCCGCCGACGCTGAACTGGATTTTCTTGCTGGTGATCGCGCCGGTGCCGCTGGTGGCGTCATCGTCGCCGTCGCGCAGGTCGATGGCGTTGACGGCCGCCAGGGCCGAGCGAACCATCAACTGCTCGTAGCTTCCCCAGCCGGGCAACGCCCCGTGGCGCATGGCGGGCTTGAATTGCTCGCCTGCGGCGATCGGCGGCGCCTGGGTCGGGGTGGTATCGACCATCACGTTCCAGAACGCCCCCCACAACGCCCCGAACGAGGCGACATTGACATTGACCTTCGAGGCGGTGGTCCAGTCGGTGGTGTAATCGGGCATCAGGTCCGGGCTGGCCTTGGCGTTCGCCGCCGCCACTTTCACCGTCGCCGGCAGGGCGCCCATATCATGCGCCGGGATCATGCTGGTGATCGGATTGCCCACCGTCAGCAGCGATCGCAGGGGCAGGCCCGGGCCTAGCGTTCCGCCCGATTTGGGCGTCGATCCGGGCGGGTAGTAATAGGCCCCGAATCCGCCGCGCGAAGCGGTGAAGTTATAGCTCCAGTTGAACCACCGATCCTGCTCATCGGCCGGGTAGTACGGGAACATATTCGATGCGTTGACCGCGTAATTCGGCGCGTAGCGCAGGACTGACAGGTTCAGCCGGTAGGGCAGGTCGGTAAGCGATGCCGAGGGGTCGAGCAGCCCGAAGTGGTATCCCAAGGCTGCGGCATCGGCGCGTCCAAAGGCGCTGTAGGATTGCGATCCCACGCCGCCGGGAACTCGACCGGGGTTGATCGTGCGGCGGGCAAGCTGGTTCTCCATGGCATCGCCCTGGGTGGCGAAGGTGAAGTCCGAGCGAACCGATCCGCTGTCGGCGACGGGCGCCAGTGCGGGCCAGGTTCCCGCGCCGAATCGGAAGTTCAGAAGCTGCGCCACTTCGCTTGCAGGCGTGGGGGAAACCGCGCCATCGAGCAGTTCGATCAGCCCGAGGTTCGAGCGGAAGAACCCGTAGTTCGGCTTGAGCGGATTGCCGGTGGCGTCGAAATCGCTGTCGCGGGCGAAGGCCGTATTCACGTTGATCGCCGAGTTATGGTCGATCACCCGGATCGCCCCCCAATAGCTGACGGTATGAGGCACGTTGTAAGGCGCTGGGGCGTTGGGATAGCTCAGCGTGTCGGTGGCGATGGTGGTGATCCGGAACAGCCCGGAATCGGCGATTCCATCCCCGTCGGCGTCGCCGGCAAGGACCAGTTTGAACGCGTCGTTCGGGTCGATGAATGCCGGAAAAATCCGTGTCCGCCCGTCGAGGTAGCTCGGCGCGGCGAACCCGGCGGGGTAGTCGATCCGCAGGGACTTGGGGATCAGGGTGGTGCGGTTGGGGTAATTCGTCGCCCCGAAAGGCGAACCGAAGGTCGTCGCCAGTGTGGAGGGGTAATTGCTGACGACTTCCCACACCGGCGTGGTATTGGGCGTTCCGGGAATCGGAAGCCGACCGGCAAGCCAGGCGTCGTCGCGGAAGTCGTCGTAGTCCTTGAAACCCGCCCATGGGCGACGGTAGTGACCGCCGTTGAACAGGTCGTTGCGGATGGTGTTCTTGATCGCCGCGACCACCGCGGTCTCCGCGGCCTGAAGGGCACCGTCATTGACCAGGGTCGAGGCGGTGAGCGATCCGGTCCCGCCGGTGCTGGTCAGGCTCAGTCGATCGTTGCGTGCCCCGGCTAAAAACGCCGTAGCCATTAGCGCCAGGATCACCAGAACCGTGACCACCAGGATAAGAACCGTTCCGGCGGGATTGCGTCGTGTGTAAGTCATGGCAGTACAGCTTGAAAATCAAAGTCCATCGCGGCTGGATCAACCCTTTAGTTCGGGGAACCGTTACGGAACCCGGAAGATGTATTCCTGGGAGATCGGATCGTTCAACCGTCCGGTCGGGTCCACCGCCCGCACGGTGATGCGCAGCAAGTACGGTCGAGGCGGGTTGGGGGTGGTCGTCAGTTCGGCCGGTCCCCAGGCGCAAAGGTATTGCGTGGCGGTGTTGAGCTTTTGATATGTACCGACGGGCGCCGCAATCACGTCCGGATCGTCGGTGCGAGGCAATCCGTACCACTGAATCCGTCGCGGCGAACCGGAGCTGGCGGGAATGAAGTCGATCGTCCCGTCGTTAGGTGAAAAATCCCCGGCGAATTCGACGATGAAATCCGAGCATCCCCGCAGCAGCACGGGGGCGGCCTGGGCCATGCTCCGGGCCGACGGCGTGCGCGTGGTGAATGGATCGGCCTTGAAGCGATACAGTAGCGGCGAATACCAGTTGGGATTGGATTGCGGAATGCCCTGGGAATTAGCGACCACGTCCCAGTAGTCCGTCGCGGGTTTGGGGGATCCGTTGCTCAGCTCAGCCGTGGCGATGTCGATCAGCGAATCCTGGATCACGTCGCTACCGTACGCCGCGTCATTGCCTCCGCTGGCGGAGTGCGAGGCGATTGGGGAGCTGACTGCGAACGGCGCCAGCGGCACGATGAGCTTGTCGCTGACGAACAGTAGCGGGCGGCCAGATTCATCCACCACGGCGTCGGTCAAGACCGCGCTGCGGCTGATGAGGCAAATCGCCTGGCGGGCCAGGGTCCAGTCGACCACGTAATTGTGGTTATCGTTCTTGTCCGATCCCGACACATCCGCTTCGCCGGGATCGTACCAGGTGGGCGTCGAATTGTTGTTGGGAATTTTCGCGTGGCCGTACCAGATCCACGCATAGGTTGATGGGTTCTGATCGACGACAAACTGCGAAATCCCGCCGTGATTCTGGCCCGTGCGACGCTTGAAGACGCCCTGGCTGAACAGCGAAAGTTGGTCGATGCGGTGGACGGCGCTCGTGGTGTCGTTGGCGTCCAACGGCGTGGCCGGGCTCTTTTGGTTGCTGATAATAATCGCCGGTTGATCGACCGACGGCATGATCCCGTAGCTGACGCCGGTGGGAGCGCCTTCCGGCCCGGCGAGGTCGGCGTTGAACGAGCTGCCCACCCCCTTGAGCGCGCGGTTCACATCGGCGCTGGCCGTGCCCACCGAGATCGTCTTGCTGGTCATGGTGAAGACCTGGTTGATCCCGATGAGGATCAGCAGCATCAACGCCGTGGCGACGAGAATTTCCGTCAGCGTGAAGCCCGGGCGGGAGGTTGGTGTCGGTAAGCGGTTCATCATGATGGTGGCTTTAGGGCAGCGGCACTCCGGTCTTCAACAGTACCAGGTCTTGGACTCGAGTATCGAACGGATTGCTCGCGGGGTCGTACGGTTGGCCCAGTTTGCTCAATTGACGTCCGACGACGTAGGCATCTACCGCCGTGCCGCTGGTGTCGTCGGCGGGGGTGATGTCATAACCGGGATCGACGTACCACAAGTCGACGGCACCGGCATTGGCACCCAGGCGAAAATAGGTCGAGGACCACGGCCCCGGAGGGCCGGGTGATGGCGGGGTGGGCGATGACGGGGTGGGATTGTCGCGCGGCTTGAGAATCACAAACGCGCCGTCGGCAACCATGGGCACATCCGGGCTGCCAGGCCCCGGCGGGACGATGCGGATGGTGTCGCCCGACGCCAGGTTGCTCAACCGCACCTTGGTTTGGTACGGCGTGGGGATCGTCGCGTAGGCATAGGCGCTCCCGCTGCGCGAGGTCAGGCCCAGGATATAGATGTAGGCCGTCGTTCCCGGCCCCGCGCCATCGCGGGAATAGAACGGCACCCAGGCGAATCGCGGGTCGGCCACGCAGATGCGGTTTCCCTGCACCTGCCCGAAGACGCTGGTGGGGGTGGCGCTGCTCCAGTAGGTGGCGTTGGGCGGCTGGTTGGTCAGATCGGACGTGTTGGCGAGGATGCACTGGTAGAGAGTGCCGGAGAAATCGACCACATCGCCGGTGTTGTATCCGGTGGCCGCAACCCAGGCGGCGCTGGGGCTCGAGTAGCGGATTTCTCCGCCGCTGTCGGCGGGAGTCATGCCGCTCTTGATGATCGCCTCGACCTGTCGTTGTCCGGCCTCGGCCACGAACCGGCCCATGGTCAGTTCCATCGTGGTCTGATTCTGCTGGATCGCCACGGGAAACATCGCCGCGATCATGATGAACCCGATCCCGAGGATCATGATGGCGAAGAGGATCTCGACAAAGGAAAAAGCGCGGGGAGAGGGGATTAAACGCGAAGGCGCGAAGGGGCGAAGAAGAGCCGGGTCATTTCGGAGGCCCCGCGCGAGGACGTTGATCATTGGGGTCCGATCGCCGGTCCTCCGTGGACCGCAAAGAAGATTCACCACGAAGGCGCGAAGGACACGAAGATTTTCCAAGCCGGAATCCCGTAGGGTAGGGTTCACCCCCACCAATTTCGCGCCAATCTCGCCGACGGTGGGGATGAACCTCACCCTACGGAACCTTGTGCCTTGGTGCGTTTCGACGTTCATCACTCCCTCCTTTCCAGCGCGCCGGTATTTCGATTCACCAGGACCGGCGAGGTGTTGTCGTCGAGCCATTTTTCCTCGTTGAGCTCATCGGGGCTGTAGGGCGAATTGGTCAGGCCGGGGACGGCGAACGCTGAATCGCCTTCGGTGTATCCCTGGGCGCGGAAGACGGTCGAGTCGTACACGGTCACCCCGTAGGATGAGTGCAGCTTGGGCACCAGGCCCAGGGAGTTGGTCAGGAACATCGCCTTGCCCAGGCTGCTGGCGGGGCTGACGGTGTAATCGACGTTATCTACCCGTCCCTGCGGGTCGAACATGATCAAGCCCGTGCGGACGTAGCGGTCGGTGCTGGTTCCCCCGCGCGGGTCGGTCACAAGCTGGGCCCCCACGCCCGGCGGAAGCGACTGGTAATCCACCCCTCCGACCACCTCGAGATTCCCCGGCAGCGCCTGTTCCCAGTCGCCGTTGACGAACGGCGGACCGGACAGCGGCGGGGCCATCATCGCCAATCCGCCCGGGGGGACGACGGGGTTGGCGTTGCGGCGATACACCTTGACCAGCGAGCGGTTGCCGCCAGTGACGCCCGGCTCGGTGGTGTCGGAGGTGAAGGCAATCACGCGATCGCGGAACGGGGTGTTGGAGTAATTCAGCCCCGGCGCGATGGCCCCGCCTTTCTGGAACGATTTATAGCGGTCCAGCGGATCGGGATCATCGGTCACCGCCGCAGCGCCGCCGGCGCTGCGCGCGACGATGTACAGATTCGTCCGATCGCTGGTCGGATCGTAGGTGAACATCACCCCGACGTAGGCGTTGTCGTTGATCGCCAAGGTGCGGGCGCGGCCCAAGACGGCGGCGGTGACGTTGTATCCCGATTCGATGCTGCGGCTGCCCGAAAGGGCATTGAACGCCGCCGCGGCGATCCCCAGTAAGACAATGATGATCCCGATCACGACCAGGATTTCGATCATGGTAAACCCGAGCGGACGCCGGGGCGATGGATCGGGCGGGGAAAATGAGCGAGTGGAAAGGGCCATGAAGATCACTCGAACGAATAGAGGTTGTCGTCGGACTTATCCATGTTCCCATCGGGACCGGCCGACGCCCAGAAGGGGCGGGCGTCCTTGGCCTTGATGACCACGCCGTTGCTCAGCTTCATCCCGCTGCCCGGGACCAAGACGATCGGGTTATTCCAGGCATCGACGAGGATGGCGTTGGGGAAATTCGCCGGATTGCCGGGCGGCTCGATTCGGAAAAGCTGCTCGGGGGGCATTTTCCCCACCGCCGTCCGGTTGGCGGGGGCTTTGAAAAGCTCACCCATCGCCCGGCTGGTGTTCTGGATCTGCCAGGTGTAACGGTCGGTGCCATCCTTGGCGATATTCGTCGAGGACGTCATCGGGACGGGACTTCCGGCGGGCGGAGCGGCCGAGAGGTACGGCACGGTCCAAAAGCTGAGATTCCAACTGGTCGGCGTGTTGTACGCGATGTTCGACGGATCAACCGGATTCACCACCGCGCCCGGCCATTCCCAGTCTGCCGGCTCGGGCAGGGCGGTTTTCTTATTTGCCCGCATGGACGAATCCAGTTCGGTGAGCATCCCGCGCAGATTTTCCAGCGTCACCCGGGTGGCCGAGGCGCGGTTGCGATCGGTGATGTGGGCGATGCCCACCACCAGCATCCCGATCAGGATCACCAGCACCCCGATCACGACGAGCATCTCGATTAAAGTAAATCCAGGACTGTATTTGCGTTGCACGACCGTCTCCTCGCCCCCGCCGCTGAAATGGTTCGTCGTGTCCAGTCGATTTCGCAAGCGCCCTTCGGGAATCGCGCTTGGCCAACGGTTTGTTTGGCCCGTAACGCTGGGCTAATGGAGTCCTAATAATGCACCCGTATCGTCTGCGCCCGTGTCGAAAGAGTCATGTGTTTTTTCAGCGTAAGGAGTTGACTGATGCGGAATTGGTTCCAATATGCGGCGATGGGTCTGGCGGCGGTGGCGATGGGGTCGGTGCCCCTGTCGGCCCTGGGGCAAGTGCGGCTGCAAGGCGCGGGGGCGACTTTCCCTAACCCCTTGTACCAAAAATGGGTCACGGAGTATCAAAAGTCGCGTCCCAATGTTCAGATAGACTACCAATCGATCGGTTCGGGCGGGGGGATCAAGGCGATCACCGAAAAGACCGTCGATTTCGCGGGTTCCGACGCCCCGCTCGGCAAGGCCGAACTCGAGAAGGCCGGGGGCGCCGACAACATCGTGCAGGTACCCAGCGTCGCCGGCGGGGTTGTCGCGGCGTACAACGTCCCGGGGATCGACAAAGACCTCAAGCTCAGCGGGGAAATCCTCGCCGACATTTACCTGGGAAAAATCGCCAACTGGAACGATGCCAGGATCGCCGAACTGAACCCCGACGTGAAGTTGCCGGCGATGGCGATCACTCCGGCGTACCGAACCGACGGCAGCGGAACGACTTACGTCTTCACTAACTATCTCGCCACCCAGAGCGACGACTACAAGTCCAAGGTGGGGATGGGCAAAAGCGTAAAGTGGCCCATCGGCCAGGGCGGCAAAGGCAATGAAGGGGTGACGGCGGTGGTGCAGCAGACGCCCGGGGCGATCGGCTACATCGAACAGAACTACGCCAACGCCAATCACATCCCGTTCGCGGCCATTCGCAATCAGTCCGGTGCGTTCGTCAAGGCATCGCCGAAGAGCGTGTCGTCGGCGGGCGAAGGGGCGGTCGAGCAGCTCAAGGGCCATGTTCTCAAGGCCGACCTGTGGAACCAGGCTGGGGCCGAGGCTTATCCCATCGCCTCGTTCACGTACCTGATTGTCTACAAGGATCTGAACAGCGTGAAGACGGCCGAACAGGCTCAGGCCCTGGTCGATTTCCTGTGGTGGGCGACTCGCGACGGCCAGAAGCTCGCGGCCGAGATGGACTACGCTCCGCTGGCGGATGGGGTCAAGGCCAAGGTCGAAGAAGCGCTTAAGTCGTTGACCTACCAAGGCTCGGCGATTCGTCCGGCAGAATCGCGCTGATCAACCGCCGGTCGGGCGGTGTGGCGCAGTAGCGCTCGTGGACGGCGCTACCCCGCCGCGCCGCAACGGGCGGGTCGATCGATCCCAAATCCGCGGCGAATCGGCCCCTGGAAGAGATCTCAATGTTTGTGGTGCGGCTTCCAGCCCGCATTCTGCCAAAAGCCATTTGAAATCGAAAAATTCTCGATTCAACGACTCTCTCGATTCCACCGGCTTCTTATGACCAGCGTGCCTGCTCCATATCGCATCGGTGCCGAGAGCATCACGGCCCCGAAGGGGATGACGGCGTTCATGCTCGCCGTTGCGACGGCGAGCTTGCTCGAAGCGATCGCCGCCGTCTGGCCGCTGGTGAAACGACTGAGCGCCGGTGAGTCGCTGGCTCTGTGGCAATGGCTGCTGGCTGTTGTGCTGGGGGCGGGCATTGTGGTCGTCGCCGGCTCGCTGGCGATGGCCTTGGTGAAACTTCGAGCTTCGGCCAGCGATGCGGTCACGCCCGTTGCCCGCCTGCTGCGCGGCTCGATCTACCTGGCACTGGTCAGCGGCGTGATGACGATGAGTTGGGAGAGTCAGTGGTTTGCCGGGGCCGGGACGCTGATCTCTGTGGCCCGAGGGTTGATCGTCCTGTCAGCGCCGGTGGCGCTGCTGATCTACCTCGGTCGCGCCGCGGCGGTGGGGCGAGCCTATGGCAAGTCGTTCGGGCCGCGCGTGGCGGATCGACAAACCCGCTCGCTCACCCGAGATGGGGCGATGGTGATCTTGCTGATGCTGGCGGCGCTGGTGGGAGTGCTGTTCCATGCGTCGATTCCCAGCTTCAAGGCTTTTGGCGTGGGCTTCCTGATTTCGCGGGAATGGCGTCCCAATGAGCTTGAACAACCGATGGTCGGTTCGGACGGGTCGGTGGTCATCGAGGACGGGGAAGTGGTCATGCAGACGATCCCTCCGGCGTTCGGGGCGTTGCCGGTGATTTACGGCACCGCCGTCAGCTCGGCGATCGCTTTGGGAATCGCGGTGCCTCTGAGCCTGGGGGCGGCGCTGTTTCTCACCCGCATCGCACCGCGCAAACTGGGAGCGCCGGTCTCGTTTCTGATCGAGTTTCTGGCCGCGATCCCCAGCATCGCGTACGGCATCTGGGGATTGTTCGTCCTGGCGCCGTTTCTTCAACGGTATCTCGAGCCGGCGATTCGATCGGCGCTGGGAGGCATCGCGGGGTTGGGATGGATGTTCCAGCAGACGGTTCGGATCGGCGACAGCACGCTGGTGCGTCCGCTACCGCTGGTGGGTCGGGACATGTTCGCCGGCGAGTTGATCCTGGCGATCATGATCCTGCCAATCATCACCGCCATCGCCCGCGACGTGCTCAAGGCGGTCCCGCGGGCGCAGATCGAAGGGACGTTGGCGCTGGGTGCCACCTGGTGGCAAAGTGCCTGGGAAATGCTGCGCTACAGCCGCAGCGGGTTGTTCGGGGCGGTGATGCTGGGGCTGGCGCGGGCGGCGGGAGAGACCATGGCGATCACGATGGTGATCGGCAACAACAACCAGATCGTCGCCTCGCCGTTCGCCGCGGCCCAGACCATGAGCAGTCTTCTGGCCAACGAGTTCGCCGAGGCCAGTCATGAGCTGCATCGCTCGGCGTTGGTGCAGGTGGCGTTGATCCTCCTGGCGATGTCGCTGGCGTTCAATATCGTCGCGCGATCGCTGGTGGTGGGCCGGTCCAGTCGAAGTGCCGCGGGACATTGACGATGAACGCAAAGCCCGAGCAAAAACCCGATGATCGTCCCGTCGCCGCCACGGTGCCGACGAGCTGGCGCCGGCCCGGCCGGCGAGGGATTGGCCAGCGCTGGATCCGGCTCAAGAGCCTGCTGATGTGGGCGCTGTGCCTGGGCTTCACCGCGATGATTCTGGCGGTGCTGGCGCTGGTGGTCGGCTATTTGGTGAGCATCGGCGGCGATGCGCTGAGCTGGGAGTTTTTCACCCGGCTGCCCAGCGGAGAACCGGACGATCCCGGCGGGATGAAACAAGCGTTGATCGGCACGGGGATCCTGATTGCCCTGGCGAGCCTGGTGGGGCTGCCTGTCGGGATGGCCGCGGGGGTGTATCTGTCGGAATACAGCTCCGATTCAGCGCTGGCCGGGCCGGTGCGATTCGTCTGCGACCTGCTGGCTGGGGTGCCGAGCATCGTGGTGGGGATCCTGGGATACGAACTGCTGGTGGTGCCGCTGGGCCACTACAACGGCTGGGCCGGGGCGATGGCGCTGGCGTTCATCATGGTCCCGATCGTGGCCCGCACCACCGAGGAGATGCTGGTGCTGGTGCCGCGAAGCTACCGCGAGGCGTCGATCGCGCTGGGGGCGACCAAGGCGCGGACGATCCTGCGGGTGGTGGTGCCGTCGGCGACGGGGAGCATTGTCACCGGGATCATGCTGGCGATCGCCCGGGTGGCCGGGGAGACCGCGCCGCTGTTGTTCACGGCATTGGGCAGCCGGCTGCTGACGCTGGACCCCAACCAGCCGTTTCCCTCACTGACGGTGCAGATTTTCAACTATGCCACCGGACCGTATCCCCGGCAGAAGCAATTGGCCTGGGCGGGAATCCTGGTGCTGGTGGGACTGATCTTCGTGTTGAACCTGACGATCCGGTTCTTCTCGCGTTCGGCCCGGCCGGCGGGAAGCTAAGATGACGGAGCCAAGGAGCATGGTGACGACTCAACCGCGCAATCGCGATTCGATCCGGGAAAGCCGGGAACACTCCGCGGCGTCGCCGGCGGTTCCCCCCGCCGCGCGGGGAACAGCGCCGCTCCGCGCCGCCGACGGGGCGAGAACGACGCCGGCGTCGCCGCCGCCATCCATGCCGCCGACTGCGATGGCGCGGGCTGAATCCTCCGCCGCCGCGACCGATGTCGGGGATCAGCCGTTCGTCCACCCCGAGCTCGCCGCCGAGCAGGCGGTGCTGAGTATCGAAGATTTCCAACTGTTTTACGGCAAGCGTCAGGCGCTGTTCGACATCAGCATGAAGGTGCCGCAGGGGAAGGTCACGGCGTTGATCGGGCCCAGCGGCTGTGGCAAATCGACGTTGCTTCGGTCGGTCAACCGGCTGAACGACCTGATCGACCATGTGCGCATCGAGGGGAACATCCGCTTCGGCCCCGAGCGAGTCTATGGGCGGAATGTCGATGTCATCGAGCTTCGTCAGCGCATGGGGATGGTGTTCCAGAAGTCCAACCCCTTTCCGATGTCGATCTACGAGAACGTGGTGTACGCCCTGCGGATCGCCGGGGAAAAGCGCCGGCGGGTCCTCGATGAAGTATGCGAAAAATCGCTGCGCGGGGCGGCGCTGTGGGAAGAGGTGAAGGATCGCCTGCACACGGGCGCCCTGGGGATGAGCGGCGGGCAGCAGCAGCGGCTGTGCATCGCCCGCGCCATCGCCGCCGAGCCGGAGGTGCTGCTGATGGACGAGCCGTGTTCGGCGCTGGACCCGATCGCCACCGGCAAGGTCGAGGAACTGATCCACCAGCTTCGCGGGCAATACACGGTCTTGATTGTGACCCACAACATGCAGCAGGCGGCTCGGGTGAGCGACTACACCGCGTTCATGTATCTGGGCCGCCTGATCGAATACGGTCCGACCGCGACCTTGTTTGCCACGCCCGAGCGGCGTCAGACCGAAGACTACATCACCGGCCGGTTCGGATGACTCGGCTTTGCGCCCCGGGCAATCCCGCCTAGAATCGCCGACCGACATGGGTCGCGCCGCATCCGACATTTCGCGGGTCGTTGCCAGTCCGACGTCGGCCGAATCGTCCGCGCTGCCGGGTCGGGCACGGACCAGCCCCAGCATGAGCTTCGTTGAGGCCTGCGTGACCACCGCCGCCGGTTCGGCCATGAAGGCGGTGCGGCAAACGCACGGAAAGCCGCGCGGTCGCCAGCTTCTGCGGACCCTGGCGGGTAAGAAAAATATCCTCGTGACCACGCACGAGCATCCCGATCCCGATGCCCTGGCCGCGGCGTTGGCGATGCAGACCTTGCTCAAGGCCAAGCTGGAATCGGCCAAGGTGACGGTCTCGGTGAAAGGCGCTTACGGCGGCGGGCTGAACGCCGCGTTTGTCCAGTACACTGATCTGCGCCCGACCGGCTGGGAGCCGGACAAGCTCGCCTCCTACGACGCGATCGTGCTGCTGGACACCCAGCCGACGTTTGGGAACTCGCCCTTGCCCGCCGGGTTGCTGCCGACGGTGGTGGTGGATCATCATCGCAGCAAGCGGGGCCGACGTCCCAAGTGCGATTTCCGCGATATCCGTCCTGACGTGGGAGCCAGCTCGACGATCATCTTCAGCTATTTCATGGAGCTGGAAGTTCCCATCCCGCGCGACCTGGCGGCGGTGCTCCTGTTCGCCATCGAGACCGACCTGGCCGGCGCCGCCAGCCAGCCCGATGAGCTGGACAACCTGGCCCTGTCGAGCCTGACCCTGCTGGCCGACACCCGCAAGCTCTACAAGATGCGGTATATCGACATCCCGCAAAGCTACTTTGTCGGGTTTTCACAAGTTCTCGCCAGCGCCATGTATTACGACAACGCCCTGATCGCCCATTTGCAGTCCAGCGACTCACCGGAAAAGCCCGCGGTCATGGCCGACATGCTCCTGCGCTTCGACCAGGTGATTTACGCCCTGGTGACGGCCGAAGTCCCCGGGGCGCTGACCCTTTCTCTGCGAACCTATCACCAGGGCATGTCCGCCGCCGACCTGATGCGCCGGCTGCTCAAGGGCCTTGGCGACGGCGGCGGGCACCTCACCAAAGCGGGCGGGGCGATCCATCTCCAATCGGTCACGCCGGCCGAGATCGAGCGCCTTCTCGCCACGCTGCGGCGACGGTTCCTGCGAGCACTGGGGATCAAAAACACCCGCGGGGCGCGGCTGGTGCCGTAGGGCCGCAGGCGCCCGGCCGCGGTGGGAATGACAGAGCTATGGCCGAGTTTGAAACGGACCATGGCAATGGTCGATTGCTGGCAGGTCTATGATGCAACAATAACTCCGCCCATACTTCTTGAGGAAGGGGGTCACGCAAGATGAAATGGTCAGACAAGGATCAGGATATGGCTGGCACGGAGGCCGCGATGCTACGCGCAACGCGCAGGGCCTTGGAACAAGCGAAGATGCATGGCGAACTAGTGCCTCAGTGGCGTGAGGGCAAAGTCGTCTGGGTCCGTCCGGAGGAAATTAAACTGCCCGCGGAACGTGAGGAGCCGGATCATGAACCGGAAGCCGGCCATCGAGGTTAGCCGAGTCGAGAAAACTTTTGGCTCGACCCGCGCGCTGGCGGGGGTAGACCTTGAGCTTCGTCCGGGTGAAGTCCATGGGATCATCGGGGAAAACGGGGCGGGGAAAAGCACGTTGCTCAAGGTGCTGTCGGGGGTGATCGCAGCGGATCGCGGGGAGGTGCGAATTCACGGAGAACCGGCGGCGCTGCGCGGGGTTCACGACGCCCAGAAGCGCGGCGTGGTCATGATCCATCAGGAACTTAACCTGGTCGATGAGCTGAGCGCCGCGGGGAATATTTTTCTGCACCGCGAGCCGACGCGCTGGGGCCTGCTGGATCGGCGGGCGATGGCCCGGCGGGCGAGGCAAGGGCTCGAACAGGTCGGATGCAGCGCTGATCCCGATGAGCCGGTCGGGCGGCTTTCCATCGCCGATCGGCAGTTGGTCGAGATCGCCACGGCGCTGGGGACGGGCGCATCGATCGTGTTGATGGATGAGCCGACGGCGGTACTCACCGCGAACGAAGTGGCGGCGCTGTTTCGCCTGATCGGGCAGTTGCGGTCCCGGGGCGTGGCGATCGTCTATGTCTCGCATCTGCTGAGCGAGGTGCTGGAGATTTGCGACCGGATCACGGTGATGCGCGACGGGGCGGTGGCGGCGCGATTGGAAGCGCCGGTGCGGGAAGCGGTGAGCGAACGCGACCTGGCGGCGCTGATGGTGGGCCGGCCCATGGCCGAGCATTATCCGGCGATAGCGCCGGTCGCCGAGCCGGTGCGACTGGAGGTGAAGCAGCTCGCCTGCGCGGCGCGGGTCGAGCCGGTGAGTTTTTCCGTCCGCCGCGGCGAGATTTTCGGGTTGGCCGGCCTGATCGGTGCCGGGCGCACACGGCTCGCCGAGACGATCGCGGGGCTAGGTCGTCGCAGCGGCGGTGCCGTCTGGATCGACGGCGCGCCGGCGAAGATCGAGAGCCTCCCGGACGCAGTAGCGCAAGGAATCGCGTACGTTCCCGAGGACCGCAAGAGTACCGGCCTGGCATTGGAGATGAGCGTGTCGGCGAACGTGACGATGGTCTCGCTGGCTCGCTACTCGCGCGGGTTGATCCGCCTGGCCGAGGAGCGCCGGGCCGCGGCGGGCTACGTGGATCGCCTGCGAATTCGAGCAGCGCGACTCGACGCCCCCGTCAGTTCGCTCAGCGGCGGCAACCAACAGAAGGTCCTGCTGGCCAAATGGCTGGACATCCACCCGCGCGTTCTGATCCTTGACGAGCCGACTCGCGGCGTGGACATCGGGGCCAAGGAGGAGATCTACCGCCTGATCCAGCAGCTCGCGGCCAATGGGATGGCGTGCGTGATGATTTCCTCGGAGATCAACGAGCTACTTGGCATGTGCCACCGCATCGGCGTGATGCGCCAAGGCCGGCTGGTCAGGATCCTCGACGCCGCCAACGCGACCGAGCAGCGGATCATGCAGTCGGCGGCGTGGGTCGGCGGCGGATAACGAAGCTGCCGCGGGGATCGGAGGGTGGTACACTGCGGGCGTGGATCGTTCGCCCAAGGAATCATCTCTGCTCGTCAACCGAATCCAGCGGTTTTGCATCCAGGATGGTCCGGGGGTGCGGACGACGGTGTTCCTTCAGGGCTGCACCTTGCGATGCTGGTGGTGTCACAATCCCGACACCCGTCCGGCGCACCATCCGCGGGAACGCGAGTGGACGACGACGGACCTGGCGGATCATGTCGGTCGCGACGAGCGCTATTGGCGCCGATCCGGCGGAGGGATCACTTTGTCGGGCGGGGAGCCGCTGATGCGGATCGAGGCGGCGTGCGGCTTTCTCGACGAATGCGGACGACGCCGGTGGCATCGGGCGGTGGAAACCGCCGGGGCGGTGGGGCGCGGGTCGATCCAGCGGGCGGCCCAACGCCTGGACCACTGGCTGTTCGATCTGAAGACGGTAGACGCCGGCCGCTTTCAAGAGGCCACCGGAGGGGACCTCCAAGGCGTGCTGGAGAATTTGCGATGGTTGCTGGGGCAAACCAGCGTCGCGGTGACAGTGCGAATCCCGTTGATCCGGGGCTTTAATGATGATCCGGCGTCCTGGGACTTGATGGCGGCGTGCTTGCGGGGGATGCCGCGGGCGGCGGCGGCGGCGATCCTTCCCGGACACGACGTGGGGGTGAATCTCGCGGAATGTCCCGGAAATCCGGCCGTCGAACGACACGTGGCCGAGGCGGCTCGACAGCGGCTGGAGACGGGGGGAATCCAGACCGCCTTAACTTGGTGAGAGAACCCATGGCGATCGTCATTGAGTCGGATTTGAGCGTCGATATCCACGGCCTGCTGCCGGCGGTCGAACACGCCTTATTCGGCGCGACCGATCGGGTCTGCCTGGAACGGGCGTGGATTGTGACCGAAGCGTACCGGCGGTTCAGCGCCGAGCCGGTGCCGATCACGCGGGCGATGGCGCTGCGGGAGATCACGGCGCGGATGACGCTGGATGTGTCGAGCAACCCGATTTTCGCCGGAAACACATCCAGCGCTCCGCGGGCCTGGAGCCTGGTGCCCGAGGCCGGGTTTGGCCTGTGTCCCCAACTCAAAATCGAACATGATTTCATCACCGATGAGTGGTTCAGCGCGCAGATTCCCGAGGACCTGCGCCGCGCCTGGGTCGAGCTGGGCCAGGCTGGCGGCAATGCCGGCACGGGGCATGTGAGCATCGATTATGTCCGCGTGGTCAACGAAGGGGTGACCGCAATCCTCGCTCGCCTTGCCACGCACGAACCCGACGGCGATGAGTCGGCGCGAGTCTATCGGCGGGCGATGAAGATTGCCTGCCGGGCGGTGATTGAATGGGCCAATCGTCTGGCCGATGCCGCCGAATCGGCCGCGGCCCGCGAGCCGGACCCGTTGCGCGCCGCGTGCCATCGCCGGGCGGCCCGGGCCTGCCGGCGGGTTCCTGAGCATCCGGCCGCCAACCTGTTCGAGGGGTTGCAGTCGATTGTCCTGGCTCATTTGGCGCTGGTGTTGGAAGGACAAGGCCAGTCCATCTCGATCGGGTTGGCGGACCGGGCGCTGGCGCGGTTCGCCGACGAGGCGGCCGAAGCGCCCGGGGCGTCGGCGGATCTGATCCGCGCGTTCCTGATCGCTGTGGGATCGAACAGTTTCGGCGGGCGCGGCTCGAATACCCAGGCGATCACCCTGGGCGGGGCCGATCATGAAGGGCGAGATCAATGCAATGCCGTGACGACGGCTTTTCTCCGCGCTTTCGAGCAGACGCCGGTGGCCGATCCGCACTGCTTCGTTCGCTGGCATCGCAACCTGGACGAAGTGGTGTGGGAAACATCGACCAAGCTGCTGGCCGGGGGCCGATCGATGCCGCTGCTGGTCAACGACGAGCAGGTGGCCCCGGCGCTCATCGCCGCCGGAGTGGCACCGGCCGACGCCTGGGATTACTGCATCATTGGCTGCAACGAACTGGGGATCCCGGGACGGCTATGCGAAAGCGCCTTCCCGGCGGGACTATCTTTCAACGAACTCGGCGTGCTGGACCGGATCGTGCGCGAACGGACGGAATCGTGTTCAAGCATGGACGCGATCATGGCGCTGTGGGAGGCCAAGGTTCTGGAAATTGCCGAGACCGGGCTTTCCAGGCGAAAGGACGCCATCGCCCGTCATGCCGAAAAGCTGCCCATGCCCTTCACCAGCGCTTGTTCTCATGCCTGCGCCGAAGACGGGCGCGATTGGATGGGCGGGATGCCCTATCACGTCCCCGGGCTGTATCTGAGGGGAACCGCCAATGCCATCAACGCCCTGGCAGCCATCGAACGGACCGTGTTCGTAGACCGACACGCGACGCTGCGACAAATGATCGACGCCGTGGACGCGGCCGACGAGGCGATGCTGCACCGGATCGCCCAAGCACCCAAGTGGGGCAATGACGACGATGCGGCCGATCGCTGGGCCTTGGCCCTGGGCCAGGCGCGCCGCCGCGCCTTGGAAACCGCCGCCGCCCGCAACGGCGTTCCTCCGATCGCCGTCTGCCATGTGGTCAGGTCGTTGCATCATCTGGACGGTCTGAAGATCGGCGCCACCTTGGACGGGCGGGCCGCGCGCGAACCCGTGGGCGATTCCATCGCCGCTGTCTGCGGGACCACCCGCCAAGGACCGACGGCCATCCTCAACAGCGTGCTGAAGCTCCCGGCGTCGAAAGAGTTCGCGGGAATCTACAACAACAACCTGACGCTGCCGGGCAACCAGGCCCGCCCGGAAATCCTGCGCCCGCTTATCGAGGCGTTTTTCGAGGACGGCGGCCAGGAACTGCAGGTGAACGTTTTGGACGCGGCAAAACTAAAGGCCGCCAAGCTGCACCCCGAGCGGTATCAAGACTTGGTCGTGCGGATCGCCGGTCTCAACGCCCGCTTCATCGAGCTGAGCATCCGCGAGCAGGACGAGATTATCCGCCGCGCCGAACTGGCATGAGGCGCGCAGCAGGCATGGTCGTCGAACCGGCGGAGGATAGGTCCGGCCGCGCACGGTGAAGGGGTTGATCGGTTATACTTCAGTGATGGCTTCGCGCGCGGGAGTGGGACAAGGTGGGCGGGTGATCGGCGCGCTGTTCTGGGGGTTGGTGATTATCAGTTGCGCTGTTCCGATCGGCTGGCTGGCAATTCGCTTGATGCGGGCGGCGGGTGAGGCCGGGGGGATTGAGTTCGGTCTGGATGGGTTTCGTCTCAAGCTGTTGGTCCGGACGCTGTTCTATAACGGATCGGCAGCGGTGATCGCGTTGGCGCTGGCGGTTCCGGCGGCCCTGATGCTGGGCCGGGGTGGACGGCGGGCGGCGACGGTTCTCGCGTTGTTGCTGCCGGTGGTGCTGCTGCTGCCGAGCATCACCTATGCGTATGGATGGCGCCAAGTGGCGCGGCTGGCGGGGTGGCATTTTATGCCTGCGTCGGCGGCGGACGTGGCGCGGTGCGTATGGACGCTGGCGGCGTGGCTTTGGCCGATCCCGGCGGCGGCGATGGGGCTGGCGCTGCGCCGGATGGATCGAAACGTACAACAGCAGGCGATTCTGGACGGGGCGCTGGGGCGCTTGACGGCGCGGCAGCTGCTTCCCTCAGCGCTGGCGGGGGGGGCGATCGTGCTGGTGCTGGCGGGGCAGGAGTTCGCGGTCTACGAGCCGACGGGGATCAGCGTGGTGGCGACGGAAGTCCGCATGGTGTTCGACACCGGCGCGTTCGCTTCCGGACCCAGCGCCATCATGGCACCGATGGGCGCGAGCGAATCCTTGGGCCGCGCCGACCAGGACGCGCGGGCGGCGTCGGCGGCGGCCGTGGCGACGCCGCTGCTGGCGGCGAGCGGTCTGCTTGCCGCAGCGATGGTCTTTTGGGCGCGGCGCAGCGCCGCCCAGTCCGAATCGCTTGAAATCGGTCCGCCGCCGCCGATCTTGCGCATCGGGGTCGGGCCGTTGCTCGCGGCTCTCGGGGTGATCGCGCTGACCGTGGGCCTTCCCGTCGGGGCGATGATCCAATCGCTGCACCGGCCGTGGCGGACGGGGCAAATCTGGCAAGTCTTCAGTCCTCAACTCACCGGAACGCTGTGGCTCGGCGCCGCCGCCGGCGCCAGCGGTGCGGCGCTGGCGATATGCGGGATCGCCGGATCGATCGGCAAACGTGGGCTGAACTTGGCGATCGGGCTGGGACTGGCCGGGTTCGTGATCGGCGGGCAGTTGATCGCGGTGGCGCTGATCCGAATGTACAATCGCCCGCATCTGGGCTGGATCTACGACGGCCCGATTATTGTGATCATGGCGTACCTCGGGCGATTCGGCTGGATCGCCGTCGCCGCCGCCCGGGCCACGCGATCCGGCGCCTGGACGGAACTGCGCGACCTGGCGGCGATCGACGGGGCCTCGACGGCGCGGACCGGGTGGGCCGTGGTCATGCCCCTGGCTTGGCCGATGATCGCGGCCGTCGCGGTGCTGCTGATGATCCTGTCCATGACCGAGGCGCCGGCCACCGTCCTGCTGAATCCGCAGCGGCCTCAGACCCTGATCCCCATGCTGATGCAATGGGTCCATATGCAGCGATACGACGACATGCTCGAGGGCTCGCTGCTATTGATGGGCGTGGTGGCGTGCCTGGCGATCGGCGCGATGGGATTCGTTGTCATCTCCTGGCGTATGTGGCGGCGGGCGCGGCGGGCGCGGCGGGGCGGGCGATCCATCGCCGCGGCGGTGCTGATCGCGTCGATCATGGGGCCGACGGCGGGATGTGACCGAGGTCGACAGCCGGTGGACATGTGGTGTGTGCCGGGAGAGTCGCCGGCCCAGGTCGTCTACCCCCGGGCGATCGCGCATCTGTCCGCCGATGACAGCTTCGTGGTGATCGACCGGATGGCCCGCGTGCAGCGCCTGGACGCTCGCGGAAACCCGCTCGCCGAATGGAGAATGCCCGAATGGCAACAGGGCAAACCCGTGGGCGTGAGCGTCGGGCCGGATGGGAATATCTACGTGCCCGACACGCACTATCACCGCGTGATGGTCTACACCCCGACCGGAACGCTGCTTCGCCAGTGGGGCTCGATGGGGCGCGAGCCGGGGCAGTTTGTTTTTCCCACCGATATCGCGTTTGACTCGAAAGGACGCATTTTCGTGGCCGAGTATGGCGACCATGACCGGGTGCAAATCTTTTCGCCGGATGGAGTCTATCAAAGTGAGTTCGGATCTTTCGGCCAGGACGACGGCGAGTTCATGCGTCCCCAGTCGCTGGTGATCGACGGCACCGACACGGTGTACATCGCCGATGCCTGCAATCACAGGATCGTGGTGTTCACCGCCGCGGGACGGTGGGTTCGCAACATGGGCCGGGCCGGTTCGGGCGACGGGGAGTTTCGCTATCCGTACGGTCTGGCGCTGGAAGGCGAGGGTCGGTTGATCGTCGCCGAGTTCGGCAACAATCGGGTGCAGCGGATCGACGCGCACAGCGGCCGCGGCCTGGGGACGTGGGGACGGGCCGGCCATGAGCCGGGCGAACTGGCGTATCCGTGGGCGGTGGCGATCGACGCCCGGGGACGGGCGGTGGTGGTCGATTCCGGGAATAATCGCGTGCAGGTGGTGGCGTTTTAGTTGGCGAGTTCAAACGACATGGCGCTTTTCCCGACTCAACTTCTTCCCGCGACCCTGGCCGCTTGGCCGCTGCGGCTGGAGTATTTCTCCGGGTGGATGGCGCTGGCGTTGTGGGCAGCGCTGGGGGCGGTGGTGGTCTGGCTGGGGATGCGTTCGCTCAGCGGGCTGGGGCCGGTGCGCCGCTGGGTGGCGATCGGGTCGCGGCTGGCGGTGCTGCTGGGGTTCGTGCTCATTCTCGGGGGGGTGCGATGGCAGCGCACGCACAAGGACGTCGAGGTCATGGTCCTGCGCGACATCAGCCAATCCACGCTCCAGGCGCGCGACTTTCCCGGCAGGTATGCCAGCCTCCAGGAGGCCTTGGACGACTATTTCAAGAAGCTCGCCGACGATGCCCGCAAGCGCCCGCAGGACCGCATCGGGGTCATCAGCTTTCATTCCAATGCCTTGATCGACGCGATGCCCAACACCCGGCTGCTGCTGGATGCCAAGCCGATCCGCGACAGCGGAACCGGGACCGACGTCGGCTCGGCGCTACAACTGGCGCTGGCGACGCTCGGCAAGGACGCGATGCATCGCCTGGTGCTGGTGTGGGACGGCAACGCGACTTCCGGCGATCTCGAGTCGGCGATCAACGCCGCGGTGGCTCGGAAAACTCCCATCGACGTGCTGCCGCTGAAGTACGACATCCAGAACGAAGTGCTGATGGAGCGGTTCATCTCTCCATCGTGGCAGCGGGAGAATGAGCCGTTCACTCTCGACGTGATTCTCAAGAGCACCAACGTGACCGATGTGACCGGAAAGTTGACGGTCAGCCACGAAGGCGAGCCGATGGATCTGGACCCCGAGACGCCGGGGGTGCAGGCGACGCGGCGGGTGACGCTGCGGCCGGGATCGAACGTCGAACGGGTGCGTGTGGGCGGATTGAAGGAGCCGGGGGTGCATCGGTTTCACGCCAGTTTTGACGCCGAGAATGTGACGGCCCGGGTGGGGGCCGGTGGCGGTGGTGGTGGGCTCGCCGGCGCGCCGGCGCAGGGAGATACGCTGCTGGCGAATAATTCGCAGGACAGCTTCACCTTCGTCCGCGGGCGCGGGCAGGTGCTGTACGTGGACAACGTCGATCGGGATGCGGGGAAGATTCTCCAGCAGGCCCTGGCGGCCGAGGGGATCAACCTCAAGCGGATCACCCCGGCGGAGTTTCCCCCGGACGCGATCGCGCTGATCAACTACGACGCGGTGATCCTGGCCAACGTTCCGCGCGGGGCGGGGGGAATCAGCGACGAGCAGGGATCGATTCTGGCCGCCTACGTGCGCGACATGGGCGGGGGGCTGGTGATGATCGGCGGGCCGGATGCGTTCGGGGCCGGCGGTTGGCAGGGGTCGAAGCTCGAGGAGGTTCTTCCCGTCGCCATGGAGATTCCCGCCCAGCGCCAGATCCCCAAGGGCGCGCTGGTGCTGGTGATGCACTCGTGCGAGATGCCCGATGGGAACTACTGGGGCATCCAGTGCGCGCTCAAGGCGGCCGAGACGCTCAGCGAACACGACGAGATCGGGGTGATCAGTTACGGCTTCGGCGCCGGCAACCAGGGGGTCAACGGGGCGCAGTGGGATTTTCCGCTTCAGAAAAAGGGGGATGGATCGCGGGTGAACGCGGCGATCAAAAAAATGGCGCTGGGGGATATGCCCGACTTCAACGCCTCGATGACGTTGGCCCTCAACGGTGCCAATCCCACCGACTACGCCTTGATCCGCAGCAACGCCAAGCAAAAGCACGTCATCATCATCTCCGACGGCGACCCCGGCGCGCCCAGTGCGCCGCTGATCAACCAGTATCTCGCCGCCGGCGTGACGGTCTCGACGGTAAGCGTCTATCCCCACGGGGGCGTGCCGGACACGATGAAGAATATCTCCCAGGTCACGCGAGGACGCTGGTATGGGCCGATCAACTCGAACTTTAACCAGTTGCCGCAGATATTTATTAAGGAAGCGACGGTCGTACGGCGCAGCTTGATCCTGGAATCCGACGAGGGCATTCCGGTGCGCCTGCCGCCCAGTACTAGCGATATGGTCAAGGGGCTGGGGCGCGTGCCGGCGGTGACGGGGATGGTGCTGACCAGCCGCAAGCCCGATCCGCAGATCGAGATGCCGATGATCGCGGGCAAAAACGCGGATCCGATTTTGGCCCATTGGCGCACCGGGCTGGGCAAGGCCGCGGCGTTCACCAGCGATGCCCACAACCGCTGGGCGGCGACGTGGGTCAATTCTCCGGCCTTCGGCAAGCTCTGGGCCCAGGTGGTTCGCGGGGTGTCGCGCCCGGCGATGAGCAGCGATTTTGACGTTGTGACCCGCATCGTCGGCAGCAAAGGCAAGGTGACTGTCGAGGCGATGGGCAAGGAGAATACCGCGCTGAATTTTCTGACGATCCGCGGGCAGATCGTCGGCCCGGACAACCAGCCGCACGAGATCAAGCTGGTGCAGACCGCCCCGGGGATCTATACCGCCGACTTTAACACCGACGCGCCCGGCAACTACGTGGTCGTGCTGAACTATGCCGGCAAGGACCGCGCCGGGGTGCTGCTCAGCGGGGCGGCGATGAACGCCTCACCGGAACTGCGCGACCTGCGCAGCGACGAGGGGGCGTTGCTGCGAATCGCCGAGCGAACCGGCGGACGGGTACTGCGGCTGGACGATCCGCAAGATGCCGACGTGTTTCGCCGCGATGGGCTGGTGGTGACGGCATCGCCGCTGCCGGTGTGGGATATCGTCCTGCCGATCGTGCTGGGGCTGATCCTGATCGACGTGGCGATCCGCCGGATCGCCTGGGACTGGCAATCGACCCGCCGGGCGGCGAACGTCGCCGCCGGGTACGCGCGCGGGTTCTTCGTCACCCGCCGGGTCGAGAGCCGCGGGTCAATCGACGCGCTTAAGCGGGTGCGCGAGGATGTCGCCGAGACGCGCTTCAAGGCGGCACCGGGAGACCGCCCAGGGCCGAGCGGCGGCGGCGGGGGCGAGGCGGGTGGGGTGACGGCCGCGGCACCACCCTCGCGGCCCGATCCTAAAGCGAAATTCCAAGCCCCCCGCGGCGTGGAAGGCGATCTCACCGGCGTGGTCGGCGGCGCAACCCGCGAGGCCCCCAAACCCGCTCCCGCCAAGACCCCCGCATCCAAGCCCACCGACGTCCCCACCGGCGGGCATACCGGAAGTCTCCTGGAAGCCAAGCGCCGGGCCCAACAGAAGATCAAGGACCAGGAACAAGGCCAGGGATGACCTGTATAGTGGAACGCGTTCTGCGGTATGATCATGCAGATTCGCAAACCGATGGTTCGACGCGGATGGACCGAACAACCGACATTTATGTTTCGCTGCTCAATGAAGGAGTTACTGTCTGGCGACCCATCCCCGCGCGGAAGCTGGGGGATGGGAGCTACATTATCCAGGGCCACGACGACGATGACCCCGACGTAGAGACCTGGCGGTTTCCTGCGGGCGCGAATGTGATTTGTGAAAAGCGCCGGGTTGACGGCGGAGAAAATCTGGCGGCGGTGAAGGTCAAGGGGCAGCGACGCCGCACCGCATGAAATGGGTTCGGCAACGCGAGAAGACATCGAAAGGACAGCATGGCGAGCGGTTATGAAACGGCGGCGGAATCGGCGGGCATCGATCCGGGCGTCCAGGCGCAGTGCGATGCGTTTCGCGCTGACTATCAGGCCGTGAAAGGGGAGATCGCCAAGGCGATCGTCGGCCACACGGCGATCGTCGACGGGGTGTTGACCTGCCTGTTCGTGGGTGGCCATGCCTTGCTCGAAGGGGTGCCGGGGTTGGGAAAAACCGCCTTGATTCGCGCCCTGGCCGATGCGCTGCACCTGAAGTTCAACCGCATCCAGTTCACTCCCGACCTTATGCCCGCCGACGTAATCGGGACCAACGTCATCATGGATGGCGAGCATGGCCGTCGCGTCTTCCAGTTCATCCACGGGCCGATTTTCTCGCAGATCGTGCTGGCCGACGAGATCAACCGGGCCACGCCTAAGACGCAGTCGGCCCTGCTCGAGGCGATGCAGGAAAAGCAGGTGACGGCCGGGGGTGAGATTCGCAAGCTCGTCGAGCCGTTTTTCGTCATGGCGACGCAGAACCCGCTCGAGCAGGAGGGAACGTATCCGTTGCCCGAGGCGCAGCTCGACCGGTTCTTTTTCAAGCTGATCGTCGAGTATTCCAACCGCCAGGAACTCAAGGAGATTCTCGATCGCACCACCACGGGACACCGCCCGGAGCTTAAGCCGGTGCTGGATGATCAGCGCATCCTCGCCCACCAGGCGCTGGTGCGCCGGGTGATCATCGCGCCGCATGTGCAGGACTATGGGATCCGCCTGACCCTGGCGACCCATCCCCACGGAGCGCACGCCGTGCCGATGGTCAATCAGTATCTGCGCGTCGGCGCCAGCCCGCGGGCGGCGCAGGCGATCACCCTGGCGGCCAAGGTGCGGGCATTGCTCGATGGGCGGTTTCACGCCAGCTTCAAAGATATTTCCAGCGGCGTGATCCCGGCGATGCGCCATCGCGTGATCCTCAACTTCGAAGGCGAAGCCGAGGGGATCACTACCGACAAGGTGCTCGAACAGGTGATCGCCCAAACCCCGACCACCGAGGCGGGGCCGTGAACCGACGGACGGGGTGTGGGAAATTTGGAGCCATCCTCGTCGGATGCAACTTGCAATCTGAAATTCGCACTATACCGCTCGCGGGCCTTATTGAGGCAATTCGCTTGCGGAAAACCGGGATATCCCGCAGGTTCCGAGCCGTTGCGGATATCTCACTGAAGGCCGCGAGCGGTATAACCCAAATTCACAGGGGGCAGTGGGGAAACGATGGGCGTGCAATAGCTCGAAGGAGGGAGTCAATTGCCTGCGGCGGACGCTCGGCGCAGGGGCTCGACCAGCTCGATAAATCCCATGGCTTGGGGAGAAGTATGCGGCTGGCCGTCGAGGACCGGACTCCAGTTCAGGGCGATCAAGGCCCGGGGTTTCGAGGGGTCGGATGGGTCGGGAATATAGTCGTAGCGCAGGAAATTCGCCCGCAGCGTCATCGCCGTAAATTGCTGGCGGTCCAGCCGCCGCAGCGCCGCGCCGGCGGGGATCGCCAGATCGACGATCCATCCTCGATCGGCTCTGTCCGATCGCCGCACCGTCGCGGCGGTTCGCAGGCCACGTATCGTATAATCCAAGCAGAACCACGACTGGTGGTCAATGATATCTGCCGTCAGACGTCCATCGGGGCGGGATTTCGGTTCGGCGCTCAGTACCGTTGTCGCGTCCAGCACATCGTTGTTTGTGTTCGCCTCCAGCTCGAACCATTGACGGGCATCTCCAACCGGGTCTAAGAACACCTCGACCACGTCCGCCTTATAGATCGGGGCATCCCTGCCCACGACGGGCGCATAGATGTCCCAGTCATCGCAGAGGAAGCGAACGTAGAGCCACTTGGCATCCCAGAGCAGCTTCACCTCGGTGGGCGGGGCGACACGTCCCGAGCGCGCGGCCTTTTCATCCGGTGGAAGGATGGACAGCCCCAGGGACGGGATCGTGACGGCGTGATGCCACGCCGGGTCGTCCGGATCGGCATCCACCCGCGGCGTGACGATCGCTTGCGGCACCTGTAATCTCGGTCTTGCCGGACCAACCGAATCAGAAGGCCGCGTTTTCGCCGGATCGCTTGCGCAGGAGGTGACGGCGATCAGGAGCAGAGCCGGGATCCAGTGACGCGATGACGATTTCATGGCGTCGAATCCTACCCGAATCGTTCGCACAAGCGCGTCAAGTGACAACGAAAAGCGGGGATCGATCCGATGGATCGATCCCCGCAGGTTTTCAAAGCATCAACAACTGACCTTACGCCATCCGACGGATCGCCTTGAGCGATCCGAGCAGACCCAGGCCGAGCAGACCAGACAAGCCAGTCCAAGCGGCGGCGGGCAGCGGGATCACCGGGCCGGGGCCGGTGCCGATCCGGGGCTGTTCCTTCAGGGTGAAGTTCGTGCCATCGGTCAGAATCACCAGTTCGCCCGGGAAGCCGGGCATGAACACCGCGCCGTCGGCAACCGAGCCGCCGCTGAGCGTCAGCACGGTGTCGCCGCCGGAGTAGTTGGCGCTGGTGAACGGAGCGATGTCAAAGCCAGCCGAGGCGGCGGTATCGAACTTGGTCGCGCCATCGAGGATGGTCATGACAAAGTTCGTCCAAGCCGACCCGGTGCTGTTGACCAGCACTTCGTCGCTCAGCACGATCTTGGCCGCCGGGGTGGCGTTATTCGGCTGGAACGTGATCACCGCCGGATCGTAGAATCCGACGTTGTTCATGAAGGCCGAGGTAAAGTTGACAAATTTCTCGATGTAAACGGCATTGGCACCGTCCGAGTAGTCCACCGCAAGCCCGATGTACGGGTCAAAGGTGTTCGACCAGGAAGCGGTCCAGCCGCTGTCACCGAGAACCATGGAACCGGCATTGGCGTTCTGAGCGGTGCCCAAAGCGACTGCGCTAACCACCACGCCGGCAAACAGAGTAGAAATCTTATTCATAACAAGAACCTCCTTGGCGGTGAACGATCAGGGAATCTGAACCATCAGTTCCATCAAATCATCCGCTCGCCACGAACCAGAGTACGGACATCACTGCTTCTTGTGCCTAAGGCCGGTTCGCAAGCCGCTGGAGAAAATTGTCTCAAGCGGTGGCCATCACAGGCCGAAAACACTCACCATCGGCACAAACGAATCGTCGCCCTCAACGATCCCACAAAGCGACGCGGGCGACTCGACCAGCGATGTGAACTACAACACGACACACATCACCGAATCACGTCTTGGAATCCATACGCTCCTTTCCACCGCAAGGACTGCTTCACCCACACGGTTTGGCACTGACGCTCCCAGCGGTGTTTCCAGAGCGTCCGTCTCTAATTTTGTCTCGCAAATTCTCTGCCAGCAAGCTGAACAGAGAAATATCAGACCTTCGATCCTGATCCATCGGCCCACTCGTCCATGCCGATGATCTTCAACTAAGTGATAGTGTACGCATGACCCCCAGCAAAAGGGAAGAGGAAAATTGGCGGGCACATTGAACGAGTGCGGAATCGCGCAACTCTTTTATAAACAATTACTTGCATATTTATCATCCGATCCCGGGCGGGATTTTCCGCCATTGCCGCAGTTATTTCACTCCTCGTCAGATGGCAAGATCGGCAACCCTTGACGACTATTCCTCGTCCTCGGCCGACTCACCCAGCCGATAACCCACGCCGCGGATTGTTCGCACCAGCCAGTGAGCATCGCCCAGCTTCTTCCGAATCGCTGTGATATGCACATCAATTGCGCGATCCGTCACGAAAACGTCCGTCCCCATGGCCTTGTCCATGAGCTGATCTCGCGTCAACACGCGCCCCCGCCCGGCCACCAGTGCGCTCAGGAGCCTGAACTCGGTCAAGGTCAACCGGACATCGTGTCCGTCCACGGTGACTTCGTGACGGGCCGAATCAATCGCCAACGGTCCGGCCCGCAGGATCGCGGTCTCCGGCGCGGATGGATTGTGTTCGATGCGCCGCAACACCGTGTTGATCCGCGCCAGCAGCACCTTCATGCTGAACGGCTTGGTGACGTAATCATCAGCGCCCAGGGTCAGGCCGACGACGATGTCGGTTTCCTCGGCCTTGGCGGTGAGCATGAGGATGGGCAGATCGGCCGTGCGCGAATCGGCTTTGAGCCGTCGGGTGACTTCGGTTCCATCCATTCCCGGAAGCATCAGGTCCAGGACCACCAGGTCGGGCAGCTCGCGATGGGCGATCTCCAGGGCCTGATCGCCGCTGAACGCCGTCAGCACCGCAAACGCGTTGCGCTGGAGGTTGTAGCTGATCAGATCAACCAGATCCTTTTCGTCATCGACGACCAGGATGCGCTTTTTCTTCACTGCGGAAGGCGCCGAGGCACCAGACGGCTGGGAGGTTCGGTTCATGGCGGAACTCCGTGAAACAGGGATTATGGGTCGCGCCAGTCGCGGCGCCCATGGGCTTGCGGTCGCGTGGATCATGCTGCTCACCATGGTGTCCTCCACGTAGACAATCAAGGTCTTTGCGCAACGTTAACTCATCGCCAAAATCGCGCTCACGCAACGCGCTTCACCAAAGCAGTCGGCGGCTGATCAGCCGATATTCCGACTCGCGGACATCCAAAAAGCAAAAGTGCAGGGCCGTGGTGGCGATCTGGGCGGCGACCAAGGTGCCGGCGAGGACCGCGATCCGCCGCGGCGGCGTCGGCGAATTTTCTGATGCCATCAGCGAGCGCGGCGCATCGGCCGGCTCGGCGGATGGGCGAGCGAAAAGCCGCGAACTCGCCATCAATCCGAGCGTCAGTGGCGGCAGAAACGCGATCCACAGCCGCGGCAGTTCGGCCGGGGTTCCCAGCCACACCGTCGCCAGCATGGCCGACGTGGTGGCGATCGCCAGGGGCAAGCCGACCGGCGCGGCGGCGCGAAGGCACCCGGCTCGGGCGGCGATCCAGCCAACCGTCCACAGCCCCGGCCCGACGAACAACAGGAACAGCGGAATCCCGATCATCAGCCACAGCCCGCGGTCCAGTCGTCCGGCCTCGAGTTCCGCCTGGAGTTGAGCGTATCGACGGGTGACAGCCAGGAACGTCGCGGGCATGTTCCATCCCCAAACGATCGCCGCCACGACCATGACCGCCACGGAGCCGAGCAGCATGGGGAGGAGATTTTTGACCAGCCACCAGCGAACGCCGGGGAGTTTTTCCGATCGAGCGCTGACGAACAAGGTGGCCGCGGCGGCGGCCAGGGCCACCCACAGGTGTACGAGGCCCAGCGACATGCCGATCACCAGCAACGCCCCCGCGGCGGCCGACCGCCACGCCGATTTGTATCGCCAGCCCGCCAGCCACGCCCAAAGCATCAGATTGATCGTCAGCAGTTGGGCCGAGTCTTTTCCCGGACTGAAGTGGACGGTGGCGGGGTTGAACATCGCCAGGACCGCGAAGGCGCCAGCGCCCAGCGGCGAGAGCAGCACTCGCCCCAGTCCGTAGGCGACGATTCCCGAAGTGATCCACATCACCAACAGCACCAGCGCGTAGTCGATCAACAGCAATTGACGGCGGACCAGTTCGGGGCTGGAGCGATCCATCGACGAATCCAGCAGCATCTGATGCAGCGCTCCGGGGCGCTCGCCAGTGCCGGGCACGATCGCCCGGCGCACGGCCACGGCCAGTAGCGTCATCCCGGGGGTGTTGCTCAAGATTCGGGTTCCGCGCATTTCCGCGACCGACTGTTGGATCCGCTCATCGAATCCGCGCAGGTAATCGCCCACATCGACGACCCGCGCCGATTCGGCGACGAACGCCCCATCGTGCGATGGGGACATCATGTTCAGCGTATGCTGCAATATCGCCCGCGGCGGGGCGATCCATGTCCACATCCCCAGTGCCAGGCAGACCGCCGCTACTCCAGGCCATAACCACCCGGGTCGGTGCCGCGCCGCGAACATCAGCCCCATTGCCAGCAGCGCCCCCAGCAGCGCCGGCACCGTGATGATCAGCCGCGCCAGCCACAGCGGCGAGTAACGATAGATGAGATAATCGGCCTGCCCCAGCGGGATTGCGGCCAGACGCAGCGCCGCCAAGGCCGCCAGGGGAAGCAGGCAGGCGGTGCAGAATACGGCGATAAACGCACTGGCTCGCGGGGCGGCGAGGTTCGTCGCGGGAACCTCAGCCGTCGTCGCGGGCGGGATGACCCGTTGGTGATCCGTCCTCACGGTGCAGCCGGCCTCTAGGGGCGTTGCGGGCCAGACCTTCGGCCCGGGGCGCGGCGACGAGGTTTTCCCACCGCGGCGATGCACCGTCGGATTCCTCGGGGCGTGGATTTTCACCGCGGCCGCGGCGGCAGCTCGACACTCTTGGCCCGGAGAATCCCCGGCCGGGCGCGAAGTTGATCCAGCAACGCCTTCGTCGGGGCGCTGTCGCACTTGATCAGCATCAAGGCATGGGCCGATTTGTCGGCCTTTACATCGCGGCTGATCACCATGTCGGCGATGTTCACCGACGCATCGCCGAACGTGGTGCCGACCATCCCGATCACCCCGGGCTGATCCTTGTTTTCGATCAGGACCATCTGGCCCTCGGGGATCATGTCCATGTTGAAGTTGTCGATCCGCAGGATTCGCGGCAGGCCGTCGGCATACACGGTGCCGAGGATGCGGTGCGATTCTTCGCCGGGGCCTTCGGCGCGAACCCCCACAATATCTCCGACCAGACCCGAGGGCGGCTGCGGTTCGTGGATCTGGGCCAGTTCGATCCCGCGCTGGCGGGCAACATGTTCGACATTGATCACGTTGACCGGAGTGTCCAGATGCGGCGTCAGTAATTCGACGGTCGCCAGACGCAGCAGCGTGTTCATCAGCTTGGGCGCCCGAGGGCCGCTGGCGCGAAGGGTGATGTTGGTATAGCCGCCTTCGCTGTAGGCGCCGAGCAGCGTGCCGATCCGACGAGCCAGCTCGGCCAGGGCTGCTTCATCGGGCGGAAGGTCCAGCTTGACGCCGCCGGCGTTGACGGCGCCGCGAATCTCGCCGTTATTCAAGTACGCGACGATCGCTTTGCACGCCTCGACGCTGACGGCGGTCTGAGCCTCGTCGGTGCTGGCGCCCAGATGCGGGGTGAGGACGACGTTGTCGAGGTTGAACAGCGGATGATCCTTGGCCGGCGGCTCGGTGGCGTAGACATCCAGCGCCGCCCCGGCGATCTTCTTTTCCTTCAATGCCTCGGCCAGTGCGATCTCATCGACCACTTCTCCGCGGGCGTCGTTGATCACCAGCAGATTCGGCTTGCATTTGCCCCCCATGAGCCGATCGCGGTTGAGCAGGTGCCGGGTCTGCTCTCCGCCGGGAACGTGAAAGGTGATCACGTCCAGTTGGGCCAGGAACTCCTCGAAGTCGCGGACCATTTTCACGCGGCCCTCGAGGGCAGTGGGCTGGCTGTAGAAGGGATCGAATCCCAGCACGGTCATTTCCAGCGCTAGTGCGCGCGAGGCGACGGTTCGCCCGATGCGTCCGAGTCCGACCACGCCCAGGGTTTTGCCGGCCAGTTGCGTGCCCTGGTAGGCGCTGCGTTTTTTCCACTCGAGCTGTCCGGAGCGGAGGCTGGCATGGGCCGCTGGAATCTTTCGCGCCAGCGACATCATCAGCGCCAAGGCGTGTTCGGCAGTGGAAAGGGTCGAGGCCTCGGCGGTGTTCATCACCAGGATGCCCCTGGCGGTGGCCGCGTCGAGGTCGATGTTGTCCACGCCCACCCCGGCCCGGGCGATCGCCTTGAGCTTGCCAGGGTTGGCCAGCACCTTGGCCGTCGCCTTGGCCCCCGAGCGGACGATCAGCGCATCATACTCCCCCACCGCGGCGGCCAGCTCGTCCTCATTAAGCCCCACTTTCACGTCAAAATCGGCCCCGGAGGTCTTGAGAAAATCCAACCCTTCTTCAGCCAGCTTGTCGGCAACCAAAATCCGCATAGTCGTTCGTTCCGTGGTTAAGTGACGATCCGCTTGAAGTCGCGCGCCGCGTCTTGCGGGGGCATCGTAAACACCCCGCCACAGCCCGGCAAGCACATCATCGCGGTCCCAACGCCACCGGGTGCCCGAGCAAGGAACTCTCCGGTGCCGCCGGCGACGCGCCCATACGCGGAGCCTTTGTGCCGCCGGTGTCCTCACCGGCGGAATCGTTGAATCGCTCAGATTTTTTGGCGGGGCAGGTGGATTCGGAACGTCGAGCCGGCGCCGAGTTGGGTCTCGACGTCGATGGAACCGCCGTGCGATTGGACCACATGCTTGACGATTGACAGCCCCAGGCCCGTGCCGCCCATGTCCCGCGAGCGGCTGCGATCGACGCGATAGAATCGCTCGAAGATCCGTGGCACGTCCTGCCGCGGGATGCCTAGCCCATTGTCGCTCACTTCGATCACCACGCCGGCACCGTCGGCGCGGGCGGCCACCGCGATCGTGCCGTTTTGCGGCGTGTACTTGATGGCGTTCTCGATCAAGTTGGACACGGCCCGCTCGAGATAGTCGGGATTGCCCTGGATCGACGGGAGTTCGTCCGGTGCGTCGATCGACAGTTGGTGGCCTTTTTTTTCCGCCGCCGGGGCGAGCAATTCGACGCTTCGGCGGATCAGTTTGATCGGGTTGACCTCGACGATCTCGGGGATGCCCGGCTGGCTCTCCAGGCGTGACAGCTCCAGCAGATCGGACACGAGGTTGGTGAGTTGATCGACATGCTTCTCGATTCGGGTGAGGTAATCGGCGGTGCGCTGGGGATCGTGCATGGCACCGTCGAGCAACGTTTCGACGAACCCCTTGATGACGCTCACCGGCGTGCGTAGCTCGTGGGAAACGTTGGCGACGAATTCCTTTCGCAGGTCCTGGTAGCGGACCGACTGGGTGGTGTCGTGAGCGACGATGACCAGCCCGTGGGCGGCGCGGCGAAGGGTTCCGGCGGTGCCGGCCTGGGCCGCGGCGTCGGCGCCGATGCGGGTCTGCTCCGGCGAGGTCGTCGCCTCGGCGATGCGGCTGACTTCCTCCGGCGCCGGCAGCGGCGAGATCGTCAGCTCCAGATGCTTGCCCGCCAGCGGGCTGACCTGGTACGTCGCCCGCTGACCCGTGCCAAGCACGTCGGCCGCGGACTTGAGCACCTGTTCGTTTCGCACCAGTTCCCAGAGGTGCTTGCCCGCCCAGTCGCCAGGATCGAATCCCAGCAGGGCGGCGGCGGCGTCGTTGGCAAGCAGCAGCAACTGCTGGCGATCGACGGCGATCATTCCATCGGAGATGCTGGCGACAATGGTGGTGAGTTCGGCCTTGTCCTGGCGGGTTTGGGTGACCAGATTGGACAGGCTGTTGGCCATCGCGTTCAGCGAGGCGGCGAGGATGGCGAATTCACCGCGCTCGGCGCTGAGGACACGGCGAGACAAGTCGCCATCGGCCACGGCGCGGGCGAAGTCGGTTAGCTCGACCACCGGGGAGGCGTGGCGCCGGGCGATCCAGAAGCACACGGCCGCGGCCAGCAGGGTCGCCCCCAGCCCCGCGCCGCTCAACGCGGTGTAGAAGGCCCTGAGCCGGTCGCCGAGCTGGGCCAGGTGGAACGCGGCCCGGACATAGTACGTGGCGCCGTCGGCGCCGATGTCGCGATGGGCGAAATACAGCAGATCCTGGTGTACGGTCCCGCTGGGCCGGCGGCTCAAGCCTTCTCCCGCCGCCGACGCCTGGCGAATCTCCGGACGCGAGGCGTGGTTCTCCATAACTTTGGGATCGGCCTCGGTATCGGCCAAAACGACGCCGGCGGAGTCGATCACGGTGATGCGATACCCGGTGAGATTCGCGTACTGGCGCAGATCATCGGCCCAGCCCTCCGCCGGCGAAGACGGTTTAAGCTGGTCATGCAGCAGCCGGGCGATCAAGCGGGTTTCCACGGCCAGGGCCTGCTCGGTGCGGTCGAGATACGCCTCGGTCAACTGGCGGCGACCGACCAGCCCCACGACAACGCTCACGCCGATGATCAGCAGCAGGTAGGGGATGAACAGACGCCGAAAAATGCGGCTTGTGAACACGTTGGGTCACCGGGGTAAGGGTTGTCCGCCGCCGGGGTCATCGCGGCGGATCATCGAGTCCGGGGGTCGATTGTAACACCGATCACGCCGTTATCGTGCCATGGTGACGCCGCCAGCGGGAGGCTCGGCGGCCTGGGCGGGCTTCTGGTGGCGGACATCGCGTCCCTGAATCCAGTAGATCACTTCTTCGGCGATGTTGGTGGCGTGGTCGCCGATCCGTTCGAGGTTCCGCGAGATCAGGATCAGCGACATCGCCCGCTGGATGGTTCCCGGGTCGGCCATCATGTAGGTCAGGCAGGTGCGGAAAATCTGATCGCGCAGGGCATCGACGCGCTTCTCCTCGCGCATGACCTGCTCGGCCAGACCGCAGTCGCGTCCGACAATGGCGTTGAGGCTGTTGCGGACCATTCGCTGGACGGATTCGGCCATGACCGGCAGATCGACCATCGGTTTGAGCGGCGGAGCGTCCAGAACAAAACGGGCGTTTTGGCAGATGTTCTTGGCCTGGTCGGCGATGCGCTCGAGGTCGGTGACCACCTTGGAAGTGACGAACAGGAACCGCACGTCCTTGGCCACCGGCTGCTGCGTGGCCGTCAGCCGCACGGCCTCGGAATCGATCTCGACCTGCATTCGGTTGACCTCTTCTTCCCGCCGGAAGACCTCGTCGGCCAGCGACTCGTCGCGCTCCATGAGGATACGGATGGCGATTTCGATCATCGACTCGGTGATGGTCCCCATCATCACGATCTTTTTCAGCACGTCTTGGAGTTGTTCGTCGAAATGGCGATTCATGAAGCTGACCCTACGCGCAAAAGCGATTCGTTCACAGGCCGCGACTGCCCGCGGCACCGCGGGTATTTTGCCCGACGAGCATCAGCGCCGCGTTGGCCCGGTGTTAGCGCTTCATTAAGAACGGGCCGGGGTCGGGGTCGGCCGGGCGCACGCGGATGGGGTCGATCGGAATGTTTCGGGGAAACGGGGGCACCCGAAATTACGGTCGCTTGGGGGTGGTGAGTTGTAGGCTGCGGGACATCGCCGGTACAGTAACGGCCATGACAATGGCTGGAACGACGAATCTGTGGGCGGAACAGGCAAAGACCCCGACCGGGAGCAAGCCGAAACTACGCGTGGGGCTGATCGGATGCGGCGGAATTTCCGGGGTTCATCTGGAAGGGTGGAAGCGGTTGAATCCGGACTGTCGCATCGTAGCCACGGCCGATCCGATCGAAGCGCGACGCCACCAGCGCGGCGAGCAAGCCGAGGTTCCCACGTCCCATCGGTTCGCCTATCTGACGGACATCCTCAAGGCCGGGATCGAAATCGACGCGGTGGACATTTGCACCTCGAATGCAGCGCACGCGCCGGTGGCGATCGAGGCGCTGGGCCATGGACTGCACGTGATGTGCGAAAAGCCGCTGGCCATGACGCCTCAGCAGGTACGCGACATGATCGCGGCGCGGGATCGTTCGGGGAAAATCCTCATGACGGCCCAGCACATGCGATTCGAGAACCGCAGCGCCCAGCTCAAGGCGTATCTCGACACGGGCGTCCTCGGGGAAGTCTACTATGCCCGGGCTCAGTTTCTTCGCCGCCGATTCCTCCCCGGACGGATCACCTTTATAGACAAGACGCAATCGGGGGGCGGGCCGACCATCGACATCGGCGTCCACATTCTGGACCTGACGCTTCACCTGATGGGCCACCCCGAGCCGGTATCGGTCTCGGGCATCACGCCGCAGAAAATGGCCAAGCGCAAGGACATTCGCGGCTGGTGGGGCGAGTGGGACCGCGAAAAAATCACCGTCGAGGATTTTGCCGCAGGGTTCATTCGGTTCAAGAATGGAGCTGCGCTGACCCTGGAGTGTTCCTGGCTGGCGAATATCAAGGAGCCGGAGCTGACCAAGATCACGCTGATGGGTGAGAACGCCGGGGCCGAATGGCCGGATTTGACGATTCACGGCGAGACGGCCGGTTCGGCCACCGACACCCACTTGACGTTCCCCGATGACAAGGTGGGGGGCCACCTTAAGGAGGTGGCGGCGTTCGCCGACGCGGTGTTGACCGGCAAGCCGTCGCCGGTCCCGACCGAGCAAAGTCTGAACGTCATTCGTATCCTCGACGGGCTTTATCGCAGCCACGAGTCCGGGCGCGAAGTGGTGCTATAGCATCCAGGCGGCCTCGAGTCATGCGCCGCGTCGGCTCTGCGTCATACGCTTAACCCAAGGGGCGCAGTAACGGCTCGAAGATTTTTTCGTTGGTCCACCCTCTCGCGTCGCGGGGCGTTGGCGCTACCGCGTAGCAACCTTGCCAGCGCGGAGGGCGGACGTATAATTGATTTCTCGCCGGATGGTTTGCGTTCGGCGACGCGTTTGGTCCAGGTATGGAACCGACGTATGGAACCGACGACACCGCCAGCCACGACTCGCCCGATGCGCGCCAATCCCCTGGTGTATCTGCTGGGGCTGAATGCGCTGTTGCTGGGGTGCGTCTTGTTGGCGATGATGGCTCGCCCGGGTGGGGCGGGGATGGAGACGGCGGCGATCGCGCAGGCGATTGCGCCGGAGCAGGCCCCGATCGCCCCGGGGGCCGGCGGTGGCGGTGGGGTCTTCGTGGTGCCGGCGCAATTTTCCATCAATACCTGGGGATGCTACCTGATCGATCCCCAGGCGCAGACGATTTGTGCGTACCAGTACCTTCCCGGCGAAAAGCTGCTTCGTCTGATCGCCGCCAGGGGGTATAAATTCGATCGCACGCTGGAAAACTTCAATACCGCCCCGGCGCCGCGGGACATGCAGCGGCTGCTCGAGGAGCAGCGGGAATGGAATCATCGCCGCGCCGATGTGCAGACGACGCAGCCTTAGGGCCGATGTGTAGACGAACCCCAGACCGATCGCGCCAGACGCGAATCTTGAACCCCTCAACCCCGGAGATCGCAAGACCATGGCCAAAATGTTTTACACCCTCGACGAGACCAAGGCGGCGCTGGGCCGCGGGGAAGAAGAGATCAAGCAGTTGTCGCGGGAAGGGCGTTTGCGCGAGTTTAGAGACGGCCCGCGACTGATGTTCAAGGCCGATCAGGTCGAGACTCTGAAAAACGAACTGGCCGGCGGGGGGGTGGTGGATCTCGGTCCATCCGACAGCGGCGCGCCAATCGGGCTGGTCGATAGTCGCGGCGGGTCGGGGGCGGGAATCTCACTGGCCGACACGGGTGGGTCGATCCCCAGCCCCGGCGGGGTGGTGATGAAGGAAGACACCGCGCTGTCGGCGGATTTGGGCCTGAGCGGCTCGCTGGGCGGGGTGCCGAGTCCTAACAAGCCGGTCGGAAGCGGGACCGGTCTGAGCGGCACGGCTTCGGGGCGCAGCGGGATCACCGTTTTCACGCCCGACGAGGTTGAACACGCCGATCCGATGGCCCAGACCAGTATTTCGACGTCTCCCAGTGCCGCCGAGCAGCTTAATCTCGAGGGGGTGGGTTCCGGATCAGGCTTGCTGGACCTGACCCGCGAGAGCGATGATACGAGCCTCGGCGCTGATTTGCTGGATGAGATAACGCCCGGCGCCGCCGGGGGCGGATCGCGCCGACCCGCCGACGCCAGCGGGATGGGCGGAACGGGTGTGACCGACAGCCTCAGCGAGCCGCACGGGGGCGTTTCCCGCGGATTTTCTCAGCCGGTCTACGTCGAGGCGTCCGATCCCATGGCCCCGGCCTTCGGCGCCGCGGCGATGGGTGCCAGCCTCCTGCTGTTGTTCGGCGGCTTCGTTTTGATGAGCGCCATGGCCGGCACATGGCCCGCGTTCGTCAAGAACATGACCGATCCCAACGGCTGGGGCTGGACGCTGTGGTACATCTTTGGTGCCGGGCTGCTGGTGACGATCGTATTCTTCATCGTGGGAATGCTGATCGGGAAATCGACCGCGAGATAGTCTGATCGGGGCGGGCAAGAGTTTCGATGACGGACTCGAATTTTTCGAGCCCGAACATGAATTTCCGAAGCGTCGCGCCGGCCTGACGCCAATTTTTCTGGTTGATCGACCGGCCCTTCATCGTGCGCCGGTGATAGACGCGGTGAGGGTGCGGCGAGATTGCCCGGCAACTGGCTTGGGCATCGAGGATTTATCGGACGTTTTCAAGTCGATTTGTCCCCCGAGCCGATACGTGGGCTAGGCCGTGTTTTTCCCGCGGCCGGTCAGGAGCGCGCATGTCGGTGATGGTCGATCATGAAGTGTTGCCCGCCGAGCAGTTGGGCCTTCGCACGGTGGGGCAGGTCCTCACCCATCTCCAGCGCGACAATCGACTCGTGGTCAATGTGCTGATCGACGGGGCCGAGCCGGACCTGGGTCGTATGGCCGCGGTGCGCCAGGCCAAGCTCGTCGATCATACGATTTTCATCGAGACCGCCGACCCGCGCCGGATGGCCTTGGAGGTACTCGAAGCGGTGGATGCCGAACTCAGCCAGGCCGAACAGCTGAAAGGCGAGGCGGCCGATCTGTTGCAACGCAACCAGGCGAATCATGCGTTGCAAAAACTCGGCGGGTGCCTTCGGGCCTGGGCCCACGCGCAGGAATCGGTGATGAAGACGGCCAAGCTGTTGCGGATCGACCTGGACCTGGTTCGCGTTGGGGAGCGAGCGTTGCGCGAGGTGCTGGTCGAGTTCGCCGAGCAGTTGCGGGCGATCAAGGAAGCATTGCAAAACCGCGACTATGTAACCCTCTGCGACACCCTGGTATACGAAACGACCGACACTTCTCGTCAATGGGCCGCGGCGACGCTTGCGCTGCGGCAGACGATCCAGTCGCTGTAAGCGATTGTCGATTTACCTCGAATTTGAAATTTCAGATCCGGATTTTCGAGCGCCAAGACCGAAGTGACGGCCCTTGGGTGACGACATCGACAGACCCTTGAAAGGGTCAAAAATCAGACCGTTTGCACCGCCGCGGGGCGCGGTTCCTCGGCGTTCGCCTGACGAATCGCGTCGCGCGTTGACGCGGCGATGCCCGCGGCGTCCAGCCCGACCTCGGCGAGCTGCTGATCCCGCGTGGCGTGGGCGATCAGGCGATCGGGAATCCCCAGCCGCGTGATCCATCGCGTCGGCAGCCGATGTCCGACGGCGTGTTCGATCAAGGCCGACCCGAAACCGTTCTGCAAGGCGTGATCCTCGACGCTCAGGACCGCATGCCGGCTTCGCAGCACCTGGGCGAGCATGGCCGCGTCAACGGGCTTGCAGAATCGGGCATCGATCACTTCCACCTCGGTCCCCGCCGAGGCGAGTTCTTCGGCGGCTTGCATCGCCTGGGCGACCACCGCGCCGTAAGCGATCAACGTCGCATCGTCGCCGTTTCGCAGAACGCGGCTTTTTCCGATTGACCATTCTCCGCCCGCCTCGCGCCGCAGCGCCGGATCGATCGCGTGTTCGAACGGGGTGGATGGCACCACGTCGCGCGGATAGCGGATAGCCGAAGCGGTCTCCAAGTTCACGGCCAGACGCAGCGCGCGGTTCAGTTCAAGCTCATCGCTGGGCGCCATCAGCACGATCCCGGGCAGCGGCCGTAGAAAAGCCTGGTCCATGATTCCGTGATGAACGGCACCGTCGTCGCCGACGAACCCGGCGCGATCCATGCAGAAGCAGACCGGCAGATTGTTCAGCACGATCTCCTGCCAGATCTGATCGAACGCCCGCTGGGTGAAGGTCGAATAGACCGCCGCGAACGGGCGAAGGCCCGTCTTGCACATCCCCGCGGCCATCCCGGCCAGGTGGCTTTCGCAAATCCCGGTGTCGAAGCTGCGATCGGGGAAGACGGTCTCGAACTTGGCCAGCCCGGTCCCGTCCGGCATCGCCGCGGTCATCGCCACCACCCGCCGATCGCGCTTGGCCAGCTCGATCAGGGCATCGGCGAACGCCGCTGTCCACGACTTGCCGGGGCTTTTGTTGATCTCGACCCGGCAACCGTTCATCTGAAACGCCGCCGGAGAATGCATCTTCGTCGGCTCGTTGAGGCAAACCTCGTACCCTTGCCCCTTGCGCGTCTTGACATGCAGCAGAACAGGCTTCTCGACGTGCTTGATCTCACCGAGGAAGTTGATCAGCCCGGGCAGATCATGGCCATCAATGGGGCCGAGGTATTTCAGGCCCAGGAACTCGAAAATCTGGCCCGGCCAGAAGGCCCCTTTCACGCCGGCGCACAGTGCGTCCCAGGCATGTTCGATGCTTTGGCTCACGCCGGCCGGCAGGGCATGGACCAGCTTCTCGCTGAAGCGCTTGAACTCTTCGTAGGTCGAGCTGACCCGCACCCGCTCGAGATATTGGGCAAATGCCCCGGCGGGCTTGGAGATGCTCATCCCGTTGTCGTTCAAGACCACCAGCAACTGCCGCTTGACCGTTCCGGCGTTGTTCAGCCCCTCGAGCGACATCCCATTGACGATCGACGCATCGCCTACCACCGCCACGACGTGATTGTCGCGCCCGGCGATCAGATCGCCGCGGGCCATCCCGACGGCGGTGCTGACGGCGGTGCCGGCATGTCCGACGGCGAACAGGTCATAAGGCGATTCAGTGGGGGAAGGAAATCCCCCGATGCTCCCGCGCTTGCGAAGGGTCGGGAACGCATCTGCCCGCCCGGTGAGCATTTTATGAGCGTAACATTGATGGCCCACGTCCCAAAGCAAGCGATCCGGGCCTAGCGGGTGCGGTCCGAAGTTGTAGCAGTAGTGCAGCGCGATCGAAAGCTCGACGACGCCGAGGTTGGACGCGAGGTGTCCCCCGTTCTTGCTGACGGCCGAAAAAATTCGATCCCGCATCTCCGCGGCGAGTTCGCCCAGCTCGTCCATCGAACACTGACGCAAATCGGCGGGGGTGTGAATTCGCTGCAAAACCGACATCAAAACATCTCCGTCGTCCGGCGAATGCCGGACTGCTCGCAAGGATTCTCACGACCCCGCGTTCCGAATCATACGGGACGCGCGGGCCGTTGACCAACTCCATCATCGCTTCGGACCCGGCGCTGCTTGCCATTCCGGCCCGGTCCGCGGCCAGAGAATCAGTCTACCGATCGAACTGGACGGCTTAAACTCGATCCGCCAGCAGTCCGCCGTTTGCTCGATCCAACACAATCCGCCGGCGACACGCCGCACATGCCCGCGCCGGTTGGCGATCTCCCCTTCGTAGTCAAGGTACATCCGCCGGTGATCGTCCAACCGCACCAGCATCATCGGCGAGGTGATCGGCCAGGTGCCGCTGCGCCAGGTCGCCAGCGCCCCGCCGGGGCTGGTCTCGAACAGCAGGTCGAAATGCGGCTGGGGAATTCCGGTGTGATGCAGGATGGCGAATCGCAACTCGGGTTGTTCGCTTGTCAATGCCATGTTCAACCCGTCAGGCCGCCTTGGCCTCGAGCTGCTGCTTGACCAGGATCATGTTGAACACGCCCAGGCCGATCAGGATCAATCCCATGACCATGACGGTCAGGACCAGCCACAGAGACAGGGCGGCGAAGGGCGATTCGGGATCCCGAAGGAACTTCAACGATCCGACGATCAGCAGCACCAGGCCAAGGGTCAGCAATACAGGGATGCTCGTTCGGCGAAACGCCAGGGTCTTGAGAATCGAACCATGGACCGGGCGCGGCGACAGGGCCTTGGGGGCGAACACCTCGGGCGAAGGCGCGGGGGCGACCATTCGGTCGTCGTCTTCAATCACATGCCCCAATGCCTCGGCCGATTCCTCGCTCGAGGGCGATTCGGAAGTCGCGATCGACTCGACCGGCGCCTCGTCCTCGGCGATCTCGGAGGGCTGCGGCGGTTGCAGATTAGGAACTCCGGGCACCGTCGGAATCACCGCCGGCTCGGATTCAACCGGATCAGGTTCGGTCGGTGCCGCTTCAACCGGCTGGATCGCCCGGGGGGGACCGGAGGGTCGTGCCGGCGAAGCCGGACGGGCCGTCGGCTGCGACGACGGTGCCGCGGCGCGCGCGGTCGGATTGGCCGGACGCGGCGATGGTGGACGCGCGGGCGCCGGGACCGAAGACGTCGCCGGATTGAGTGGGCGCGTCGCCGGCGTTGCGGCTCGCGTTGTCGCCGGAGTTGGGGGCCGCATCGCCGAGGGATTCGCCGGGCGCGTCGAAGAGGGTTCCGGCGACCGAGGCGCAGGCGGCTTGGCCGGTGCCGCCGCCCGAGCGGTCGGACTGGGTTGCCGGGGCGCCGACGGAGCCGGCGCGGACGGCCCGGGTGGCGCAGGCGCCGGCTTGGACGGCCCGGGTGGTCCGGGCGACAGCTTGGACGGAGGCGTCGGCGGCTGCTTGCGGAACTGCGGGGAGGTGGCCGACGACGGCTTCGCTGCGGCAGGCACCGGCGCGGGATGCCCGGATTGCGAATCCTGGCCGGCATCGTGCGAATCGTCGTTCACCTCCCCGCTCGAGAGCTTGGAAAGGGCGTCGGCCCATTCATCGTGATTCGATTGCCCTTGTGCCATTCGTCAAAACCCTCGCCAGAATCGTTGTATCTTCACCGGATTACGCCGCCGCGACCCGAAAAGCAATCCGCCGGGCGTAATTTTCATTGAATCGGTGTCTCGAGGAGAATTATAGTGCAAACCATGGCCGGGCCAATGGAAGCCTTCGGTTTGAAAGACGATCGGGTTCGGCCCGCTGCGGTGGCGGGACGTTTCTACCCATCGGACCCGAAGCGCTGCGCCCTGCGGGCGCGACAGTTCGTCAGTTTTCAGGCCCCCGGGGATTGTGATCCCCGCTGGATTGGAGGAGTGGTTCCCCACGCCGGCTGGATTTGCAGTGGGGCGATCGCCGGAGAAGTGATCGGTGCCCTGGCCCGCTCCGCCGAGGCGCGGGGCCGGCAACCGGAGGTGGTGGTCGTCTTCGGCGCTATTCATTCCCCATGGGCTCACCAGGTCGGCGCGCTGGATTCGCATCGGCACTGGCGCTTGCCCGATGGCCGTATCGAGCTTCCCGAAGCCTTGCAGGCGCGGCTCGTGCGCGATGCATCGCAATGGTTCGCGATCGACGAACAGGTTCATCGCCATGAGCATGCCGTCGAGGTTGAGGTTCCGCTGATTCGCGCGGCGATGCCGAACGCAGCGCTGCTGCCGATCGAAACGCCGGTGATCGACGAGGCACCGCGGATCGGGCAGCAAACGGCGCGAGCGATCGCTGCGGCGGGATTGAACGCGATCTATCTCGCCAGCAGCGACCTGACGCACTACGGACCGGACTACGGATTTACTCCGGCGGGCACGGGGCCGTCTGCTTTGGATTGGGCGATGGGCAATGATCGGCGATTGCTCGAGCTGATCGAGAATTATCGGACCGAGCAGATCGTCGGCGAGGTGCGGCGGTCGCAGAACGCCTGCGGTGCCGGGGCCATCGCGGCGATGCTCGGTGCCTGCCGCGAGGCGGGGGCAGTGGCCGGGCGAGTGTTGCGTCACACCAACAGCGTTCAGACGCTGGCGGAGGTGGCGCCGCAAGCGAACGAAAATGCCGTCGGGTATGCCGGCGTGGTGGTGGGATAGGCGCGGGGCCGGGCGATGAGTTGCTCAGTGGCGGCGTTGCCCGTGGCCAACATCGCGGCACACGGGCGTTGCCCGCGGGCAACATCCGGCGCATCCGGAATCGCGCCCCGAGACGGCGGGTGCTTGCCCCGATGAGCGCCGCGACCGTGGTTTGATGGACTGAGGATGGATCCGTTTCATCGGCGCAAGGAGGACGAAAACTGAAGTTGGAACGGTCTTTGCCAAGGGTCTCCCGCCCGGAGCGCGGGGGGCGATTCTTCCGGCGCGCGGCCGTTGAGTGAGAGTGACACAGGAGTCGGTGGACCATGAACGAGCAGGAATTTCAGACCAAATTGGCCGAGCTGATGGGCGAAATCTCGACGCTGCCAGCCGGAGAGCGGCAAAAGCTCAAGAAGATGGCCGATGAGACGCGCCAGCGCCACGAGCGCCTCCGCCAGACGGTTTCGAGTCTCCAGGAAAGCCTGGATTATCTTCGTTTGAGCATCAAGTACCTGGTCTTTGACCTGGAAGCCACCCGACGCGAAAACGGCTACCTCCGCCGAATGCTCGAAGAGACTCACGGCGCCGATTGACCGTTGTGGTGCATGCTTCCAGCCTGCGGTCACTCGGGCAGGGAGGATGCCTGCACCCCAAGTGAACTGTGGGAAGGGGGGAGGACGACATCCATCCGCTTTGTGGTGCAGGCTTCCAGCCTGCTGGCCTTCAGGCAAGCAAGATATACGCACCACAAGGGAGCTGTGGGAAGGGGCCAGGGCTCCGCATTGCCGCCGAATGCTTGAAGGGTGGGTATTGACCGTCGCCGGTGGGCCGATAAGCTCTGGTCTTAATGCGGCGACGCGACGGATGATCGAGTGCTTTGCCGCAGCACTCCTGGCTCGACTTTGCGACCCATTCGCCGCGCAACCCGCCGTCACAGGAGGCCCTTTGAACATCCCGCTGCCGCAATTGGACGAGTACGAGAAAAAAGAAAAATGTGGAGTGTTCGGGGTCTGGGGAACTCCCGAAGCCGCCCGGATCACTTACCAGGGATTGTTCGCCCAGCAGCATCGAGGCCAGGAGTCGGCCGGGATTGTCGTTTCCGACGGGGTGAGCCTGAACGGACACGCCGGGATGGGGCTGGTGTCGCAGGTTTTTCCCCCGCGATTGCTGAAGGAGGAATTGGTCGGGACCGCGGCCATCGGGCATGTCCGATATTCGACTACCGGGTCGAGCAAATTGTGCAATGCCCAGCCATTGCTGCGGCAATATCTGATGGGTCCGGTCGCCGTGGCGCACAATGGCAACCTGATCAACGCCCAGCTTCTTCGTCGGCAATATGAAGAGCATGGGCATATTTTCCAAAGCACGACCGACACCGAGATCATCGTCCACCTGCTGGCCAAGCCGACGCATGTCGAGAAGCACGATCCGCTGCCCCACGTGCTTCGTCACCTGCAAGGGGCATTTAGCCTGTTGTTCCTGTTTCCGAACCGAATCGAAGCGGCCCGCGATCCGTGGGGCATTCGCCCGCTGGCGCTGGGCAAGACTTCCGATGGCCGCTGGTGCGTGGCCAGCGAAACCTGTGCGTTCGACGCTTTGGATGGCGAGTACGTGCGCGACGTGGCGCCCGGCGAGATCGTGCGCATCGACGACCACGGGCTGACCAGCCGTTCGTTCGCGCCGCCGGCCGAGTCGCTGGCCCATTGCCTGTTCGAACACGTCTACTTTGCCAACCCGGCGAGCAAGATTTTCGGGCAGAACGTGCATGTGGTCCGACAGAAACTGGGCCGCCAGCTCGCCCGCGAGGCCCCGGTCCAGGCCGATTGCGCCATGCCCATGCCCGATTCGGGGCGCTCGGCGGCGCTCGGTTTCGCTAAGGAATCGGGCATCCCCTTCGAGGAGGGCATCGTCCCCAACCGCTTCGTTGGCCGCACCTTCATCCTGCCCAACCAGATTCAGCGCGACCGGGCCGTGGCGATGAAGCTAAACATCATCCCCGACGTCGTGCGCGGGCACCGGATCGTGATCATCGAAGATTCAGTCGTTCGCGGCACGACCACCCGATCGAAGATGCGGGCCATCCGCCGGGCCGGGACCAAGGAAATCCACCTGCGCATCAGTTGCCCGCCCATCCGCCATCCCTGCTTCTACGGGATCGATTTTCCCACCAGCGAAGAACTGATCGCGCATAATCGTACGGTCGAGCAGATTCGCGATTTCCTCGAGGTCGATTCGGTCGCCTACTTATCGCTCGAGGGGATGCTCAGTGCCGTGCAAGGCCCGCCGGACCATTACTGCACGGCGTGCTGGTCCGGCCAATACAAGGTTCCGGTGGACTACCCGCAGAGCAAGTTCAGCTTCGAACGCGAACAAATGCGGATGTTCGCGGAGTAGGGGGAAGGCAGGTCCAGTGCAGCATGTGGTTGTCCCGCCGGCCGTTACGCCGCTTAGCGACCGATCTGGGGAACCGAACGACCGTGACAAATCTTCCGCGCCAGTGCGTTGGGGATTTCGCCACGGCGCGGCACCGCTTCCATCTGGCCGGTGCGCGGGGTTACCCGGAGAGAATGACTCGCTCCTTCCCGCTTGAGCGCGCAGCCATGGTGGCGACGATGGCGTAAGAGCGTCCCGATATTCATCCGACCGCCACCGTCTCACGGATTGCCGTTGAAGGAACGCCTCGCAGCCCGTCTTCATGACGATCTACCACGATCAACTCAATGGCCGCGGCGAGACTTTTCAACGACTCGTCCTTGGTGTGGCCCTGACCGTTCGCGCGGGGCAATTCAGGCGAACAGGCGATGTACCAGTCCTCGTCCTGCTCGACGATTGCAGTGAAGTCGTTTCGCATGCCACGATGACACGGTTCTTTTACGCCTGAAATCACATTCCGCAGAAATGTCCGGGGCAACCCTTTCCTGAACCCTTTCCGGGGCGTAAAGAAGAATGCGGCCAGAGCCGCAAGACAGGCTCTGGATCACGCGAGCCGGCGGGCGAGCGTGGATTTATTTTTTCTTCGCGGGAGCGGCGGCCTTGGCGGGGGCAGCGCCTTTCGCCGGGGCGGCACCCTTAGCGGGTGCGGTGCCCTTGGCCGGCGCGGCTCCCTTGGCGGGCGCGGCACTCTTGGCGGGCGCAGCGCCCTTGGCGGCGGAGGCCCCGGCGGCGGGCGCGGCACCGACGGCGGGGGTCGCTCCGGCGGCGGCGGCATCCTCGGGCGTTTCTTCCTTCACCGTCTTGACGATCGCCGCCTTGCGGTGGGCCACCTTGGGAAGCCCGAACACCGACTTGCTGTCGTCCCAACGCTCGTCTTCCTGCAGCTTCTCCAGCCGCTCATCTCGATTGAGTACGTTGCGGTGACGCAGCAGGGCGTTGGCGGACTTGAGACTTCGATCCAGCGACATAAGGCTCCTTGTTCAACCGACACCGCCCGCGACCGTTTGTTGCCGGTCGGTTTCACAGCGTAAATCGGGTCTACGATCCCCGATTCACTTCCAGGCCGCCCGGTGCCGCGACCCGAATGGGGCATCCTAGCAAACCCCATGGCCGATCTCAACCCATGTGGCCCCAAGCCGCCGGGCGAGCCCGAATTGTGGGGGAGCGTGTAAAATAGTCGAGCAAAACAAAAAGTGGGGACGCGCTTCTTTTTCAGTAATTTGGATCCTATTTCGACGTTATTCTCAACTAAACAATATTTATAATAGTGCGGGAATATTATCTTGTAAAAAAAGAAGCGCGTCCTCTTTTTTTCGCGCGTGGCCGCCGCCGGGTCGATTGCGCGGCGCTTGAAAGTCGATCGCCAAGCGCTACAATTGCGGCTTCACGCCCGAAGCGGGCAGGTAGCTCAGTTGGTAGAGCAATGGACTGAAAATCCATGTGTCGCCGGTTCGATCCCGGCCCTGCCCATGGCTCGTCGAATCCCCGGGAAATGTAATTTTTCCGGGGTTTTTCGTTTTTCCAGCGATCAGGGATATTGCCGCGGGTCGATCTCCTCGACTTGCTGCGAGAAGACGTTGATGCGAATGAATCGTTCGACCTGGCCGCTGACGGTGCGGGCGTAGATGAAATCCTGGCCGCGATGGATGTTGGTGCGGAACTCGACCAGGCCGGTGGGCTGGACCTTCGACGTGAGGTCCTGCTCGGCGGCGTCTTGGGGCTTGTAGAAAAGTTTGGCGCCGGGGGTCGTCCGCAGCCGCAGAATCACCTGCATCTCCCCGGCGATGGCGGCGGCGTCGAAGTTGATCTTGAACGCCGGCTCGCGGCTGTTGAAGACCTGTCGGGCATCGGCTGATGTCGAACTGTCCATCAGGAGCTGGGCGTGGATGTCGTCGAGAACGCCGAGCCGCGGCACCGACATCGTATAGACAAAATCGCTGGATTGGGGCACGGCGGCGGCGGGTGGGTTCAACGAGCCGGGCACGGCGTAGCGGGCCAGAAGCTCACCGATCCGCTTGCGATCGGCGGGCCGATCGACGCTGGAAAAGGAAAGCTGGCAGCGGATATTCTGGACGGGGGTGCTTTGCGGCGATTGACAGCCGCTCTGCGCCGCCAGCGCGGCCAGCACCGAGCAGGCGGCGAAAACGGTCGAAATCAATTCGTGGTGTCGCGTGAGGCGCATAAGACCACCCAATTGATTATCGGTCGAGCCGGGGCGAACGGTCCAGAATCTTCGCGGCCGAGGCGTCCCATCCACAACAATCGCCGCGAATGAATGCGCCTGGTGATCGAACTTCGGAGCGATGAATGAGCAGAGCGCAATTGCCGCGATTCCTGGTGACCGCCGGAAACACGCGGGAAAAGATCGACCGGGTTCGGGACTGGGGGAACATCTTCACCGGCCAGACGGGCTTGCGGATCGCGCAGGAATTGGCCAAGGTCGGATCGGTCGATCTGCTCACGAGCAATCGCGGGCATCTCGAGTCGCTGTCCGCTGCGCCCAACAGCGGCGGCCGGCTCACGGCGACGGGCTTTTCCACTCATGCCGAGTTACGCGAGGCGCTGGATAGGTTGATGAGCCGTGTAGCATACGACGCGGTTTTCATGACGGCGGCGGTATCAGACTACCGGCCCGCCGGCGCGTTTGAAGTGCTCTCCCGTCGAGAGGCGCCCGATGGTTCGGGTGAGGCAATCTGGACGGTCCGCCAAGCGTCGGCGGGAAAGATCAAGAGCCACTTTCCCGAGATGGCCGTGCTGGGCGAACGAACAGAAAAACTCGTCGATCTATTTCGCAGTCGCTGGAACCATCGGGGATTGCTGATCAAGTTCAAACTGGAGGTGGGGATCGGGGCCGATGAGCTGATCGGCATCGGGCAGGAGAGCCGAAAGTCGAGCGGGGCGGATTACCTCGTGGCCAATACCCTGGAGATGGTTGAAGGGCCTTCTGCCGGGGCGTATTTGCTCAGCGACGCCGGCGCTGAGTGGGTGATGAGACAGGACCTTGCAGGTCGGCTATTGCGGCTGGTGGTGGACAGTCCCCTTGCGTCGCCGCGGTCGGGGGGATAGTTTTGGCGCTGACATTTTTGGAGAATTATTTCTATGTCCACGTCCAATCCGATTCGTGTCGTTGTCTGGAACGAAGCTCGCCACGAGAAGAAGAATCCGAAGGTGGCCGAGGTGTACCCGCAGGGGATTCACGGGGCGTTGGAAAAGCATCTGTCGGGGGTGTCGGGATTGAGCGTGACGACGGCGACGCTGGATCAGGATGCCGAACACGGGCTGAGCGAAGCGTTGGTCAACCAGACGGACGTGATGCTGTGGTGGGGGCACATGGCCCACCCGGATGTCACCGATGCGATCGTTCAGCGAGTCTACAACCGCGTGCTGGCGGGGATGGGGCTGATCGTGCTGCATTCGGGGCATTTTTCCAAGATTTTCCGCAAGTTGATGGGAACGACCTGCAATCTCAAATGGCGCGAGGCCCACGAGCGCGAGGTGCTGTGGGTGACCCGGCCGCATCACCCGATCCTCCGAGGCATAGACGACCACTTCATCCTCCCGGCCGAGGAAATGTACGGGGAATACTTCGACGTTCCCGAGCCGCAGGAGACGATTCTGATCAGCAGCTTCCCCGGCGGAGAAGTCTTCCGCAGTGGGCTGACGTACACTCGCGGATCGGGACGAATTTTCTACTTCCGGCCCGGGCATGAGACCTACCCGACCTATTTCGACCCCAACGTGCTTCGGGTGATCGAAAACGCCGTCCGCTGGGCAGCACCGACGAGCGAGATTAAGCCGAACGAGTTCGGCAATCGCAAGGTCGGTTGGCTCGATTCGCCGCAGGGTTGACGCAAGCGGCGTGCCGTCGAGCCGAGGGCGGGCTGAGTTGGGTGCGGCTCATGTTGGCGGGGCAGCGCGCCGATTTCCTTATAAACCGGATGACCGTCGCAGACCGGTCCTGCAAGGGCCGGTGCGATGGGCCGCGCCTGCGTTTTCGGGTTGATCCCGGCGGCGTTTGGGCGCTGCTCCGGACCCGACCGCCACCGCGTTGAGGCGAGGATGGATTTGATGTACATGCCCTCGAAGGCACGGCCAGTCGCGCACGGGAAAGTTCGCGGCATCGGCGCAGCGCTGCTCGTGGCCGCGATCGTGCTTGTGACGGCGACGATACCGCGACCGACGGACTGGATCCCGCCGTCCAAGCCTGCTGTTTCGCCGTCGGCGGTTCTCGCCGGCGCGACGATGACGCCGGGAGATTCGGCCGAATCGGCGATCGACGTTGCCGCATCCGATGATTCACTGGCCGCGCTTCAGCAGCGGTTTGAGTCGGTGATCGAGGCGGCGGCGCCGGCGGTGGTGGCGATCTCGGCGTCGGCCATGCAGGGGGATTCGGAATATCTGCTCGGCGGCGAGACGATGAACGCCCGGAAGCTCACCGGCCTGCTGGATCGCACGACGCGCACGGTCGGAACGGGGTTCGTGATCGACCGCGACGGGTTCATCGTGACCAACGAGCATGTGATCGGCGACGCCGAGAGCATCTGGGTGACGATGGACAACGGGCGGGTGCATCCGGCGGTGGTGGTCGGATCGGATCCGCGCAGCGATCTGGCGGTGTTGAAAATCCCCGCGAAAAACCTGGCGGCGCTGCAACTGGCCCCCGCCGAACCGGTGCGGCGTGGGCAATGGACCCTCGCCATCGGCAATCCTTTTGGCCTGGCCGTGGAAGGTCGCATGGCTGCGAGCGTCGGGGTGGTCAGCGCCACCGGGCGGTCGCTGTCATCGCTGAGCGTTAAAGAAAATCGCCACTATGCCGACATGATCCAGACGACGGCGCAGATCAATCCCGGCAACTCGGGTGGGCCGCTGCTGGACTTGTCCGGGCGCGTGATGGCGATCAACACCGCGGTCATCCTGCCGCAGAAGACGATGAGCGGGATCGGGTTCGCCATTCCGATCACGCCGCGTCTGATCGCGACGATCGACTCACTCAAACAGGGGTGCGAGGTCGTCTATTCCTATCTCGGTGTGACCGTTTCCACGCCGACGGTCGCCGAGCGGCGAAGTGCGGGGATCCAGTCGGATCGCGGGGTGCGGGTCCGGGGGGTCGAGGAATCGAGTCCGGCCTCGGGCGCCGGGCTGTGCGCCGGCGACTGGATCGTCTCGATCGCCTCGACGCCGGTCGGCAACTGCGACGAGTTCATCGAACTTATCGGGCGCCAGCCGCTGGAGCAGCCGTGCCGGATCGAAATCCGCCGCGATGGCCGCGAGCAGACCCTTGCGGCGCACCTGCGCAAGCGCCTGATCCGCGGGACGGCGATCACCGGGCAAACCCAGCGCCTGCGCTGGCGGGGAATGCTGCTGGGTCCGATCCCGGCGCACTGGGACTTCGGTCGGATGCCACGGCCAGCGCACGGCTTGATGGTGCTGGCGATGACACCCGACAGCCCGATGGGCAGTCAAGGGGTTCGTCCGGGGAGCATCATCGCGCGGATCGGCTCGCAGCCGGTGAACAGCATTCTCGAGGCGCAGGAGATTCTCTGGCGCTGCGGCGGGGAAGAATGCTCGGTGACGCTGGTGGAGGAAAGCGGCGGTAGCGCTGCAAGCGTGGTGTCGGCGAGGGATTGAATCGTGCGATCGCCGTCGGCCATTCGCGGCGGCTGCGGTGCCGACGTCCGCTCGGAATAATCACATCCACAAACCCCAAGCAATCGATCCGCCGAGGATGGCGAGCATCATCGCGTACATCGCGGCCATCGACCGATCGAATCGCTCGCTGCGCGACGGGTCGGCGCTAAGTCGCCTGAGATATTGCATCCTGGCGGCGATGCTTCCGTGGCACCAGCTTCTTGCCCGAGTCGGGATATTGTTCACCACGGCCACGCGATGCAAGGCCGAGGCGAACAGTTCAGCGCCATACGTCCCGACGGGCGGCTTGGCCGCGCCGCCGCCGCCGCCGGGTTGATTCGTCAACATGGCCATCGCGCCGGGTAGAACGTCGAGCATCGCGCGCACGTCCTCGGGGGTGTCCAGACGCTGCGGCACTGTCGGGGTTTGGGGCCGCGGGCCGATGGTGCGGGCGGCGAAGACGTCGGCCTGACGTTCGATCCGCCGACTGACGAATCCGAACAGGATCAGAAAGGCGCCGACACCAGCGCCCATCGCGACCAGCGAGAGGATCTGCCGCTGCGTATCGAGTCGCGCCAGGCGCCCGGCCTCGAGAGTCGCATCGACCACGCCCGCCACGACGCCTCGGGCGGCGGGCAGACTGCTTTCCAGCATCGCGTAAAGCTGTTCGCCCGGGCCGGCCACCACAAAAAACAACGCCGCGATGAACACGACGTACCACGCCATGTGGCGATGAATCACATGCCCGGCCTCATGGGCGAAGACCGCCTCGATCTGTTCGTCAGTCATCGTCTCGAGCAACAGGTCGCTGAGCAAAATGTAGCGGAATCGCGGAAGGATCCCCATGACCGCGGCGTTGGCCATCGTGTGTTGCGTGCGCCACAGGAGGATCTGGCGATACCGCAGTCCGTGGCGGCGGCACAACTGCTTGAGCCGGCGTCGCAGCGGCCCGGCGACGAGCGGCTGGGTTTTCAGCACGCGGCGAAGAATCTCCGGCGCCAGCAGAAACACGCCGGCCGAGACGCCCAGCATCGCCAGGGCGTCGATGGCGTCGGCGTGACGGTCCAGCGCGGGGATCATCCCCAGCAGCAAACGGGCGGCGTCGTGGGCGATGAGAATCAGCATCACCGGCGCGATGATGAACAGCAGTTGCAGGCGCAGGTTGGATAAAAAGTAGCCCTTGAAGTCAGGTGGGGCATGAACGGGAAGATCGTGGTCGAGCTGCACGAGCATGCTCTGCTCGCGCAGGGCGCGATCGGCGGGGTACTGGGCCCACCAGAGCCCCATCCACGCGAGAAACGCCGGCAGGGTGCCGATGAAAACTTCCGGGACCTGGATTCCCAGTCGCCCCAGCGGGTAGGTCCATTGCACCACGGCCCAGCCCCAGCCGAGGAAGAAGACGCCATATCCCAGCCATAGCGGGATGAAGACCCGCGCCGTCATCACCAGGCGGTTGAAGCGGCGAACCGCCAGATGCAGTTCGCTTGAGACCCCTCGACGGGCGAGCAGGCGGCTCCAAAGGCCCATCATCAGAACCATCGCCGCGAGGATCCCGAAGAAAGCCAGCAGGCTCGCCGAATCGGGCGCCGGCCCGCTGCGGGCTTGCGACCAGCTCATCCAGATCAGAAACGGCAGTAGCAACAGGACTCTTGACACCGTTGATCAAGCGTAGGAACTCGACGGCGGCATGTCGAGCCAAGGTTGCGGCGTGGAGGGCCTTGGGGCCCGCTGAGGGGCCTCCATGCTACAGCTCCTATGGAGATAGTCTTGATGTTCGACGCGAGGTGTCGCAAGTCAATACGGGTCAGAAATGGCTCACGCCATGATCTCCCGCATCAACTCTTCGGGAGTGGCCGGCTTGCACAGAACCCCAGACGACCCCCGAAGGCAAGACCCTGGCGCTTCTGACGAGCAAGACCCTCCTGGGCGATGCGAACGGAGCAGCCCGCGGCGTCATCGGCACGTACATGGACATCACCGCGCGCAAGCAGGCGGAAGAGGCGTTGCAGACCAACCGGCGTCAACTGGCGCAGGCGATGGACCTGGCGGGCGTGGTGAACTGGGGATTCGATGTGGCGAGAAACCGGTTCGTCTTCAATGACCGCTTCTGCGCGCTGTATGGCACGACGGCCCAGCGCGAAGGCGGCAATGAGATGCCGCCGGAGGTGTACCTGCGCGAGTTCGTCCATCCCGACGACGTGGGCCTGATTGCCGACGAACTACGCAAGGCCCTGGATGCCGCCAATCCGCAGTGCTCGGGGCAGGTGCAACAGCGAATCCTGCGTCGAGATGGACAACTGCGACACTGCCTGGTGCTCTATGAGGTCACCCGCGATGCGTCCGGACGGGCGCTCGCGATTTGGGGCTCCAATCAGGACGTCACCAAACAGAAGCAAACTGAGCAGATGCTCCGAATCGAGCGCGAAAGCCTCAAAGCCATTCTCGCCGCAGCGCCGGTGGGCATGCTCCTGCTGGATGAAGACACCATGATCGTGGATGCCAACAGCACCTTGGCCGCCATGGTCTCAAGGAACCTCGGCCAGATCATCTATCAGCGCGGCGGCGGCGGATTGGGCTGCTCCCACAGCTTTGAGGACGCCAGAGGCTGTGGCCATGCCTTGGCCTGCCCGAAATGCCCCCTGCGCAACGGCATTATGCGACTGCTGGCCGATGGCGTATCGATACGCGGGGCCGAGATCCAGCCTACCCTCTTGATCGAGGGTCAGGAACATCGTCCTTGGCTGAGTCAACGCCGAACCCGTGCACAGGTGGCGGCGTTCAGCGTGCGATCGGGCGTCTTGCCCGGGCTGGCCGCCTAGCCGCGATCCCGCATCTTTAGCGTGGGCCTCGGCAACGCTGTGGATGCCCCCGGGCGGCGTGCCGGAGGGCCGCCGATGGGGGGTCGGATGCTTCGTTGGGGCGGGGGCTCCATTAGCAATGCTGAAGGTAAGCTCGCTGGATGCGCTGGACATATTCGACCTGGTCGCGCGCCCACTGCTCGGTGGAGAAAATCTCGACTTCGTTCCAGCCGCGAAAGCCGGCGTCCTCGACCCAGCCGCGAATCGTCCGCAGCGGGATGCAACCGTCGCCCATCAGACCGCGGTCGTTGAGCAGATCGCGGGTCTGTACGCGCCAGTCGCATAGGTGAAACGCGAAAAGCGTCTTCTGCTCGCCCGCCAACCGGATTTCCGTCTCGAGATCCGGATCCCACCAGACGTGATAGACATCGCAGGCGATCCCCACCCACGGGCTGTTCAGGGCTTGGCAGATTTCCCTCGCCTGCTTCATGGTATTGATGGCCGAGCGATCGGCGGCGTACATCGGATGCAGCGGCTCGATGGCGAGCTTGATTTTCCGCTCGGCCGCCAGGGGCTCGAGCTGGGCGATCCCGTCGCGGATCTGCTTTCGGGCATCCGGCAGGCTCATCCCCGGGACCGCGCCGCAGACCAGCACGACCATCGGCGCGGCGATCTCAGAGGCCTCGTCGATCGCCCGTCGATTATCATCCATCGCCAGGGCGCGGGCGGGGGGATCGCGGCCGGGAAAAAAGCCGCATCGAACCAGCGCCGCGACCTCGAGGCCCGAATCGCGCAGCATTTTTCCCGCCGCCGGCGCTCCCATCGGTGCCAGCACGTTTCGCCAAACGGTAATGCCGGGCAAGTGAGCGCGGGAATACTCGCGGATGCACTGCTCGAGCGACCACGGCTTGTGGGTCATGGTGTGGATCGCCAGGCGCGACGTGTCGGTCAACCGGGAAGCGGGCATAGCGGGGGAATCCTTTCTTAAAGGGGGAGCAGAATAGCATTCTCCGCGGCGCATCTCCATCGCGCAGCGACGATCGCCGGCGGCTACAATGGTGGCGATGCATGCGATCATTCTTTCGGTGGGCGATGAGCTGGTTCTGGGTCAGACGGTGGATACGAACTCGGCGTGGCTGAGCGCCAAGCTCGCAGGCGTCGGATGCGCGGTGTTGGCGCACGGGACGGTGGCCGACGATCAGCAGGCGATCCGCCGGGCGATCGTCACCGCGGTGCGCGAGTGCGATGTCCTGCTGATCAGCGGCGGGCTAGGCCCGACGGATGATGACTTGACCCGCCAGGGGCTCACCGAGGCGATGAACGTTCCGCTGGAGGAAAATGCGAGCTGGATCGAGGCATTGGCCGGCTTTTTCCGGCAGCGCGGCCGCCCCATGCCCGAACGAAATCGGATCCAGGCGATGATCCCGCGCGGGGCGCGGATGATCTTCAATCACAACGGAACCGCGGCGGGGATCGCGGCGGAGATCCCGGTCAAGTTCGACCGCACGCGCCCGCCGCGAATGTGCCGGGTTTATGTAATGCCCGGGGTTCCCAAGGAAATGAAGCTGATGTTCGAGCGCGACGTGCTGGCGGAATTGATCGCCGGTTCCGATGGCTCGGTCATTCTTTCGCGCACGCTGCATACGTTCGGAATGGGCGAGTCGTGGGTGGCCGAGAAGCTTGGCGCGCTGATGGACCGATCGCGCAACCCGTCGGTCGGCACAACGGTGAGCGGGGGGCTGGTGTCGCTGCGGTTGAACGCGCGGTTCGCCAACGCGGCCGAGGCGAGGCGGCGACTGGATGAGACGGACAGCGCTTGCCGGGATATTCTGGGCGACCTGGTGTTTGGCGCTGATGAGCAGACGCTTTGGGGCGAAGTGGGGAGGCTGCTGATCGAGTCGGGCAAGACGGTCACGACCGCCGAATCCTGCACCGGCGGGCTGCTGGCGAAATATCTGACCGATACGCCGGGGTCCAGCGCGTTTTTCCGGCAGGGAGTTATCACGTATTGCAACTCGGCAAAGTCGGCGTTGCTGGATGTTCCGGTCGATTCCTTCGCCAGCGGCGGCGCGGTGTCGGAGGCGACGGCGCGGGCGATGGCGATCGGCGCGTTGAACCGAAGCGGCGCGGACCTGGCGCTGGCGATCACGGGCATCGCCGGGCCGGACGGCGGGACCGCGGAAAAGCCCGTGGGGACGGTCTGGATCGCCCTGGCGTCGCGGCAAGAGCGAGGCGCCGAGCCGGTCGTGCGGGCGCGGCGGTTTAATTTTCTCGGCGACCGCGACATGATCCGCGACCGCGCCGCCAAAACGGGTTTGATGATGTTGAGGTACGAGCGGCTGGGCAAGGAGATGGAGTAGGTGGGAAAGAGAGGCACGGCGGGAAAGAAGCCTGTAGCACAGCTGCTCCTGGCTGTGGGTGTAGCACCGCCGCCCTCGGCTGTGGCAGGGGGGGGTTGGGTGACGGCACGGAGCGGTCGAGGGGCGCGGAGGAATTACAGACGGGGTGTTGGCTCCTCGCGCTGCACGTCCGGCGTTCCCATGGAACCCGATTGATGCCGGGCTTACGATGGGGGGATGAAGCGGTGGGTGAGTGTCATTTTCTGGGCGATGACGGCGGCGACGGCGATCGCCGAAGCGCCGTCGGGGGCCGAACGGGTTGATCCGGCGGCTGAGCGGTGGATCGCGGATCTGGGCCAGGCCGATCCAGCTCGTCGGGGCGAGGGGTTCGAGAAGCTGGTGGCGATGGGCCGTGATGCACGCCCGATGGTGCTGCGGGCCTGCGAAAGCGAGGACCCGGGGATCGCCGCCCAAGCCCAGTCGATCCTGCTGCGCTTGCCGTGGGAGCGCGCTTCCGATCCCGAGCCGGTGCGGAAACTGCTCGGCGAATATGGCAATCCCGATGGAGCGTTTCGGCTGATGGTTTTGGAAAAGCTGGCGGCGTTGACGCCGGCGCAGTCGGGGGAGCCATTGATTCGGCTGTTGCAGGAAGACCCATCGGCGACGGTGCGCTGGCGGATCGTGGGGATTCTTCGTCGCGGGCCGGCTGAGGAGGAAGACGACCCGCCGGCGACGCTGCTCGAGGCGACGCCGGTGAGGAAGTCCCTGCGCGAACTGGACCCCTCGACACAAAGCGCCCCGCTTCTGGCGGCGATCGGCTGGGGGTGGTGGGGGGTTGATCGTACGAAGGCGCTGGCCTTGTTCCGGCGCAGCGTCGAGGCCGATGTGAGCGAGCCAGCACCAGATTTCGGCGCGATGGCGTTCGTATTTCGAGCCTTGGTCGTCGACGCGGTCGGCGGCAAGCGATGGGAAGAAGTCGCCGAGCTGTATCGTCGCCGGCATTCGCGGGCTGAATCGCCCGGGGACGGAGTCGAAACTGCCGGCGACGTGGCCGAACTCTTCGCGCTCCATGCGGTATGCGGGCCGCTGGATTCGTTCGCCGGCGATGTTCAGATCTATGCCCGTTATCTGGGGACTCCGGGGGTGATGTATGCGCTGAGCCACGCATATCAGAACGCGGGCGAGCCGGTCATGGCCCGGGCGCTGGAGGAATCGGCGTTCGTCGCCAGTCTCTATTCCCCGAGCGCCCGGCTGGCCGTCGGCGATTTTCTTCTTAAACACGGCTGGGCCGCGCAGGCGCAGCGAGAGTTCGAAGCCGTCGTGAGCCTCTCGATGGGCGAGCAGCGGGTGTATGCCTCGAACGCGCGTTTTCGGCTGGGGGCGATCGCCATTCGGCGAGGAGACGACTTCGCCGCCGCCGAGCAGTTGCGATTGGGGATGGAAGATGCGGCGCGCACGCCCGGGGCGATGGTAACGCGAGGCGCCGGCGACCATGCGGCAACCGGAGCCGAGGCCGAGCAGGCGATCTGGGCGGAGATCCACTGGCGCTATCTTCGCGCCGCGACGGGGAGGGGGGATTCGGTGGCGGCGAAAAGGCATCTGGAGGACCTGCTCAAGCTCAAAGCGGACAACGCCGACGTGGCGCTGGATGTGATCCCGTTATTGAAAGAGCAGCACCGCGATGAAGAGGCTCGGCGATTTTTCGACAAGGCGTATGAATCGCTGTCGCAGCGGCTGAAGGCCAATCCCACAAGCACCGAGGCATTGAACAACCTGGCGTGGTTGTGCGCCCGGTCGGGGGAGCGGCTGGACGAGGCGATGGGCCTGGCCGAACGGGCGGTGGCGGCCGAGCCGGGAAACGCGGCGTTTCTCGACACCTATGCCGAGGCGCTTTATCGCGCGGGGAAGGTGGATCAGGCGATCGCCATGGAAACTCGGGCGTTGAAGATTCGGCCCGATGATGCGTTCATGAAATCGCAGCTCGAGCGGTTCAAGTCGGGCAAGCCGTAGCCCCTGATGCACCGGCATCAACAGATTCGCGGGATGCTGTTTGCTGGCGGGTCACTCGGGATTTTTCGCGGTTCATGGTATGAACGGCGATTGATCGCCCGGTGAAACCCAGGTGAAACCCCATTGACGAGAGGCTTGCGATGCTGCCTACGAATCTCGGTTCGCAACTGATGATGCGCCCCATGCTCTGCGACGGTGCCATGGGTACACAGTTATTCGCCCGCGGGCTTGCCCCCGGCGAGAGCGGTGAGCGGTGGAACCTGGACCGTCCTGCCGAAATCGAGGCGATCCACCGCGCCTACCGCGACGCCGGCTGCGACCTGGTGACGACCAACACCTTCGGGGCGACGCGATCGGCGCTCAAACGCCATGAACTCGAGAATGCCGTCACGCAGATCAACCGCCTGGGGGCGCAGCTGGCGCGGCGGGGCGCGGGGGCCAAAGCGGTGGTGCTGGGAGACGTCGGCCCGCTTGGCGAGATGCTCGATCCAGTGGGGGATCTTCCGGTGAGCGAGGCGCGGGAGATGTTTATCGAGCAGATCGAGGCGATGGCCGAGGGCGGTGCCGATGCGATCGTGATCGAGACGATGTCCGATCCGGTGGAAATGGTCGCTGCGATCGAGGCGGCGAAGAAGGTTGGGAAACTGCCCGTCGTGGCGACCTACGCCTTCGCCCGCACCGAGAGCCGCGGGTTCCGCACCATGATGGGGACGACGGTTTTCGAGGCGATGGAAGCGGCGATCGACGCGGGCGCCGATGTGGTCGGGGCCAACTGTGGAACATCGCTGAAACTGGAGGACTATTGCACGCTCGCCGAAGAATTGGTCGCCGCGGCCGGGCGCGTGCCGGTGATCGTGCAGCCCAACGCCGGCAGTCCTTCTTCGGTGAATGGACAGCTCAGCTACCCGGCCACGCCGGCGGACATGGGCCGCTTGACCGAATCGCTTCTCGACGCCGGAGTCCGCATCATCGGGGGATGCTGCGGAACGACGCCGGACCATCTCAAGGCGATGGCCGGCCGGGTGCTTCGGCAGAAGTAGCGCAGATTGCGGGTGCCCGCGCGGGTTACGTTCCCCTTCTGGCGGGCGTAGCGGATTTCATCACGGTTGCGGTCGCCCTTGCCGATCACATTCTTGCCTCGGCCTCGGTGACATGTCGGTGTCCGGCGGGACTTTGGGGTGCCGGTTCGATAGTCGGGGCCGATTCTCCGGCCTCGGTCATCCGGCGGATCAGGCGCTGGCGCATCAGCTCCGTGACGGCGGCGTGGCTCTTGAGGCCGATCAGGTTGGCCAGTTCGTACGGATCGTTTGACAGGTCGTAGAGGAATGTCTCGACGTAGTGATCCGAGCCGCCGACGGCCGAGCCGGACAGGTTTGGGGCCGTCACCGAGTATTTCCATCGCGAGGTGCGGATCGCCCGTCCGACCTGCGATTCGCTGATCTGGATGAACACCTCGTCGGGGTAGTCGGCCGGCACCGCCCCGTGGAGCAGCGGCAGGATCGAGTGGCCTTGCATCCGCTGGGGCACGTCGATTCCGGCCGCGTCGAGCAACGTGGCGGGCAGGTCGATCAGGCTCACCGGGCGGTCGATCCGCCCGCCGCCGTCGAATCCCGGTCCGCAGATCGCCGTGGGCACGCGCACCGAACTTTCGTGGCAGCTTCGCTTGTACTCGGCGTTTCGCGTCTTGAAGTGGCAGGCGTGATCGGACGTATACAGCACAATGGTGTCGTGGTCGATCCCCAGGCTTTTCAGAGCGTCGAAATATCGCCCCAGCGCCTCATCGAGTCGCTTGATCATTCCCCAGTATCCGCCGAGGTGCTGCTGGGCGGTGCCGCCGACTTGCCCGGTTCGCTCGCTGACGATCGCCGCGAGGTCCGGCGGGGTCCAGCGTCCGGTATATCGCTGGCGATACCCATCGGGCGCGGGGTAGGAATCCATGTGGTTCTGGTGGTGCGGCTCGATGTACGAGACGAACAGGAAAAACGGCTTCTCGCCGTTGGCGTGGGAATCGATATATCGGATGGCCGCGTCGGTGACCGCGTCGACGCGATATCCCGGCAGGCGCACCTCTTTTCCATCATTGTCATAGAGGCTGGTGTGATAGGCGTCGGAGGTGAACTCCAGCACATTCGATCCCAGCCAGTAGTCGTAACCGCCGCGCTCGGATTCGCGCACCGGCCCGTGGACTTTGGGGTCGCCCAGGTGCCACTTGCCGATGTAGCCGGTGTCGTAGCCGGCATCGCGGAACTCATGTCCCAGCATCCGCGTTCCCGGCTGGGGAATGATGTCGTTGCGAAAGCAGCCGGTCGTGTTCTGGTACATGCCGGTCTGCAACGCCGTCCGCGCCGGCCCGCACACCGGCTGGCAGGTGATCGACTGATGCACATCGGTTCCCCGCCGCGCCATCGCGTCGAAGTTGGGCGTCAGATCCAGCGGGTTGCCGTGAACGCCGGTGGAATCATGCCGCTGCTGATCGGTGAAGAAAACGATGATGTTGGGACGTTTGCTCATAATATCTCGGTTGGAAAGTTGCCTGGATCATATCGACAGTCGCTCCCCATCGCACGCCGATGTGCGGATGCCTTGCCCGGGGACAGCCGTTACACCCGGGCGTCGAAGACCCAGGGGTTGGCGCTGAGGAACTCGACCGTGCGCTCGACGCCCTGGCGGATCGAGAGGCGCGGTGAGAATCCCAGGCCGCGGATTTTGTCGGTGGCGAGGAAAATGAACGGGCTGTCGCCGATCCAGCCGCGCGAGCCGCCGCCGTAGTCGATGCGCGGCGAAGTGTTCATCTTCGCGGCGATCCAGGCGATCGAGTCGGTCAACTCGCAGTATCCATCGACCCCCAGGTTGAAAATATTCACGGGATCAAAGGCCTTTCTCGTCGCCAGCAGCATCGCGTCGATGCAATCCTGGACGTAAAGATAGCTTTTTCGCTGATGCCCGTCGCCGAGGACTTTGAGGTGGTCCGGATGCTGCTGGAGCTGGCGATGGAAGTCGTATACGTGCCCATGGGTATATCGCTCGCCAAGGATCGACACGAAGCGAAAGATGTATCCCTGAAAGCCGAACCCGGCGGCGTAGGCCTGGATCAGCCCCTCGCCGGCGAGCTTGCTGGCGCCGTAGAGGGACGTCTGGATCGGGAAAGGTGCGTCCTCGGGCGTGGGGTGGACCGCCGGCTCGCCGTAGATCGAGCCGGTCGAGGAAAAGGCGATCCGGCGGATGCCGTTGAACCGCATCGCCTCGAGTACGTTGTAGGTGGCGATGGTATTTTGCTCGAGGTCTCGACGGGGATGATCGGTGCCGAAGCGGACATCGGCATTGGCGGCAAAATGGAAGACGAAATCACAGCCGGCCATGGCGGCGGCGAGCGCTTTGTCGTCCAGCACGTCTGCTTCGACCAGGCGAAAGTTGGGCTTGCCGATCGCGGCGTCGAGGAAACGGGGCTGGCCGGTCGAGAGATTGTCGTAGGCGGTGACGGATAGCCCGCCGGCGAGCAGGCGATCGACCACGTTGCTGCCGATGAACCCGGCACCGCCGGTCACCAGCGCCGATTTTCCCACTCCGACGCAATCTGCTTGCTCGCTCAAGATCAACCACCTTTGCTCGATCAATCAGTCCTCTTTGGGCACGAGCGTCAGCCCGATCACCAGGTTGCACCACTCGGCCGGAATCCGCAGCGGCCAGTATTTCCGGCGAATCACGCGGAAATACCGCGACAGTTCCTCGATAATCTCGCCGGGCCGATTCACATGCTCGCGCTCGATGAACCACTTGTAAGGCTGGTGATAGCGCTTTTCAAAAATACGCTGGGCCGAGATTTTTCGCGCCAGGGAATAGGCAAACCCGCCTTCGCAAGGGATCACGATACTGAGGTATCCGTGGTGCGGATCGCACAGCCGGCGCAGCTCGCGGACGGCCGAGGGGAGGTCGGGCAGATGCTCGAGCACGTGGACGGCGAGAATGCGGTCGAAGAAGCCGTCGGGTGAGTCGAGCCGGCGCTGGCAGTCGCCGACGATGGCGTGGACATCGGGAAATCGCTCGCGGATGGCGGCGGCCATGTTCTCGCGCAGCTCCAGGGCGTAGTAATTGCGGCGCTGCTCATCGCTGAGCGGCTCATGGGCCAGGTGTTCGCCCAGGCCGGCACCGATCTCGAGGGTGCGGCCGAAATCGCGGAGATCGCCCAGACAGTAGCGATGGTTGAATTTCTCGATGCGCCCGAAGCGGTTGGGAAGCACCTCGTGCCAGTGCTTCATGAAGTCGTCGCTGATCGCCCGCTGCTCGGCGGTCAACGCCGGAAATGTCTTGGGCCATTTGCCCGCCGGCTCCGGCAGCGCATCGGCACCGGGCGAGGGGACCGCCGGATCGCTCATGGCCGCTCCTGGCACAGCGGCGACGGCGATGAAAATCCCTCGGCCCGATCCACGATGAATTTGGGGCGTTGCTTGACCTCTTCGTAAATTCGCCCGATGTATTCGCCGAGAATTCCGATGGTGATCAACTGGATCCCGCCCATGAAAAGGATGAGGATGATGATGGTCGGTACGCCCATCGGATAGCTGTCGCGCAGGATGACTTTGAGCGCGACATGGCCGATCGCCAGCAGAAACGACACCGCCGCGATGATGAACCCGACTTGCGAGCTGAGGGTCAACAGATAGCTGCTGAATCCCACCACGCCATTGAGTCCGATCCGCATCGAGCCGAGGAATCGGTTGTAGTTGCCCTTGCCGGCAAATCGCGGCGGACGATCGAAGAGGATCGCGGTCTGCTTGAATCCCACCAGCGCCACCAGCCCGCGCAGAAATCCGTGGCATTCTCTCAGACGGGCGACCTCGTCGATCACCCGCCGGCTCATCAGCCGAAAATCGCCCGTGTTCGGCGGGATGTTTACATCGCTGATCCGGTTGATCAGCTTGTATCCCAGGAACGAGACGGCCCGCTTGAGCAGCGTTTCTCCCTCGCGGGTGCGGCGCTGGGCCATCACCACGTCGTACCCCTCGAGCTTCCACTTCTGCCACATCTCGACGATCAACTCGGGCGGATCCTGCAAGTCCACATCGATGACGACCACCGCATCGCCGCGGGAATACTGCATCCCCGCCAGCGACGCCATCGGCTGGCCGAATCGGCGAGAAAATTTCAATAATTTGACGCGCGGATCGGCCTGGCGCTGCTCGAGGACGACCTCTTCGGTCCGGTCCGGCGAGGGGTCCATGGCGAAGATGATTTCGTAGTCAGCGGTCAGCGATTGCAGGATCGGCGAAATCCGCCGAACGAACTCGGGGATGTTCGCTTCTTCCTTGTAGACCGGAACCACGATCGAAAGGTCCATCGAATCGCTCTGTCGCCCTCAAGAGGGCGCCTTCAATGAGGTTAGAAGCCATTTCCTTCACTCACGTCGTCGCCTAGTGGCCTACCGCCGGGCCCATCAACTTGGCGGCAGCGCCGCGGCGGCGGGGGCGTCGAGGCTGCGCGAGCGCTTTCTCGGTTCGGCCGATCCTCGGGGCTTGCCGCTCTGCATCCCCCGCGACATGGCGATCACGCCAGTTCGAGCCAGTTCAGTGATCGTGTACGGCTTCATCAACTCTGTGAACGCCTCAATCTTGTCCTCGGTGCCTGCCAGTTCGATCATCAACGATTCCGGCGAGACATCGACCACTTTCCCGCGGAAAAGGTTGACGATCTCGATGACCTCGCCGCGCTGTTGCGGCCCGGCGGCGACGGTGATCAGGGCCATATCCCGCTCAATGTACGCCGCGTCCTTGAAATCCCGCACTTTGGCTACCGGGACCAGCTTGGCAAGCTGCTTGCGCACCTGATCGAGCGTATTTTCATCGCCGCTGACCACGATCGTCATGCGGCTCAGGTCGGCGGTCTCGGTCCGACCGACGACCAGCGAGTCGATATTGAATCCCCGCGCCGCGAACATTCCGGCCACATTGGCCAAAACCCCCGGCTCGTTGATCACCAGCGCTGAAATCACATGTCGCATGGCGCGATTGTACGCCAACCGGCCCGGCTCACAAGCGGGATCGGAATACTGTGGCCCAGCGGACGTGCCCGAACTTTTGTGGAGCACGCAAAATCGTCAGCGACTGAAAAAGGGGACGCGCTTCTTTTCCAGTATTCGGACGCAATTCTAAACATATGCTGAGTCAATTACTATTTATAATAGTGTAACAGTATTACTATGCGAAAAAAGAAGCGCGTCCCCTTTGTTCGGCCGGGCCCGGGCCAGACGCCTGCGGCTGTGTGGGGGAAGCTTGCTCTATCAGCACGACCATGGGGCATGGCCGTCGTCGGCTGTGGCGGGGGCTTGCTCCATCGGCACCGCCGGGGAAAGGCTGTGCTACATGCGAAGTCGAGACGTTACAATCCGGGCCAATGAATCACGCCTCTGCCCACATACCAAACTCCGATCGCTGGTCGCTGTCGCTGGGAATGTCGCTCGCGGCAGTGGCCCTGGGATATGCAATTCAACTCGGAGATGGGACGTACAGTCCGGCGGCGCTGGGGTGGCTGACGGCGGGGCTGGTGTGCGCCGTCGCCGGGCTGGCGCTGCCGAAAATTGCCCCGCTCGAGCGCATCGCCCGGCGGTGGATGCCGGGGGTCTTCCTCGTTGGGTTGATCCTCCAGTCGGCGATGCTGCATCTGAAGGCACCGGCACCCGCCCTGGCTTTCGAGGGGCAGGGCGCTTCGCCGGAAACCTTAGCCCCATTTATCCTCCTGCTCGATGGGTTGATCGTGCTGGCGGCGGCGGGATTGTCGCTTGCTCCCGCTGCCGGACCTCTGGGGCGCAAGCGGCCGTGGCTGATGCTGGCGCTGTTTGGATTGTGCGGGCTATGGATTTTGCGCATGACCCCCAACGCGTCGATCGACGTGTTCTCGATGCAGCAGGAATCGGCCGAGGCGATGTTGCAGGGGCGCAACCCGTACGCGATCACGCTGGACGATCCCTATGACGGCAGGATGCCCGAATATTATGGCCCGGGAATGACCGTGGGGGGACGGCTGCAGTTCGGACTGGTCTACGTGCCGATGACGTTGTGGCTCGATTTACCGGCCTACTGGATTGCACGCGACGTGCGCTACGGGTTGTGGGCGGCGCTGCTGGCGACGGGGGCGCTGATGATCGGCCGGCGCGGCCGAGCCGAAACTGCGTTGCTCGCGCCCGCTCGCCCCGGCCGTGAACTCGCTGCGGGCCTGAGCGGCCGATCCGATATGGTGTGGATCGCGCCCGCGGCGGCGGCAATGCTCCTTTTGACCCCGCGGGTGTTTCTGGTGCTGCGCTGCGCCTGGACCGAGCCGATGGTCTTGGCGCTTCTCGCGGCGGTGGTCGCGGCGGCGATGCGACGCTCGCCCAGGACGCCATGGCTGCTGGGGCTGCTGCTGGCCTCCAAGCAGTATGCCCCGCCGATGTTCGTACTCGCGCTGGTGCTGCTAATGCCCCGACCGTGGCGATGGTGGACCGTCTGGGCATGGACCTGGCGCGCCGGCACCGCGGCGATGGCCGCGACGCTGCCGATGGTCCTGTGGGATCCATCGGCCTTCTGGCACAGCGCCGTGACGTTCCATCTGCATCAACCATTTCGCACCGATGCCCTGAGCTATGCCGTCTGGTGGCTCGACATCGGCGGCGATCGTCCGGGGGCGGGGTTGGGGTTTCTGGCGATGGCGTTGGGGATGGCGCTGAGTTTGTGGCGATGCCCGCGCACTCCCGCGGGATTCGCCGCCGCCGTGGCGATGACCTATTTCCCGTTTTTCGCGTTCAATCAGCAGGCGTTCGCCAACTATTACTTCCTGATCATCGGGGCGATGTGGCTCAGCGTCGCGGCGATGTGTGCGGACTCGGCGACCGATCCGCCGATCGCGGCCGTGCCCGCATGAGAAGTTGCCGCAACTCGAGCAGGTCGCCGACCGTCCGCCAGGGCGAGGCGGTGAAATCGCGTATTCGTCCATGGCTGATCCAAACCGCGCGGGCGCCGGCGGCGAGGCCCGCTTCGATGTCATAGCGGCCATCACCGATCATCCAGCAGTCGCCAGGCGTGACTCGCAACTGCTCGCAGGCGACTTGCAGCGGATGAGGATCGGGCTTGAACCGCCCCAGCTCGCGCGTTACCAGCACCTCGAAGTTCAGCCGATGCCGGCGAAAAACGCTCGTCGCGTTCTCACGGCTGTTGCGCGTGATGACCGCGACCTTGATGGTGTTTTGGTCGAGCCAGCGCAGGAGTTGGCGACAACCCGGGTTGAGCCGGCTGTTCTTCGCCGCGTCCATCTCATGGCGATGCAGCACCTTCTCGGCAACTGGGCGCGATTGGGCGTCCATCGCGGCGAGGGCTTCGAGAATGGGCTGATCCGGTGGGATGCCCATCTCGCGCTTGATGATCGGAAAGTTGAGCATGGGACAGGTGAGCGTGCCGTCCATGTCGAACAAAACCGCGGGCGGCAGAGGATAGGAGTCGTCAGACATAGGCCGATACCTTGAGCAAGTTACAGTCGGTTGGCAACCCGTGCAGCGTGGACTGAAGCGTCGGTGCAGGGTGAAGGGGACATCCAGAATATTCCCGGGGACGTGGCGCTGGCCTGGGGGAGCGGATTGAAGGGGGCATGCAGAATATCCCCGGCAGGAGCGGGTTGAAGGGGACATCCAGAATATCCCTGGCAGACAGTGCTGCCGAGGGTCAATGGGCTGAGGGGAATATTCTGGATGTCCCCGTAGCGCTGGGGGGTGCCAAATGGTTGAGTGATGTCCCTGTTGCGTCCCCTTCTGGGCACGCCGAGCAAAACTCGACCGTGCCGGCGGTCGATAAGTGGAGCATGGCTGAACAGCGGCACGAGGCCGAGGAACATCCCGCGCGCCGATCGAGGCCGGGACTCACCGCGCGTGGCTGGGCGATTTTGGGGATGCCGCTGGCGTTCTCGGCGGCGTTTGCGGCGATGCACGCCGCGAAAATTGGATTTGCATTGGGGGATTCGAGCCTTCACATACTGCAAGGCCTGTTGCTGGCGTCGCTGGCCGGGGCGGCGGTGGCCGAGACCTATCGGACGGTGTGCTGGCGCCGCCCGGTGGCGCGGATGCTGCGGCGATTCACCGATGCCCGCGCCGGAAGGATGCCCATCGAGAGATTCCGCGAACTGGCGGTTCCCTGGTCCCTGCGGCCGGTGGTCGAAGAGATGGCGGGCGTGCTGGTTGATCTACGCGGTCATCGCAGCGAACTGGCAGAGCTCGAACGGGAGATGAGCCATCGCGTGGCAAGTCGCACCGATGCCCTGGAGCGTCGGATTGGATCGCTGCGACAGATCGCAAGCCGTGATGGCCTGACCGGGCTGATGAATCGCCGAATGCTCGATCAAACGCTGCCGGTTCTCATCGAGCGCTGCGTGGCCGAAGCGCTGCCGCTGGCGTGCCTGATGATGGACCTGGACTATTTTAAGCACCTCAATGACACGTTGGGACATGCCGCCGGTGATGATTTTCTGCACGATGTGGGGCAGCTCATTCGTTCGACCATTCGTCAGGATGATGCGGCCTTCCGATGCGGGGGCGATGAGTTCACACTATTAATGCCCGGCGCCGATCGTGAATCGGCTCAAGCGCTGGCGGAGCGCCTGATCTCGCTGGTGGAACAGGCGGCGCGGCCTCTGCGGCTGACGCTTTCACCGGGGCTTTCGGTCGGGATCGCGCTGCTGGACGAACTCGAGGAACGTTCCGCCCCGGCGTTGCTCGCCGCGGCGGATAAGTCGCTTTACGAGCGGAAACACGCCCGCCCGGATCGACCGAGACGGGCGGGGTAGCTTGGCTTCGACGATCCCGCCCGGATAAATCTCCATCGATTCCCCAGTGATGACGCCGAGTTGGCCCGATCGGCCATCGGGACTACATTGGCGAAATCAGGATGAGCATTGTGGTTCTAACGATTTTCGTGGTGGCTTGCGCGGCGGTGATGGTGGCCGAGCGGGCGGGGGTGCCGACGACGCTGGACTTGCAATTCAAAGGGGATTTGAAGCGCGAGAGTCGATGGTTCGCCCAATATGGACAGTTCGCCGCCACGGCGATCGCGGCGATTCTGGTTTTTCAGATCGACTCGCGGGGGTTGCGCCGGGCCGTGGCCCTGATCGTGGCGGTGGGGGGAACGAGCATCGTCTGCGCGATCCTCAAACGCCTTCTCGGGCGCGTGCGTCCGGGGCGGGAAAACGCTGGACGATTCCTGGGTCCGGCGCTCGGGCATGCCAATTACCGCGAGAGTTTCCCCTCGAGCCACAGCGCCTGCGCCGTGGCGATGACCGTCATGCTCGCCGGATTTTATCCGCCAGCGGCGATCACTTTCTGGGTCTTGGCGGCGATCACCGCACTGCTGCGATACCTGATGGACGCCCACTGGCCCAGTGATGTGCTGGGCGGAATCGCGCTGGGATACGCGATCGCCCACGGCACCCTGGCCGTTCTGGCGAGCGGGCGGTGGGGATAGGCCAACGCGACTGGGATCACCACTGCACCAGCACACCGCCAGGCCCATTAACTTGGCGGCAGCTCTGCGGGGCCAACGCGACTGCGATCACCACTTCACCAGCACCGCCGTCGCGTCATCCGACAGCGCCTGCGTTCCGGCGTGAGCGAAAACGCCCTGGAAAACCGACTCGACGACATCCTGATCCGGCCCGAGCCGCTCGAGCGTCTGTCGCAGCCGCGCCAGGGAGAACTGCTCGGGGCTTGCATCCGCGGCACCGGCCATCGGGGGCGAAAATTGCTCAATGATTCCATCGGAAACGATCAGGCAGCGCCCGCCAGGCTGAATCGCAACGACGGTCGCCTCGTAGTCCGAATCCTCGACCATGCCGATGGCGAAGCCGCCGCCCTCGTTGTACATCCGCTGCTCGCCGGCCGGCTCGAGTCCCAATGCATAGCCATGGCCGGCATCCACGTAGGTCAGCGTCATGGCACCCAGGTCGAAGATCCCGACCCAGAGCGTGAGGAACTTATGCTCTGGGCGGCGGGGAACGACGAACTGATTCAGCTCGCGCACCGTCTGGTCCAGTCGCTCGTGCCGCCGCAGTGCCGCGTGAAGAAACCCCTGCGCCGCGGTCATCAGCACCGACGCGGCCACGCCGTGCCCGCAGACATCGCCGACGGCGACGGCGAGGCGGTGATCATCCAGCGACAGCACGTCGAAAAAGTCGCCGCCCACGTACGCGCCCGGGCGCGACTGTCCGATGACTCGAAATGGCGGATGCTCGGTCAGACGCCGCGGCATGATCCACCGCTGGGCCTCGGCGCCGGCGTTCAGTTCGGCCTCGATCATCGCCTGCCGGCGCTCGATATCGATCCGCTTGAGGTTGGCCAGGGCCAGGCCCGCCATTCTCGCCAGCGCCAAGCAGAACGCCGAAGCGCCGGTATGCAGCGCCCCGCCGGTCCGCGGACCGATCACGGCGCGGGCATCCAGATACAGATACGCTGCGGGACTGCTTCCCAGCATCAACGGTACGCACAACGCCGTGGTGATCTTCGCCTGCACGATGCTTTCCGACGTGTTTTGCGCCAGGTTCGATCCGCCGATCTCGACGAGGTTTCCGCTCGAGGCGGCCTCGAGAAGCGAGCGACTGTAGAGAATTCCTCCACCCATCGGCGCAACGCGCGACGCGATCACCTCGACGCGCCCGCGGACCGAATCCAGCGGACGAAGCAAGGCCGCGTTGGGCAGGCGCGTGCCCCGCATCGCCGCGTCCAGCAGCAATTCGGCCAGCGCCTTTTCGTCCGTGGCGGCATGAATGCCGGCGGCGGTTTCCAGCAGCAACGCCAGCAGTTCCTCACTCACCGGCGCCGCGGTTTCCGGGCGAACCGCGCGGATGAGGGTTTTCATCTCGGCGTTATCGTCACTGGACTGCAACCCGTTTCGCGCCTCGCCACTGTTGGAAACGGTGAACGTCCACGGCGTCAGGCGGATCAAGTCATTCTCGCGCAGCGGCATCTCCCGCCCGGGCACCAGCCGCACGCCGTTGACGAACGTGCCCCAGCGACTGTTCAGATCGACCACTCGCCATTCACCGGCGTCAGACAGGAAACGAGCGTGGGCGCGCGAGACCTTCTCGGCGTCTGCCGGCATCCGCACGTCGGACCGTTCGTGGCGCCCAACCACGATCCCGCCGGGCTTGCTCAGCAGTTGAAGCGCCGCCAACGCCGGCCCGGCGATCGGGACCAGCCAGATCGATTCTTTCTGCGCCATCGATACCATTCCCAGAGCATAACGTGCGGTGTCAGTTGCTCCCCATGCGCTGGGCGCATTCTAGCCTTGGTTAAGATGGATTCATACGCCCACTGACGCCTGGGGTCGCCGTTTTTCCGCGATGAAGAGGACATCCTTTCGGCGTCGCCCAAGAGGGTCGCGGCGTGCTACCGCGAAGACATCGCGCCGCTCAAGGCCGACCTCGAGCTGTGGTATGTCGAGCGCGCCTCGCTGTGGCTCGATTTGCGGATCATGGTCCTCACCGCCTGGCTGATCTCGCGGCCGCGAAGCCGCGCCTATGCTCGTCTGCTGGGTCCGGCCTGGGGCGATTGCCAGGTTCGGCTCGAGGCTCTGCATCGCTCGGTTCAATCGGCGGCGTAGATCCGCCGGTCTGATCGCGCAACGGTTTTTTCCCGTGAGCAGAACTTTTCGTCGATCCCGTCGTCCAAGCCGGTAATGCGATGGCCCCTGGGGCCTCGGAGATGCCTTTTCTGATCGGAGTTTCGATGCGACAAGCATGGATGAGTGGATGCGGCCTGGCGATCGTCGGGTTGATGATGAGCCTGTGTCTCGGCGGCGATGCGGCCCCGGCGGCCAACCCCGGGGGCGGCGAAACGGCCGGTGCGGCGCGGGCGTTGATGCACCTGAGCACCGACAAGCCGATCTATCGCGTCGGCGAGCGGGTCTATGTTCGCGGCGTCATGCTGGGCGCGATCGATCATTCGCCGTACAAGGCCGCGAGTTGGGCGATGGTGGAAATCCGCGGACCCAAGGGGGACATCGTCGCCTCGGGACAGTCCCAGATGCCCGATGCGATTCTCAGCTTCGCCTGGGATGTGCCGGCCGAGCAGGCGGGGGGCGAATACACCTGTAAGGCGTCGTTCCCTATGACCGGCGATGCGCCGGCCGAGCGGAAATTCGACATCCGGGCCTACCGCGCGCCGAGATTGAAAACCCAGATCGTCTTCCTGCGCGATGGCTACGGTCCCGGCGATGTCGTGCGGGCCACGCTTCACGCCGAGCGGGCCGAAGGCGGCACCCCCGCCGGAGCCGGCGTCACGGTGTTGGCCCGCGTCGATGGCGCCGAAGTCCATCGCGGTCCGGCGGTGATCGATGCGCATGGCAACTGCGCCGTATCGTTCCCGCTGCCCAATGACATCGCCCGCGGGGAAGGCACGCTCGCGTTGGTCATCACCGATGGCGGGGTGGTCGAGACGGCGAGCAAGTCGATCCCCATCCTGCTGCAAACGGTCGATCTCAAGATTTTTCCCGAGGGCGGCGATCTGGTCGCCGGGCTGGAAAATCGCGTCTATTTCCAGGCCCGCACTCCCGCCGACAAGCCCGCTGATCTCAAGGGTGAACTCATCGACGACACCGGTGCCGTTGTGACGAGGTTCGCCAGCGAACATGAGGGTCGCGGGCGATTCGGTTTCACCCCGGCCGCGGGGCGCGTCTATAGCATGAAGATTACCGAGCCTGCGGGGATCAAGACGGCCTATCCGCTTCCGGCGGCGCTGGCGAAGGGCGCGGTGATCCGCAGCGCCGACGACGTGACCGCGGCTTCGATGCCAGTTCGGGTCAAAATCGCCAGTACGTCGGCGGGGAAGATTCGCCTGACCCTCGGCAAGCGCGGCGAGACGATCGCGGAACAATCCATCACATTCAAGGACCCCGTCCCGGCGGGAGCCAACTTCTCACCGGTCAACACGTTCGCACCGGTGCAATTCGACGCCCCCGCGGAACTCGACGGGGTGCTGACCGTCACGGCTTGGGATGAATCCGGCAAGCCGCTCACCGAGCGGCTGGTCTTCCGCGCCCCGGCGCGGAAGGTGAATGTGCGGATTTCCGCCGACTCCCCTGGTCGCGGGGATTACGTTCCCGGCGATCGGGTGACGCTGAAAGTCCGCACAACCGATGAAGCGGGCAAGCCCCTCGCCGCAACGGTGGGGATCGCGGTGAGCGATGACGCGGTTCTGGAGATGATCGAAAAGCGCGAACAGGCCCCGCGATTGCCCGCGATGGCGCTGCTCGAGAACGATGTCGTGGAATTGCGCGACGCCGGCATCTATCTCGACTCGGACAACCCTATCGCCCCCTTGGCGACGGACCTGCTGCTGGGAACCCAGGGTTGGCGCCGATTCGCGGCGGTGGATGTGAAAAAGTTTGTCGCCGAGCATGGGGATGCGGCCCGCCGGGCCTTGGCCGTGCGCCAGCCGCCGCGTCAACTGGGCTTTGCCCGTGGTGGAGGGGTCGCGGTTGCCTTCGCGGCTGCGGCGATGCCTGAGAACATGCCTGACGAAGCCGCCGCCGTGGCCAACGACAAGGTGCTGCCGCCGAATCCCCGTGGCCCCGTCGACGAAAAAAAGGAAGAACTGAAGGGAGATCTACGAAGGCAGCTCGCCGAAGATCAAAAACGTAAAGCGCTCGAAAAACCTGTGGTGATGGGCAAACTTCGGATGGCGGACAAGCCCATGCCCTTGCGCGACGATTTTGTCATCATCCGCGAGTATGCCCATGCCGTCCGCAAAGATCGCTCAGCCAACGACCGGATTGACTTTGCCGATACGCTTTATTTCAATCCCGCCGTACGCACCGATGCGGTCCATGGAGAAGCGACGGTATCGTTCGATCTGAGCGATTCGGTGACGACGTTTCGCGCATTGGCTGATGGATTCGATGACCGCGGCGCCCTGGGCCAGGGCGGTTGCGCCGTTCAATCAATTCGCCCGTTCTACGTCGAGCCAAAGCTGCCGCTGGAAGTGACGGTCGGCGATGAAGTGCTGCTTCCGGTGACGGTCGTCAACGCCGGCGCCGCCGCGCAGCCGGATGTACGGACCAGCGTTGTCGCCCCCGGCGTCGTAATCAAGGGTGTCCAGGGCGCTGCGTTGTCGCTCGATCCGCGGCAGAGCGCTCGTCTTCTGGTTCGCATGGAAATCGGGGCTGGCGCGGTGAATCGCAAAGTCAGGCTCGAGGCGACCGCCGGCGAGTTTTCCGACAACGTCACGCGAGAGCTGCGCGTCGTTCCGCGCGGATTCCCCATCGAGTGGTCACGCGGCGGACTTCTCGAACCCGGGGTCAAAGTCACGCATAAGCTCACCATCCCCAAGAACGCCGTTCCCGGCGGGTTCTCCTCCGCCGTCGTGGTTTATCCGACCCCGCTGGCGAGCATGACCGGGGCCTTGGAGCGGCTGATCCAGGAGCCCAATGGATGCTTCGAGCAGACCAGCTCCACCAGTTATCCGCTGGTCATGGCACAGCAGTATTTCCTAACCCACCAGGGCGTCGAACCGGCGTTGATCCAGCGCAGCCGCGACAATCTCGATTCGGCGTACAAGCGACTCACCGGCTTCGAGTGCCCGAAAAAAGGGTACGAGTGGTTCGGTGGCGATCCCGGCCACGAGGCGCTGACCGCCTACGGGTTGATGCAGTTCGTGGACATGTCGCAGGTGCGCTCGGTGGACCCGGCCATGCTCGAGCGGACTCGCCAATGGCTGCTCGATCGGCGCGACGGCAAAGGAAGTTTCCAACGCAACCAGCGGGCGCTGGATAGTTTTGGCGGCGCGCCTCAGGAAACAACCGATGCCTACATCACCTGGGCATTGCTGGAATCCGGCCAGCGCGGACTCGAAAAGGAAGTCGCGCATGTGAATCGCCTCGCCGCCGACAGCCGTGACAGTTACGTGATCGCGCTGGGGGCGAACGTGGCGTTCTTAAGCGGCGACGCCGACACCGGCCGCGCCCTCTTGTCGCGGCTGGACGTCAGACAAGCAAAATCGGGTGCCATCGAAGGGGGCGAATCGAGCATCACCCGCAGCGGCGGCGATGCCCTGGCGATCGAGACCACCGCGCTGGGTGTCCTGGCCTGGATGCGCGATCCCGCCAGCGCCGCCCAAGTCGAAAACGGGCTGAAGTTTCTGGCCGAATCGTGCAAGGCCGGCCGGTTTGGATCGACGCAAAGCACGATCCTGGCCTTGCGGGCGATCGTGCAATACGACAAGGCGCGAGCCCGCCCGCGCGCTGCCGGATCGCTGATGCTCTGGATCGACGAGAAGCCGGCCGGTGAGCCGCTGGCGTTCGACGCCGACACCCGCGGCGCCCTGAGCCTGCCCGACATCACCGCGCGGTTTTCCGAACCCGGCGAACACACGGTGACCCTGGCCATGGATGCCGGCTCCCCGATGCCGTTCTCGATAACGGTCAACTATCACGCGCTTCAGCCCGACAGCAGCGAGAAGTGCGTGCTGGACCTCGCCGTTAAGATGCCCGAAGCCGACCTGCGCGAAGGGGAGATCACGGAGATGACTGTGACGGTGCGCAACCGATCGGAGACCATCGCTCCCAACCCCGTGGCGATCATCGGCTTATCCGGCGGGACCGAGCCGCGCCATGATCAGCTCAAGGAACTCGTCAAGCGTGGCTCGATCGACGCCTACGAAGTGCGCGGCCGCGAGGTGATCCTGTACTGGCGGGCCCTCAAGCCTCAGCAGCGCATCGAACTGCCGATCACCCTGATCGCCGCCATCCCCGGCGACTACACCGCCCCGGCCAGCCGCGCGTACCTGTACTACACCGACGAGTTCAAACATTGGTTCCCGGGGACTCATGTGACCATTCGTCCGAAAGCCATGCGTTAAGAACAATCTTGTTTGCCGCTTGTCCCCAAGGGCGCGATATCCGGCGCTCTGGGAATGGGCAGGAAATCCTTGGCGAAGATTCGAACCGCTCTTCAACGGCGCGCGGTCAGGCGGCGGGGAGGGTGAGGGTGAAGCGGCTGCCGGTGCCGGGACCGTCGCTGTGGGCGTGGATCGCACCGGCGTGAGACTGGATGATCGCGTGGCTGATGGACAGGCCCAGGCCGGTGCCGCGCTGGCGGGTGTCGTCGCGGCGCTCGGTGTAGAACGGCTCGAAGATGCGCTCCAACGTCGCGGGCGTCATGCCGCGGCCGTTGTCGCTCACGTCGATCCGCACCGATGCTTCGGTACGGCAGACTTCGATCTGGACATGCCCGCTGCCGTCCGCCACCGCGTCTAAGGCGTTCACCGCAAGGTTCAAAAGCACCTGCTTTATCTCGCCCGGCGCGGCGTGAACATGAAGTTGATCCGACGGGGAATCGATCGAGACCGAGAGTTTGCGCCCGGCGAACTCACCGAGCGCTTTGACCATCTCCGCGACTTCCTCGACGACCGCGCCGAGATTCACCCGTTGCCGCCCCGCCCCGGCCGAATCCCCGCAACGGCTCAGCGAAAGCAGCTTTTGAACGATCTCTTTGCAGCGAAACGCCTCGTCGCAAATGATTCGAAGCGTCTTTTCGATCCCCCGGATGTCCGGCGATTTCGGCTCGTCGAGCTGCTTGAGCGACCACTCGGCATAGCCGGTGATGATCCCCAGCGGATTATTGATCTCGTGTGCCACGCCGGCCGCTAAGTATCCCACGCTCGCCAGCCGTTCGGACTGAACCAGTTCGCGGCTCTTGGCTCGCACTTTCTGCTCGAGCTGGCGATATAGCTCGTCCAACTCGCTCGCCATGGTGTTGAAGTCGTCCGACAACGCCGTGAACTCCGCGTATCGCAGCGGCGAAATGCGCTGGGAGAAATCGCCGGCCGTGAACCGACGGACCGCCGCGCTCAATTGCTGGATCGGGGTCACGACGCTTCGGTACTGGCGAATCCCGATCGCGGCGGCGGCGATCACGATGAGCAATCCCATCGATACCATGAAAAGTATTACAGTTCGTCGAGTCCGCTCGGCGGCGACTTGGCGGCGCTCGATATCGGCGCGGATGTCCGATGCCAGCCGCGCCACCTGCCCGAGAATCCGGTCCATCGACGCTAGGCGCAGCGCGTACGCGGCGGTCGTTCCCGGCGGGGGGGTTTCAAACAGCGCCAGCGCCGACCGAAGGGCACCGTCCAGGGCCGATTCGGTCGCGGATGCAGATCGTTCAAGCGAGGCCAGCTCGAGCTGCCAGCGTGCCGACGCCGATGCCAGCTCAGCCCGCACACGGGCCGGGTCGGCCCGAGAAGCGCCGAGCAGCGCCTTGGCCGTTGAAACGCCCGCCCCGACTCCATAGACGACTCGCAGCGATTGATACCCGCGCAGCGCCGCGCCGAAATCCTGGTGCGCCGCGTTGATCCCCCAGACCGACGCCCCGGCCAGCAACGCCACCGCTCCCACCAAGCCCCCAATCTGCCGGGCGATCTGTCGGCGAAGCTGCATGGCCGAATTATGCTCCGACCGCCAGGCAACAGGAAATCCGCTGCGCCCGAATCGACCGATCGGCTGCGGATTTCGAGCCGAGGTTAATGATATAAGTCATTGAAAAGAATAAACATAGGGATATTCTCGCTGAATTGGCGGCTTGACGAGCTTCATCGTCACGGCTATATTCGGCGGTTCGATGCCGCCCGCGTGAGGGCGCGGCTTCGGGGGCATCCAATCCTCTTGTTTTACAGCGGGGAGTTTCGTTGAGTCGATCCGACGCGGGCAATGATTTTAAGGCGCAGGTGCTCGGGGCGACCGACATTGTCGAGTTGATCGGGCAGACCGTCGCGCTCAAACGCCGCGGCAAGGATTACCTCGGGCTGTGCCCGTTCCACCAGGAAAAGACCCCTTCGTTTCACGTCAGTCCGTCCCGACAGTTTTTTCATTGTTTCGGGTGCAAGGAACACGGCAACGCGATCGATTTCATCATCAAGCGCGACCGCATCGAGTTTATCGAGGCTCTGAGGCAACTCGGGGAGCGGGCGAACCTCGAGATGCCGCAGTTCGGCGCGTCGCGGGAGAAGCGCGGCGAGCGTCAGGCGCTGCTGGATGCCAACTCCGCCGCGGCGAGCTTCTTCGAGAAGACGCTGGCTGATCCGTCCGCCGGCACCGCCGCCCGCGAGTATCTCAGCGGGCGCGGATTTTCTGATGAGTCGCTCAAGCAGTTTCATGTTGGCCTGGCTCCGCCCGGCTGGGATGGATTGCTTAAAAGCCCGGCGATGCGAAGGTTTACGCCGGCCCAATTGGCGCTGGCGGGACTGATCAAGCCGCGCACCAGCGGGGATGGGAATTACGACGCGTTCCGCAATCGGCTGATGTGGCCGATCCGCGATGTGGAGGGGCGGGTCATCGCGTTCGGCGGACGGGTCATGCCGGGCAGCGAGGATCCGGCGAAGTATCTCAATACTCCTGAGACGCCCCTTTTTTCAAAAAGCGAGTGTGTCTTCGGGCTGGACCTGGCCAAGCAGCGCATCGTCGAGACGCGCACGGCGATCCTGGTCGAGGGGTACTGCGACGCCCACATGTGCCATCAGCAGGGTGTGAAAAACGTCGTGTCGATTCTGGGCACGGCGATGACCGAGCGCCACGTCGCCAAGCTGCGCCGATTCGCCGACCGCATGGTGCTTTTGTTCGATCCCGACACCGCCGGTGATGCGGCGGTAAACCGGTCGGTGGAGTTGTTCCTTACCCAGCCGATCGAGATTCTCATCGCCACGATGCCCGAGGACCTGGATCCGGATGAATACCTGCTGAAACACGGTGCGGAGGCGTTTTCGCAAGTGATTGCCGGCGCTCAGGATGCGTTGACCTACAAGTGGAAGCAGCTCACCCGTGATTTTCGCGCCAACCAGGACCTCACGTCGCAGCAGAAGGCGGTGGAGGAGTATCTAAAGGTATTGGCGTCGGCGCGAGGCAGCGGCCCGGTGGACAGCCTGCGGTGGGGGGCGGTGCTGGCGCGGGTTCAGCGGCTGACCGGCATCCCGGTGGAGCAACTGAATCGCCGGTTCCGTCCGGCGCGAGGTTCGGGGCGGCAAGGTCCGCGAGCGCCGGTTCAAGCCGGCAGCGCCGAGCAACCGACAATGGAAGCTTCGGACGCCGCGCCGCCGGACTCGTCGGAGGAACCGGAAATTCCCGTATCGGGTGCCCAGTCGTCGGCAGAAGCCGACGTGCTGGGTGCTTTATTGCTCGAGCCGGGTTTGTGGGTCACGGTTCAACAGCATCTGTCGCCGAGCGATTTTCTTTCTCGCCGGTCCAAGGCGCTGGCCGAGCGAATTTGGGATCATCAACGCCACGAAGGCGAGCCGGTATTCAATGAATTCCTGAGCTGGCTGAATGACCCCGCGCTGAGCGAACTGGCGATCGAGCTGGTCGAACAGGCCGAATCGCGGGCCGGGCGGGATGAAAAAACCGTCGAAAAGGCGGGGAAATCGTCGGGACCGATTCAGGCCGACCGCCAGGCTCTGGAGGATGCGGTGAATTATTTCGCCCATCAGCGCGAGGAGCGAGAGCGGATGGCGCGAATGAGCAAGGCCCGCGAGCTGTCGGTTGAGGATGATTCGGCGGCGGATTTGCTTCGAGATATCGAACGAGGAATGAAGGTGGTGAGCGCCCGGAATCGCAATGTGTAAGAGCTGACAGAACCTTCCGGCTGGTCCTATCGTAGAGGTTGGACAGACGGTTCGGGCCGAAGACTGAACATGTCGAAGGTGTTTTGTCCGCCTACAATTACGCACGGGCGAAAAGCTTGGGGTATACTACAGGGCTTCACTGTCGCGTTCGGCTCATGGAGGGGCACGAGCTCGGTGAGGTGTTGAACAACTAAATAGGTGGGCTGCGTTTGCACCGCGTTTCAGGGCTCGGGAACAGTCCCGTGGCCTTGGCCCGGTATATTCGCCAGGCTCGAGATCAGTCGTCTTCGTGATCGCGCTTCGAGGTGCGATCGCCCAACCGCGCCAGGATTTTCCGAATGTCAATTGAATCACCCTTGATTGGGTCGGGGTCACCGGAGGAAGTCGAGAATCGCGTCAACGGGATTCTCGAGATGGGCAAAACGCGAGGATACCTCACCTACGAGGAACTCAACGACCGTCTGCCCGACGAGATCGTTTCTCCCGATAAGTTGGATTCGCTTCTGATGCTCATGGACGAGATGGGCATCAAGCTGATCGACGAGGGAGACGTGGCCGAGCATCAAAAGGCTCCGCGCAAGACCGCGTCCGTCACGATCAAAACCACCGTTGTGACCACTTCGGTTACGGTCAGCAAGAGAACCGCCGGCCCCGCGCCGGCGGGGCAGGCACCTGGGTCGAGCGACGAGCCGGGTCCTGAGCAACTTGCGGCCGAGGAAGAGGAAGAAGTCGATCTGAGTCTCGACGAGGAACTGGCCGAGGCCTCGAGCAAGCGCATCGACGATCCCGTCCGCATGTACCTCACGCAGATGGGGGAAATCCCGCTGCTGACCCGCGAGCTGGAGATCAATCTCGCCAAGCGGATCGAGATTTTTCGCAAGGTCTTCCGGTCCAAGGTACTCGAGAGCGATTACTGTCTTCAGTCGGCGGTCGAGATTCTTCAACAGGTGGATGAAGGGGATCTTCCGTTCGACCGGACGATGAAGATCAGCACCGCCGAAGGTCAGGCCGACAAGGGAACGATCGGTCTGCGCATCCCGATGAATCTCGGGTCGGTGCGGCAGATGCTTCAGCGAAATCGCGAGGACTGGGACGCGGTTCGCCAGACCAAGTTGCGCCGGGAGCAGGAGCCGTTGCGGATGGCGATCCGGCGTCGCCGCCGGCGCAGCGTCAAGCTGCTCGAGGAATTGAGCCTGCGGACCAGCAAGGTCACGCCGTTGATGAAAAAGCTGAGTTCGATCAGCACCAAGATGGTCGAGCTGGAGCAGCGGATTGAAGAACTCAAGAAGGTGAAAGACCCCGGTGAGGATCTGGAGGTCTGCCGCGAGGAGTTGGCCGGGCTGGAGGATTTGGTACTCGAGGACGCCCAGTCGCTGCACAAGCGGGTGGTGCAGGTCCGCAAGATTTTCAACAAATACGAGGACGCCAAGCGGAAGCTGTCGGGGGGCAACCTGCGCCTGGTGGTGTCGATCGCCAAGAAATATCGCAACCGGGGCTTGAGCTTCCTGGACATCATCCAGGAGGGCAACACCGGATTGATGCGGGCCGTGGACAAGTACGAATACCGGCGCGGCTACAAGTTCAGCACCTACGCCACCTGGTGGATTCGCCAGGCGATCACCCGCGCCATCGCCGATCATGCCCGGACCATCCGCATCCCGGTCCACATGATCGAGACGATGAGCAAGCTGCGGAATATTTCCAAGGCACTGATGCAGGAGTTCGGGCGCGAGCCGACGATCGAGGAGATCGCCAAGAAGGCGAAGATGACCGTCAGCGAGACCCGGCGGGTGTTGAAGATCAGCCGACATCCGATCTCGCTGGACCGCCCGGTGGGCGAGAGCGAGGACAGCTACTTCGGCGACTTCATCGAGGATGAAAAAGCTGAAAACCCGGTGGAGAGCGCCACTCAGGAGATGCTCAAGGACAAGATCGAGCAGGTCCTCAAGACGCTGACTTATCGCGAGCGCGAGATCATCAAGCTGCGTTACGGGATCGGCGATGGTTACACATACACGCTCGAGGAGGTGGGGCGGATTTTCAAGGTCACGCGAGAGCGCGTGCGGCAGGTCGAGGCCAAGGCGATCCGAAAACTCCAGCACCCGGTGCGCGCCCGTAAGCTCGAAGGATTTCTGCCTGGGCTGATCGCGCGGTGAGACGTGAATAACGGCGCGGCGGCGGAGCGCGCCTACAATCAGGCATGAGCCGCCGACGAATCATGGGCTGGGCACTGTCGATCGTTGTGGTCGGCGTGGCCGTGGCCGTGGCCGAGATCGCATTGGAAAATCGGCGCTCTGCCCAAGCCGGCACCGCCGCGGAGAACGCCATGAACCCTTCGACTGCCCCCGGCGGTAGCGCCGAGAAGGTCGTCCATACCGACGCTGAGTGGCGCAAACTGTTGACTCCCGAGCAATACCGCGTCTTGCGGCAGGCGGGAACCGAGCGGGCGTTCACCGGGGAATACACCGATCTGGAACAGACCGGGACATACGCCTGTGCCGCCTGCGGCGCCGAGTTGTTCCATGCGAAGACGAAGTTTCATTCCGGCTGCGGCTGGCCGAGTTTTTACGCCGCCGCCGCCGGCGACCGCGTGATTCTTCGCCCGGACCGCTCGCACGGCACGACCCGCACCGAGGTCTTGTGCGCCCGTTGTGATTCGCACCTCGGCCATCTCTTTGACGACGCCCCTGATCAACCCACCGGCCAGCGCTACTGCATCAACAGCGTCAGCCTGAAGTTCATCCCCGACCCGCCCGCGACCACGAAGGCGTCGGCGAACCGTTGAAGTATCAGGGGGCGATGGGCTGGCGAAGCCTTTTCCCCTGCATATACTGATTCACCGGTCGGCTTGAACGGATCGACTCGGGGCCAATGGCCTATGGCATGGAGCTCGTCGCTGCAAGGTTTCCACCGCCAGGCCGAGCGTTAAAGGACACCCAGATAATGCCCTCCGCGCTTCCGCCGCACCCGATCCCCTATCAAGGCAGCAAGAGATGGATCGCGCAGAGGATATGCGCTTGCCTTCCGCGCGACACCCGAACCTTATTCGAGCCGTTCGCCGGATCGGCGGCGGTTTCTCTCGCCGCCGCGAACTGGGAACTGGCCACGTCGTTTGTCTTGAACGACATCCACGCTCCCCTGATCGACTTGTGGCGGGGAATCATCGAATCGCCGCATTCGCTCAGCGATGAGTATGAATCGCTGTGGCGGAGGCAGCAGCAAGACGCCGACGAGAGCTTTTTCAACGCTATTCGGGCGCGCTTCAATCAGAAACCCGAGCCTGCGTTGTTTTTGTATTTGTTGGCGCGATGCGTGAAAGCGGCGATTCGCTACAACACCCGGGGAGAATTCAATAACACCGCGGATCATCGACGTGCCGGCAGCAGGCCGCAAACGATGCGTCGGAATCTTATTCGCGCCTCGGAACTGTTCCGGGGGCGCGCGACGGTTCGATCCGGAGATTACCTCGAGGCGCTTCGTGATGCCGGGGCCATGGATGTGGTGTATCTGGATCCCCCGTATCAGGGCACGAGCAAAGACCGCGATGCCCGTTACGTTCGCGGGATTACTTACGACAGCTTCTGTGACGGACTGCGAACCCTGAGGGAGAGGGACTTGTCGCTTATCATCTCGTATGATGGGCGGACCGGCGATCGGCGTCATGGCAAACAACTTCCCGCTTCGCTGGGGCTGACTCATCTCGAAATCGAGGCTGGACGATCTACGCAGGAGACACTGCTCGGACGCAGCGGAATCACGTATGAGTCGCTCTACCTGTCTCAACCGTTGCTGGATCGAATTGGCGGATTGCCTCGTCCCTTGGCGATCCCCGCTACGCAAATTGAACAGCCCATGCTTTTTCCGGTCGGTGGGGCATGAGCGATCCATCCCCGCATCCCGAACTTCTCTCCGCTTTGGCACGGATCACCAAGGGTCGCGCCAAGATCGTCGTTGACCATATTTTGAGGCACGGATCGGTCAGCACGGAAGAACTTGAGCAGCGCTACGGGCTGCGCGACGCCGCCAGTGCAGCCCGGGATGTAAAGGATGCCGGAATTCCCCTCGTTTCGGCGCGAGGCAAGAGCAAGACCGGTCGGCAAATCGCCATATACTCCTTCGGCGATCCTTCGAAAATTCGGGCGGATCGAATCGGGGGTCGAACGGCATTCTCTAAGCGATTTAAGAAGGAGCTTGTTCAGCAGCGCGGAGACGCCTGTGAGATTTGCGGCACTCCCTTCGATACCATTTACCTGCAAATTGATCATCGAGTTCCGTACCAGATCGCCGGGGATGATCCGGTTGGTGATCGGGTTGCGGCCGATTACATGCTTCTGTGCGGATCGTGCCAACGTGGCAAGAGCTGGTCGTGCGAACACTGTGAAAACTGGCGCGAGGGGCGGCAGCCTCAAATCCGCAAGACGTGTTACTGGGCAAGTCCGCAACGCTATACCCACATCGCCTTGCGCGATCATCGAAGACTCGAGATCGTGTGGGTGGGCGAGCGCGAAGTGAATGATCATGCCGCATTGCGCCGCCTGGCCGCGAGTCATCGCCTGCCGATGCCGAGTTACGCGAAGTCGGCCTTGGCCGAGCATGTCCGGCGAGATCACAAATCCGGCGGGGGAAAATGCGTTTGATTTCCCGCGCGATTTTCGCAGTGATGATTTTAACGGCGGGAGCGCTGTTGGTGTGGCGGCCGGCGGAGGTGCGGCGGGCACCGGCGGGACGGCGGGTTATTTCGTACTGGGAGAAATGGACCGGCAAGGAAGCCGATCAGATGCGCCGGATCGTCGATGAGTTCAATGCCAGTGCGGGGAAGGACGCCGGCATGTACGTCGAGTATCTGTCCATCAGCGGGGTGGATCGCAAGACGCTGACGGCGACGGCCGCGGGCGTGCCGCCGGAGGTGGCGGGGTTGTGGGATCCGCAGATCGCGCCATTCGCGGCGGAAAAGGCGCTGGTCCCGATCGAGGAGATGGCCCGTCGGCGGGGGATCACCGCGTCATACTACAAGCCCGTTTACTGGAACACCTGTTTTCAAGACGGCCATCTTTGGGGGCTGGTCAGCACGCCCAACGCTTACGCGCTGCATTACAACAAGCTCCAGTTTTACGAAAATGCCGCTCGACTTCGCTCGCTCGGGCTGGATGCGACGCGCCCGCCGAAGTCGATTGATGAACTGGATCGCTACGCCGCAGCGCTGGATACTTTCGAGCCTGGCACGGGCCGGATCGACCGCGCCGGCTATCTGCCTCTGGAGCCGGGGTGGGCGATCGCCGCCACGCCGTACTGGTTCGCAGGGGCGATCTTCGACGAGCAGGCCCGTCGGTTTGTGATCGACTCCCCGCCGAGTGTCGCGGCGTACGAGTGGATTCGAAGCTACAGCCGGCGCCTGGGCGCCGGGGCGATGACGGAGTTTCGCGGGGGGCTGGGAGGGTTCAACTCGCCGAATAATCCGTTCCTCAACGGCAAGGTTTCGATGGTCCTCCAGGGGCCGTGGATGGCCAACTACATCTACACGCTCAAGCCCGAGTTTTCGCAGGTGCTTGTTCCGTGGTCGCTCGAGCGGTTTCTGCCGCGAGTGGCCAGGCCGTTCAACTATGGCTGGGGGGTGGCGCCATTTCCATCGGCCGTCGCGGGGCTGAATGATGTATCGGCCGCCGGTTTCGACGCGCTATGCATCCCGCGCGGTGCCGGGGACATTCCCGCGGCGTTCGAGTTCATCGCGTTCATCAACCGTCAAGACGTGATCGAGAAACTCTGCCGGGTCCACTGCAAGAACTCGCCGCTGGCGAGCGTGAGCGATGAGTTCATCCTGACGCACCCGAACCCCTACATTGGTGTGTTCGAGCGTCTGGCGCGCAGTCCGAACGCCCATGGCGGCCTGAGTGTTGCGATCGGCCCGTGGGTGAACGAGGAACTCGGCCAACTGGCGACCCAGGCGGCGCTGCGGCTGGATGAGCTGACCGTCAAACAGGCGGTCGATTACACGCAGAGGCGCGTGGAAACGCGATGGGAACACTACCTCGCCGAGCAGGCGCGGCGACAGCAATGATGAGGGCGGGCGATGGCGGGCGAGTTTGATCTGATCCAGTGGATTCGCTCGCGGCAACGGCGAACGGCGCGGGTGGCGCTGCCCGCGGGGGATGATCTGGCCGTGCTGCGGTGGGACGCGGGCGATCTGTTGCTCGTGGGGGTTGACCAGGTGCTCGATGGGGTGCATTTCGACGCAAGGCAGCATTCGCCACGGCAAATCGGGCGGAAAGTGATGAATCGCAATCTGTCCGACTGTGCCGCAATGGCGTGTCTTCCGGCGGCGGCGGTGGTGACCGTGGCGCTGCATCGCGGGGATGGAATCGACTATGCCCGCGAGCTGTATCTGGGCTTGCAGGACGCCGCGGAGGTTTTCGGTTGCCAGATCGTCGGCGGCGATACCGCGACTTGGGACCAGGGCCTGGTCGTCACGGTGACGATCCTGGGGCGCAGCGCGGGGATCGAGCCAATCACCCGGTCGGGCGGAAAACCCGGCGATGGTATTTACGTCACCGGGCCGCTGGGCGGGTCGATCCTCGGCCGGCACATGACGTTCGCTCCGAAAGTCCACGAGGCGCGGCACTTGGCCGCCGGCGGGCATGTGCATGCGATGATCGACATATCCGACGGGCTGTCCGGCGACCTGCGGCATCTGTGCGAGGCCGGCGGCGTGGGCGCGGTGCTGGACGAGGGCGCCATCCCCATTCATGCCGATGCGGTTCAGCTCAGCGCGGCCGACTTCCGCTCGCCTTTGGACCACGCGCTGCACGATGGGGAGGATCACGAGTTGCTGCTGATGGCCGATGCATCTCTGCCCGGTGCGACACGGATCGGCTCCGTCACGGCGGCGCCGGGCATGTTTCTACGCCGGGCCGATGGAAGCCAGATCGCATTGACGCCGGCGGCGTGGCAGCATCGGTTGGATTGATCCAGCGGCGGCTGGCGAGCGTACAATAGTCACATCGTCATGGACGACCGCATCGCCAAACTTGCCGAAAAAGCCCGGAATCTCCCGAAAGCGCCCGGAGTCTACCTGATGAAGGATGAGAAGGGCCGGGTGATCTACATCGGAAAATCGGCATCGCTGCGCGATCGGGTCGCCAGTTACTTTCAGGCCTCGACCCGGCTGGAACACAAGAAGGCTGGATTACTCGAGGCGGTGGTCGATTTCGAGGTGATCCAGATGGACTCGGAAGTCGAAGCCCTGCTGGCCGAGAACCGGCTGATCAAGGACATCCAGCCGCGCTACAACGCCCGGCTGCTCGACGACAAGACGTTCCCGTATGTGATGGTGACCACCGACGAGGAGTTCCCCGGTGTCTACGTGACCCGCGAGCCGCGGACCCGGGGCGTGAAACTGTACGGGCCGTTCACCAGCGTCAACGCGCTCAAAGAAGCGCTGACCCTGCTGCAAAAGGCGTTCAAGTTCCGCACCTGTCACCTGGAAATCCGCGAGGACGATCCGTCCCGCCGGTTTTTCCGGCCCTGCCTGCTCTATCCGATCAAGAAATGCACCGCGCCGTGCGCGGCGAAGGTTTCGAAGGAATCGTACCGCCAGGACATCCAGCGGCTGATGCGGTTTTTGAGCGGCGACAAAAAGAGCGTGGTCGAGCAGCTTGAGCGGGAGATGATCGAGGCGTCGAAGGAGATGAACTTCGAGCGTGCGGCCCGCCTGCGCGACGAGATCAAGGCGCTGAACGCCCTGGGCGCGCGGGCGGGGCGCGGGGATGAACAGTATTGGCAACCCGAGGCGTTCATCACCAACCCGCAGGAGGGCCTGACCAAGTTGCAGGAGGCGCTGGATCTGCCAGAGCCGCCGCGCATCGTCGAGGCGATCGACATCGCGCATCTGCACGGCGGAGAGATGGTCGGCAGCAAGGTGACGTTCATCGACGCCGTGCCGTTCAAGGACGCCTACCGCCGATACAAGATCACGCATGGCCAGGGAAACAACGATTTTTTGTCGATCCAGGAAGTCGTCAGCAGGCGTTACCGCGAGGCGGGCGTGAACAACGAACTGTACCCAGATGTGATCCTCATCGACGGCGGAATGGGCCAACTCGGCGCTGCGATGCAGGTGTTCGCGGGGATGGAATCGCGCCCACGAATGGTGGTGTCGCTGGCGAAGAAAGAAGAGCTGATTTACGTGCAGGGCCGGTCCGCGCCGCTGAAGTTGCCGCGGAATCACGCAGGATTGCGTTTGCTGCAATACGCCCGCGATGAAGCGCACCGATTCGCGCAGCATTATCATCATATATTGAGACGCAAGGCGCAGTTGGAGGAGGGGAGGAGTCGAGGCGCGAAGGCACGCGGGGGGAGGGGGTGAAGGGGTGAGGGGGCGGGGGCGTGAGGGGGTGAAGTCGGCTTGCCGCCGCGGCTCCGGGCGTTACTCTCCCATTTTGCTCATGGCTCGCCGCCCATTAGGATGATCGAGCGTGGAAGCTGGTGAACCATCCGACGATGCGAAGACGGGCGCGATCTCCAAGATTTCGATCGTGATCCCGGTATACAACGAAGGGCAGACGGTGCAGGACCTCGTGAGGCTGGTGGTCGAGGCGCCGCTGCCCCGGGGGTTGCGGCGGGAAATCATCTGCGTCAACGACTGCTCGAAAGACGCGAGCGCCGCGAAACTCGATGCACTGCCTGGATTGTTCGCCGATGTCGAGTTTCAGATCCTCCACAAACCGGTTAATCAAGGCAAGGGGGCTGCGCTGCGGGATGGGTTCGTCCGCTGCACGGGGGAGGTGGTGATCATCCAGGACGCCGATCTGGAGTACGATCCGAGCGACTACCCCAAGCTGATCCAGCCGATCCTCGATAACAAAGCCGATGTGGTGTACGGCAGCCGATTCATCGGCGAGCCGCACCGGGTCCTGTACTACTGGCACACCGTGGGAAACCGCTTCCTGACCACGCTGAGCAATATGTTCACCAACCTCAACCTCACCGACATGGAAGTCTGCTACAAGGTCTTTCGCAAGTCGGTTTTGGATCGCATCCAAGTCAAATGCAACCGCTTCGGATTTGAGCCGGAGATCACCGCGAAGATCTCCAAGCTGCGGCCGCGGCTGCGCATCTACGAGGTGGGGGTCGCCTATTACGGGCGCAGCTACGAAGAGGGGAAAAAAATCACCTGGAAGGATGGGCTCAAGGCGATCCTGGCGATCATCCGGTTTCGCTTCTCGAACTAGCGGGGGAAGATTAAACGCGAAGGCGCGAAGGGGCGAAGGGGGGAAGAGGGAGTTGGATTGGGTCGGCTTGGCGGATGATCGAACTCTAAAGCGAAGGTGGAGCGCCGCTCCGAGAGATTTGTTACCACGAAGCGGAGGAAAGCTAGACGCGAAGGCGCGAAGGCGCGAAGAAGAAGCTGGATTGGGAGGGCTGGTGCTTTGTCACACAATGGTCTTAGGGCAACGCACTTGGATTACTCGAAAACGCAAGCGTGCCACTACACTAGCAAAACGGTTATCGGGTCATTCTGCTAACCTACAAGGGCTGAAGGACACGAAGAAAAAATAGATCGATTTCTTCGCCCCTTCGCGCCTTCGCGTTTAATTTCCTGGCGAATGCGAAAAACGGTTCCCCAGGAGAGTCATCGGGGCGCGTCTTATGTTCGGACTTGAGTTCTTATTTTCGACCGCGTTGTGGGCCTTGCCGCTGGCGGGGCTGCCGCTGGTGTTGCATCTGCTGTTTCGGCGAAAAAGCCCGGTGGTGGCGTTTCCCACGCTGCGGTTCATCCGCGCGTCGATCCAGCGGACCGCGGCCCGGCGGCGGGTGCAGCGCTGGCTGCTGCTGGCCACGCGGATGCTGCTGCTGGCGCTGCTGATCTGGGCGATTGCGCAGCCGGCGAAGATGCTGGCCTCGGGGTGGTTCGCGGGCGACTCGACCATCGCCGCGATCGTGGTGGACACCAGCTATTCCATGGAGCTGAAGGATCAGCAATCGACGTTGCTGGACCGGGCCAACGTCATGGTCGAGGATCTGCTGCGTGGGCAACTGCGCGATTCGCGGGTGGCGATTTTCAAAAGTTCGCCGGCGCGGGGGGAAGATCAGTCCGAGCAGCTTCGGCCGGTGTCGAAAATTCAGTCGGAATGGACGGCCCTGCGCCCGCAGCCGAATCCGGTGCCGCTGGTCGAGCGGATCGCCGCAGCCACCGATCTTCTCAAGCGGCAAAGCGCCAACGGCAAGTGGCTGATCGTCATCAGCGATTTCCAGTCGCGCGAGTTTCCCCGGGCACTGGCGGATTTTCCCGACGGGCGGGTAATTTTACTGGATTTGCAGCCGCCGACGGCCCGGTCGGCGGGGATCACTCGCGTGGCGATCGACCCCGAGCAGCCGATCCCCGGGGTCGGGTCCGAGGGGATCGTCGAGGTGGCCGGCCGGGCCAGCGATTCGCGGCCGGTGACGTTGACGCTCAAGTCATTGGACGGCTCGCGCGAGATTTCACGTCAAGGTCCGCTGATGGCGAACTTCGACACTGATGGCCGGGTGCGGGTCCGTTTTCCGATCAAGCTGCCGGCCGAGCGATGGCTGCTGTTGCACGGGCAACTCGAGGCGGATGATGTGATGGCGTGGGACAACGCCCGCGATTTACTGATCGACATTCCCGCGCGGCGGAATGTGACGCTGCTGGAAAACCCGGCCCTGCCCGATGCGACCCGAGTGACCAAACTGGCGCTGGATCCCGCCGAGGGAAAGCTCGAAAGCTGGCCGATCGCGGTGCGGTCGGCACCGTCGGCCGATGGCAAGCAAAATGTGCTGGTGGCGATCCTGTCGCAGTGGCCGGACGCGGCGACGGCTCGGCGCTGGCGTGATTTTGTTCGCGCCGGGGGGACGCTGGTGCTGATGACCCAGCCGGGACTGGAGACGACCTGGGCCGATGCGCCGGCCGAGGCGCGGGCGGCGCTGGGGGAGTTGCTGCCATCGACACCGATCAATGCCCCACCTGTCGATCGCACGCACCGCGCGATGGTGTTGTCGCCCCACGATCGCCTGCTCGCCAAGCTGATCGAAGGGGGCATGAAACTCGACAACGTGTCGGTGCGGCGCTTCGTCCCGTTCGCGGTGGTGGACCCTGAGGTGACGGCGATCCTGGGAGTTTCTCCGGTGAGCGGCTCCACGGCGCGTCCGCAACCGCTGCTGCTGCGGCGGCCCGTGGGTACGGGCATGGTGTACACGCTGGCGACGGTTCCGGAGTCGCGGTTCACTAACCTGGCAACGCATCCGGTGTTTCTGCCGATGCTGGTGCGGATGTCGCTTCGCCCGGTGAGCGAGTCCGACGCGGCGAACGTGGAACTCGGCGAGCCACTGATCGTTGCCGGATCGAAGTTCGCCTCAACGGCTCAGCTCGAAATTGAAGACCCCTCGCGGCAGACCGTCATCGTCACGCCGAGCGATGACCCGAAAGGCGGCCGGCGGTTTGTGTTCGACCAAGCCGATGCGCCGGGGTTGTATTTCTGGAGAAGGCCCGGCGTCACCGAGCCGATGGCCATCGCCAATGTGCAGTTGCCCGCCGCCGAAGCCGAGCTGGCCTATCGCCCGGCCGGGTCGGTGGCGTCGCCCGGGCCTAATACGTTGATCGCGCGGTCGTTGGAGGAACTGGAAGGCAAGATGGCCGCCGTCAGTGAGCCGGCCCCGCGCTGGAGTTGGGCGATCGCGCTGGTGCTTTTCCTGCTCTGCCTCGAGGCCTTAATGGGCAGCATCTCGCAGCTTTGGAACCCCATCGCTTGGCGAGCCATCTTCGGCCGATCCGCGGGATCAGCACCGGCTTGATCATCATCCCGTGGCACAGCCGCCCCCGGCCGTGTGCATGTCACAGCAGCCCCTGGCCGTGTGTTCACAGCATGACTTCGGCCTTGACCACCGGTTCATCCAAATCGCGCTCGAGCTTGAAGCCCAGTTTTTCGCAAACCCGCTGCATTTCCAGGTTATCGGGCAGAATATCCGCCGAGAGACGGGTGAGCTTTTCGTTCTTGCCGATTTCGATCAGACGGCCAAGCAGCTCGGTGCCCAGTCCCTTGTTCTGGTATTCATCGCTGACCAGAACGGCGAACTCGGCCTCGTTACGCCCCGAGACCTTGCTCATGCGCCCGACGCCCAGGATTTCATGCTCTGCGGCCTTGGCGTCCTTTCGCTCGACGACCAAGGCCAGCTCGCGGTCGTAGTCATTGAAGCAGACGCGAATCAGCCGCTCGTGGGCCACCCGCTGGGTGAGCTTCAGCGGGGCGAAGTAGCGCAGGCGGACGCTGCGGTCGGAGAGGGTCTGGTGGAACTTGACCATCATCGGCTCATCCTCCGGACGGATCGGGCGGATCATGAACTCGGTTCCGTCCTCACTCTTCCATGCCCGAGCGTATTGCGTGGGATAGGGTCGAATCGCCGGCTTGTGGAGTTGATCCTCGGTGACTTCAGGGCCATAGACGACCACGCGGGCATCCAGCGCCAGCAGTCGCTCGGGGGAGGCCAGCAGGGGGTTGATGTCGATCTCCTTGATCCACTTTTGCTCGACGGTGAGCTGGCTGAAGCGCACAAGGAGCTGCTCCATCGCCGCGAGGTCCACCGGTTTTCGCCCGCGCACGCCTTTGAGCGCGGTGTAAATTTTCGTCTGTTCCATCATTCGCCGGGCCAGGGTGGCGGTCAGGGGCGGCAGGGCCAGGGCGCGATCCTTGAAGACCTCGACCAACTGCCCGCCTGTTCCGAACAGCAGCACCGGACCGAACTGCGGATCGAGTGACGATCCGATGATGATCTCGTAGCCGTCGAGCTTGATCATCGGCTGGACGGTCACGCCTTGGAAGTGTTCGGCGCCCGCCTTGGCCGCGACCGCTTCCTTAATCTCGTTAAACGCCTTCTCGACAGCTTTTTCATCGGCGAGATTGAGTTTGACGCCGCCCACGTCGGTCTTGTGGGTGATCGTGTTGCTATAGAGCTTCAGTACGATGGGGAAGCCCATTGCCTTGGCCGCCTTGACCGCCTCGGCGATCGTGGTGGCGATCTCGGTCTGCACGGTGGGGATGCCGTACGCCGACAGCAGCTTCTTCGACTCGTACTCGGTGAGGATGGTGCGGCCTTCGGATCGGGCCTTCTGCACAATGGCGTCGGCGGCGGCGTGATCGGTGGTGCCGCCCTCGGTGAGACTGGGGGTCTCGTAGATGCCGCGCAGGTTGTAGGTGTACTTCCACATATACGCGAATGCCCGGGCGGCGGTGTCGGGGTACGCGAAAGTGGGGATGTTGGCGCGGTTGAGGATCGCTTCGCCAGCTTCGACGACCGGTCCGCCCATCCACGACGCCAGCACCGGCTTGCCCTCGATCTGGGCGTGTTTTTTCAGCGCCTCGGCCGTCAAGGTGGGGTCGGTCATGTCCTGCGGCGTCAGGATGACCAGCAGGCCGTCGGCATTGGGGTCCTTGGCGGCCACCTCGAGGCTTTTTGCGTATCGCTCGGGCGGGGCGTCGCCCAGCACGTCGATCGGGTTATTGTGCGACCAGGCGCTGGGCAGGAAGGTGCTAAGCTCGTCAATCGTTTCTTTCGAGATCTGCGCCAGCTCGCATCCGGAGGTGATCAGTGCGTCGGTCGCCAGCACGCCGGGTCCGCCGGCGTTAGTGACGATGCTCAGTCGCGGCCCGCGCGGGCGCGGTTGCTTGCCCAGTACCTCGGCCATCGAGAACATTTCGCTGATCGAACTGACCCGCAGTACGCCGGTGCGCCGGAAGGCCGCATCAAGCACCTCGTCGGAGCCGGTGAGCGCGCCGGTATGTGACGCGGCGGCCTTGGCCGCGGCCTCGGTGCGTCCGGCCTTGATGACGATGATCGGCTTGGTCAACGACACTTCGCGCGACGCGGACAGGAATGACGAGGCGTTGCCGATCGATTCCATGTAAATGACGATGGCGTGGGTCCTGGGATCGTTGCCCAGGTGGTCGATCAAGTCGCCCCAATCCACGTCGAGCATCGACCCGATCGAGACGAACGCGCTAAAACCGACCTGTTCCTTGAACGACCAGTCCAGCACCGCCGTCATCAGCGCGCCCGATTGGCTGATGAACGCCAGGTGCCCCGGGCGGGCCATGCCCTTGGCGAAGCTGGCATTCAGGCCGCTGATGGGGTTCATCATCCCCAGGCAGTTGGGACCAATGATCCGCATCTTGCCGCGATGGGCGTGTTCCATGACCTGGCGTTCGAGTTCGACCCCCGCCGGGCCGATCTCCTTGAAGCCCGCCGAGATGATGATCGCCGCCCGTACGCCGGCCTCGACGCATTGGTCGATGATCCCCGGCACACTGGGGGCCGGGGTGACGATCACCGCCAGGTCGAGCTTGGCCGGTACATCCTTGACGCTGGGATAGGCCTTGACGCCCAACACGCTGGGGCGCTTGGGATTGACCGGAAAAACCGTTCCCCCGAAGGGGTTGGTGACGAGGTTCCAAAGGATGGTGCGTCCGACGCTGCCCGGATTCTCCGTCGCGCCGATGACGGCGACGTTGCGGGCGTTGAAAAAGGCGTCGAGGGGCTGTCGTCCCTCGCGCAGCACATCATGGGCGCGGTCGGTGGTGGGGGGCTTGGCGGTGGTCGAATGCGTCACGGGGGTTGCCATGGATCAGGTTCTCCTTTGAAGTCCCGCGAGCGTATTCGCCGATGCTCCGCTCGACAAGGGTTCAACCCCCCTTGGGAACAATTCCGCTTCATCTACGCATCTGCGCGGTCCGTTAATGCGATCGGCGAGTTGCGGTCAAACTCTCGAATCGCCGGATGTGAACGAGTGGCAGCGGGGTGCCCGCAGCGCCCTTGGAGGGGGTTGTTCATGCCGTTAGGATTCGATCCATGGCCACGTTGACTTATCGCACCGCGGGGGAATCGCATGGGCCGGCGTTGACGGCGCTGATCGAGGGGATGCCCGCGGGAGTCGCGGTCGATCAAGCGATGATCGACGCGGAACTGCGCCGGCGACAGGGTGGTTACGGTCGCGGCGGGCGTCAGAAGATCGAAGTGGATTCGGTTCAGATCACCGCCGGGGTTCGGCGCGGGCGAACCATCGGCTCGCCGATTGTGCTGCAAATCATCAATAAGGATTCGCGGCTGGATGACGCCCCGGCGGTGCATCGGCCTCGGCCCGGGCACGCCGATCTGGCCGGTTCAATCAAGTGGCTGACCACCGATTGCCGTGAAGTTCTCGAGCGGGCCAGCGCCCGCGAGACCGCCGCCCGCGTGGCCGCCGGGGCCCTGACGCGCAGTCTGCTGCGAGAGTTCGGCATCGAGGTGTTCGGGTACGTGCTGGCGATCGGTGAGGTGACGGCGGCGGTGGACTGGTCGCGGTCATTGGAGGATCTGCGGGCCGCGCGGGATCACGGTGATTTGTTCAAGGAATGGGTGGGATGCCCCGACGCGGATGCCGCGGTGCGGATGCGATCGGCGATCAAAGCGGTCAAGCAGGACGGGGACACGCTGGGGGGCCTGGTCGAGGCGCGGGTCTTCGGCTGTCCGCCGGGGCTGGGAAGTTGCGTTCAGTACAATCAGAAGCTCGATGCCCGCCTGGCGATGGCGGTAATGGGCATCCAGGCGTTCAAGTCGGTCGAGATCGGCATGGGCAAGGAGGTCGCGTTCCTGCCCGGCTCACGGGTTCACGATGAAATCGGGTTCGATCCCGGTCAGCGCCAGGCCACGACCCTGGGCTATACCCGCAAGACCAACAATGCCGGGGGAATCGAAGGGGGGATGACCAACGGCCAGCCGATCATCGTTCGAGCGGCCAAGAAGCCGATCGCCACGTTGATGAAGCCATTGGAGAGCGTGGACCTGAACACCAAGGCACCCAGCAAGGCGGCCTATGAGCGCTCCGATGCCTGTGCCGTTCCCGCGGCCAGCGTGATTCTCGAGAATGTCGTCGCCTTCGAGATCGCCTCGGCGCTGTGTGAAAAATTCGCCGGCGATTCGATCGTCGAGATGAAATCGAACTACGACAACTTCCAGGCGATGGTGCGCCGGCTTCCGTTGGGCGGGGGAAAATAGCCAAATCTATGCTGGGACCGGTTCGGCGCGGTCGCGTGCCTTTCGCACGGCGTGGTGGATGACCTCAAGGCGAAGGGTCAGTTCATCCATACCGGCGGGCCGTTTCGTCGGGCGGGTGCGGACGCACTCCATGACCAGGTTGCTCAACGGCTCGGGGATCGCGGGATTGAGCGTGCTGGGAGCGGCCATGTGGTCGTCCAGCAGGAAGCTGTTTTCGGTGTTGCGCAGGGTGAACAACGTCGGCAGTTTTCGACCGGTCAATGCCCAGTAGAGCGTGGCGCCGAAGTTGAACACGTCGGTGCGCTCGCTCACCGGGTTGCGCTTCACCTGCTCGGGGGAGATGAAGTCGGGCGTGCCCTGGATGCGCTGTTTGATCGTGCCCACTTTGCACGCCTGGCCCAGGTCGATCACCTTCACGCGCCCCAAGTGGGAACGAAGAATATTGCTGGGCTTGAGGTCGCAATGAACGAACCCCGCCCGGTGCATCGCCCCCAGCGCCTGGGCGGTCTGGATGAACGTGGCGATCAGCCCGGAAAGTGCCGGCACGTCGCGGTCCAGCGGCAGCCCGTCAAACATCTCGAGGATCAGTGCCGCCTCGGTCGTGCGGCGAAGGAAGGTGCGGGTCGTTTTCAGGTCGATCGCCTTGCGCAGCCGGGGATGGTCGATCTGTCGAGCGACCTCGAACTCATTCTCCAACTGGTCGATGAACCGGGCATCGCGGTCGGTCTTGCGGACCACATGCTTCAGGGCGTAAAGCTGGTTCGTCTGGGGATGGCTGACGGCGTACAAAACGCTGCCAGCGCCTTGCCCGATCGGCTCGATCACGTCGTAACCGAACAGGGAACCCGGCGACGAAGCGCTGATTCCGAACTCCCGCGAAATGTCCAACAACCCTGACGCCATCACCGATCCCGCTCCGTGCAATCCCGACCGCGTCGCGGCCGGATGCGCTCTGAAACATCTATTACGCCGCGGCGAGGTCATTGTTGCCGCGTTCTCCTTATATACGGCTGAATGGCTCGACTATTTCATGCCAGATTGCGATTTCGAGGCCTCGAGCGGCGTCGGACCGGTGGAATGAGGCAACCTGGGATGTTTATGTCGGGGGATTCGGTCGCGGCGGTGTTGGGCCGGAGACATTCGACCGCCGGGCCGCAGTGGATACACTAGAGAGGCATATGGATCAGGACCAGGTGAAAATCGGGATTATCGGGGGTACGGGCGTGGGGCAGGCGCTGGGGCTGGGAATCCAGGACGCGCATCGCCACGAAGTACAGACCCCTTTTGGTCCGCCCAGCGATGCGATACTGGAAACCCGCTTCTCGGGAATGCCGGTGTTCATTCTCGCCCGCCATGGGCCGGGCCATCGGCTCGGTCCGTCGCAGGTGCCGTATCGCGCCAATATCTTCGCGCTAAAGCAACTGGGGGTCACGCACATTATCGCCTCCGGAGCGGTGGGGAGTCTGCGCGAGGAGTTTGGCCCGCGCGACCTGGTGATCCCCGACCAGATGATCGACAAGACGCATCGGCGGCCTTCGACGTTCTACGAGAACGCCGCCGTTCATGTCGATTTTTCCGAGCCGTTTTGTCCGCGACTGCGCGGGATACTGCTGGAGGAGGGTCAAAAATTTAGAGAATCCCCTGGCGATGCCGCCCCCGATGCCGCGCCAGTCGAGCCGGCAAAGGCGGATGCACCGGCGACGCCCGCCGAGCCGACCGAGAAAACCGGGGCGGCGACGCCCGCCGAGCCGGCGAAGCCGGCAGAGCCGCCATTCGCCGTCCACGGGCGAGGCTGCTACGTCTGCATGGAAGGCCCGGCGTTCTCGACCCGCGCCGAGAGCCTCATGCACCGTCTGTGGGGCGGGGATTTGATCGGCATGACCGCGATGCCCGAGGCCAAGTTGGCCCGCGAAGCCGAGATCGCCTACGCGCTGGTCGCGTTGGTGACGGACTATGATTGCTGGAGGCAGAAGCCCGCGGCCGTGACGAAATTACCGGGCAATACGCCCGAGCCGGCGCTGGAGATGGATGCCGATGCGTTGCTCAAGGAAATTCTGGCGAATTTGCGGGCGGCGACGGATCATTCGATGCGGCTGATCAGCCGAGCGATCGAGCGGATCGCGGCCGATCCTTCGCAAGTGTCCGATTCACCGGCCCGCCAGGCGCTGCGGCTGGCGATCTGGTCGGAAAAATCGGCGATCGCGCCGGAAGAAAGACAGCGACTGGCGCCGTTGTGGGGGCGATGGTTTGCCGGCTGATAGGCCGTCGTCGGGCCCGTCGAATCACCGCTCGTCGAAGATGCAACAAGGGGACTGCGGGAGCCAACGATGCCAAGCAAGATCGCAGCACCGAGCGGAGCGGGAAAGTTGATTCTCACCGTTTTGCTGATGACCGCCGCCGCCGCCAGCATGGCGGGGATTATCATCGCGCCGGGCGCGGTGAACGCCCCGGGGGTCGATCCGCAGAGTTTTTATGCCAAGGATTCGGCCCAGGGGGTGTATGTCCGTGATTCGGCGGTGGCGCTGGAGAAGTTCGCTCACGGGCAGCGGATGGAGCGACAGGGCCAATGGGACACCGCGGCCGATCTCTATCAGGAGATCATGGAGAAATACAAGGATCGGGTGGTCCCGTCGCGCAAGGATGCCAAGACGGACACGATCAACCAGTACATGTCGGTGGCGTACGCGGTCCAGGAGCAGTTGGCCCGCTGGCCCGAGCCGGGGCTGAATGTCTATCGCTCGCGCTACGAGGCGACGGCGCGGGCGATGCTCGATGCCGCCGGGCGCGACGATCCCGGGGCGCTCAACCAGGTGTTCTGGCTCTATTTCGTGACCGATTCGGCCAAGGGAGCGGGGATGCGGCTGATGGACCTGCGGCTGGAGGCCGGGGAATTCGCCGCCGCCGCGTGGATTGGCGAACGGCTTCTGGCGTGGCATCCCGGACTCATCGCCGAGCGGCCCGAGGTCATGTTTCGCACCGCCGCGGCGCAACACGCTTCGGGCAACCTCGAGCGGGCGCGACACTGGACCGACCAACTCAAGGCTCAGTATCCCAAGGCCAAAGGCGTTGTCGCCGGGCAGGATGTGCTGCTGGTCGAAGCATTGGAGCAGCAGTTGCGGACGCCGGTGCTCGCGGCCATGGGAACGTCCGACAGTTCATGGCCGATCTTCGGCGGCTCGCCGTCGCGCGACGTGATCTCGTCGGCACAGGGCCGTCCGGGAAGCCGGATGTGGAGCATCGAGCTGTCGCGCCCATCGTTCAAGGGGCCGCGCGATCAGCGTGAGGCGTTGCGCAAGCAGGAAGAGCAGTTCCGCGCCGCCGGGATGACGTTCGGCGTGATGCCGGTGGTGGACCAGGGCGAACTGTTCTTTCAGGACGGCGTGAAGGTGTACGCCGTCAGCCTCGAGAGCGGGGTGCCTCTTCCTGGCTGGGCCCAGACCTATTCCGGTGAACGCGGGGGGGCCTATTCGACCAACGGGCAGGCGATCGCGTCCGGCCAGCAATTGAATGTGACGGTGACCGAGGATTCGGTGCTGGCGATCATGGGCGGACCGGATCGCATGGCGGCGCTTCGCGGTGAGGTGCAAAGCCCGGATCGCCAGTCGCGGCTGGTCTGCCTGGATCGCGTCAGCGGGCGTGAGCGCTGGACGCGTTCGCCCCGCCAGCTTCCGGACGAGCTGGCGCCGATGCGCGACATGTCGTTCACTGGGGCGCCGTTGGTGGTCGAAGATCGAGTGTTTGTCGTCGGGCGCGGCGCCAAGGGCGCGCAATTTGAAGACTGCTACCTGCTCGCCTACGACCGGCGGACCGGGGAGATGATCTGGACCTGCTACATCGCCAGCGCCAACACCGGTTTTGCCCAGTGGGGCGGGATGATCCCCACCGGCACCGACGGCGTGGCGCATGTGTCGTATGCCTCGGGACGGTTGTATGTCCTGACCAATCTCGGTGCCGTCGCCGCGGTCGATGCCTATCGCGGCACGATTGTCTGGCTGAGCATCTATCCCCGCGAGGCACCGTCGCCCAATGTCAACAATCCATTTGGGATGCGGGTCCGAGCCGCCAACGCCCGCAATAGCGCCGACCGTCCGTGGGCGTTCAACCCGCCGATCGTGCGCGACGGCAAGCTGTTCGTCCTGCCATCCGACGGCAAGCACGTGCTGATCTACGACGCCGGATCGGGCATCGAGATCAAGCGGATCAACCGCGCCGACTTGTCCAACCACGACACGCTGCTGGCGGTGCTGGACGAGCGGATGATCACGGCGGGGGAAAAGAGCGTCTCGGGCGATCAGCAGGTGATGTGCATCGACTGGACCAAGTATGATCCGGTGCGGTTCCGGCGCGATGATTCATCGGTGATTCAGTGGATTTGCCGGATCGGCCCGGCGGTGCGCGGGCGGGGGTTCGTCACGCGCGATTCGGTCTTTATTCCGGCCGAGGACCGGCTCTTCCTCGCCAATTTGCGCAACGGGAAAATCGAGCAGACCTACCCGCGCTATCCACGCACCTGGGGCGAAGGCGAAGGCCCGGGCAATGTGCTGGCCACCAGCGCCCATGTGGTGGTGGCCGGGCCGCAGCGCGTCGATGTCTACACCGACATGGAGATGGCCCGGGCCAAGCTCGACGCCGAGGTCGCCGCCACCCCCGATGATCCGCAGCCGCGCCTGCGCTATGCCGAGGTGATGTTCGTGGCGGGTGAGCCGAAGCTGGCGATCGAGAAGCTGGACGAGGCGATCAATCTGATCGGCGGGCGTTCGGCGATGCGCGAAGGCGCGGCGCGGGATCGCGTCTTCAACGACGCCCTGACCTTCGCACAGAAGCTGTCGGCCTCGCCGACGCCGGCGACCATGGACCTGATCGACGGGCTGTTCGACCGCGCCGCCAAGTCGGCCTCGGCCGCCTCGCAGGAGGTCGATTACCGCGTCAGCCAGGCGAAGTTCGCCCGTAAAAAGCGGGATTATTCGACCGAGGCCCGGCTCTATCAGCAGATCCTGTCTTCCCCGGCGATGCGCCTGGTGGCCTTGGCCGATTCTGAAGGGCGCGGCGGCCGTCAGGCGGCGGCCGTGGCCGAAGAGGCGATCGCCGGCTTGCTGCGCGTGCGCCCCGAGGCCTATGCGCCGTTCGAGCTGGCGGCGACCAAGGCCGTGGAACTCGCCTCGGCCGGGCCCAACCCCGATCCCCGCAAGTTGCTGGCCATTGCCCAGGAATATCCCAATGCCCGCGTCGCGCCGCGCGCGATGCTCGAGGCCGCCGGGCTGTTCGAGCGCTCGGCGGATCCCCGCATGGCCACGCAGGTGCTTCGTCAGGTCTACGGAAGATACGCCGACAGCGTCGACCGCGCCGCCGTCATCGAGGCCCAGGCGCGCAATTATCTTGCCCTGCCCGATCGGGTGGACGTGGCGATCGCGCGGCTGGGGCAGGGTGCCAAGATCGTCCCGATGCCGCGGCTCAAGGCGGACCTGAAGCTGCCGGACGGCGCCATCGCCACGGCGGGGAGCGGTTTTGACGAGGCGTTGCTGATGGTGCGGCGCTATAGCGGTCAGGCAATCGCGCGGCGCTTGCCGGACCTTGGCATTCCCGTCCCCGGGCGAGATTCCGTCCCCGGCGCTGCGGGCGACCGGCGAGTTCGACCCAAGCCGTTCTCGCCCGCGGGTCCGAACGACCAAATCGCCGGCATCGATGCGTTGGTCCCGGCTCTTCCCGGACACGAGCGGGCCGATCGGCTCGTCGCCTATGGCGCTGACGATGGCCTTGTCGTTTTTCCCGCCGGTGCCACCCGCCGGATCATGTCCAGCAACGTCTTCGCGGAGCCGCCGCGAGGATGTGCCTGGATCGGCTCGGATTCAGCAATTCTTCTCACCTGGAGCAAGGATCGGCTGGCGGCGTTCTCGGCGCAGTCTCAGCAGCCTCTCTGGCCGCCGTTTGATTTATCGGCGATCAAGAATATCGAGGTGGTGGGCGGCGGCGATTCGAACGAGGACGATGCGCCGGAGGCCACCGCCGTCATCAACAACGATGAAGAGCTTTTCAATGAGGGCGGCGGGGCCGTTATCATTCGCGGCAATCGGCGTCTGATCGTGCGCAACGGGCGGATTGAGGCGGGGCTGCGACTGTTGGCGCCGCCGCAGATCCCCGGTGCTGAGCAACTGATTCACGTTCGAATCGCCGGGGATCGTATCATCCTGGCCACCTCGACCGGGAGGCTGCTTGCCGTGGACGCCGCCAGCGGCGCCGTCGCCTGGCAGACCCGCCTGGTCAACGCGCCGATCGAGCGCCTTGAGGCCACCGATGACTTCATCGTTGTTCGGCTCGTCGATGATTACGCCGTGCAACTCGTCGCCATCGACACATTTTCCGGGCAATACGTCAATCGCTGGTCGTTCAACAACAACGCCGGCGCCGTCCCATTGAACTTCGTGCTGGCACCGGACGGCACCCTCGTCTACACCTTGCCGGATCGACTTTGCGGGCGCGATCTCTACGAGACCGGCCGCGCCGTGCGCTTCGAGACCTCCCTTGGCCAGGCGGCACCGTACAACGGCGGAACCGGGGAAGATCAACTGCTGGTTGGAGAAGGACGCATCCTTAGCCTTAGTGACAACGGGCAATTCATCCGCGTGAATTTACTGGAGAACGGCCAGCCGCTCGCCAAGCCGCTGGCCACCGGCGCCAACGACTGGAAAACCCGCCTGCGCCGGGTGGGATCGTGGCTTTACGTCGTGAGTCCCAGGACGTTCAAAGCCTACAACCTGGAGAAGCCGGCCGAGTCGTGGAATCCTACCGAGGGATCGACGCGCCGTCTCCGGGATGTCTTTTTCGGCGTCGATTACCTCGTCGCGGTAGATCAGCCCCTGGCTCGCAAGGCCGCGCCCGAGCCTGGCGACATCAGCTCGAGCAGCGTCCTTCTGGCGTTCGGGCGCTATTCGGCCACCCCCGATCCCGAAGCGCAATCCGGCCGGCTGGATTACATGGTCCCGATCACGGACCGAGCCGGAATCGTCGCCTGGCAGCCGGCGTCCGGCGGGATCTACTATCTCGCCGGCGATCGGACGCTGCATTTCCTGCGGGGATCGCTCACGGGCGAGGCGAAGCCTTGACCGCCGCGCCAAGCGATTGCCAGAGACTGCAACAGCTTCTGCTGGCAGGGCATCCGTGTCTTTTTATCCCGACTTTTGAAGAATCCGACGCGCTGACTTTGATCAGCACCGCCGCCCTGGACATGCGCCGGGAGGTCAAGCTCTGGTCGATCAACGGTGGCGTCCGCGACGGGCTGGTCGCGGGCAACGCCCGTGTCAGCGACAGCGAGCATCCCGCCGCGGCGCTGTACTATCTTCACCAGCACCATGGTGCATCGATCCTCGTCATGCTCGATTTGCTGGGGCATCTGTCCGATGAGCGGGTGCTTCGACTCACGCGGGATCTCATTCACGAATGCGCCGAGCGCGGCGGGCACCTGATCCTCGTGGATCACTGCACCGAGTTGCCCATCGCCATTAAATCCGCGGCCACCACGTTCGAGCTGTCCACTCCCGATGAGCGCGACCTCGAGCGGATCGTCCGTGAAACCCTTCGCCAGCAATCCGAGCGGGTTCGCATCCAGGTGAATCTCGACCGCCGCGGATTACAGACGATTCTGCGCAATCTCAAGGGGCTTTCCGCCCGCCAGGCCCGGCAGGTCATCCTCGACACCGTTTGCGACGACTTCCACTTCGACATCGGCGACGTAAACAATATCCTCGCGGAAAAGCGTAAGCATTTGCGCGGCATGGGATTGCTCGAGTACATCGAATCGCCGGTGGATCTGTCGGAAATCGGCGGGCTGGAGCGGCTCAAGTCATGGCTGTCGCGCCGGGCCGATGCGCTGACCCCCGAGGCCGAGGCGTTCGGAATCACCCCTCCGCGCGGGGTTCTGATGCTCGGCGTTCAGGGTGCCGGTAAGAGCATTTCGGCCAAGGCCGTCGCCACCGCCTGGCAGCGGCCGCTGCTGCGGATGGACCCCGGCGCCCTGTTCGACAAATACATCGGCGAATCCGAGCGGCGCCTGCGCGAGGCGCTTCGACAGGCCGAGCTGATGGCACCGATTGTCCTGTGGATCGACGAAATCGAAAAGGCGTTCGCGTCGGCCGCTTCGCACAGCACCGACGGCGGCTTGAGCAAGCGAATGTTCGGCACGCTGCTCACCTGGATGCAGGAGCACACCGCTCCGGTCTTCGTGATCGCCACCGCCAACGACATCGAGGCCTTGCCCCCGGAACTGCTGCGCAAAGGGCGGTTCGATGAGATTTTCTGGGTCGATCTGCCGGGCCTGTCGGCTCGGGCTGCGATCTTCAACATTCATCTGAAAAAACGAAAACGCGATCCGGCACTATTCGACCTGGGGGCCTTGGCCGAGTGCGCCGCCGGATACAGCGGCGCCGAGATCGAGCAGTCGATCATCGCGGCCTTGCATGATGCCTGGGCCGAACAATCACAGCTCAACACCGATCGGATCATCGCGGCGCTGCGAAACTCCCCGCCCCTGAGCGTCACCATGGCCGAACGCATCGCGGCGCTGCGCGCCTGGGCCCACGGCCGCTGCGTTCGGGCCGACGACCCCGCCTGATCTTGATCCGACCTGTCTTCTCCGTCCCGAGGTGCCAAGAGACGAAGAGACCTATTCCGCCGTGCCCTTGCTCAAGTCATAGACCCATCCCTGGCTCGCGGGGGTCCAGTCGAGGAGGTCTTCGGGCTTGAAGAACAATTCGAGTTCTCGCTGGGCCGCCTCGACCGAGTCCGAGCCGTGGATCAGGTTGAAGCTGTTGCTGACCCCGTAGTCGCCGCGGATGGTGCCCGGTTCGGCCTTGGACCCGAACGTTGCCCCCATCATCTTGCGGGCGATGGCGATCGCATCCTTGCCCGCCAGCGCCAGCACCATCACCGGCGAGCTGGTCATGAACTTCACCAGGCCCGGGTAAAACGGCTTGCCCTTATGGGCCGCGTAGTGGGTCTCGGCCAGTTGCGGCGAAATCCGCATCAGCTTCATCCCCACCACTTGAAGCCCCTTGCGCTCGAAGCGATGAAGAAGTTCGCCGCAAAGCCCGCGTTGCACGGCATCGGGTTTGAAAATGATCAGGGTGCGTTCCATGGTGATTCGATCCTTTCCATTTCGTAACGTTGTTCGTGTGGCGGCATCTTATAGCCGACCGCCCACGCCACGGGAAGTGCCGCAAGAGGTTCCGACGGGTATAACCCTTCGGATGATTCAGCCGCTGCTCACCCGGGCCGTCGAAGACCTGCGCCAGTTGCTACCTGCTGTCGAGGCACTGCACCCGCCGCTGCAACGGCTCGGCGACACCATGATCGAATGCTGGGCACGCGGCGGAAAGGTGTTGGTCTGCGGCAACGGGGGCAGCGCTGCCGACGCCATGCACTTCGCCGAGGAACTGGTGGCGCGATTTCAAAAAAACCGCAAGGCGCTGGCCGCGATCGCCTTATGCGATCCGGCGGTGCTGACCTGCGCCGCCAACGACTTCGGCTATGAATCGGTCTTCGCTCGGCAAGTCGAGGCGCTGGGTAATCGCGGGGACGTGCTGATTTTGATGACCACCAGCGGGAACAGTCCCAACCTGGTCAAAGCCCTCGAAGTCGGCGAATCGCGCGGGCTGGTCACCGCGGGATTTCTCGGCAAAGACGGCGGCGTCCTTCGCGGCCGATGCGCTATCGAGCTGCTCGTGGCTCACCCAGCGTCCCATCGCGTCCAGGAAGCCCACAAGCTGCTTTACCACACGCTGTGCGAGTGGATCGACTCGAAGTTCTAGCCAGGGGGCCATTGTGCGGCCCGCCGGTGGCTATACAATCGGGGGCTTCTCATGGATGTGAGGTCGTCAACGCCCCCATCGACGCGCGCCGGGTCATGTGGCTCTACAATCGGGGGCTTCTCATGGATGTGAGTCAACCCCCCGACTCGCCCGAGGCGCGGCCCTCACCGCCGCCGCGACATGCCGATCCTTCACGAAAAGCTCATGTTGGCGGCGCCCCGCGCGGGGCGGTGCTGCGGCGATCGCTGTTTCTGGCGACCCTGGCCTGGGGCTTCGGGTCGGTCTGGATGAACTCGACTGCCGGAACGCCGCTGGCCAACTTCGCCACGGCGCTGCGGGCGTCGGAATTTGAAAAAGGGCTTCTGGCGGCGATGCCGTTTCTGGCGTCGCTGTTGTGCATCCCCGCGGCCTTGTTGATCGAGCGCACCGGCGAGCGAAAGCGCATCTTCTTTTGGGGGCTGCTCACCCAGCGCTTCATGTGGATCCCCATCGCGGTGCTTCCGGTCTGGTTGATCCAGCGTTACGGCGTCGAGTCGGCCGCGGCACCGGCGATGGCGCTGTTCCTGATGCTCATGTTCCTGATGCACGCCGGACAGGCGGTGGGGGGGCCGGCGTGGATAAGCTGGATGGCCGATGTCGTGCCAGACCGAGTTCGCGGCAAGTATTTTGGTCGCCGGCGCCAGTGGGGGATTCTTCCGGCGTTGCCGGCGGCGGTGGCGGTGGGGTATTTGCTGGACCGCTACGGCGGAACGCCGCAGACCACGCCGCTGCGGATGCTTTACTGGTGTTCGGGCATTTTCCTGGTGGCGATGGTTTTCGGGGTGATGGACATTGCGATGTTCAAGGGGGTAGCCGACGTTCCCAAGCCGCCGCGCCGCGGGGCGCATCTGCTGCGGGCGTGGCTGCTGCCGCTTCGCAATCGAAACTTTCTGTGGTTCGCCGGGTTCGTGGCGACGCTGGTTTTCGCCGTCAGCTTCATGGGGCAGTTCGTGACTTTCTACATAATCGAGCAGCTTGGCGGTGCCCCGGGCGGCACCGGTGCCCGCGGCGGGGTCAACATGGTCACCCAGTTGATGCTGATCGTCGCCCCGGCGCTGGCGCAGCTGCTGGTTTTTTCCACCTGGGGACGGGCCGCCGATCGCATGGGCAAACGCCCTTTGATGATCCTGGCCGGGCTGGGACTGGTTCCGGTGGGGCTGGGATGGTGCCTGGTCACGCGCCAGACGATCTGGCTGGGCTATGTCCTGTCGGCAGCTGGGGCGGCGCTGTGGGCCGGGGTTGAAATCGCCAACTTCAACCTGGTGCTGGAATTCGCCGGCAGCGATGAGCTGTCGGACGGTGCCGAGGAGACCGGAGGGAGCGGCTACGTGGCGGTCAATTCGGTGATCGTCAACGTCGCCGGATGCCTTGGAGGGCTGTCGGCGGGGATCATCGCCCAGCACCTGCGCGATATCGACTTCGCTTGGGTCACGCGGTTCAAAACCTTCACGTTCTATGATGTGCTGTTCCTGATCAGCGGGCTGATGCGGTTGGTGGCGGTGGTCATTTTCGTCCCCCATGTCCACGAGCCGGCCAGCAAGCCCACGCGCGAGGCGCTGCGATTTGTAACGGCGAACATCTACAACAACCTGTTTACCGCGGTGCTGGCGCCGGTGCGGATGATGGGCTGGGGCGTAACCAAAGGGCGGGCGAAGATCACGCGGTAAACCGGTCGGCTGGGGGATGTCCCCGTCGCCGCGCCCGCCTGCGTAGGGCGAGGCATTGCCGCGGCACAGTTCCGGGCCCCATGCGCCCGCCGTGCCTACCCATGTGGGGCGAGATATACCACTCGCGGGCCGTTTTGAGACAATCCGGTTGGAGAAACACGGGACTACGCCCAAGGTCCCGAGCCATTGTGGATGTCTCAGTGAAGGCCGCGAGCGGTATAGACAACGGCAATCGGGAGAACGAATGGAATCGGATATCCAGCGCGTTTTGATCCCGCGGCATCGCATCCTCGAACGGGTGGGCGAGCTGGCCGATCGGATCACCGCCGATCACACGCCTCCACGCCTGCATGATGCGGAGATCACCCTCGTGGCGGTGATGACCGGCGCGATGATCTTCTGCGCCGATTTGATCCGACGAATTCCGGTGGTGATGAAGATCGGGTTGCTCTCGGTGAGCAGCTATCCAGGCGAGTCGCTCGAATCGCGCGGGGCGCAGTTGCTGTCGCAGCGCCTGGGGGATCTGCGCGGCAGGCATGTGCTGTTGGTGGACGACATCCTCGACAGCGGCCGAACGCTTGGGCTGGTGACGCCGCGGTTGATCGAGGCCGGTGCCGCCGGTGTGAAAACGTGCGTGCTGTTGCGCAAGGATCGGGAATCGGCGCGGCAGACGCCGGTGGACTATGTGGGGTTCGATATTCCCGATGAGTTTGTCGTCGGTTACGGGATGGATTTCGACGACTACTACCGCAACCTGCCGGATATCGTTACCCTCAAGCCGCAAGTCATCCGGAGAGGCTCGTGAGCAGCAGGATCCTTAAGGCATTGAAACAACGCGACTGCCGGAACGCGGGACGGCGGGGCGGGCATGGGGGGACCGGATCGGTGCATCCCGCCGCCGCGAACGCGGCCGAGGGCGGGGCGTCGGCCGGGTCGCTCTCGCCGGTGCGGGCAACCTCTTTGGCGACCCTGCTCGCACGCCACATCCTGCGCGACGGAGAGCTGGTCCTGCTAATGCTCAAGCCCTCGGGGTGGTTCATCCCCTTAAGCAGTCTGCGATTCGCCGCGGTCGTGGCGATCGCGGCACTGGCGGCGATTTTGCTCGATGTGCCCCGGCGCACGTCGGTCTATCTCGAGGCCGCCACGTTTCTCATTGCCGGGCGCATCACCTGGTCGGTGCTGCAATGGATGGGACGGGTGTATATCCTGACCGATCAGCGGATCGTTCGCCTGGGCGGGGTCTTCTCGGCCGAAGTCTTCGATTGTCCGCTGCGCAAAGTGGCGCGGGTGCGGATGTACCGAACCATGCGCGAACGGCTGCTGCGCCTCGGGTCGATCGAGATCGTCTCGAGCGTCGAATCGTGCGGCCGCACCGTCTGGCAGACGATCGCCCGTCCCCGCGAGGTTCATCAGACGATCCTGGCCACCCTCAGCCGTGCGCAGCAGCGATTGCTCTGACCCCGGCGATCCGAGATCCATCAATTGCCCCTTCCCACCCTTGAAAATCACCCGCGGGGCGAGGATGCCCGTGAAACAGGGGACGCACTGAATGCCATTCGCGTAAGGACCAACGTCGGCGAGCACAAAGCGCCAGCGAGCGGACCGGCCGTGCGTTATCCCGAATCGCCAGCGAGCGGACCGGCGCTGCGTTATCCCGAATCGCCAGCGAGCGGACCGGCTGCGTTAGCCCGAATCGCCAGCGAGCGGACCGGCTGCGTTATCCCGAATCGCCAGCGAGCGGACCGGCGTATAGCTGACGTTTTACGCAAACGGCGTTAGGGCACAAGGCGGGCCGAGGAAGTTTCCGGGTCGGTTTGACCCTCTCCGGGGCAAGCGATATTGTTCAACGGTTAGATTCTCCATCGCCGGGGCGACTGATTTTCCAGGTGGCCACTCAATGCGCAAGGGTTTGAACGTTCGTCTATTTTGCGGATTCGCCGCGGTGCTGGTCGGCGGGGTGGCGATGGTCGCGGCCGGGCCGCCGGTGCCGACCGGGGGGTATGCCTCGGTCGAGCGGCTGAAGCTCGAGGCCTTTCAAGCCCTGAAAGTCGGGCAGTTCGACCGCAGCGACCAACTGCTTCATCAGGCGGCGTCGCTTTCAGACGACCCGACGCTTCGCCGCATGTCGGCGTGGACACGCCAGTTCGAGTCGCAGCGGCAAACCTTCGTCAACGAACGACGTCGGCAGTTCGACAAGGCCGTGGGCGATGTCCATAAGCTGATCTCGGCCGGCAAGGAAGGTTTCGCGGTGGACGCCGCAGCGCGGGCGTATCTGCTGGCCGATGACAAGAAGGCGTTCCGCCATGAGCCTTGGGTGGATGATCTGATCAAGTCCACCATCGCCCTGGCCGCGGATTTCGAGCGGCAGGAGCAATGGCTCAAGGCGCTGCGGCTCTATTCGGACCTCGGTTCGATCGAGCCGGCAAATTCGGAATGGAAAGAGCGGCTGAAGACCGCCACCCGTCGCATCCGGCTGCTGGCACTTTACACGCCGGACGATCTGAAGGATTTGCAAAAGTCCGAAGCGGCCGAGCGCGAGCAGGCCGACGCGATTCTACATCCGGCGACGCAGCCGGCGACCACCAAGGCGGCGAAAGACGACGGTCCGATCGAGAACTTCAAGATCGACTGGCGCGAAACCCTTCGCGGCATCCAGATTGGCATGCTCACCGAGGCGCTGATCGACGCCCGCCAGAACTACTACCGTCAGGTGGGATACCGCGATCTGCTGTTGGGGGGGATCAAGGGCCTGAAGGTGCTGGCGACGACGCGCGGACTGGAGAAGACGTTCAGCGGACTAGGCTCGGCGACCCAGCGCGACGCGTTCATCGCCGGGCTGGATCAACTCACCGATGAAATCCGCGGCTGGGCACCGGGCATGACGCGCGATGATGTGGCGACCGGAATCGTGCGCAATCGCCTGACGGCGCTGAACAACTCGACGGTCCGGATCGACGAGGAAGTGCTCGTCAGCGAGTTCGCCGATGGGGCCTTCGCCGAGCTTGATCCGTTTTCCAGCATGATCTGGCCGAACGATCTGGAGGAATTCAACAAGACCACGCAAGGCGAGTTCTCCGGCGTGGGGATCCAGATTCAGTCGGATGAGGATGGTTCGTTAAAGGTCGTCAGCCCGCTGGAAGACAGCCCGGCCTATCGCGCCGGGATCAAGGCCGGCGACATCATCACCCACATCGACGGCAAGAGCGCCAAGGGAATCACGCTCAATCAGGCGGTGCGAACGATCACCGGCCCCAGCGGGACCAAGGTGCTGCTGACGGTGCGCAGCCCCGACCACACGGTGCGCGACTGCCCGATCCGGCGGGAAACGATCAAGGTTGCGAGCATCAAGGGATGGATCCATCGCCCCGGCGGCGGATGGGACTATTTCGTCGATCCGGACAACGGCATCGGCTACATCCGGCTGACGAACTTCACCAAGACCACCAGCGAAGATCTCAACGCGGCGGTGGATGAGATGACCCGCCAGGGGGCCAAGGCGATGATCCTGGACCTTCGCTACAACCCCGGCGGGCTGTTGACCGCCGCGACCGAGGTGGCCGATAAATTCCTTTCCCGAGGCATCATCGTCTCAACCCGGGCCGACCGCGAAACCCTGACCACGCCGACGATCACGACGGCCAAGAAAGATAACGAGGAGACGACCATGCCGGTGGTGGTCCTGGTCAACCAGTATTCGGCCAGCGCCAGCGAAATCGTGTCGGGCGCGCTCAAGGACCACCATCGCGCGTTGATCGTCGGGGAGCGCACGTTCGGCAAGGGGAGCGTGCAGATGCTCTTTCCGCTGGTCAACCGCGCTTCGTATCTGAAGTTGACGACCAGCCACTACTATCTTCCCGGCGGACGATGCATCCACCGCGAGGAAAACAGCCAGGAATGGGGCGTGGATCCCGATGTGACCGTCGAGATGACCCCCGAGCAGATGCGCACGGCCATCGATGCCCGCCAGGACCTGGACATCCTGCGCGATCTGCCACCGGCGGATCGCGCCGCCGCCGCCGCCTCGACCACGCGCAAGGATCCGCTGGCGTGCGATCCGCAACTGTCGGCGGCGCTGCTCCTGCTCCGCATGAAACTCGCCGGAGCGCAGCTCTGATCGGGGACGAGCGGCGCTGCCCTCAGCCTGCCCGCCGAGGCGAGATTGCGACGGTGAGTTCGCGGTCCATGACCGAGGCGATGCGGCTTAACATCGTCAATGAATGCCCCTTGTAGTCGGCATCCTCCAGGCGACTGATCACAGATTGCGTCGTCCCGATCGCCTTGGCGAATTGCACTTGCGTCATGCGGGCTTCCACTCGCATCTGGTGAACGATACTCGCCACCTCCGCATTCACCCGTTCGGCACGTAGCGACGCTTTTCGCAGCGGATCGTTCTTCACATAACGGTGGTGAATGATGCTCACGGCATTCGCCGTTTTTCGCCGCCTGACCATGAATCACTCCCTCAATGTGTGTCGATCCGGTTCGCGCTGGAACAGAGCCCTGCGCCGGATTGCCCATTCGATTTCCCGATCAGGCACTTGCGCCTTCTTGTCGAATCCGTGCGTCAACACGGCCCCGCGCTCGTGAAAAAAGTATAGCATTCGGAGATTCACATGGCCGGCGCGAATCCGAAGTTCATGAATTCCGTCCCCCAAGTGATCCGCCTCCGGCCGCCGAAGCGAATGGCCGTGTTCTGCCAACCTTTCGATTCGGACGATGCATTTGTCTCTTGCCCTGGTGCCTATATGACGGGCATCGCCCGGCCATTCGAGCAGAGGACATGATCCGTCCGCCTCGGCGAACAAAATGACGTTGGTTCGCGGCATGGAGTCGGCCTGAACCATCGATGATCGCATTTTTGCGATGAAGGGTCAAGAGGAAAACTGGACGCGATGAACTCGGGACTCTGGTCCCCTTGGCGGTTCGAAGAGATGGGGACGTCCAGAATATTTCCGGTAAGGCGTCGGTGGGATTGGATCGCTCATCGCTTTGCGCCGTGCGCTCGCGGGGGCGGCGCGAGGGGAATACTCTGAATATCCCCCTGGGCCCTTTGGAAGTGGGTTGTGGGCAGCGCGGGGGCGACTAGAATCCGGCGATGGTGCGGATTGGCCAATTGTGCGTCGCGGGATGGATCGGGGTCGCGGCGTGCCTTGCGTCGATGGCGAGCGGGGAGGTGTTCTTGCCGGGAACCCAGCCGCTGACCGATGGGGTCGAGTTCGGTAAGGTCGAGATGTGCCGCTATTGCCACGGGGGAACGAAGAACGGCGCGGCCGATCCGGTGGCGTCGTGGCAGTCGGGGATGATGTCGCAGGCGATGCGTGATCCGGTGTTCCGCGCGGCGCTGACCGTGGCCAACCAGGATATTCCCGGCGTCGGTGAGTATTGCATCCGCTGCCACTCACCGCGCGGGTGGCTTGAGGGACGCAGCAAGACCGTCGATGGCACGGGGCTGACGCGCGAGGACATGCATGGCGTATCTTGCGAGACCTGCCATCGCATGGTCGATGCGACCAGCGCCGAGGCCAAGTCGCTCGTCACGTCGCCGCCGCCGGAATATGGCAACGGAATGATGGTAATCGCCCCGGGAAATACGATGCGCGGCCCGTACGGCGATGGCGTCGGGGCGATGCCACACCAGGTCGCCAAGTCCGATTTGCAAGCCGGATCTCAACTGTGCGCCACCTGTCATGACGTGTCCAATCCGCTTCAGGCGAAGGATGTTAAGACGCAGCCGCCGTATGCATATGGCCCGATCGAGCGGACCTACAGCGAGTGGGCGATGAGCGCGTTTGCCGGCGAGGGGGCGTCGGGAACGTGTCAATCATGCCATTTTCCGGCGGTGAAGGAAGGGGGGCTGCCCGCGAAGTTCAGCGATCGCCATCGGGACCATTTTGTTCGCCACGGCGCGGTCGGCGGCTCGACGTGGGTCCGCGATGCGATCGTGCTGCTGTGGCCTGACAAGGATGTCTCGGCGGAATCTCTCGCCGCTGGTAAGGAGCGGGCGCAAGACCTGTTGCGAACCGCGGCGAAGTTGGAATTGTCCGCGGCGGCGGGGGGGCTGAAAATTCGCGTGACTAATCTCTCGGGCCACAAGCTGCCCACCGGTTATCCCGAAGGGCGACGAATGTGGCTCGAGACGACCTTTTTCGACGGCGACGGCAAGGAAATCGATCGAATCGGTCGCTACGGACCGAAGTCCGACACGCTGGCGGGCAAAGCGGTCGAGGTCCCGACGTTGCTCGATCCCGAGCGCACGCGCATCTACGAATGCTTGCCGGGAATCTCGCCTGAGGCGGCGGCGGCGCACGGCAAGCCGGCGGGGGCATCATTGCATTTCGTGCTGAACGACGTGATGGTCAAGGACAACCGCATCCCGCCGCGGGGGTTCGCCAACGCCCGCTTCCGCGAGCGCGGCACCGGCGTGGTCGGGGCCGATTATGCCGATGGGCAACACTGGGATGAACTGACCCTTGCTCTGCCTCCCGGCACCGTCGAGATGCGGGTGCGGCTGATCTATCAGTCGGTCTCGTGGGAGTACATCAAGTTTTTGCTGGAAGAGAACCGGACCGACGACTGGGGCCGAAAACTCTACGATTCCTGGGCTAAGACTGGACAGGGCGCGCCGACGGTGATGGCCGAAGCGACGCTGCGGCGATGAGCGGGGAGATTTTTTCAAGTCGCCGGCCGTGCAGTCCGATGTCAAAAGGATGGATGCGCTTGTCGCGGGGATCAGCGGGCTTCAGCAGGCCAGGGTGATGGGCCAGGTCCAGATGGCCGTGGCGAGAGAGATTCTCGACGTGCAAAAGCAGGGGGGTGCCGCCGCGTTGGAACTGCTCGAAGCGGCCAGCGAGGGCGCTACCCGCGCGTCAGACGCGCTGGCCGCATCGGCGACGGGGCTGGGCGCATCGCTCGATGTTTACGGCTGAGGCTTCAGAAACAATCTCTTGCAACGCCGCGGCGACGCCACGTCAAGGTATACCGCTCGCGGCCTTCGGTGAGACATCCACAACGGCTCGGAACCTGCACGGTTATCCCGTGCATCTCCAAGGGGGTAGTCTCATTATGGCCCGCGATCGGTAGAGAAAGGCTTTTTTATTGGCGATGAATGAACAAACCCCGGACGACTGGGTCGGCCGGGGTTCGTTGGTGGGCGGCGGGGGTCGGTAAGCCGAATTCTGTCTCCGATCGCCGCGCAAGGCGGCGGTCGGCGGCGGTCATTTCTCTAACGGCGTCGATCGCTCGACGTCTGTAGCGACCTACCCGCGGATCACGAGCTTGTCGGTCCGGGCCGGACCTGTCCGCTTATTTGGTCTTGCTGCCGGTGGGGTTTGCCGTGCCGCCGATGTCACCATCGACGCGGTGCGCTCTTACCGCACCCTTTCACCCTTACCTTCCCGTCCCGAAGAACGAAAAGGCGGTTTACTTTCTGTGGCACTGTCCGTCGGATTGCTCCGCCTTGGCGTTACCAAGCACCGTGCCCTTGGCAGTTCGGACTTTCCTCATGACGCTTACCGCGAACCGAGTCGATCCGTCGTAAGCGTCACGCGATCGCCTTGACCTCCGCCGCCCGGGTCTATTATAGCATCGCCGCGTCGGGCAGGTTATAAATCGTAGTCAAGGATCGAAGAGGCTTCGAGAACGAGGTGGCGCATGGCCCGAAATATGGAGAAGCCCGCCGGCGCGCCGATCGCCCCGATGCGCGCCGCGCCGCCGGCCGGGTCGGCCGCCGTGCCGTCGCGAACCGGGTCGTCCGCCGCGCCGCCGCGGACCGAATCGGCCGCACCGGAGCTTGCCCCGGCGGTCCTGGGTCGCTCCAGCGATGAAGACCTGATGCGCCGCACCCAGCAGGACGATCGCCAGGCCTACACGCTGATCTACGAACGCTACAGCGCCGCAGTGCTGTCGTATCTCTACCGGATGCTCGGCAACGTCGAGGATGTCGAGTCGATCGCCCAGGAAGTGTTTCTGCGGGCGTACCGCTTCCGCGCCACTTATCGCTATCCCCAGAAGTTCTCCACCTGGCTGTTCACCATCACGCGCAACCTGGCGATCAACTCCAGCCGGCGGCGAAAGCGCTCGCCGATTCGCAATCTCACCGAACTGAATCTCGAGGGGATGGAGATGAGCGGCGATCCTCGTCGCGTGGCATCGCGGGCGACCGACGATCTGGAAAAGCAGGAGGAGATCGCCCGGGTGCTCGAGGCGCTGGAGCGGCTGCCGGTGGATCAGAAGGAAGTGATCGTGCTGGGGGTGTTCCAGGATTTAAGCTACGCGGAGATGGAGGAGATCACCGGGGCCAAGGCGGTGACGCTGCGGTCGCGGATGTTCCACGGCCTGAAAAAGCTGGCCAAGATGATCGGCGGGACCGAAGCGTAAAGGCGTGCAAGACATCCGGCCCCGGCGGTTGGACATGACGGGAAAGACGTCCGGCCCCGGCGGGTGCGACTTTGACGAGAAAGACATGACGGCGATCGATCCGCAGTCCGAGCAGTTCATCGAGTTGCTGAGCGAGGCGCTGCGCGCCGGGCCGGGAAGCCCCCCGTGGCGCGAGGCGATGGAGCGATTGCGCGGGATGGACGGCAAAGCCGAAGCTCACGATGAATACGCGATGCTTCTGCGGGCCCGAGAGGATCTCGAGAGCGGGCGAGAGTACAAGTCGATCCGCCCCGGGCCGGGATTCACGCGAAAAGTGATGAGCGCCATCGCCGATCAGCAGACCGAGGCCGCGGCGCCCAGCGGGGTGCCCGTCAGCACGATTATCGCGGTCGGCGGGGCGATGGTCATCGTCGCGCTATTGGTTGGACTGGTCTTCTGGATGATGCCGCGGGCGCCGACCGATTCATCGGCGGCGGCGGGGATCGACGCACTGGTGAGAACCTATTTCGGCACGACGATTCTCGACGCGAGCTTCGATTCGCCGCTGTCGCCGGTGTGGCGGACGGTCGGAGCGCTACCCCTGGAATCGGGCAAAGGGCTGCGGGCGGGGCCGGTCGTGGGTTCGGGATTCGCCGGCGGAGCGATCGTGTGGAGGCAGCCGGCGCTGGCCGAGCAGCCGCTGGCGATCGAGGCATCGTTTAAGACCTCGCGGAACAACGATGACGTGAGTCCGCAGCTTTTTATCAGCGATCAACCGGATTTTAGCGCCGACCGGGCCACCAGCCCGCATGAACTGGTCTGGCTGATCCAAGGAGCGGCGGCGAAGGTCGTCTTGCCGGACCAGCGGGTCGAGGCGCAGATGGATCGGGCGCGGGAGATGACGGTGCGAATCGTGCTGGGCCGACAGTTTGCGGTTGTCGAGGTGAACGGCAAGCGGCTGTGGGCCGGGCCGCATCATCTGTCTGAACAGGCCGAGCGCTGGATCGGCGTGCGATTCATCCGCCGGGGTAACGACAAGGGCGATCATGCCGTGGTGCAGTCGGTGAAGGTGAGCAAGCCGTGACCCAGCCGCAACCGGGTGATCAAGGCGATCGAGCTTCCGGCGGCGGCGAAACAGGCGCCTCGGAAGTCGCCGCTTCCGCGTCCGGCCATGCTGCGTTCGCGTCCGGCTCCGGCCACGCCGCGTCCGGCTCCGGCCACGCCGTGTCCGGCTCCGGCCACGCCGCGTCCGCTTCCGCGTCCGGCTCCGGCAACGGCGTGTCGGCATCGGATGTCGCCGCGCCGTCGTTGAGCGACGAAGGGGGGTCGGATCTCATTGCCGCCGCGGGATTGACCGAGGCGTGCGGGGCGCTGCGCGTCGAGTTGGCCAAGGTGATCGTCGGCCAGGACCAGGTGATCGAGCTGGTTCTGATCGCCTTGCTGGCCCGCGGGCATTGCCTGATGCAGGGGGCACCGGGACTGGCCAAGACCCTGCTGATCTCCACCCTGGCGCGGGCGATGGAGCTGAGCTTTCAGCGCATCCAGTTCACGCCCGACCTGATGCCCAGCGACATCACCGGCACCGAGGTTCTGCAGGAAGACCCCCAGAGCGGGCGCCGCCGATTCGAGTTTGTTCCCGGCCCGATTTTCGCAAATCTGCTGCTTGCCGATGAGATCAACCGCACGCCGCCCAAAACGCAGGCGGCGTTGTTGCAGGCGATGCAGGAACACGAGGTGACCGCCGGAAACCGGACGATGCCCCTGCCCGACCCGTTTTTCGTGCTGGCCACCCAGAATCCGATCGAGCAGGAGGGGACGTATTTACTGCCCGAGGCCCAGCTCGATCGGTTCATGTTCATGGTTCATGTGGGGTATCCCCCCCGCGAGGACGAGCTGCGCATCCTGCGGCGGACGACGGGGATCAGCGAGCCGGCGGTATGCCGGGTGATTTCGGCGGATCGGATTCTCGCGCTTCAGCGCCTGATCCGCCGCACGCCGGTAGGAGACCATGTCTTTCACTATGTGCTGGAGATCGTCCGGGCGACGCGTCCCAACGAGCCGCACGCCAGCGACTTCGTTCGCCAGTGGCTCAAATGGGGCGCCGGGCCGCGGGCCGGGCAGTACATGATCCTCGCCGGCAAGGCTCGGGCCATGATGCACGGTCGGCTGCACGTCACGCTCGACGACATCGACGCCGTCGCCGCCCCGACCCTGCGCCATCGGATCATCCCCAGCTTCAACGCCGACGCCGAGGGCGTGACCGTCGATCAGATCATCAACAAGATCCTTGCGTTGACGCCCCGGCAATCAAGCAACCGATTGCTGTGACCAGTACGGGAATGACGGGAACGGTCGCCGGTTGAGGGACGAGCGATTCTCAAAAGGGTATCGCCGTTCCTTCAGTCGAACAGGCGCAGGTCCCCGATAGAGCCTTCGTAGACCACGTTCACGCTGCCATGGTTATCCGACGGGCAGTACACGTCGGTCATGACGGTGCGTTTGAACATGCGGACGGAATACACACTCCCGTCTGAGCGGGCGATGTTGTAGGAACCATTATGCCTCCCAGGCATCTTCCTTGGATCGGAGACGCCTGCGTATCCCGAATCGATGTTCTTCACAAGATCGACCGCGACGGGAAGAATACCTCGCTCGCTATTACGGAGGGGCCCGATAAACCTCAGGATTCCGCTGTTGCGTGGGCCGCCCCGCGAAGGCATGTGATAGCTGATCGAGCGATTGCCCGGGTTGGAGACATGAACACCAGTTTCAGTTTGCCACTGAGCAGCGGTCTTCGTGCCGTCGTCGAGGAACGCCGCGAAGCTTCGCCAGAATTCAAAGTCCATGGTCTGACCGTCGATCGGCTGATTGCTGGGGCAGAAAAAGACCTCGGGCATGATATATCGCGGCGCGATCATTGTAGGGACGCAGCGATTGTACGCCGGGTTCATCTGTCGAGGTGCCGTCGAAAACCCATTCTGGCGCGCCCATTCGTCGCCGTAGTACCCTCGCCAGTGGACGAATGAACCGTAGAAAGTGGGATCGTCAATGCTGACGGGATACCAACCCCTGTTCTCACCGGCGTACAGGTTGTATCCCATTGCGATCTGGCGCAGGTTGCTCATGCAGACAACCTGCTTAGCCTGCTCACGGGCCCTATTCAACGACGGCAACAGCAGGGCGATCAAAATTGCTATAATAGCAATGACAACAAGCAGTTCAATCAACGTAAATGCGAAAGTTCGTTTACGCGCTGGCATAGACACACTCCAATGCGAAGGTTTCATGGAGTTTTCAGCAAGCCGGCTCGCGCCCCTCTGGCGCGAGCCGGCTTGATGGGGCTATTACACTCGCTCCGCCCGCCGACGCCGCCCGGCAAGCAGGCCGAACCCGGCCAGGCCCACCAGTCCGAGGGCGGTCGGTTCCGGGATGACGTTGATATACAGATCACCGCTGCTGTTGGTGAAGGTCACCGAATTGCCGCTGAACGTTCCCGACCAGACGCCGGTGTCGTAGGTCAGCGATCCGGCCATCGCGCCCGTCAGGTCAACGGAGCTGAAGTTGCCCGTCGGCGCGTTGGTCAGATTGAACAGGTCGTAAGTATAAGTTGAAAGCGATCCGGAAATTGCGATCGCCAGCGCCCCGCCGTAGGTGGTGGATGCGCTGATATTCACGCCGTCGTAGTCCGTGTCGCGAGTGGTGCCGGTGATCTGGATGGCGGTTGTTGAACCGGAATTCAGCACCAGATTGCCGGTGATGGAAATCACGCCGGGGCTGTTGCCCGGGGCGAGCGTTCCGCCGGATTTGATCGTCGTCAGCCCATTGATCGTCCCGCGGCCCCCGAGCGTTCCACCGCTCTCAACCGTGACCGTCCCCGTCGCCAACGCCTGATTAACCAGCAGCGTGCCCGCCCGAACCTCCCAGCTATTGCTGGTTTGCGTGCCACCGAGCGTAAGGTTGCGGATATCCAAAGTGCCATTGCCGCTCTTGTTGAACGTGGTGGCGCCGGTCATGTTGTTGGTGATGGTGGCGGCAGCACCGGCGGTTACGCCGAGGTTCATCGCGCCGGCCTGCACGTGGATAATTGACTGGATAGCGCCGGTGGCTATCCCTCCCATAGTCGCCGTGCCGGTGTAGATCACATCGCCGCCATAGGAACCCCACGCGGGGCTGAGATCGATGGTATTTTCTTGAAGATTAAAGTTGCGGGTAAAGGTTGTCGAACCTGCGCCGTTGGTATCTTCAAACAGCATCGTGCCGCTGGTCCGCGTCCCTGACGAACCTTGGCTGGCAACGTTCACTTCTGTTGCACCGCCGAAGGCGCCGTCGCTGGTGAACACTAGCACGATTGAAGAATAGTCACCCATATTGGCTGGGTTAGCGATCGACCCGCCGCCGAGCGTTGTAAAGGTACTGCGAGTGCCCCCTAAAACCCAACGCGAAGTTCCAGTTAAATTATTCGTTGCGTTGGAGATGCGGATAATGCCCTGCTGACTACTGGCTTGGCTCATGGGATAAATGACGACATTGTCGCCGGTCAACTGCCCTGACAGTTCATGAACAGGACCGGTCAAGACCAGCTGAGTCGCCGTCTTGCTGGTGCCTTCGTTTGGCGCTGCCATAAAGAAGCGATTGGCACCGGCCACCGCACCATAAGCAATATCCGATTGGATATTGACAGCGTTGTTGGCATAGCGGACACCATCCAGGGTGGCGACCGAGCCCAGAACAAAGTTCGATGTGAACGTGGTATTACTGAGGCCGCTCCCGCTGGCGGGGATTACAAGATCCGCCCCACGGGCGGCGAAACCGCCGAAGCGAGCATTGTTTGCGCCGGTGTTTCCTGCATCGATTCGCCAAGTCCCTGTACCACCGGCAGCACTGTAAGTGCGAGCCGCCGAGAAGTCGCTCCAAGTAGGTACGTCCCCAGCAGCCCCACCGAGCACCAGCGTAGCCCATCCACCGCCGGAACTGCCAAGGTTGAGCGTGCCGCTAGTAAAATTACTCATCGTTGCCGTAGCGACTGAGCCGCCCGCCAACACGGTCGAACCCGTCCCCGCGATTGAGCTATATTCCAAACGGGTCAAGGTATTGAAGGTAGGCGTGCTATTGTTGCCATAGGTAAGAGTCTTGCTACTCTGAGCCAACGCACCGGTAAGTCGGGTTTGAACCTGGCTAACCCAACCTGCGTTATTGATTAGTGTAATGCTATTGGTCACTGGCGCGGTGTAATAGTCGCTGACGGCTGTACCAACAGTTCCTCCCTTAAGCGTAAGTGAACCTCCGCCGAAGGAACCGCTGATTTCCGCAGTAAGATTGGTGTTTTCGACGACGATTGCCGAGATGGAATTGCTGGCATTGGAGAGGAAGAAATTTCCCCGTGCGCTATTTTGGCTGAAGTTCAGCGTCCAGTTTTCGCCTGCGCCCTGGGTGATCGCACCGTTGAAGCGTGTGCCGCCACTGGAGTTGCTATTTTCACGGATGTATCCGGTGTAGGTGCCGGCACTGCCAGACTGAAGCAGGATATTGGAGTTAACTGTCGCGGTTTTGTTGTCGGCGGTATTGGCGTTCCACAGAGCATTCCCTGTGCTAGCTGCGGTGGTGGTGCTGGCCAGTGTTAGCGTGTTGCCGGAGAGGCTGATCGGCGTGGCACCCCCGCCGAAGGTGATACGGCTGATGGATCGATCCGCGCCAAGCGTCAGGGCGGTATTCGCTCCGGAGGGAGCGGTCACGGTCAATGAATCGGTCCCATCGAAGGCCGGAAGCGTATCGGTATCCCAGTTGGTATTCGTGCCCCAACTGGTATCAGCGCCGGCTCCGCCGTCCCAGGTCGTGCCGGCAGCGCTTGCGATCGCGGGCATCAGGCTGGCCATCGCCAAGCTGGCGCAGGCGGACAACGCCAGGCGGGCGGAAGATTTTCGATGGGTGGCCAAAAGAGACGAATTAGTTCGCTGCTGCATCTGCTCTCCTCGATGTAAAACCTGACGCTTCCGCGTCGAGTACTCCACACTGATTTTTCTCGCATGTCCGACATTCGGGCACTGCGAACGTTGAAATGACAATGTAACGATGTATCTTACGTTATTCTTCCCAGCGTTGTCCAGCCCATTATGCGACAGTTAAGGTGCGCTTTGCGACAGGACTCCGGAAAAACGTACGGCATTCGTTCGATGATCACTATACCCCAGATTTTTTGATTGTGACGCTTAAATTGCGTCCAAGACGTTGCGTTTTGCGACAAACTTTGCGACAATAGACGCCACGATGCCCGGATCAATCGCACTGGCCCTACCGACCTCTCTGCATTACGGCAGGGAAATCATTCTGGGTGCCCAGTCCTTTCTGCGAGCCATCGGCTACACGAACGTTTCGCTGGCTGAGCCGACGCTGAAGGCCGCCGTGCATTTGCTGCAACGAGAGAATCTTGCGGGGGTGATCGTTATGGCCGCTTCCTCTAACGTGGTCGGGGCGTTTGCCGGGACGGGCGTCCCGACGGTCAACACGTCCTCGCGTTGCCCGGATCAGCGGCTGCCATCGGTCCTGCCGGACAATATCGCGGTGGGGCGATTGGCCGCAGAGCATTTCTTGCAGAAGGGGTTTCGACACTTCGCCATTTGCAGTTCGGCGGGGATGCATTTCGCCGAGCTGCGGGCGCAGGGGTTCAGACAGGCGATCGTCGCCGCGGGATTTGCTCAGCCCCTGCCGGTCATTGACAACATCTGGGCGGTCGAGGCCGACGAATGGCTTCGATCCTTGAAATACCCCTGCGGAGTCATGGCCGTGACCGATCATCATGGCATGGCGCTGACCCAGCGTTGCCAGCAGGCGGGTTTACGAGTTCCGCAGGATATCGCCATTGTCGGGGTAGATAACGACGAGGTTGCGTGTACGCTGGCGACGGTGCCGTTGTCGAGCGTGGATCCCAACGCGCGGCAACTGGGGTTGGTCGCGGCGCAGGTGCTGGAGCGAATCATTCGGACGGGCGAGGCACCCGCGCAGCCGATCCTGGTTCTTCCCGAGACCGTCGTGGTGCGGGCGTCGAGCGACGTTCTGGCGGTGGACAACGCCGATGTCGCCGCGGCGTTGCGATACATCCAGGACCACGCCTGCGACCCGATGCGAATCGACCAGATGGCCGAGGATCTGGCGGTGTCGCGGCGCACGCTCGAACGTCAATTCAATTCGATCCTCAAATTCACGATTCACGATGAAATCCGGCGTGTGCGTCTGGAGCGTGCCCGGCAGATGCTCTTGAAAACCACCTTGAAGATTCCGGAGATCGCCCGACGGTGTGGATTTATGAATTCGAAGCGGTTCAGCGCTGATTTTCGGCGATTCATCGGGATGACTCCATCGACCTTTCGGCAGAATCCACATCTTCGCGACGAGAACTCGACGGACTGATTGGATGGGGGGCGGATTCGCCGGGCGAATGGAACGTTGACTCCCGATCGGGTGGGCTTGATGGGGCGCATTGCGACAATCGCGGGATGATTTAGCGGCATCGGCGGGCCCATCGGTGGACTGGACGGGCGCGACGCAGCGCCATAAACCTCGGCGATTGCTTCCAATTTCGGTGCGGTTGGAACATTACCGCGTTGCCGGACTCTCGCCGAAGGACTTGGCCCCTCGCATCCCGACGCAACACCTCGCGGCGGGTCGTCGTATAAATGAGTTCGACGACAGGCGATATTGCCGAGGCTGTATTAATATCATGAAATTCTTCGGGTTGTTTCAAATTGGATGGATCATGGCCGTTTCGATGAATGGACTGTTGGGCGCAGCCGCCGAGCACCCGCGACTTCTGGTTAGCCCTAAAGACGTGCCGGCGCTGCGTGCCCGGGCCAAGTCGCCGGCGATCGCGCCGATGGTCGCCCGCCTGCGCGAACAGGCCGATCGGGGTGCGAGCGACGAAGACGGCTCGCTTGCCACCGCCACGCAGGCGCATCAATGTGCCTTTGATTATATACTTAGCGGCGATGAGGGTTATGCCAAAAAGGCCCGCGAGTTGGTCGAGTCGCTGATCGAGGACACATCCTGGGCGAACCGGAATCTTAAAGGTCTGACGCTGTATACCCAGGGGGTGTACGTCGCACTGGCGTATGACCACTGCTTTGGGGCCAAGAGCTGGGACAGCGCATTTTCCGCGAAGGTCTCAAAGAAACTGCTGGCGCAGGCGGACGTGATCATGCGCTCGGGCGGTCGCGAGCAGAATCGCAACGCCGCGTCGAACTGGCAGGGACTGCGCTGGTCGTCGGCGGGTCTTTGTCTCCTGGCGACGGATGAACCGCTGACCGATCCGAAGGCGGTGCCCGCCTGTTACCGGCGAACGATGTTCTACCTGCGTGCCAATCTCGGCACGGATGCGGAGGGACGGGGATGGAACTGTGAAGGGCTTGGTTACACGTACTATCCGATGGGCAATGGCGTAGCGCCGTTTGTGATCGCCATGCAGCGGATCGATCCCAAGTCCGATGCGCGTAAGGAAATCCCGGCCGTCCCGTGGAGCCTGTGGACTTGTTACGCAACGACGGTGAAAACGCCGACGGGTCTTTGGCGGCCTGATTTCGGAGATGACAATCCGGGGACTCGCGGCGAGGGATGCTACGGCTTTGCGTTCTGGTTTGCGCCGCCGGAAATCCAGCCGGGCTTGAAGTGGTGGTACGACCGGACGGTGGGGGCGCACGGGGACCGAACTTACGACTCCGAGCGATTTGGCAACGTTTCGAGCATTCTCTATTACCCGACCGATCTTCCGGCCAAAGATCCGATGACCATTCCCGAATGGCGATCCGCCTTGGCGGAGACCGGCGGCAACGGATACGTCGCGTTTCGCAATCATTACCGCGACGAGTCGGACGTGGTGGGACAGCTCTATGCCAAGCTGCGCGGCAATCGCGGCCATTCCGGGCCGGATGCGTTGTCGTTTCGGATCGTGGGAATGGGTGCGATCTGGGCGACCGGAGGCGGGCGCTACGGCGTGCGGAGCGGGGGCCAGGACGTCTATTGGCGATCGCAGAATACGGTTTATCCGGTCGACCCCGACGGACGGCTTTCGATCAACGGAAACTCGGGGACGATTGTCGGTGATCCGGTGCAATCGCCCGACGGCGGCGGGAGCGTTGTGATGCGGATCGCCAAGAACAACGTCGGCGCGCGGGAACACACCCGACGGTTTCTCGCCGATTTCAGCGACTCCGGGGCCGCGGCGACGTTCGTGATTTCCGACACCTCGGCGGATGGGCGTTTCTGGCAGTTGGCCACGCTGAAAACCAACCGGATCACGACGGCCGGGAATACGTTCACCATCGAATCTGCCGCCGGGGCGACGATGAGGGGAACGATCCTGTATCCATCCGAGGCGAAGCTGAAGACCGGGGAACGGCCCCGCGGCAGCGCGGCCGGGGATGTGACGGACAATAACTTCGTCACGGTGGAGGGATCGGACGGGGCGTTCCTCGTTATTTTGACTCTGGCCGAAGCGGGAAAGCCGCATCCCGCGGCGACAGCCAGCGGCAAATGGACCGGGGATGTTCGCGGGAACGTGACGGTTGGCGGTTTGAATGTGGAGATTCAGGGTCAAACGATCCGTCGGACGACGCCTTGAGATATTCACGGCCTGCGCCGTCGGATGTGGAGCCGGATGCCATGCCGAATTATTGGAGATTGATGGCCGCACTCACCTTGACCTTGTCGGCGTCGATGGCTTTGAGCGCCGAGGCGGCCGCGCCCTCGACCGCCCGTGTGACGGGTCGATTTCTCGACTTCAATGGGACGCGTCAGGTCCCGCGCGGGCTGTTCGGCGTTCACGCCACCGCGCTGACGCCCGAACGAATCACCGAATGGGGCGTCGAGTCGGTGCGTCTGATTCATGCCGCCCCTTCGGGGTCCGCGGCGATCGCCGGAGGCAAGGGGCATGAGTCGCTGCGCGGCCTGCGGCACTTCACCGAATGCTTTTTTGATCGCTATCAACCCGCGACGATTCTTACGCATCCGATGGACTGGCAGGCGCGACTGACCGACCTGGCGCGGCGATATGCCGAATCGGCCAAGGGTCTGGAGGCGGCTCACACCGTCGAATTCTGGAACGAACCCTATCTGAACTGGTCGATTAAGCCGGGCGTGAATTATGACGGCGACTTCTACGAAGTTTCTCAGGCCCGCGAAGGCGAAGCAGTGTTCGCCAAGGGAAGCGCGACGCCCTATCCCACGTTGGTTTGGCATCGCGGACTGATGGCGGTGGATGCGGCGACCGGGGCGAAGGACTACGTGGCTTGGGGTTACGCGCCGAAGACGATCCATGAGAACGGGATCGAGCGGCCGGTGCGGGCGGGGGATGAGTACGTCTTTCGCGGCAAAAAGCGGATGAAGTTCATCGAACACTGGCTGGTCCGCGATACCAGCCAGATCAGTTATTGGGCCGGACAATTCAATGCCGAACTCTATCGGCGAATGCTCGTCCCGTTTGCCCGGGCGATCAAAGAGACGAATCCCTCGCTGGAGGTGGTGGGGGGGTTTGATTTCCATATTTATCAGGGCCGGTGGGACGCCTGGCGCAGCTGTTTCAAGCCGATGATCGACGAGGCCTGGCAATGGATCGATGGCGTGGATGAACATCATTACGGCGAGGACACTCGACGGACCGCCGCCAGTTACGAGCTGGTGGCTGGGTATTCGCAGGCGCGTTACGGCAAGTGGCTTCGCGTCTACAACACCGAAGCCGGCGGGATGCTGGACCCTCAGCGGCCCGATACTGTCGCCACCTCCAGCATCCAGGGCGAGCCGCTGGAGAAGGCGATCGGCACCTTCACTTTCGGGGTCCGCGACATCCTCTACCTGATCGCCAAATGTCCCGATAAGGCCGTCACTCGGTACGCTCATCAGGCCGAGCAGAACGGCGGCGATGAGTGGGTCTTCAAGCTGCTCAAACCCCTGCGCGGGCGATTGCTTGAATGCGTGGGATCCGATCCGGATCTTTGGGTGGTGGCGTCTTTGGAAGGGTCTCGATTGTGCGTGGTGGCGTTCAATGATTCGGCGAAATCCAAGCCGGCGAAAATCGATCTGGACCTGCCGGCGGGATTCGTCGCGGGATCGATCCGGCGGGCATCAGTTGTGGCTAGACCGCGGGAGAAGCGACTGGAGTTGATCGAGTCGACCCAGGAGCATGATCGGCACGGCATGATTCGGCTTTTGGCCGATATCCCCAGCCGCTCGGCGGTGCGCTGGACGAGCGAACTGACTGGTACGTCCGCGCGCCAGAGCGTTATCTCGCGGCGGCAGTATTTCGCCCCGACGTTTCTGACCCCGATCGAACCCGGCGCTGCTCTGAAGCTCACCATCGATGCACCGCCCGGACGTCTGTCGCCGGGAGCCGCGAGCTTTCGCTGCACGTTCAGCGGACAACCCGTCGAGGTGCGAGCGTTGATTAACGGTCATTCGGTCGTGACCCGTTCGCCGGAGCCGATCTGCGATACACCGATCGACCCGACGTGGCTGAAACCGAAGAATGTCATCGAGATCACCATCACCGGCGGGGCGGTGCAGCTCGACACGTGCAGTCTCTTAATCGACACGTCCGAGGCGGAGGAGTCTGTCGCAAAGTGAATCTGAGTTGACGCAAAGATGCCCCAACGCGATGGGACGATGGGGATTACTATCATCGAGGAAATATGTAGAGAGCCTTCTTTTGAGGAAAATGAACATGAGCCGCATCACTTATTCATTGACGTTGAGTCTGCTCGTTGTGTCGCTTACCTCGTTGAGCCGCGCCCAGGAGATCATTCGGCAGGACGATCCGCCGCGGGTGCGCGTCGTTCCGACGCCGATGAAGCAGGAACTGAAGAATCCGGTCACGGCGGAATATGAAAAGGCGTTCTGGGAGCGTGCCAACGAGATGATCCGGTCCGTCACCCGGAACCCGGACGGCAGTTGGGCCAAGATGGGCATCAACACGTATTTCGAAAATGAGAAGCAATCGTACCCGAATCAGATGTTTCATATTCTCGCCGGCGATGTCGAGCGCGGGGTGAAGGCGCTGCAGGCCGAGGATAACCAAGCCAAGGGGGACAACGCGCACACGCTGGGCATCGATTTTTTCCCCGCGTTCACGCTCAAGGGGCAGATGCGGAAATACTTCTTTTTCGGCAATCTGCTCGATCCGGCCTACATGGCGCGAATGAAGGAGGCGATGGCGATCTGGACCAAGACCGATCCCCGGACGACGCCGCATCCGATCTATCAGAAGTTCAATCCCAAGATCGAGGGCTGGCAGCCGAATCGGTTCGGCAATCGCCAGGTGGACAGCCGCAACACCGACAATTTGCGGGCCATGCGCGACATCGCCATCTATTTGTTCGCCGAAGAGGCGGGCAATACGGCCACGATGGAGGCGGCGAAAAAAAATATCATATTTTACGTCAACAGCCTATACACGATCGGCATGGGGGAGTGGGATTCGGACACCTATCTATGCCACTCAGTGGCACCTTATCTGTGTCTATACGACTTCGCCAAGGATCCGAAGATGCAGCAGGTGGGCAAGGCGGCGCTGGACTTCTTCTTCACCTCGGCGGCATTGAAGTATGACCACGGCGCGTTCAGCGGGCCGGAAAAGCGTGACTACGGCAATGGTTATTGGGAGTTGGCCAGCCCGTTCGCTAAATTTTTCAGCGTCTATTTTGGTCAGAATGTTAAGGGTGCAGGTGCCAATGAATACGATGCCGTTCATGCCATCACCAGTAATTATCGACCGGCCCCGGCGATTCTGGCGCTGGCACAAAAGGACTTTCCCCGCCCGGTTGAAGTGCTGGGGACCAAGCCTGTGTACGAGAATTGGAAGGACGGTGCCCGCGAGCGGCCCGGGTTCTTTGAGACAATGTACTTCGGGAACACGTTCCAGATGGGCAGCGTGGTAAGTTCCGGCGGCGACGGCGATACCGGGCCATTTCGACTTTCGGCTGTGAATTCGAAGCGCGGGGCCGACGTGGTCAACATCAGCAGCCACAAGAAACTGAATGAGAAGTTCCCCGGCGATCAGATCGGGCAGTATCGCAATCTCATCGTCTGGCTGCGTCCGGCAGACAAGGAGACTGATTTTACGTTCTTCCTGCCGACCGATGCGCCGCGGCAGACCAAGGACGGCGTGACGTTCGTAAAACTGGAGAATACCTGGCTGGCGCTTCGCCCGATTCAACTCGCCGATTTCAAGCCGGCGGAGATGGATGCGAAGTTCACCAAGCAGTACCCCGACAGCATTCTGCTGAGTGCCGCCGCGGCCAACGATGCGCCGTTCGTCGGTGTGGCGATGGAGGTGGGCGAGGCGGGCATGGATTTTGACGAGTTTGTCGCCAAGGTCTCAAAGGATCAGAAGCTGGACCTGTCCGGCATCGCCGAGGGCAAGGTGCGGCTTACGGGCATCGACGGCAGTTTCGTCGAGATGAAGCATTCGTCGGACAGCGATCTGCCGAGTCTCAGCCGCAATGGCGAGATGCGCGACTGGAACGATCCGGCGAACTTCGCGCTCTGGCGAACGGTCGGCGACCGACCGCTCGTGTCACTCGGGTGGAAGCAAGGCACGCTTAAAGTCACCGCTGGCGGACATACGTTCGAGTCGGCGTTCGGGCCGGATGGATCGTCGCAGTTCAGCAATCGCTAACGCGGCGTCAGTCGTCCGTAAGCTGGCAGTCGATGGCGATCACGGGGATCCAATCCCCGGCGGCGAGAGGGTCGGGCAGTTTGATTTCGATGGATCGATCCGCTCGTCGTGATATCAGGGGCTGTTGAGTCTCGAGCATTGCAGCTTCCCCCGGATTCAGTCCGTCGGGCAACTGGAAGCGCAAGACGCTCTCGGATCGTTCGCCGTCGAGGTGCAGATACAACCTCGCCGATGTCGGGCCGTTGCGGCGGAGCGTCATATGGCCCCAAGTCTGCTCGTCGAAGCAGCAGGCATCGGTTGCGTGGATCGCCTCGGCATGAACCGCCATCCACGCTCCGATCTCGCGGAGCCGGCGGATCGACGCGGGCGGTAGCGAGCCATCGCCGCGCGGTCCGATGTTCAACTGGTAATTTCCGCCGCGGGAGACGTTGCCGATCAGGTTGCCTAAGAGCGAGCGGGTCGATCGGAAGTTGAAGTCAAGCTGATGGAATCCCCACGAGTCGTTCATCGTTCCGCTGGTCTCCCAGGGTCGGTGCATGCCGGTCTTGGGAAACTTGTTGTCCATCATCGAAATGACATCCACGAGCTGCTTGCCGCGAGGGTGGCCCCACGTGCCGATGCGGCTATTGATCAGACAGCGATCATCTTTGCCGCGAACCAGTGCTATCAGTTGCTCGATCCGGCGGGCATTGATTTGAGCCGACGAATTGGCCGCCCAGGTGTCGAACCAGAAAAGCGACGGCTGATACCGGTCCATCAATTCTCGAACTTGGGGGAGGCATTTCTCCTGCCAGTAAATTTCGAATTGATCATCCGACGGCTGCGGCCAGCGCGGCTCACTGAAGAACTCCGATTCGTGCGGCCTTCCGCCAAAAGGGTGTTCCCAATCCAGCCAGTGCGAATAGTAGCAGCAGAAGACCAGACCTTGGTGCCGACATGCCGCCGCCACTTCGCCGACTATATCTCGTCCGAAAGGAGATGCGGCGGCGACGACGTTGTAGTCCGACACCGCCGACGGCCACAGGGCAAATCCGTCGTGATGCTTGGTGGTCAGCACCAGATACTTCATCCCGGCCAGTTTCGCTTCGCGCACCATCGCCTCGGCGTCAAAGCGGGTCGGGTTGAATTGTTTCGCCAGCAGTCGATATTCGTTCAGCGGGATGCCGTGCGGCCAGTCGCCTTGCATCTGAATCCATTCGGCATACTTATTTCGCCCCATCCGCTGGCCGCGCCACACGCCGGCCGGAATGCTATAAAGTCCGAAGTGAACAAACATGCCGAAGCGAGCGTCGGTAAACCAGTCGGTCCGCGCTATCGGCTGATCCTGAATTCGGTTAATCCTCATTTTTTTCACCTTTCCACTGGATATTTCGTATGGCAGAGCGTCTTGAAGGAGAAGAATGGCGCGCGATGGACGCGACGGCGGGGCCGTACGACCCATCGTCGGGTGCCGATGTGCTTCGGTCGGCGCGAACGAACATCGAACGCCTTCGCCAGCGCGAAGTGACGTTGCGCCTTGTTGATTCGACCGGTCGCGCGATTGCCAACACCGCCGTCGAGGTCATCCAGACTCACCATGCGTTCGCGTTTGGCGATCACCTCTGGGATCTCGATCGCTACTTCCGCTATGGTCAGGAGGCGCTGGATACCGCAACGACATGGAAGCGTCGTTTCACGCAAGCCCTGACGGCGGCGAACGCGCTGTGTTACTGGACAGAGCGACCGCGAAACGACGGTCCGAAGACCGAAGACGTCCAGGGCGACAACCGCCTGGACGGTTTTGCTCATTGCGTGGACTGGGCGACGACCGAGGGCCTTATCGTCAAGGGCCATCCGCTGGTCTGGTCGATCCCCAAGGCGGTCCCCGAGTGGGTGATGCGCTATGACGTGGCCACGCAGATGAAGTTTCTCGAGGTGCGAGTCCGCGGGATCGTGGCGCGGTTCAAGGGTCGGGTGAAAATCTGGGACGCGGTGAATGAACCTACCTGGGAGCCCGCCTGGCCGAACCTCGCTCGACGCGATTGGCCGCATCTCGATCCGATCGAACAGATCGCCGATTACATCGAGCCGGTCCTGCGCTGGTGCGGCGAAGAAGACCCCGACGCCACCTTTTTGATTAACGAATATGGCATGGAAGTCGATCCGCCCAATGGCCCGCCGATCGCCCGTGACGGGACGCGCGCCACCGCAGCTTTGCAGCGCCGGCGGATGATCGAACTTGTCGGCGCCCTGCGCGATCGTGGGCAGGAGCCTGGCGGGATCGGAATGCAATCGCACACCGGCGGATGGATTGATCCAGTGCGGCAATGGGCGGTCTACGATGAACTTTCCACGACGGGTCTGCCCCTGCACATCACCGAGTTCTGGGCCGATACGCATCATCTCACCGGCAAGCTGCCGCAGGCCGAAATCGACCGCCTTCAGGGCGATTACGTCGAAAAGTTCCTCACCTGCGCCTTCGGTCATCCAGCGATCGGCTCCTTCTTCTTCTGGGGGTTCATGCAAAGCGCCATCCGCTGGCAGCAGCATTCGGCTCACGATGTCGCTCCACTCTTCGAGCGTGTGGCCGACCTGATCCATCGGCAATGGAAAACTCATCTGACTCTTCGCACGAATGCCGACGGCCTCGCGACGTTTCGCGGGTTTTTCGGCGACTACTCAGTGCGATTGCCGCTGGGATCCGGCACCCAGACCGGGCATGTCTTCTCGGTCTCGCCTCAACCGGCCATGCCGCTGACGATTCGGATCAACCGCATGCCCGAACGTTGAAACGAATTGCGGCGAGCCGTTCTACCACGCATCGCCGATTAAATCCGCGTGGGCGGCGAGGCATTGCTCCATGGCTCGCCAGCCGCGCGTCTTGTCCAGAATCGTCGGGTCCATTTCGACGGCCTGGCGCAGGGTCTTGCGATCCGACCGCATCGCCGCCGAAGTCAGCACGCGGTTCAGCTCCGCGGCGGGCCGGCAATACTTGACCACGCTGTTCGGCAAGGCGAGGCGCATGGGGATCGGTCCGCCCGGCCCGACCTCGGCGGGCGTCTCGACAAAGACGCCGGCCGGGAGATTCGGAATCTGTCCTTCGTTGACAAGGTTCATGGACGTGAAGCGCAGCGGCGTTGCGGTGGTCATTGCCGCGGCGAAGTCCACGGGCCTTTCCCACGATCGGCGATCCAGTATCGCTGTGACCGGCAGCCTGTTTTCCGCGCCGCCGCGCAGCAATTCGATGCGTTGTTGTCGCTCATCGTCTGACCCATGCGCGATGTCCAGGCTGGAGCGACTCGAGGGGTCGGGGGTCAAAAAATCGTGCATATGCTGATCGCCATTGGGCGGGAAATACCCGGTTTCCTCCAGCAGCACTCGGGTCCGAGACGCCGGCACGCCGTCCGGACGTAAGGCAAGGGCGTTGAACTCCGCGGTGCGATCTTCGCCGGAGACTCGATCCACCAGGCGCAGCAGGAATGTGAGGTGGTTGGTGCCGGCCATAATCGGGTCGAAGCGCTGACTGGCCTTTGGCCATGGAAATGCTTCCTGCTCATCCAGCATCAACCGTCCGATCGCGCGGAAAACGGCTGAGGAATTGCTGCAAAACCCGGCGGTGCGAATCCCCATTTCATGCGCGGCCTGACAAACCCGAGGAAGCGGATTGGACGAACAAAGCAGCCAGGCGCCGGGGCATTCTCGGCGCATGTCAGTGGCCAACCGGGTGATCATCGCCACCTGGCGAAGCGTATAGCTGATCCCGCAGATCCCGCCGAACTCGGTGGTCAGATGCTCCGGGTACGTCTTTCGTACAATGTCCAGATCGATGCCGAATCGCCGGCGGATCTGCACGGCCGCGGCACACATGACGAAATCCGATCCGGTCAGCGCCTCGGGCCAGTCGTGATGGGTCGAGATGCGCACGTTGCGTGATGCATCCCGCGCCATCCGCCGGGCCACCGCGGCCATCAGCTCGACCAGTTCGGCATTCGGGTCCACCAGCGCCAGATGCAGATCGGGCAATGGCCGATCGAAAAGGGCATCGTGCAGAGCGCTGGGACCAAAGACGAAACTGCCCACGCCGACCAAAGTAATCTTCATACGAAGTTCTCCAGGAAAACCGTGCCGTAGCCGCCACGCGCAGAACGATACCGGCGCTGAAACGAACTTGGAACATCGCGCCGCGTTGAAGATGCCGCGCGGCCAGAGGCGACTCGGATGCCGTTGACTACCGCTCAAAGCGGAACGAGCCGAGATTCGCCGGTTGTATCTGGGCTTCGGCGGCGACATCGGTAATGGCGTCGGTGTCGGGATTGGCCCAGTACCACCGGGTTTCGACCGAGGCGCCGGTAGCGTCGGCCGCCAGCACTCCGACATCGCCGCGCAAGCTGCCGGTCGGCGGCGCGGTGAGTCCCAGCGCCGACCACGCCACCGCGATCTCGGCGGTAAACGACTGCGCCGCTCCCTTCGTCGCGGGTTTGGTCTTGACGGCGACCTTCACCGCCGACTCCGGCAGCACGGTCACCCGTGCTACCCGCGTGCTGGCGACGGGGGATTCGTACACCACAGCCTGCTCTTCGTCGATCGACTTGTCGACGTAATCCAGAAGCACCGCCGTCCAATTGCCGTGGATCGGTCCTACCAGCAGGCGCTTATCGCCCGCCTCGGTGCGATTGTCCTTGGCCTTGGGATTCGTGCGAATGGCGAAGTCGAAACAGAAACCCGATTTGAAAATAAATTTCGGATCGTCGGCGGAGTTTTTCATCACCGCCTGGCCCTGGTAGGCCAGGTAGATCGCGCGGTCGTCGGAGGCGACGCCAGCCCGCATTGAGGCGGCGGAGAATGCGTCGTCATCGTCAATCGAAGTATGCAGCGGTTGCAATTCCACCGACCAGTCCGAAAGGTCGCCGTCAAGACGAAAACGATTCGACGAATCGAGCTTCATGACGGACATCTGCAGTTTTGACACATCCCCTTTCTTCTTCTTTTCCTCCGCCCGCGCCAGCAGCTTGGGCCGAAGTAGCTCATTTGCCGCAACCGACTCCGCTGTCACGACCAGCGGGTATTCCCGCACAGCGTAATCATCCAGACCTTCGATCCGGCTGATGGCATGATGCCCTTTGCCCGCGACGGCATAGACGTTCCCGTTGTCCGCGCGCAAAACCGACCCGTTGAAGCATTCCCAATCCTGCTTGTGTTCGGTCACATTCGTTCCGCGCACATTGGGCACGCCGCTCCATCCGCCCTTGCTTCCGGTGAAGATTCGGCCAACGACGCAGCCGTATTTCACGCTCCATAGGAACCACGGGCCGTTCACGCCGTTCATCATCGCCACGTCGCCGAGGGTAGACTTCGTGGCGACCTTGCCCATGAAGGCGAGCGGGTTGTCCATGACCAACCCGGCGATGGGGGGCTGATAGTCCGACGGCCTGGCCTTGATCGGTCCACCGACGATCGATAAATCCGGCCCCACCCGCCAGGGTTGGCCTTCCAGCACCAGCGATCCATCCGAAGCGACCAGGCTCGCCGCGCCATAGCCCTTCTTGGCCAGCGAACCGATGATCATATTCCCTCTATAGATCGGCGCCAGTGCATCATAGTCATACTCCTTAATTTTTGAGTTCTCATAGATTGGCACGCCTGATTCCGTGATCCGCGACGGTGCCAGCCGTAGATTCGAATTGAAAACCGCCAAGTCATCGCCGATCAGGCTCCTCCAATAGGCTCCGCCAGTAAATCCTCTCTTCTCGCGGGGGAAGAGTTCCACTTCTTCGGTCTGATATTGCCCATCACCGTTACGATCGCACCAGATGTAGGCACTGTCTTTCAATTCCTGGCGCAACCAGTGTTCACGCCAGATGGATTTGTTCACCAGGAAAGCATTTCCAGCGGCCATTCCCATGACTGCGGCCGGCTTCCACACACCATCGACCAGCAGACTGATCGACACATCTCCTCCGCCATCACCGACGGCATACTTTCGGCCATTCAACTGGATGACTCGTCCGATCGAGGTGTAGGTGAAACTCGAGTTGCTCGTCGCCGGAGACTCAACCGAAAAGTAGCGGTCGCAAAATCCGCGCAACCCCCATTTCCCGGTGGCAAAGTCCATTCCGAAGTCCATCCCACGGTAGTAGAAATCTTTCAGTGTCGGATCGAGATAGCCGCCGCCGCCATATTCCGGCGGTCCCCACAGATCCTGGATCGGAATGCCTTGAGCTGAGAAATGAGCCATGCGTTTGGGGTGATAGGCCTCTTCCACGACCCAGATCGAACCATCCGGCGCGAAAGCCACGCCATCGGCGCGGTTGATCACGGTCGGATCAAACGGGCCGCGTTGATAAGACCCTTTGTTGCCGATCGTCAGCAGCTTTTTTCCCGAGGGATCGAACACGAAGACGGCGTGATCTTCATTGCAGCCGACTGCGATCCTGCCCGCCGACGCCGTCAGGGAAACCGGCTTGTTCAATTTGTCTGCGAGCGTCGTGCCGATCAAATTCGATCCGCTGATTGACAGCTTCAAGAGCGAGTCGCCCGTGATGGCATACAGCGATCCATCGCCCGCGACGTCGCAGGCGATCCGCTTGATTTCCAGATCGGTCGGAATCGGATCCGAAACAATAGCGCCGCCGAGGTCGCGGAATTGCAGGAACTGGCTGGCCATCTTGGGCGGGGCGTCGGCCAGCGTCAGAAGCATCACGTCGCTGCACGCCACGCGCGATGGATTCTCGTCGATCTGTCGTGGCCCGCGGACCGACATGACTCCGGCGGTGAATTTCAATCGCAGGCTCGACGTCGTGACGGTATCGGGGAAGGCGATCGTACGATCCGCGAAATTGGATCGGCCGGACATCCAACCCAGTCGTCGGTCATGCCTGGCGGAGTTCTTCACGACCGATTGCCACTGATCCTCGGTCGCCGAATCGATCGACGCCCCCTGGGTGAGCGCGCTGATTTCGACATGCGGATTCAAGCAGTTCAGCAGGGAAATGCCCCGCAACGTCACCGTCTTGCCCAGGTCAAGCGTCACAGTGACCGGCTCGACATCTGACACGGGCACCCCGGCGAGATAATCCCAGCCACCGACGCTGTTGGGAACCGCGATGGATTGCTTGGCCGCGGGATTGTTGGGTGCTGCGTTCGCCGGAGCGATCACGCGGATCGGCGCCTCGATCCGCACGACCCGCTGCGGCTGAATCCGGCACATCGACACGCTGGGCAGCTTTTTCATCTCCGGCTGGATCGTCAGACGCATCAGCAATGCGTTGGTCTTGATGGAATGATCGGCCACCGTCATGACGTCCATTGCGCGATCGAAGGTCGTCTGCCCGATCGGCTGCCATGCATCCGACAACGTCGATCCGGAAACGCTCTTCGGATCGAACGTGATGCCGTGTTTCAAAACGAAATATTGCCCCTTCACCGCGCCGTCCACCCGGCCAATCAGCAAAGCCCCGATCTCTTGAGGCTCGGTGAACACCACTACGGCCTGCCCAGTCGTCGCGTCGAGTTTCTGAATGGAAAAGCCCGTTTGAAAGTGGCCGCCCGTGCCGAAGACCGTCTCGAATCTCGCCTGGCCGGAAAGCTGGTAGTCCGGTGCCTTCTTGCCGTCGTTGGCCGGGACGCTCCGGGCATAGTCGATGTTCAGCTTCGCCCGCGCGAACGGGTCGGCCGTCGCATCGTGATTCCGCATCACCACGACGAGCCGGTCCTTCGTCGCCGCCAATGCCGCAATGGGGTTCTCATCGGCGCTAAACAGCTTCCGCGGAGTGAACGTTTCGGGATCGACCGAGAAGACATCCTTGCCGTTGCGGCTCACCGCATACGGTGTCCGGCCATTCGACGTCATCTGCTCGGGGCCGTCCCATCCTTTCAGTTGCACTCCCCACATCTTCTCCCCGGCCAGATTCGTCGCCATAATGTTGTTGCCATGTTCGACGACCGCTGAGCCGAAGAAGACGCGGTTGCCGGCGACGGCGATGGACCCCGGTCCGCTGTGATCGCCAAGATTTCCGCCCTGGCGCATCGCATCGCCTTCTCCCGTTCGCCCGGTGAGCCAAGCGGGATCCCCGGAGGAGCCGACCGCCATCTCATAAATCGCGCGCACCTGCTGATTGGTGATCACCTTCAGCTTCAGCGCCGTTGCGGCGGGGACGAGATTGCCCCATAGGTCCATGCCGTCCCAAAGCACCTCATTGGGTCCAGCGAGCAGGGGAACCACCTGCGCAAGAATTCGTACAACCTGATCGTCTTTATCGCACAGAACGAGCGTCGCCTGGCAATCCCGATCGACTTGGATCGGAATGGAGACAGCGCCCTGCTGTCCACGCACAGCGCCAGCGCGGAGCGGCTCGGCGCCAATTGCCAAGGCCACAAAACACCCGATCCACGCGATGCCCAATTGGCGACCGGCAAATTTCATCGAGGCGCTCCTACCGTGAGGTGAATCCATTCGCATAATCATATTCAACTTTACGCTTCGACTTCGCACAGGTTGAGTTCACGGGGTGCGACTTTTTGCGTCAAATGCCCCTGATTTAGCGACAAGCAAGAACGCAATGGCATTGGACCGAGTAGGCTTTGGGACGAATGGGGAAGAAAACGGAGATGCCGGTGCGGCGTGCGGACTGGGATAGTGACCTGTCGTCCGTCCGACGTCGAGCAATCAGCGCGCGCAGCGTGAGCTTGGGCGCTCTTGGCGTGCTGCTGCTGTCGGCGTTCGCTCCGTTCAACGATCTGATCCTCAATGGTTCGGCGATGATTGGCGGTGCCCTGCCGATCGGTGCCACATTTTTCTTCGTCTGCCTGGTGTTGCTCATCAACGCGCCTTTATGCCGCTTTCGACCACGAATGGCGCTGCGATCGGGAGAGCTGACCGTCATCTTGATCATGCTGCTCGTCGGCAGCGCCATTCCCACCCGCGGGCTGATGAGTATGTGGCCGGCATCCTTGGTGGGGGTGTGGCATCACGCCGCCGAGCGTCCGGATTACCGGCTCGCCCTGCGCCATTTGGCGCTGCCTCAGTGGTTCTGGCCCTCGGGTGCCGCTGAGCCTGGGCCGACCGAATCGGTGATTGCGTGGTTCTATTCGCGCATTCCTCCGGATGAGCCGGCGCGGACGCAGATCGGGCTGCTCGATCACTGGCTCGCGCCACTCGTCGGCTGGGCGGCGTTTTTCACGGGACTCGCCACGGCGGTGATCGGTCTGTCGATCATCCTGGCGCGACAGTGGATCTATAACGAGCGGCTACCGTTCCCGATCGCCACGATCCAGTTGGCGCTGGTTGAATCGCCCCCGCCGGGGCGATGGCTGAACCGCACCTTCGCCAGCGCCGCGTTCCTGATTGGCGCCGGATTGGTGTTGGGGATTCGACTGCTCGATGGCCTGCATCTTTATTTTCGGACCCACGTCCCGGCGGTGGCGCTCAGCTACAGCTTACGCGATATTTTCGTGGATCCCCCCTGGTCGTACGTCGATTCGTGGCTGACGGCGCAGACGATCTATCCGCTGGTCATCGCCATGACGTACTTCGTTTCCTCGAAGATCGCGCTGAGCTTGTGGGCGTTCGTACTGATCTCGCAGGTGCCGGGAATGATCATGCAGTCCTCCGGCTCGAGCATGAATCCGCATCGGGGCGAAATCAGCCTCGGCGCGATGCTCATTTTCGCGATGATGATCGGCTATTCCGGACGCCACTTCTACGGGCACGTGGCGCGGCTGATGGTCACCCGCACCCCGGCGGAGCAAACGGAGACCCGCTTTTTTCTTCTGTTTCGCACGGCCGGATGGATGATCGCCGGCGGGGCGATCCTCGCCGCCGGTTGGTTGATTACGGCCGGCATGCCGATCTTCCCGGCGATTTTGTTGATCGTCGCGTTCCTGCTGATCTGGACGGTCATGGCCGCGGTCGTCGCCCATTCGGGGCTGTTGATTTGCAACAGCGTGGCCACGCCGCACGAGTGGTTCAGTCGCGCTTTCACCAATCCCGGCGGGCTGAGTTCGTTGAATCTCGGCCACCTTCGCACGCAGTTCTTCGCGCAGTTCGTCGGCGGAATGTGGGCCTACAACAGCGATCACCTGACCGTCTACGCCACGCATTCACTGAAGATCGCCGATGAGCGGGCACCGCGGACAGGCTGGCGATTGATCGCCGTCGTGGCGCTGGCGCTGTTGCTCGCGTTCGGCGCGTCGTTTCTCAGCACCCTCTATTGCCAATACACCTACGCCACCACCGCCGATGCCTCGCATGAACTGGTCAATGGCGAGATCATCAACGGCCAACCCCGCTGGGCAATGGACCATGTGGTTCGCACGATGCGAGGCGAACTGGCGGCGGGGCGACGCAATCAATCTTCGTGGCCCTGGGTCACAGGCTCGGCACTGCTCACCGGCATTCTGGCGGCGGGGCAGTTGCGTTACGCCGCCTGGCCGCTGCATCCCATCGGGCTTCTGATGGTCTATTCATTCCCAATCCGGCGCATCTGGTTCAGCCTCTTCCTCGGCTGGGTAATCAAGGCGATCGTCGTGCGTTACGGCGGGGCCGGACTATACAAGAAAGCGACCCCTTTCTTCATCGGCGCCGTGCTGGGCGAAGTCGTCGCCGCCGGCGCGTTCGCGCTGCTGGCATTTGTCCTCTGGTATTTTGGCATCGATTATCAGGTCGCCAATTTCCTGCCGACCAGCCAGTATTAACCCCTTGTTCTGACCAAAAACTTGTCGATGAAACCCGATCCCTTCCTTACCGAACTGTACGACCGGCTGCACGATTCTCCCATGCAGCGTAAGTTCCGCCGAATCGCTCCGATGCCATTCGGCATCGTCTTCCTGCCGCATCCCGGCATGACCGAGGATGATGTGCGGACGCATTTTCGTCTGGCCCGAGAACTCGGTTTCAATGCCATGAAACAGACGATGGAGAACCCCCTTTTCCCGGTCCGGCGCATTCGCCAGATCGCGCTGGAAGAGGGGATTATCCCTTGGTGGTACGGCGAGGGCGGCTGGGACGAAATCACCGATGGCCTGATGGAGAAGCTCGGGATCGCTCCCGATACGCCGATCCAGACCCTCCGCCGGCATCCGAAGATGCTCGCGCACCAGGCGGCGGTTCTGCGGGCGAGGATCGATCGGGAGGAGGTGTCGACCACAACCGGAAAAAATGATGCCCCGTGGGAAGGTGTTCCCCACAGCGTCGGCCCGGAGTTCGACAAGCAATTCGACCACCGGTTTCTCGAGTGGCTCCAGCGGCATTATCCCAGCATCGAGGCACTGAACCTCGCCTGGAACATGCATCACATCGGGATCGCCCCCGACCAAAGGCCCTTCACCGATTGGGCAGACGTCGGGACGCGCTGGCGCGACATGAAGAAGAATGAGTATCGCCATCTCCGCGACCAATTGCGATTCAAGGCGGATGAGTACATCGCGCACATTCGGCACTCCGCCGCGGCGCATCGACAAAACGACGCGCAAGTTCCGTTCCGCGCCGGCGGCGAGATGGGACTTTTTCTACCGTTCGCTGCGCGGGCCACCGACATGGAAGGCATCGCCGAGGCCATGACCGAGGTGGGCAGTTTCTACCCCTCGATTCACCTCGCCTGGCACCTGGAGGAAGTCAACTATGAAGTGCCGCGGATGATCTACATGCAGGCGTCGATCGCCGCCGACTGGTTCAAGGGCGGGTGGAGCGCCACCTGGGAAAGCACCGGCGGCCCGCAGCAGTTTTCTGGCGGAAAGGCATGGAATCCTGACTCGGCCAAACAGACCGCCGGTTTCACGGTCGATGCCGGCACGATCACGCAGTTGCTGCTCAGTTACCTTGCCGCCGGATTTAAGGGCGTGGGGCTGTGGTGCTGGAACGCCCGGACGGCCGGGTGGGAAGCGGGGGAATACGCGATGCTCGATCGCAATGACCAGCCGACCGAGCGCGCGATCCGTGCGGGGCAGATCGCCAAGGCCGCCGATCGCTATCGAGATGAGTTGTGGCAGGCCCGTAAGGAACCGATCGTGGGGGTGTACCAGGATTGGGACAACGAGGCGATCTGGGCCGCGCTGGCCAACGTCAACCGCGACAAGTTCAAATTCGAGCCGATCCACGCCCGCGTGGGTGTCAGCCGGGCCTTGATCAACGCCAACGTCCCCTGGGAACACGTCACCGCAACCGACCTGCGCCGCGGACTTGCCGCGCGATACCGCGCGATCTATCTGCCGCGCATCCTGGCGCTGAATACCGATCTGCTCCCGATCTTCCTTAACTACGTTCGCGGCGGCGGAAGACTGGTGCTCGATCTTCCCGGCGCCTGGTTTGATGCCTTCGGACGTCTACTTCCGACCGGCGAAGGATCGGACTTTGAACAACTCTTCGGGGTCACGCTTAACGACTTTCAGTACGCCCGGAATGTTCCGCGATCCATCGGCGATCTGTCCATCAAAGGATTCGTCGCCGACCTCACCCTCACCGCCGCCGCAGCGATCGCCAGATACGACAACGGCAAACCCGCGATTACCGAAAACCATCTCGGAAACGGCTCGGCAATCCTCCTTGGCTGCGAGGCTTCGCACACCTGCTTTGCCCTGGGACAGTCGGCGATGGAGAAACTCTTGATCGACACCACCCTCGGCGCCATTCCCCGGCCCTATGCCTGTTCCGGCGCCCTCGTCTACCGCCTTGCCGCTCTCGACGCCGACCACTACTTCCTGATCAACGACGGTGCGGCTAAGTCCGTCCGCCTCGAAACGCCCGCCTACTCGTATTCAGGCGTGCTGGACGTGCTGACGAACGTGAAACTGGATAACAACGAGCCCATCACCCTCGACCCCCACAGCGCCCGATGGCTGAGGCTGGTGCGTTAGCCCGAACCGAATTTTCACCCCGCACACTTTTTTTCTTGACCGACGCTCAATTTGGACAGCTTCTCCGCGAGCTACTCCTACACCATCGCGGGAATCGGTACGCGGAACTTCGGAAGCATCGGCGGAATCAGCGCCGCCGCGGGCCAGATACACTACATCACGGCGGCCGTTCGCCCGGCTTCGAGTTACAGCAGCGGCGGCTGGACCAAATCCGGCGAGGGGACGATTGAATTCGCCGGAACCCCGAGCAATACGTTCAGCGACATGACGACCGTCGCGGCGGGCACGCTGCTGCTGAACAAGAGCGCCGCCACAGCGATCGCGGGGGATGTCACGATTGGCGACGGCACCACCGGCGTCGGCGGGCAACTCGATGTCCTGCGCCTCAAAGGGTCTGACCAGATCGTCGACTCCGCGGTTGTGGCGCTCAACCGTACCGGCGAAGCGAACGGCTGAGCCGCCCGCAGCGCCGCGATCCGCGCCCGACCCGGATTGTGTTTCCCGCCCTTTTTCATTTTTCGTTGACTCCCCGCGCGCCGCGGCGAACAATCTTGCAACGGACGACGACCGGGCAAAGCGCCAACGCCTGGCAACAGGTATCGGAAGCACCCGCGTGTCGTCCGCTATTCTTTGCGCATCGTCACGAGCGCCAGTTTCTTCCTTCCGACGCGCGCTTCTTCACGACCTATCTCAACGGGCAGCGCATTGGTCACATCGGGCAGGACACCGACCCGCAAACCTATTACAAGAAGCTGCGCATCTACCCCATCCCCGCCGACCTGCTCAAGCCCCGTGACAATGTTCTTGAAGCGGCGAAGCGGCGAAGCGGTAAAGCGGCGAAGGGAAAAATTCATAACCGCGATGCGGGGGGATGTTTACTGGGCAATTTTGCTCACACGCAACGCCCGGGAGGAAGGAGTGATTCACATCATCGCCTCGTCGCCTTGCCACCCCTCACCCCCTCACCTTCACGACGACCCGATTCCCCCCGCGCGACGCTGCGGCTATGATCGAATCCCTAACTTATGAGCGAAAACGCGGAGATCAAAAAGTCGAACATCCTGGTGGTGGATGATGAGCGCGAGCACGCGAAGGTCATGTGCGAGGCCTTGGATCGACTCGGGCACAAGTGCGATGTGACCTACGGCCTTGCCGAGGCTCGGGGGCGCATGGAGCGAAAAGCCTACGACGTGGTGGTGACCGATCTGGTCATGGATGGCCGACGCGACGGGCTGGAGGTGCTGCGCCAGGCCCGCAAGGCACAGCCGCCGCCGCCGGTGGTGCTGGTGACGGCCCACGCCGACATCCCCACCTGCAAGCAGGCCCTGCACGAGGGCGCCTACGACTACATCGAAAAGCCGCTGGACCTGGACTATTTCCGGATGCAGGTCAATCGGGCCGCCGAGCGGGCGTTTCTACAGAAGCAGAATCAGATTCTGCAGGAGCAGCTCGAAGAACACAGCGGCTTCGAGGGGGTGGTGGGGACCAGCTCGGCGATGCGGCAGTTGCTGCAAACGGCCCGGCAGGTGGCCATCAGCGACATCCCGGTGTTGATCCTGGGGGAAAACGGCTCGGGCAAGGAATTGATCGCGCGGGCGATCCACCATCATTCCCGACGTAGAAAGCAGCGGCTGGTGGCGATGAATTGCGCCGGCTTCAGCGAGAGCATCCTGGACGATGAGTTGTTCGGGCATGTGCGCGGGGCGTTCACCGATGCCCGCGCCGACCGGCAGGGGCGGTTCGAACACGCCGACGGGGGCACGTTGTTCCTCGACGAGATCGGCGACATGCCGCAGACCATGCAGGCCAAGCTGCTGCGGGTTCTGGAGAACGGCGAAGTAGTGCGGCTGGGGTCCAACGATCCGATCACGGTGGACGTGCGATTCATCAGTGCCACGAACAAGAACCTGGCGGAGATGGTCGCCGACAAGCGGTTCCGCGAGGATTTGTATTTCCGGATCAAGGGCGTGACCCTGCTGATCCCGCCGCTGCGCGAGCGCCGAGAGGACATCCCGCTATTGACGCATTATTTCATCCGGCAATTGGCGGAAAAGTACGAGAAGCCGCTTGAGGGGATCACTCCCGAGGCGCAGCAGGAACTGGTTGGCTACAGTTGGCCTGGCAACGTACGCCAGCTTCGCAGCGTGATCGAGAATATGATCGTGCTGACCGCCGGGTCGATGCTGGATGTGGATTCGCTGCCGGTGGAGATTCGTCCCCGCCCCAGCGAGCCGGCGGGACAGATGGGCAACCTCGTGGGGATCAGCATCGAGCAGGCCGAAAAGGAATTGATCCGCAACACGTTGAAGCTGCTCGGCGGTAACCGCGAGCAGGCGGCCCGCATCCTGGGCATCGGCGAGCGCACGCTGTACCGCAAGATCAAAGAATATGATCTGACGTGATATTTTTGGCGGGGGTCGATGAAGGACCGGACGCCGGGAAGGATTCGATCATGGATCGGCTGAAAGTACCCAGCGGCGGTGGGGCACCGGCGATTCCGCTGCGCATCGGTCACGGCTACGACATCCATCGACTTAAGCCCAAGGGACGGCTGATCCTCGCCGGCGTGTGCGTCAGCGAGGAATTCGGCCCCGAAGCCCATAGCGACGGGGATGTGGTGTATCACGCTCTGGTCGATGCGCTGCTGGGGGCGATGGGATGGGGCGACATCGGCCAGCACTTCTCGAATACCGATTTCCGCTGGAAAAACGCCGAAAGCCGCACCTTCGTCGAACTGGTGTTCGCCCATGTCCGGCGGGCGGGCTACGGGGTGTTGAACCTCGACACGACGATCCAGGCCGAGCGTCCACGGCTGCGCGATTCGATCGAGAGAATGTGCCGCAATACCGCCGATCTGCTGCAAGTGCCCGTCGATCGGGTCAACATTAAGGCCGGCACCAATGAGCAATGCGATGCGGTGGGGCGCGGCGAAGCGATCGCGGCCCATGTGGTCGTGTTGTTGAGTACTGGGAATTGATTAAGATTGTTCGATTCCCCTTAGCACCGGGATCGCCGCGGCACCGGGGGGCTTCAACATTTTCCAGCGTGGGCATGACCCACAAAGTGAGTCCATGAGCCTTCGAGTCTACAACACCCTGACCCGCGAAAAAGAGGTCTTTAAGCCGGTCGTTCCCGGCAAGGTGGGGATCTACGTGTGCGGCCCGACAGTCTACAAGCCCGCCCACATCGGCCACATGGTCGGACCGGTCATCTTCGACGCCATCAAGCGATATCTCGTCTACAAGGGGTACGAGGTGACGTGGGTGGTGAACATCACCGATGTAGATGACAAATTGATCGAGGCGGCGGCGGCGAAGAACATCAGCGTCGAGGCATTGGCCGAGCAATGCACGCGGGAGTATCTCGATTGTCTGTCGATGCTCGGGGTCGACACCATCGACCGGTTCCCCAAGGCGTCGGAGCATATCGACGAGATCATTGAGGTCTGCCGGACGCTGATCGAGCGCCAGTTCGCTTACGCGGCCGAGGGAAATGTTTGGTTCGACGTGGCCAAGGATCCCGATTACGGAAAACTGTCGAACCGCAAGGTCGAGCAGCAGGAATTGGGGACGCGCTCTCTGGAAGGCTCGGGCAAGCGCAGCCCGGCGGACTTTGCCCTGTGGAAAGCGGCCAAGCCTGGCGAGCCGAGCTGGGATTCGCCCTGGGGACGCGGGCGTCCCGGCTGGCATATCGAATGCTCGGCGATGAGCATGAAATATCTCGGTGCCACCTTCGACATGCACGGCGGGGGGATGGACTTGATGTTCCCGCATCATGAGAACGAACTGGCCCAGAGCGAAAGCGCCACCGGCAAGCCCTTTGTCCGGTTTTGGATGCACAACGGTCTGACGCGGGTGAACACCAAGAAGATCAGCGGATCGGACGCCGCGACCGTCGAGGGGGCAAAGCTCCTGGCGTCGCTGGCGGCGAGGAAACTGATCGAGGAACACACCCCCGAGTTACTGCGCTATTTCCTGCTTTCCACGCACTACCGCCGGCCCATCGAGTTTACCCCCGAGGTACTCACCGCCGCCCGCAAGGGACTGAGCGTCTTCCATCGGCTGTTCGAGCGGGTCGAGCGGCTGCTGGGCCAGCCCCTGCCGGAAAAAGGCGACGAGATCGACCGCGCCGCGCCGGGTCTGCTCGATACCGAACATGCGACGTACGCCCGCAATCTGCTCAATCTCAAGCTCAAGTTCCTCGAGATGATGGATGATGATTTCAACACCGCCGGTGCCATCGCGGTGCTTCATGAACTCGCCGGGGAGGTCAACGGCTTCATCGAAAAAAGCGGCGTGGAGCGCAATCGTCAGGCCGAATTGATCGAGGCATCGGTCGCCGGCGCGATGACGATCAAGACGCTCGCCGGGACGGTGCTGGGGCTGCTGCGCGGCCGCCCGGCAGTGGCCGAATCGAGCGGCGCCGGGGATGTCGAAAAGCTGATGGCCCTGTTCATCGCCATGCGGGCCGAAGCTCGCAAGGAGAAGAACTTTCCCATCGCCGACCGCATCCGCAAGGGCCTGGCCGAGATCGGCGTCTCGCTGGAAGACCGCCCGGAAGGGACGATCTGGCGGAAAGAGCAGGAATAAACGCGAAGATGCGAAGCGGCGAAGAAGCGTTTTGCCACGAAGCGGCGAACGGCACGAAGAATTGAGAGTGTCGTGCCTGCGAGTAGGAGAAGGTTTTTCGCGGCATTTGTGGCTTCGTGTTTTTTCTTTGCTGTATTGTTCTGACTTCGCCCCCTCGCGACTTCGCGTTTAACTCTTCGCGGAAGGACGGTTCCCGAGCCGATCGGCAGCGGCGATGAGGTTTTCTGATGCGGATTCTGGGAATCGATCCTGGCCTGCGAATCACCGGTTACGGCGTAATCGATTGGCATCCGCTGCATCCATCGCTCGTGGATGGAGGAGTGATTCGCCTGGACGCAACTCGTCCGGTGGCCGGGCGGCTGCTGGAATTGGAGACGGAGCTGGACGGGCTGTTCGCCGAGCATCGACCGGATGTCTGTGCCGTCGAGCAGCTCTATTCGCACTACGCCCATCCGCGCACGGCGATGCTGATGGCGCACGCCCGCGGGGTCATCCTGCTGGCGGCCCAGCGCTGCGGAGTGCGGATCGAGCAGTTCGCCGCCAACCGGGTCAAGCAGTCGGTGTCGGGCCACGGCCACGCGACCAAGCGCCAGATGCAGAAGGCGATCCAGATTTTCTGGAAGTTGCCCGAGCCGCCCGAGCCGCCGGACGTGGCCGACGCCCTGGCCGTGGCACTCTGCTGCGGACGCCATCTTGGCGAGACATCGGTGCTGCGCCGCGGTAGCATATCGCCGCGCCGTGACGCTGAATGAACGGCGGGCCGGTGCGATTTTTTTTGTGGGATTGCCATGATTTCCGCCCTGACCGGCGCCCTTCGCCGGGTTGATGAGGATCGCGTTCACGTTCAGGTCGGGCCGATGCTCTACGAACTGCTGGTCTGTGCCGCCGACATCACCGAACTTCGGGCGCTGGTGGATCAGGAGATTACCTTTCACACCGTTTGTTATCTCGAGGGCGATCCCAACCGGGGAAATCTCGAGCCGCGACTGATCGGGTTCCTTCGTCCGGACGATCGGCGGTTTTTTCATCTGTTCACCACCGTCAAGGGGATCGGCGTAAAGACTGCACTGCGGGCGCTGCATGTGACGGTGGGGGAGATCGCCCAGGCGATCGAGGGGCGCGATGCGCGGTTCTTGAAGGAATTGCAGGGGATCGGCAAGCGCACGGCCGAGCTGATCGTGGCGGAACTGGCCGGGAAGGTGAAGGATTTTGCCGCCGGGGCGATCACGCGTCCGTCTGCCAACGCGGCGGGGACGGGGCGGCGATCGGAGGTCGAAGAGGACGCAATTCTGGCGATGTTGTCACTGGGCGAGCGCCGACTCGACGCCGAGCAACTGCTCGACCGCGCCCGTGCCGTCGATCCAGCGCTGCACACCACCGATGCCCTGCTCCGCGAAATGCTCCGGATCCGAACCGGTCGCTCCTGAGCCGGGCAAGCGGGTGTGCCCACGCCCGGACTTTTTAAGCCCGTGACTATCCCTCGACCCGGCGCAGCACGATGATCATCTCGGCCGCGGCCTCGGCGGCGCGTTCGCCGGCGTGGCCATGATCCCCGCCGAGGCGGTCGCGGGCTTCTTGCTCGGTATTGGTCGTCAACACCCCGAAAATCACCGGCAGCCGCATTTCCAATCCCACATCAAGCAGTCCCCGCGCGCATTGCCCGGCGACGAAATCAAAATGGGGCGTCTCGCCGCGGACGACGGCACCGAGGCAGATGATCGCATCGAAGCGGCCGCTGCGGGCCATGATCTTGGCCAGCAGCGGCAGCTCGAAGGCGCCCGGAGCGCGATGAATCTCGATTCGATCAGCGCCGATCCCCAGCGCGTTCAGCTGGCGAACGCATCCGCGGATCAGCTCCTCGACGAGTTCGGGATTGAACCTCGCCGCCGCGATTCCCACGCGGGCTTCGGCGGGGATTTCCTCGGGATTGATCATCGCCTCCGGAGCGTCGGTACTCATGGCCACAGCATAAAGGCCTGAGATTGACGCACAAGATCGGTCGACGCCGAGCTTTTCCAGTCTAAAAATTTGACCGCCGTTACAGCCGCTCGGGATTGCTCACCTGCTGGCTGCCCCAGCGCCAGCGAGGAAACGGCGCGCAACACCGCCGTTACAGATGCTCGAGATTACTCACATGCTGGCTGCCGTTGCTGAGGGTGGAAAAGTCGGGGGGCGTTAGCGGTTCGGGAAGGAGCGCCTGGCGGATTTCGCGGTGAATCTGCCGGGTGCGGAACGCGAAATAGATGCCGGCCGCGATAGAGCCGGCGACAAACAGCACCAGCAGCCGAAACTCCATCCCGAAGTCGCCGGATAGGGTCCGTCGCCAGGCGTCGTAAGCGCCTTGACCGGCGGCGACGAGGAATCCCACGGCGGCGATGAAGGCATACGAGCGGCTGCGGATCGCCGCCCGACGGGCCTTGGTGACTTGGAAAACGCGCAGGCTGCTCAGTTCATCTTCCTCGCTCGCACGCTCGTCGTCGGCCTGCTCATCCGGATCGGTCGATCCATCCGTCCCGGCGACGACGAACTCATTGCCGCACTGCGGGCAGCCGATTCTTGTCGCCCGATCGCCGCGCACGATGGCGATGACCGCCTGGCAGTTGGGGCATTCATAGTCGTCGGGGGACGATGAATCGTCCTCGTATTCGGCGTCCGCGGCGGCTTCGGCGTCGTCGTCCGACATCGCGCCGAGGTCGGGGCGACCGGGAGTGATCGGGTGGCCTTCGAGGTCCGCGGGCAAATCATAATCGGCCATAGCGCCGGGACCGTAGCACATTCGGCGTGCGTCGGCTACAACATCGCCATGTCCGAGCCGGTCGCCGCCGCCGAAGCCGAAGACTCCCGCCGATTGTTCGGCCGCGCCTTGGGCAAGATCGTCTCGGGGCTGTACATCATGACGGCGTCGGATGGCAAGCGAACTCGCGTCATGCTGGCGAGCTGGGTTCAGCAGGCATCGTTTGATCCACCCTGCATCTCGATCGCCATCGGCTCTGGGCGCGACCTCGGTGATCTCCTGGCGGTGGGGTCTCGGATCGCAATCAGCGTTATTCCCGAAGGCGACTCGACGCTGCTCAAGCGTTACGCCCGAGGCATGGGGATCGACGAGAACGCGTTCGACGGAATGGACATTTTGACGCCTCTGGGCGGCCTTGCGGTGCCCGCCGGGGCATTGGCGTATTTACAATGCCGCATTGTGCGGATTTTTTCGTTCGACTCGGACCATGATCTGTACGTCGCTCAAGTGATGGAGGGATCGATACTTGCCGACGGAAAGCCCTTCATCCACCTGCGCGGAAACGGATTTCATTACTGAAACTTACTCAACCGTTGGTCGATCCTTAGCCGATTTTCAGCGTACTATTACCTATGGAAGACTCTCAAGTTCTTGAAACCTCATCCAAGTCGAATACTCCCAAGGCCCCGGCGCAAAGTCCGGACCTGTCCAACGAGATCATCCGTGCCGTCGAGAGGCAACCGGGCGACCGCGTGCGCTGTCGCCGGGTGACCGACTCGACCTACAGGGTGAACTGGATGGCCTTGGACAAGCCCGATGGCGATCGGGGACTGGGGTCCATGGAGACCTACCGCATCCGCGCCAGCCGTTTCCTGCGCGTGACCAAGAACGGCGAGAAACTAGAAATTGAAGACATGACCCGCCCGTCCGTCAGTAACAACTGACCTGCGCGAGCGATCCCAGCGACGATCGGCTGCGGCGCGGGATCGCGTTGCGGCGATCCCGTCGCCGGATGCCCTTGCGGGATGCCGTCTGGGGATGCCCTTGCGGGATAGAGTCTGGGGGTGCCCTTTGCGGGATGGCGTCTGGGGATGCGGTCGATGCCGTTGCGTGATGGTGCCGCCGAATGGTGCCGCGATGCCCTTACGGGATGCCGTCGCGCCGATGCCGTTGCGTGATGGTGCCGCGATGCCGTCTCGGGATGGCGTTGCAGTTCAGGCGAAATAACACCGCGAGCGAGTTGCCTTTCGGCGACTCGCTCGCGGTGTTTGATTCCGGCCGACTTGGGAGGGCCCCGTTCGGCGATTACTTGTCGAACTTCAGATCGCCCAGCCCGCTGGACTGCTCGGGGCCTTCCAGGCCGCCGCGAAGCCCTCGGCGGTCGGTCCGCTCGCGGCGCTGCTCCTCGCGGGTGTCCTGCTCGGTCTGCCACTGGGCACGCTTGAGCGACAGCCCGATCTTGCGCTCGTCGGCATCGACGCGCAGGATCTTCACATGGACTTCCTGGCCGATCTTCAAGGCTTCCTCGGGCTTCTCGATCTTCTGATCGGAGATTTCCGAGATATGCAGCAGCCCTTCGAGTCCCGGCTCGAGTTCGACGAACACGCCGAAGTTGGCGATCTTCGTCACATGCCCGATGACGACCTGCCCCGGGCGATAGTTGGTGGGGATCACCGTCTGCCAGGGGTCTTCCTGCATCTGCTTGAGGCCCAGCGCGATGCGCTGTTTTTCCTGGTCCACCGATAGGACCACGGCCTGGATGTCCTCGCCTTTCTTGAGAACCTCCGACGGGTGGCCGATCTTCTTGGTCCATGACAAGTCCGACACGTGCAGCAGCCCGTCGATCCCTTCTTCGATCTCGATGAACGCGCCATAGTTGGCGATGTTGCGCACCTTGCCGCCCACCACCGAACCGGGGGGGTACTTCTCGGCCACGCGCTCCCAGGGGTTTTCCTCGACCTGCTTCATCCCCAGGGAGATTTCCTGTTTGTCCTTGTTGATCTCGAGAACCTTGACCTTGACCTTCTGGTCGGCGGCGACCACCTCCGACGGGTGGTTGATTCGCTTGGTCCAGCTCATCTCGGAGATATGCACCAGCCCCTCGACGCCTTCTTCCAGCTTGCAGAACGCGCCGTAGGACATGATGTTGACCACCGACGCTTCGTGGACCGAACCGACCGGGTACTTGGACTCGATGTTCTCCCATGGGCTGGCGTCCTTCTGCTTCAGGCCCAGCGCGATCTTCTCCTTGTCCTTGTCAATCGACAGCACCTTGACTTCGATCTCCTGGTCGATCTTGAGCATGTCGGATGGGTGATTGATCCGTCCCCAGGACATGTCGGTAATGTGCAGCAGCCCGTCGATCCCGCCGAGGTCGATGAACGCGCCGAAGTCGGCGATGTTCTTGACCGTCCCCTTGCGCACCTGGTTGAGTTCCAGCGCATCCATCGTGTTCTTCTTCATTTCCTCGCGCTGCTGCTCGATGAGCTTTCGCCGGGAGATAACGATGTTCCGCCGCTCTTCGTCGATCTTGAGAATCACCGCGTCGATATGGCGACCGATCCAGTCGGAAATCTCGCCCGGACGTCGGATATCGACCTGGCTGGCCGGAAGGAAGACCGGCACGCCGATGTCCACCAGCAGTCCGCCCTTGATCTTCTTGGTGACCTTGCCGGAGACCGGGTCGTTCTCTTTCTTGCTCTTCATGATCGCTTCCCAGTTGATGATCCGGTCAGCCTTTCGCTTGCTGATCTTCACCAACCCGGTGTCGCCTTCGACATCCTCGAGAAGCACCCGCACTTCCAGCCCGACTTGAACATTCTCCGGTTCGTCGAACTCGTTGCGGTCTAGCACGCCTTCGCTCTTCAGCCCCAGTTCGACGACGAAATCGTCGCCGACCGTCGAGCTGATGCGTCCCTTGATGATTGCCCCGGGCGTGAAATCCTGAACCTCGTCCTGCTTGACAAGCTGGTTGAGGTCATTGGCGGCGTCGCCCAGCGCGGTGGCGACGGCGGATTCGACGTCGCCGTCGAGATCGCCCAGGGAATTGATGAGATTAAAATCGACCATGAAGCTGTTGCGGCAGTCTCGGGGCGGCCGGCGGGGTCGAACCCCGCCCGGCGACAACGACTTGCCTATCCTTTGATTGTGCGCGGTCCGATGAAAAGTGAAGTACGCCGACGCACCGCGCGATGCCGGCGAACCAACGGTGGCGATGCGGCGGACAACCCGCCGCTGTAAAATCGCGAGTCTGCGAGTATAAGCGCAGCGTGCGCCGCTCGCAAACTGTCCGACCCGCTTAACGCGCCAGGGAGCAACCGTCCATGGGAAAAGCCAGCGTCGATCCAGGAGAACTTCGCCGTTTCGCGGCAGATCTCAACCGTTTTAACAACGATCTACAAGGATTGATGTCCAGCATCCACGGCAAACTTCGCGGCCTGGAAGCCACCTGGCGCGACCAGGAACAGCGAAAGTTCTCCGAGGCCTTCGAGCAAACCGTCAAGGCCCTGGGCCTCTTTATGGAAGCGTCGCACCAGCATGTGCAGTTCCTGACGAAGAAGGCGACGTTGATTGAGGACTATTTGAAGGCAAGATAGATCGAGGGGGCTGATGTCGCAGGTTGTGATTCAAGGCGATTGGGATGATCTGGTGAAGCGCCCGGATTTGCATGGGCGCAGGGTGCGCATCATCGTCCTGGACGATGAGCAGGACGGTAATCCGTGGCTAACCAGCCTTCGCGCCTGGGCCGAGGCTCACGCGCCTGTCCAGCACCAGGTGAATGATGATCGGGAGGACATTTATGGCGGCACCGTGGATGATCCTCGTTGACATCAACATTCCCCTTCGACTCGCTCAAATTGGCAGTCCTCACCGTCAGCCAGCGCTCGATGCCCTGCGAATGTTGACGCTGCGGGATCAAGCGGTGTTCGTCATCGCGCCCCAGAGCCTTTGCCCGAAAAGGGCCGAGGGCACGAAGGAATGAAAGGGATGCGTCTTTAACTTTACACTTACCACACGGCATTACCATGGCCAAAGTCGCTCGGGTTGAGTCGGTCGATGCCCTGCGGGCGTTCAAGATTGTGCTGATCAAATTCGCCGAGGCGGCCAACGTAGCCTTGGCGGACGCCGAGGGGGAGGTGTCGCGCACTCTCACTTGGCTTGAGACCGAGGCCCCCACCGTTTGGGCCGGGCAAGTACGAAAGCGCCAGGAACTGTTGGGCCGAGCCCAGGAGGCGCTGCGGCAAAAACGCGTGTTCAAGGATTCCAGCGGACGCACCCCCTCGGCGGTCGAAGAGGAAAAGGCCGTCGCCATGGCCAAGCGCCGGCTGGAAGAGGCGCAGGGCAAGCTCACGGCGACGCGAAAGTACGAGCGAATCTTGTCCAAGGAGATGGATCTGTATAAGGGGCAGGTCTCGCGTTTCGCCACGGCGGCGCAGTCGGATGTCCCCCTTGCGATATCGAAGCTGGATCGGTTGGTGCAGCAGATCGAAGCCTACCTGAGCCTCGGCCCCGCGGCGGTCGAGGTCGGGGCGCCCAGCGAGGCCGGCACCACGTCGGCGCCGCTGCCTGATTTCGATTCCATGGCCCGGGCCACCGGGCAGATGCCGCCAACCGTGCCCGCGGATTCGCCCGACGCCGAGGCCAACACCGAGGTGCCAGCGCCCGAGGTGCTGCATTTTCGCACGCCTGATCCGGCGGCGCTGGTCAACGCCTCGCCGGGATTCGCGCCGGGTGAAAAGTGGAAGGTTCGGCGATTGTCGACCGAGGATCGGGCGCGGCTGCCTGCCGGCGGGCTGCCGATCGACAACGAAGACAAGGTTTTTCTCACCGAGGGGATCGCCGATGCGGCATGGATTTTCGCCGAGCATACCGGCGCCGGCTGGTTTTTCGCGCCGTGCGAGCCGGCGCAGTTGGATTCGCGGGTAGCGCCCGAGGAGGTCCGGGCGATCAAGGCAAGAGATTTGCTTGCGGTTCGACCCGATTTGCGCGACATTCTGCGTTTGCAGCGCGGCTGGATCGCGGTTGTGGGTGCCGAGGGACTGGTGGCGGTCTATGATCCGCGCGGCGTGGATGTTCTTGGCGAGGCAGCCCCGGACCCGACGGCCGGCTGAGGTGAATCCATGGGTGTATACGAAGGACGTGGACAACTGGCCAAGATCATGAAGGACCTGATGTTTCGCTGGGCCGAAACCCGCGGGCAGTGGGACGATGCGATCGCCAAGGGGTTCGAGCAGGATCATCTCGAACCGCTCGAGCGGGATATGCGTTCGGCGGTGGCGGCGATGGACCACATGGCGATCCTGCTCAACCAGGTAAAGCGCGAATGCACTTAGCGACGGGGAGATTTGCAGCGCGGCCGGGTGGACCAAGGGGCGAGGCAGGGGCGTCGAACCTATACTCGAACGAGCGAAGATTACCCTCCTGGCGATAAACGAATGCCCACGACCGATCCGCTTGCCACAACCGTTCCGGTGATCGCCTCGGCACCGGCGCGCGCCGCCGAACCGATCGCCCCGCGAGAGGCCCAGCGGGCGGCGCTGCGCGATCTGACGGCGTTGGCGACCGATTGCGCCGCGACCGAGGCGCAGATCGAAAAGCGCCGCACCGCCGATCTCGAGAATGCGCAAAAAGCCCAGCAGCGGGCGATGTGGCAGGCCGAGGAGCGCTATCGTCAACACCAGGAGCAGATTCAGTCCAAGCACGATCAGCGGGCCGGGGAGATCGAGGCTCAACATCAGCAGCAGACCCGCTCGCTGGCGGGGTCGCAGGAATCGCTTCGCCGCCAGATCGACCATGACCGCGACGCGGTCGAGCGCGATGTGAAGCAGAAGTTCGAGCAGGTGGTATGGCTGGCCGACAGCGTCTTGGAGGGAACCCAGAACCAGGTGCGGGCCGAGCGGCGTAAGGCCAAGGAACTGCGCGAAACGCAGTTGGCGGAACTGGAGGATCTGCGTACCCGGGTGCTGCATCGCTTGCAGGTGTACGGGTTGCTGCCGACGGATATGCCGGCGCCCCCGCCGCGACAGCAGGCCGCGAGCGGCGCTGAACCCGCCTCGTCCGACGAGCCTGCCGATTACGCCGGGCGGAAGCAGGCGGCCGAAGAGTCGCTGGCGCATCTGGCGGCACTGAAAGTTCCCAATTCACTCGTCGGCGCCACCCCTTGGGGGGTCGGATTTCTGTTGATCGTCATCGCCGGTGCCTTGGCGCAGTTTCTGACTGGATCGGCAATCCTCAACCCCAAGGCCACGGGGATCTCGGCGGGGGTCATGCTCCTGCTGGTGCTGGCCGCGACGTGGGTGCTGCGGATCGTGGGCAAGCGCCACCTCGACGAGGCGTACGTTCCGCTTACCGCGAGCATCGACGCGGCGGACGAGGCGTCGGAGCGGCAACTCGATCGATCGCTTAAAGAACTGGAGCGTCGGCTCGCCGACGCCGGCGCGGCGCGCGAGGCGGAGGTGTCGGCGATCAAGGAAAAACTCCAGCCGATCCGCGCTGCGGCGCAACATCGTCGGGATCAGGCGCTGGCCACGGGTCAGGGGGAATATGGGGCGCAGGCACCGCGCATCGAGGAGCAGCACCGGTCGCAGGTTGCCGAGCTTGAAGCCTGGCATCAGCAGGTAAAGGCCGATGTCGAAAAGCGCCGCGCCGACGCGACACGGGTGGGGGAGGATCGCCGCGCCCACGACCTGGCCGAGGCCGAGCGGCTGTATGTCGAGTCGCGCAAGGCGCTGGAACATCGTCTGCGCGAGGGGCTGGCGCGGATCCAGACGCCCCTGAGCGAATCGGACGCTGAATCAGCGCCGGGGTGGGATGATGATTCGTGGCGGCAGTGGACGCCCCCGCGCCGGTTCGTCTCGAGCATACGTTTCGGCGAACTGGAGGTGGACCTTCGTCGCATCGCCGCCGCCGTGCCCGATGCCGGAGAAGTGAAGCTGCCGCTGCCGCCGCCATTGACGATGGCGGCGACGTTGGGATTTCCGCGGCAGGCATCGCTGCTGATCCAGACCGATCGACCCGGACGGGCGCAGGCGATCGCGACGCTGCAAATGGTCATGACTCGGCTGCTGACGCAGCTTCCTCCCGGGCGGGTACGCTTCACGATCATCGATCCGGTGGGATTGGGCCAGAATTTCGCCGGATTCATGCACTTGGCCGATCATGATGAATCGCTGGTGGGCGGGCGCATCTGGACCGAATCCGAGCATATCGAGCAGCGCCTCGAGAACCTCACCGAGCACATGGAGACGGTGATCCAGAAATATCTCCGCAATGAATTCGACACGATCGACGACTACAACGCCCAGGCGGGTGAGTTGGCCGAGCCGTATCGGTTCCTGATCATTGCCGACTTCCCGGTCGGGTTTCAAGGCGATGCGTTTCGGCGGCTGAGCAGCATCGCCACCACCGGTGCCCGCTGCGGGGTATACACGCTGGTGATGCAGGACACCCGCCAGTCGGTCCCGTCCGGCGAGGTCGATGATCTGATCGCGCACAGCGTGACGTTGCAGCGCAAGAGCGAGCAATTCATCTGGCGCGACGAGGTGTTCAGCCAGTTTCCGCTGAAGCTGGACCCGCCGCCGGACGAGGCGTTTTTGACGCGCATCCTCGACCTGGTGGGGCAGGAAGCCAAGCAGCTCAAGCGGGTCGAGGTGCCGTTCGACACGATCGCGCCGCCCGCCGGGAAGTTTTGGAGCGCCGATTCGACATCGGAACTGACGATACCGGTGGGGCGGATGGGGGCCACGCGGCTGCAATTGGTGAAGCTGGGGCGGGGCGTCGCCCAGCACATGTTGATCGCGGGCAAGACCGGCTCGGGCAAATCGACGTTGCTGCACGTGCTGGTGACGAACCTGGCGATGTGGTACTCGCCGGACCAGGTTGAGTTTTACCTGGTGGACTTCAAGAAGGGCGTGGAGTTCAAGACCTACGCCAGCAACGAGCTGCCCCACGCGCGGGCGGTGGCGGTCGAGTCCGACCGCGAGTTCGGGCTAAGCGTCCTGCAACGGCTGGATTCGGAGCTGACCCACCGCGGCGAGCTGTATCGCAAGTTCGGCGTCCAGGATTTGGGATCGTTCCGCGCCGCCTCCGGGCAGGTCATGCCGCGCACGCTGCTGATTATCGACGAATTCCAGGAGTTTTTCAGCGAAGACGATAAGCTGGCCCAGGATGCCGGACTGCTGCTGGACCGGCTGGTGCGACAGGGCCGGGCGTTCGGCATTCACGTGCTGTTGGGCAGTCAAACCATCGGGGGCACCAGTGGGCTGGCTCGAAGCACCATCGGCCAGATGGCGGTGCGCATCGCCCTCCAGACCAGTGAGGCCGATTCGCAGTTGATCCTCGGCGACGGCAACAGCGCTGCGCGGCTGCTGAGCCGTCCTGGCGAGGCGATCTACAACGACGCTGGCGGGCTGGTCGAGGCCAACAGCCCCTTCCAGGTTTCCTGGCTGAGCGATGCCCAGCGCGACACGTATCTCGAGCGGGTTCATGCACACGACCGCGATCCGGCGACGGCCCCGGTCGGTGAGCATCAGCCGATGATCGTCTTCGAGGGCAACGCCCCGGCCTCGATCCAAGCCAATCGCCGGCTGGCGGCGCTGCTGGATGCGCCCGAGTGGCCGGCATCATTGAACGTCGCCCAGGCGTGGCTCGGCGATCCGGTGGCGATCAAGGAAGCCACGTCGATCCCCCTGCGCCGTCAGAGCGGCAGCAACGCCTTGATCGTCGGCCAGCATGACGAGGCGGCGATGGCGCTGCTGGCCGGTGCGATCGTGAGCTTGGCGGCGCAGCAGCCGCCGAAGCGGGCGCGTTTTGTGGTGATCGACGGCTCGCCCGCCGATTCGCCGCTGGCCGGGATGCTCGAAAAAGTTGCCGGCGCGATTCCGCACGAGGTGAAGTTCATCGAGTATCGCGCCGTGCCCGAGGCGATCAACGAATTGGCCGAGGAACTCACCCGCCGCCAGGCCGATGAACACGGTCACGGCGACGAGCAGGCGGTCTACGTGCTGATCTACGGATTGCAGCGCTACCGGGTTTTGCGAAAAAGCGAAGAAAGCTTCAGCTTTTCCGTGGATTCATCGGAAGAGAAAAAGCCCCAGCCGGACAAGCAGTTTGGCGATTTGCTGCGCGAGGGGCCGCATCTGGGAATGCACCTGATCGCCTGGGCCGACACCCCCGCGAGCATCGAGCGCACGCTCGACCGCAATTTGATGCGCGAGTTCGACAACCGCATCCTCTTCCAGATGAGCGTCAACGATTCGAGCAATCTGATCGATTCCCCGGCGGCAAATAAACTGGGATTCCATCGCGCCCTGGCCTACAGCGAAGAGCAGGGGGTTCTGGAAAAATTTCGCCCGTACGCGCTGCCGAATGGCGAATGGCTCGAGCGCGTTGCTGCGGCGCTGAAAGGGCGGGGCGGGTCCCGCGGAGGCAAACCGGCATGATCGTCGTCACCGGCGCCGCAGGCTTCATCGGACGCAACCTCGTCGCGGCCCTTAACGCTCGCGGCGTGGATGACCTGTTGCTGGTCGATCGACTCGGCGACGATGAGCGCTGGCGAAATCTCGTCGGCCTTCGGTTCGAGGATCTGATCGATCCGGATGAGTACCTTCGCCGGATCATCGCCGGAAACGCCCCGCCCACCGCCGCGGTGCTGCACCTGGGGGCGTGCAGCTCGACCACCGAGACCAACGCCGATTTTCTGCTCGAAAACAACTATCGTTACACGCGGCATTTGTGCCGCTGGTGCCTGGCGGGCGGGGCGCGGTTCGTCTATGCCTCCAGCGCTGCCACCTATGGCGACGGCACGCTGGGATACAGCGATTCCGACGAGATCATCCCCACGCTGCGCCCGCTGAATATGTACGGCTATTCCAAGCATCTGTTCGATCTGTGGGCGCTGCGCAATGGCCTGTTCGACCGCATCGTGGGGCTGAAATATTTCAATGTCTACGGCCCGTATGAGGACCACAAGCGGGAGATGCGCTCGGTGGTTCACAAGGCATATCACCAGGTGATCGAGTCGGGGCAGGTGACGCTGTTCAAGTCCTATCGGCCCGAGTACGCCGACGGCGAGCAACAGCGAGACTTTGTTTTCGTGGAGGATGCCGTGGACGTGACGCTGTATTTCATGGATCGGCGCGACGCCGGCGGGCTGTTCAACTGCGGCACGGGCACCGCCCGAACCTGGAACGACCTGGCGCGGGCGGTATTCGTGGCCATGGATCGCCCATGTGACATTCGCTACATCGACATGCCCGAAGCGCTTCGGGGCAAGTACCAGTACTTTACCCAGGCCGACGGCGCGAAGCTGCGGGCGGCCGGCTACGATCGAGAGTTTACTTCGCTGGAATCGGGCGTGCGGCAATACATCCAGGGATAATTGCAGCAGCACCCTTGATGTTCGGCGCAGCACCCCGACCGGCCCGGCGTACTCTTCAACGGAAGGAAATCAACATGAAAATCACTCTATTGCGACGTTCGCTTCATTTGGTGCGACGATTCGGCTTCGCGGCGCTTTGGTCCGCGAGCCTGATGGCGCCGGCATGGGCGCTCGCCCAGGCGGCCCCATCCCCGGCGACGGCGCCATCGCGTCTCGAAGGCAACACAGTGATCCACGACGAGCGCCCACGTAGCGCCGCGGCGGCGCTCGCCGGCGCTCAGACCCGCCCGCGCGATCCGGCCCGGCCCGCCGGAACGGTCGGTGCCACTGTGACCGCCACCGATTACGTCCCCCTTCGCGGCGGCGGAGGGTTGCTGCGGATCGACCTGGAATCGGCGCCGGGCCAGCGCGATCGCAAGGTGATGGTCATCGCCGAAGCGCTTCAAGCCGGCGAGGCCCGCCCGATCCAGACGTTGATTTTCGACATTCCTCCCGGCGGGGCGCGCGGCAGCGTCTACCTGGTCACCAGCGCCGACTCCCGCCAGGCGCGCGGCGGTGATGGGCAGACCATCGAACTGGTCGGGAATCTGGACAAAGCGGCCGGTCAGCGGCGAACCTTCGAGTTCGCGCTGGGCGGCCGCTACAAGCGCGATTCGACGGCACGCATCCTCAGCGGGCCGGTGGATGACACCCGCGAGCGGGTCGTCGCCCAGCAGCGTTATGCTCCCGAGCGCGATCGCTTCGAGCGCCAGTTCATCGTCGGACCCGCCGGCGGACTGGTCGATATCCGCGAGATGGATACGCGTCCCACCGAGTGGGATCGCCAGGAGTTGATCAACCAGAGCCGCGCCGAAGGCGATGCCATCACGGTGATCGTGTCGGTCAAATGCGTCGAATAAACAGACGCGCGCCAGCCAGGGGCGCATCGTTTATAGGTTCGTCCCCTGGTCGCTGACGATCTCTCCGTCCTCCATCGAGATCAGCCGCCGGGCGCGATGGGCGAGGGATAGGTCGTGCGTGACCATCACGATGGTCTGCCCGCCCTCGGCGATCTGGTGAAAAATATCGGCCACCAGCTCGCCGTTTCGCTTGTCGAGATTGCCGGTCGGCTCATCGGCCAGCAGCACCGCAGGCTCGTTGGCCAAGGCCCGCGCGATCGCCACCCGTTGCTGTTCGCCCCCGGAAAGCCGGTTGGCACGGCGGCGAAGCTTGCTCTCCAGCCCCAGTTGCCCGAGCAGCTCGGCCGCGCGTTGCATCGCCTGGGCACGGGATCGCCTGGCCAGCTTCAGCATCGGCAACGCCACGTTCTCCTGCGCGGTGAACTCCTTGAGCAGGTAATGGAACTGGAACACGAAACCGACCTTCTCGTTACGCAGCCGGGCCAGCGCTGGATCGTCCAGTTCCGTGGTGTCGGCGCCGTCGATGAAAATCCGGCTCGGCATCGCTGAGTCACCGCGTCGCGGATCGACCCGGCTGGGACGATCCAATCCGCCCAGCAGATACAGCAGGGTACTCTTGCCCGATCCCGATGGGCCTACGATCGAAACGTATTCCCGCCGATTGATCGTCAGCGACACCCCCTTGAGAATGTGGGCCGTGGCATCGCCTTGTCCGAGAAAGCGATGCACGTTCTGGGCGCGGATCAGCGCCGCGGCCTCGGCGGTGGTGGCGAGGCCGCAATTGCTCTGAGTCGTCGCCAAGGTCATGGGATCATTGTACCCGATCAACTCCGCGCCCCGAGCGGGCGGGTTCACAACGCGCGCACGCTCAGGGCGGCGATCAGCAACAGGTACACCGCATAGCCCAGCACCAGGCCCATCCCCTCGCGGCGACCCAGGTCCCACCGCCCCATCGCCGGGGGAACCAGCAGCAGTCCCAGCCCGACAAGCATCACCGCGTCGACGCGCCAGACGATCATCGGGTAGCGAAGCGGACGGGTAGGGTTGAACCAGCCGCCGGTCGAAGCCGCCGGCGCGGCGGCGGGGGGGGCGTCGAGAGGGTCGGCGGGCGCGGTCGCCGGGAAGGGCGACTCGCCCGTCGAGGCGAGGATCGACGCCCCGGCGGCGCTCCACCACGCCGGGGCACGCAGGTGCCATGCTAAAATGATCGCCGGCAGCAGGGCGCACAGATTCAGCATTACAAACGCCACGGTGGCGCTGGTCGCGGCCGCCGATTCTCCGCGCGAGGCCAGATGCACGTGGCTTGAAAGCATGGGAAGGGTCAGCAGGGGACTGATCATCGCCGCGGCCACCAGACCGACCGACAACGTCGGCATCCACGATCCGGCGGTCACCGCGCCGCGCACCGCGGCCCACGTTCCCATCGCCGCCAGCGTCAATCCCAGCGCCCCCTGTGCCCCGCGCGCCCATCGTGGCCTGGACGGTTGGCAACGCCGAGAAAACAGTCCGGCCCGCGCGGAAGATTTCGCGGCGTCCGAATCGATCCACATCGGCGCCAGCAGCAGCCCCTCGAGCGCGAAGATCGCCGCGTGCAGCAGGGTGAAATGCCCGGTGAATCCCGCCAGCAGCGCCAGCAACGCTGCCGGAAGCAGAAACGCCCAGAGCCTTCGGCGCTCGCCCGGAATCCGCGCCTGGCCCGGCGCCCCGACCAGCAACGCCAGACCCAGGGTGATTGTCAACGCGTTGACACTGGTGGCGAAAATCACGCCGATGGCGACCTCGGGTTGATCGAGGACGATCGCCCCCAGCGCCATCATCGCCACCGGCAACCAGTGCCCGATCCCTCGCCGCCCCGCATTCGCCCCATCGTCAGGCGCCAGCGCGCCGGCCAGATTGCGCGACGAGGCGTACAGCGCCGCCGCCGTAAAAAGCCACAACAGAATCACGGGAATGGTCGTCACGATGAAATGCCGATCGCCTTAAACGGAAAGTCGGGCCTCGATCCCTTGACTGCCTGTTCAAATTGTCGGCGAATCAAAATCCGATGCCAGCAGCGACAGCCCGCTGTTCTGTTTTTCTCTGAGCTTCTCGATCACGATTTCCGGCAGCAGCGCGGCGAGCGACCGCAGGTCGCCGCCAAGCTGCACCACCTGGCGGATCAACGAACTGCTGGTCAGGGCGTACTGATCGCCGGTCATGATGAAGACCGTTTCGACATCCCCGACAGCGCGGTTGGCCAGCGCCAGTTGAAACTCGTGGCGCAGGTCCGACACATCGCGGATGCCGCGGAGAATGGCGATCGCGCCGCATTGGCGAACGAAATCGACGGTCAATCCTTCGTACCGCGCCACCCGCACCCCGGGCAGATCGCCCGCCAGCCGGCGGATCAGCTCCACCCGCTCTTCCAGCGACAACATCTCCCGTTTGTCGGGATTGACCCCCACCGCCACGATCAACTCGCCGAAAATCGCCACCCCGCGCCGAATCACGTCCAGGTGCCCGTTGGTGATCGGGTCGAACTGTCCGGGAAACACCGCCAGGCCCTTGCGTTTCTCCATGACGCCGATCATAGCGAACCCCTCTCGACCCCGATAGCGCCGCCCCATCCGTGTGTGACGCCGCCGCCCCGGCGACCGGGCAGCGGCATCCACCCCCATGTCCCGCGCCATTTGTGGCACCGCCGCCATCCGTGTCTGGCACCGCCGCCCGGGCGACCGGGCAGCGGCATAAACCTCATGAAGCGCCGGCCGCTCCCGGTGCAAGGAGCGACGCACGAGACCCCATCATCTCCCCCCGGCGTGGCCGGCCTGGGTTTCCTGCATCAGGCTCTTGAGCTGCAGGTGAACATCCATCCACTCGCGCATTCTTGGATAAGAAATGAAGTTCTCGCGGCAGGCTTTTCGCAACTGGCTGCTCGACAGCTTGTGGCGAATCTCGTGGAAGAAATCCCACAGCTTCAACAACGCCATGAAGTCCGATCGCTCATCGGCGAACGGTTGATGCGCCAGATCGGCCAGTTCCGCCTTCTCCAAGGGCCGTTCCCGCGGGTCCGGAACGCTCAGGGCCGCGGCGATGATCAAAATCTCCTCCAGGCAACCCAGCCGGCGGCCCTCGACGATCATTCGCCCGATCCGCGGGTCCACGGGCAGATGCGCCAGGTCACGACCCATCGCCGTGAGGTCTCCGCCGGCGTCGATCGCGCCGATCTCGAGTAGCGTCTGATAGCCATCGCGGATCGAGCGTCCCTCCGGCGGCTGGAGGAACGCAAACCGCTCGATGTCGCCCAGCTCCATTGCCTTCATTTGCAAAATGACCGATGCGAGATTGCTGCGAAGAATTTCCGGCTCGGTATAGTCCGGCCGGGCGGCGAAATCGGCTTCGGAATAGAGCCGGATGCAGACCCCCGGTGCCTCGCGCCCGCAGCGCCCTTGGCGCTGTTCGGCCGAGGCCTGGGAAATCGCCTCGATGGGCAGTCGCCGCACCTTGTTTCGCGGGTTGTAGCGGCTGAGCCGCGCCCGCCCCGGATCGACCACGTAGCGAATCCCCGGGACCGTCAGCGACGTTTCGGCTACGTTCGTCGCCAGCACGATCCGGCGGCGCTGGTGCGGCTGAAATACCCGCATCTGCTCATCCCCGCTCAACCGCGAATACAGCGGCAGAATTTCCGTACCCGCCGGCGAAGAACCTCGCAGGGCTTCGGCAGTTTCGCGGATTTCCCGCTCGCCGGGGAGAAAGACCAGCACATCGCCCGGCCCCAGCCGCGACAGCTCATCCACCGCCGCGACAATCGCCTGGGTCTGATCGAGATCCTCCTGTTCATCCTCGCCGGCGAGCGGGCGGTAACGGACCTCGACCGGGTAGGTTCGCCCGGAAACCTGGATGATCGGGGCATCGTTGAAAAACCGCGAGAAACTCCCCGGGTCAATCGTCGCCGACGTGATGATGACCTTCAGGTCGTCGCGACGCTCGAGCAGCCGGCGCAGGTATCCGAGCAGAAAGTCGATGTTCAGACTGCGCTCGTGCGCTTCGTCGATAATCAGCGTGTCATAGGCTTCAAGCCGGCGGTCATGCTGCGTCTCGGCGAGCAGAATGCCATCGGTCATCAGCTTGATATGCGTTCGGTCCGAGATGCGATCGGTGAAGCGGATCTTGTACCCGACGGCCTGGCCGAGCGGGCTTTGCAGTTCCCGCGACAACCTCGCCGCCACCGACCGTGCCGCGATTCGGCGCGGCTGGGTATGGCCGATCATCCCTTGCACCCCACGCCCCAATTCCAGGCAGATTTTCGGAATCTGCGTGGTTTTGCCCGATCCGGTGGCCCCGCAGACCACCACCACCCGATGCTTGTCAATCGCCGCGGCGATTTCCTCCCGGCGCTGCGACACGGGCAGATCGTCGGGGAACCGCGGTCGTGGAAAACGCTCGAGGCGCGCCTCACGCAGCTCGACGGAACGCTCGATCGCCTCGGCCAGACGAGCGAGGCCGGGATGAGTCGCGCCGCCGCCGCCGCCTCGACTTGCGCGGCGGGCGTTCTCCAGCCGCGACCGCAGCGCCGCCCGCCCGCGCAGCATCGTCCGCGGGATCAGCCCGCCGAGCTGTTCGATATCGATCGGCGTCACGAGGCGATTATCCCGCCGGGAACGGCAGTGGAAAGTGGCAACGGCCGGGCAAGCCGAATTCACCGCTTCTGGGACGTCTGAATCGACGAACATCCCGAGTTCGCCAACGCGAAATATCGCCTCACGATCGATCGAAAAACGGGCACGCCGGAATAAAGTCGGCTGTAAGCCTCTGATGCTTGTCGCTGGTGAACAAAGCGGGGATGCCTCAACAATAGTGAATCCGATGCCTGGCCCGAAGGCTGGGCGGTTCACGTGCGGGAGGTCATTCCCGTGAGTAATAGATCACCGTATTGCCTCGGAATGGCATTGGTGACATCCACCGTTTTTGCCCGGCACCGAAAAGGTGGATGTCACCGATCATATCGCGCGGCATGGTGGGAAGCATACCACGCGACATGTCCGGCGTGAAGAACTCCTGGACTTAAAAACGGGACAGGACTTGGGACTTGAAAACGGGACAGGACTTGAAAACGGGACAGGTGCGATTACTTTTCCGTGGTGTCACGCTTTGTCTTCCTGGGCCGGCCTTGCGGCGGGTCGACTCCAGGCCCAGCAAATATATCGCAACTGACGCGATTTTACCTGCCGGGCCTCGAGGCGGGCGGTGGGACGGGGCGCGCCTAATATATCGCACCTGTCCCGTTTTCAGCTCCCGTTGGCGGCAAGCCCACTCCAAGTGCGGCCCCTCGGCTGTCGGAGCCTCACGCCCGACCCGATGGACCTGACCCCTTCGGGCGTCTGACCCCTTCGGGCGTCCCGGTGCCTCGGCCGTCCAAGCCTCACGTCCCGTACAGTTCATCGGATCGCGCCAACCCTCACTTAACCACGATTCGAAATAGTCCGAACGGTCGATAAAACCGGCCATTTCATGCAGAAATCCCCCGCGCAAATGCCCCCGCCCGTGAGGATCACCGCAGTCTTAAATGAGAACGCCGCGTTCTTAAATGAGAACGCCGCGTTCATAAATGAGAACGCCGCGTTCTTAAATGAGAACGCCGCGTTCTTAAATGAGAACGCCGCATTCTTAAATGAGAACGCCGCATTCTTAAATGAGAACGCCGCGTTCTTAAATGAGAATGCCGCGTTCTTAAATGAGAATGCCGCGTTCGCATATGAGAACGCCGTATTGGCGAGTCGGTAGGGCCAGATCGCAATCCAGGGCGAAGAGGGATAATTGAGAGATGGCCTATCTGAGCTGCTCCCCATGCCGGCCATGCTACCGCCGGTGCCGGGGGCGGTCATCGCGGATCGCCCGCCGCGGGCGGAGCGGTGGAGGGGTGGAGGGGTGGAGGGGCGGTGGGGCGGAGGGCGGAGGGGTGGAGGGGCGGAGGGCGGAGGGCGGAGGGCGGAGGGCGGAGCGGTGGGCGGAGGGCGATGCCTACCCCGGGATCCCCCATCGGCGTGCATCGGCGTTCATCGGCGGTTCCAAGATCGGGAATGGGGAATGAACGGCGGATGAAGGCGAACCACGGCGGCTCATCCCCTGGGCAGTCGTCAATTGATATCCCGCAGTTTCTTCGCGCCGTGCGAAGCATCGGCGGGTGAGTTGTGGAGTTGAGGTCTTCCCCATCCCTGCCTCCGCGAACACCCAATCGGTGGGGATGAACCCCGCCCCCCCAACGCCC